>NZ_JBEFTX010000002.1:0-565750 GCF_040195635.1 Actinopolymorpha sp. B11F2 | reverse complement strand
CTGGGCATGGGTTCCTTGGGCCCCCCGCATCTGGTGATCAGGATGACAAGAGCCCGGTGAACCGAGAGGTTCACGCCGGGATCTGTGGGAGCCGGGGGGTGAAAATCCCCCCGGCCACCCGACTCCCTGACCGAACACGCCCAAGTCCTCTGTTGCCCATCAGACCGTGGGACGGCGGTGATCACGCGACACGTCTCGGACCGGGGGTCAGCAAGGGAACCCTGTCGACCCCGGTCCCGCGAGGCCGACCGCTCATGCGTGCACGCCGACGGAGAGGGGCTTTGATGCTGATGACCGCCACGCCCTCGGCCCTCGCCAGTCGCCGCCCTGTACCCGCTGCCCCGGCCCTTCATGGGCCGTGTTGTCAGCGGTAACCGGTCAACTGGCTCCTGACGTCGTGTCGATCGGGGCGCGTTGTTGCGTACGCGACGCCCCTCTCGTCAAGGAGGCGGAAACTCACCATAAGCGGAAGGGAAGAAGGGACGGAAAGTTCATGAGCAAGGTCTGGTTCTTCACTGGCTCTTCCCGCGGCCTTGGCCGCAGCTTCGCGGAGGCCGCTCTGGCCCGGGGCGACAAGGTGGCCGCGGCCGCCCGTAGTCGCGCAAGCCTTGACGAGCTGGTCGCCACGTATGGCGACGCGGTTCTTCCGCTTCAGCTGGACGTGACCGACAGGGTGGCCGTCTTCGAGGGCGTGAACCGAGCCAAGGAGCGCTTCGGCCGTCTCGACGTCGTCGTGAACAACGCGGGCACCGGCCTGTTCGGCGCCGTGGAGGAGCTGACCGAGCAGCAACTGCGAGACCAGCTGGAGACCAACCTGTTCGGCGCGCTGCGGGTCGTCCAGGCCGCGCTTCCCGCAAGCCCGATGGCGCCGGCCAGCAACGCCGGGGAACCCACGGTCAAGATGAGCTGATCATCACTCACGCTCCACCACGCGGGCGTCTCGCCGACCTCCCGAGGCTCACATCCATGCGCCGGGCGCGGTCGGCACCAGGGACGCGGAGGAGGCCCTGTGCCCATTCGTCCGGTCTCGCAGTCACGCTCAGAAGCCACGAGGATCCGCTCAGCGTAGCGCTTGGCTTGTGCGTGACTGGCAGGGAACGCCAGCGAACGTCGCTCCCGAGGAACACGACGACATCGCATGGTTCGGCCTCGAGGAGTTGCCTCCTCCAGCCCACATACTCGTGCGCACGCCTCTGGTGAATGCGATACGGAGCCACCGCGGCTGAGCTTCAACGCGCTGTCATCAGGGTGATCGAGCGGACAAGCGGCATGATCGGTCGTTCCAGCCACGAGGTTCGTGGCGACTGGCCCACTCCTCGATGTCCGTCCAGTACCGCCACCGCCGCCTCCACGGGCGCCGCCCCTCGCGGACGCGCCAGGCGAGCAAGGATCGCTTCCGGGCGCTGTGGGTCCTGGTCGCCACGACTGGTATGCGACGCTCGGAGCTTGCGGGTGTGGAACGGGACCTGGTGGACCTTGACGCGGGGGCACTGACAATCGAGCCCACCCGAGTTGTGGTCGACGGGAAGCCGCTCGATGAGGACGGGAAAACCGACAGCGGTAGGCGGACTATCTCGCTCGATGCATACACAGTGTCGGTCCTGCGGGAGCACCTCGCCATGGTCGACGAGGAACGGAAGGCATGGGGACGTAGCTACCCCAGCCATCGCAAAGTCTTCTGCTTCGAGGACGGGCGGTTGCTTCATCCGGACACGATCACGCGAAGGTTCAACCGGCTTGTGGACCGGGCAGGCCTACCGCGGATCACCCTGCACGGCGTACGCCACAGCTATGCCACGATCGCGATGGACAACGGAATCAACCCAAAGATCCTCAGCGAGCGGATCGGCCACTCCAGCGTCGGCTTTACGATGCAGACATATGTTCAGCGCAGCGAGGGGCGTGACAAGGACGCGGCAGCCATGCTTGCAAGGTTGATCATCAAGCTGCCGAGCAATCCGGAGACGTGACCAGGTTACTGGTCACAAGTTTGCTCCATCGGGATCGCCCGGCGCCGTCTGCTGTGTTGTCGCCTATCGGCTGCCGCCTTACGCAGCCTCGAGGCGAGGTCCGTTGGTCGGCTGCTTGCTGGCGCAGCTGCTCGCGAGCCTGCCGGGTGATGAGCACGAGGTCTGTCCCAAGCAAAGCGGGGACCTTTGCCCTCCACTCTCTTGGCAGCTCGTCGAGCAGCCTTGTGTGAGAGCGCGCGGCTCTTCTGCTGCTGGGAAGATTGGATATATACGACGCATTCGGACTTAAGGTCAAGGCACGGGCTGGTCTTCGCTGCCTTACGGTTCGATCTGCAGGGGGAGGTGGATTGGGTCCTGTGGCACCCGACCACCGCGCGGTCTGTCGAACGCCTCGTGGGTTGCTGTAGGGCCTCCGCCGATCTGGGTGAGCCGTTGGCTGGGTGGTGGTTGTGTCTGATGTGCCGTTGATCACTTACTCGTTCACGATCTATATGGCTGGCCAGGCACGAGAGTCGCAGGATGCGGAGGTCAAGCTGCGCGGGTTGTGTGAGTCCCGCCTTGCAGGTCCGTACGACCTGAAGGTCGTCGATGTGTTCGAGCAGCCAGAGGTTGCGGAGCAGGACGGGGTTGTCGTGGTGCCCACGGTGGTCCGCACGGGACCGTTGCCGCAGCTGCGGGTGATTGGTGACTTGTCCGATGAAGTACGCACCGCTGCGGGTCTGGGTTTTCCCGATCCGTTGATCGCGAGACGGCAGGATCGAGATGACGAATGATCTAGTCGAGAAGCTTCCCACCGGCATCAGAGGGTTCGATGAGATCGCCCAAGGTGGACTGCCTGCCGGGCGTTCAACCCTGGTAGCGGGCACGACGGGTTGCGGTAAGACACTTTTCGCGATGCAGTTCCTGGCTCGCGGTATCGAACTGTTCGACCAGAACGCCGTCTTCGTCACCTTTGAAGAAACCCCTGCTGACATTCGCAAGTCGGCGTCCTCGCTGGGAATGCCGATCCAACGGTGGGAGGACGAAGGTAAGTGGGCCTTCGTCGACGTGTCCAGCGAAGTCAGCGATGCGACAAGCACCGTGGGAACCTATACGCTCACCCCCGTCGTGGCGCGGATCGAGGCTGCCGTCCGCAGCGTTGGGGCTGCGCGTGTGGCGCTGGACTCGATCGGTGCCGTCTTTGCCCGCTACCCCGATGTGCGGACAGTCCGAGACGAGGTGCTGCGGTTTATCAAGGGCGTGAACAGTCTGGGGGTGACCTCGGTACACACATCCGAACGCCTCGCTGACTACAACGGGATATCCCGGCTCGGCGTAGAAGAGTTCGTCTTCAGCAACGTTGTACTGTTGCGGAATGTGCTCGACGCCGAACGGCGCCGCCGAACCATCGAGGTAGTAAAGTTCCGCGCGGCGCCCCACCGGACCGGCGAATGGCTGTTCACCATCGATGCTCGGGAAGGCATCGTGGTGATCCCGCTGGTGCTCGTCGCGCCATCTGAACGGGCATCGCAGACGCGGGTCTCGTCTGGCATCCCCAAACTCGACGAGATGTGCGGCGGCGGGTTCTACAAAGACGCGACCATCCTGCTCACCGGACCCACCGGCAGCGGAAAAACGCTGACCAGCCTTACCTTCACTGACACCGGCTACCGTGCCGGCGAGCACTGCATCCTCTACACGTTCGACGAAACCCGCGACCAGCTGGCACGAAACGCCGCTGGCTGGGGATTCGACCTCGACACCATGCAGGCCTCCGGACTCGTCCAAGTCAGGGCAGAACCTCCCGAGCTCGCCTCCTTGGAGGACCACTTCCTGGCCATCCGTCGAAGTGTCGAGCAGGAGCGCCCGATCCGTGTGGTCATCGACACGCTGTCCTCCTTGGAACGGATCGCCACTCCCCGAGCACTGCTCGACTTCGTAATAGCGCTTGGCTCGCTGCTGCGCGAGCACGAGATCACCACACTCCTTACCTCCGCACCACCCAGCCCGACCGCCCGCACATTCACACCCGCCGCCGCGTTGGAGGTCGGCAGCCTCGCCGATGTCTCGATCATGCTGCGCTACGTCGAGACCGGCGGCGAGATCCAACTCGCAATCGCCGTGCTCCAGACCCGCGGCTCCGCCCATGACCGCCACATCCGGCAGGTCACCATCGACTCCGAGGGCATGCACATCGGCGACCAGCTCAACGTCCGCTCAGACCACATTCCCGCCGGAACATTCCTCCCTGTCTCCCAGCGCTAGCCCGGCCAGATCCCGCCATTCAACGACGACCGGGATGAGCAGCTTAGGAAACCTACATCTATGGCGCCGAGAGACTCGATGAGCTCGATCGCCGGTGTGAGCGGCGAGGCTGGGGCGGCCGGGAGTACCCCGCGATACCGTCGCCGACTGTTGCAGATCGTTGAGTCACACTGGGGGTCAGTCCCGTGGGGCGGCCATCCGGCGAGGACCAGGTACGGGGTGTCCTGGGCCGAACGGCCGCCCCGGAAACGCCGGCCAACTCGATCGCACCCGTGGTCTGGGGAGAGCGACGTGAATGCAGCGGCCTCTACGGCGAGGTCCACGCCCGGAGGACCATGGCCCGAGCCTTGCCTACCAAGCGCTCGGACCGTCCCGACAACCTCGGGTATCACAATTCGGACCTTTCAGCAACGAACGGCTGAGGTGTCCGACGCCTGGGCGGCAGGCGTAGCGTGTGACGGGATCACGGTCTACCGATCGCGTCTGTCTGAAAGCGGTCGAGCATGTTCGAAACTTTCACCAGAGATGCCAGGTTGGCTCGGTACCTGGCCGAGGAACGATCAAAGGCCGATGGCCTGGTGCGCGCCGACGCAGCCCACCTCCTTCTCGGCCTGCTCGCCATCGACGATGGCCTAGCCTGCAAGGCGCTGACCGACATGGGCGTACCTCCAGCCGTCCTCCGCCATGAGGTCGCCGACGAGATCACGAGCAAGGGCGTCAGGCAAACCGAATCCAATGAAGCCGGGGATCCTGCGACAGTCGTCGGGATCCTGGATCGGGCTGTACAGGAAGCGCGCACCCTTGGCCACAACAGGGTGACCTCCGGACACATGCTGATCGGACTAGTGGATCACGAGCGATGCCCTGAGGCGCAGCTCCTGGCACGCCACGGCATCGACCCTCCACGGATACGCCGGAAGATCGTCGAGCTGATCCGCACCTCATAGCCAGTGCCTCACGATCGGCCGCCGTTCTCCATAGCGCACTCGGCGGACTACCCTCGATCAGCCGACTGTGACCAACCTGTTGGCCGGGTACACCTAGGGCCGCCCGCAAGGGCCTGGTCACAAGTTTGGTCACATCGAGACTGAAAACGCCCCCGGAGAGATCAGGTCTCCGGGGGCGTTTTGCCTGGTAGCGGGGGCGGGATTCGAACCCGCGACCTCTGGGTTATGAGCCCAGCGAGCTACCGAACTGCTCCACCCCGCGTCGCCTGGACAAGAGTACGGGGATGGCTGGAGAACAGCAAATCGGGTCAATCCCCGCACCAGCCATCCCCGGCTGGCCTGCCTCAGCCCGCATCCGGTTCGTGTGGCTCCGTGCCGGTCGCGGGTGCTTCGGGCGAGGGGGTGGCGCCGTCCTCGGCACCGCCCTGCCCGCCGCGACGGGCTTCCGCTGCCCGGGCGACGGCCGCCTGCGCGCGTTCCACGGCTTCGGCGTAGGCGCTGAGGTCACCCTCCTTCAGGGCAGCCTCGGCCTCCTCGAATGCCTCATTTGCTGCGGCCAGTTCGCGCGCCACTGCGTCGGAGGTAGGCGGTGCGGGCGTCTCGCCAGGCTCCTCCGGCGGTTGCTCGCTGCCGGGGTTCTCGCCGGTGTCGGCGCCCGCGTTACCGGCGAACACCATGTCGAGCGCATCCTGCAGTGTCGGCCCGACTCCGATGCCACCCCCGAACGACGCGAGGACCAGCCGCATCAGCGGATAGGCCGCGTCACCGGAACCGCGCTGGACGTAGACCGGCTGGACGTAGAGCAGACCGCCTCCGACCGGGAGCGTCAGCAGGTTGCCCTTCTGGGCCTGGCTGTCACCACGGGTAAGCGGCAACATGGCGTCGGCCACCCTGGTGTCGGAGTCGAGCTTGTTCGCGATCTGGCTCGGCCCGTCGATCTGGGTCTCGTCGAGTTGGAGCACCTGGATCTTGCCGTAGTTCTTCGACGTGGCGTCGGCGTTGACGGCGACGAAGGCGGCGAGGTTCTCCCGGTTGAAGTAGATGTAGGTCGACGTCAACGAGAACTCCGGCCCGTCCGCTCCCGGCATCTGCACCGACAGGTAGTACGCCGGCTGCTTGGTGGCGTCCTGCGCGCCCTTCGTCGGGTCTGCCGGGACCTTCCAACGCTCGGTGCCCTGGTAGAACGCGCCCGCGTCCGTCACGTGGTACTGCGCAAGCACCTCGCGCTGGATCTTCATCAGGTCCACCGGATAGCGGACGTGGTCCATCAGCGCCTTGGGCATCGCGTCCTTGGGCTCGACGGTGCCGGGGAACGCCTTCATCCAGGTACGGAGGATGGGATCCTTCTCATCCCAGGCGTACAGCTTCACGCTTCCGTCGTAGGCGTCGACGGTCGCCTTCACCGAGTTGCGGACGTAGTTGAGCCGCTCGCTCGGTTGCCCCACGATCGCCGGCTGCGGCGTGAGTGACGTGGAAGTCGCGTCGTTGAGGAGCAGTCGTTGAGAGAGCGGGTAATTCTCCGACATCGTGTAACCGTCGACGATCCATTTGACCCGGCCACCGACGATGGCGGGATAGGGGTCGGAGTCGACGTTGAGCCACGGCGCGACCTTCTGCACGCGCTGCCGGGGGTTGCGGTCGTAGAGGACCTTCGACTCGGAGTTGATCCGCGACCGGTTGAGCAGGATGTTGAAGTCCTGGAACTTCGTCGCGTAGAGCAGCCGGTTGCCGAATGACCCGAGCGGCACTCCGCCGTCACCCTGGTAGGTGTTGGTCGACTGGGTGTCGGCGCTGCCGCCCGGGATGTCCAACTCGACCGGCTCGCTGCCCTTGGGGGCGCCGACGATGGAGTACGGCGGGGACGACTCACCGAAGTAGATCCGCGGCTCGTACTTCCCGAGATCGCCCCGGCTGGGAATGCCGCCCTCCATCCACTGCGGACTGCCCTCGCTGGTCCGCTGGTTGCCATATGCCGCGACGACGCCGTGACCGTGGGTGTAGACGGTGTGGTCGTTGTTCCAGTTGCGCTGGTCGGCGGGTACGCCGTCGAGGTTGACCTCGCGGACCGCGACCACGGCGTCGCGGGTCTCCCCGTCGACGGTGTAGCGGTCGACGTCGAGCGCCGGCTCGGCGAAGGAGTAGAACCCACGGACCTGCTGCAGCTGTTCGAACGTCGGACCGACGATGGCCGGGTCGATCAGACGGACGCCGGGAAGGGTCTCGGCGTCGTTGGCGAGCTGGCCTTCGCTCGTCGTCGTCTCGGCTTCGTACCTCGTGACCTTGGTGTCAGAGACGCCGAACGCCTTCCGGGTCGCGTCGATGTTGCGCTGGATGTAGCTCGCCTCGCGCACCGGCTCGTTGGGACGGACCTGGACCTGCTGCACGATCGCGGGCCACGCCCACCCGAGCAGGGCCGCCGAGAGCACGAGCAGGCCGAGGCCGAGACCGGGCAACATCCAGGTGCGGCGTACGACATTGGCGAAGAACAACACCGCGCAGATCGCCGCGATGAAGGTGAGGATGGTCTTGGCCGGTACGACC
Source organism: Actinopolymorpha sp. B11F2 (assembly GCF_040195635.1). Lineage (NCBI taxonomy): Bacteria > Bacillati > Actinomycetota > Actinomycetes > Propionibacteriales > Actinopolymorphaceae > Actinopolymorpha > Actinopolymorpha sp. B11F2. Next base: position 558,048 of record NZ_JBEFTX010000002.1, on the reverse strand, counting down.
GCGTGCGCGTCGGTGTAGGTGATGCCGGTGAAACTCGAGTTCGACATCTGGTGCGCCGCGACCACCAGGCCGTAGCGGTCGAACCAGTAGGCGACGGCCTTCAACAGAACGAACAGCCCGAGGAGCACCGAGATGTGCGCCTGCGCCGCGGCGGACGCCTTCTGGCCCTGGGTCTGCAGCCGGATCCCGCCGTAGAGATAGTGCGCGACCAGGGCCGCCACCAGCGACAACAGGATGATCGCGAAGCCGAATCCGATCAGGAAGCGGTACCACGGATAGCCGAACACGTAGAAGGACACGTCGAGACCGAACTGCGCATCCTTGGTGCCGAAGCTCGTCGCGTTGCTCCACTGCAGGAACGTCTCCCAGCGCCCCGACGCGCTCGAGCCGGCGATCAGGCCGAGGAGACCCGCCACCACACCGGCGATGAGCTTGCGGTGCGGGTCGATGACGTCGCGGTAGCGGTCCAGCGTCTGCTGCTCGTTGGACATCGTGCGGTAGCGCGGCCGGAGCCGGTGCGCGAGCGCCAGGTTGGCGAAGACGACCGCCCCCAGGACGACACCGAAGGTGACGAACATGCCCAACCGCGTCAGCAGCGTGGTCGTGAACACCTGGGAGTAGTCGACCGAGCCGAACCACAGCCGTTCGGTCCAGAAGCTCGTGAAGACGGCGAAGACGGCGGCCAGGACCACGAGGACGATGATCGTCGGCACGAGCGCCCTGGTACGGACGTTGCCGCCGCGAGGGCCCGAGGGTCCGCGCCGGAAAGGATCGCGCGGTGCGGAGAAACTGCTCACGTCGTCATCGCTCCTGGAGGTCTGGGTCGGGCTCCCGCCCGTGGCTGAGGCGCCGCCTGGTCAGATCATCCCTGGAAGGGAAACTTAGCGAAAACGTCCCGGGTTCCCCCGCGACGCCCCGCGCTCCGATGGCCGCAATGGTCGGTTCGTTGTCGCGTCGTCGGCGGCCCGTCGCCTTCATCGCGCACAGCTCGGGACACGCGCCGACGGCTGGTCGCGCAGCCGCTCGAGGGACTGTACGGCGCCACGGAGCGTGTCGACCCGGACCAGGCGGATGCCGTCGACCTGGGCCGCCGCGGCCGCCTCGCAGTTGGCGGCCGGGACGAGGAAGGTCTCGGCGCCGTTCTCCTTCGCCCCGGCGATCTTCTGCTGGATCCCGCCGATGGGTTGGACCGTGCCGTCGGCCGCGATCGCACCAGTGCCCGCGATGTGGTGTCCGCCGGTGAGGCTGCCCTTGGTCAGCTTGTCGACGATGGCCAGCGCGAACATCGTGCCCGCGCTGGGGCCGCCGATGTCCTGCCCGAGGTTGACGGTGACCTTGAACGGGAACTCGAAGCCGTCGAACGGCGTGATCCCGACGAACGCCTTGCCCGGGTCCTGGGGTGACTTCGCCGTGGTGATGGAGACGTCGACATCCTTGTCGCCCCGACGTACGGCGAACTGGATCCGGTCGCCCGGCTGGTGCCTGCCCACGATGTCGACGACATCCTGGGCACCCGTGACGTGCTTACCGTCGACCGCGACGATCACGTCACCGGCCTTCAGCCTGCCGACGGCCGGTGTGTCCTCGACGACGGCCTGCACCTGGACGACCGGTGTCACCTTCTCGTTCGCCTGGCGCAGCGCGGCCGCGACGGCTGTCTGCTGGGACGTCTGCATCGCCTCGGCGTTCTCCTGCTCGACCTGCTCCGGTGTGGGGTCGCCGGGATAGAGATAGTCGTACGGAACGACCGCGACGCGTGGGTCGATCCAGCCGACGATGACGCTGATGAGGTCCAGCTTCTGGTCAGGGCTGCTCACCGCGACGGTGGTGAGGTCGAGCGCGCCGTTGGTCTTGAACGTCTCGTGCCCGCTGATCTGGACGATGGGCTTGCCGTCGACGGTGCCGAGAGTGTTCTCGGTGGGCCCAGGGCTCATCGCGGCGAACGGCACAGGAACCAGCCAGGCGACGGCTACGAGGGCGATGAGCAGGACCGCGGTCAGCGTCATCGTCGCGACACGGCGAGACATGGGCCCCAGCGTAGGTGACCGTCCCGTAAGCACCCGCGACGGTCCTCGCGATCATCTCCGCGGTTCGCAGCCCGGTGATCATGTCGGTGATCATGTCGGTCGTCATGTTCGTGATCATGTTCGTGATCATGAAAGGAATCGGGACCATGAAAGGAAAATGGCCCATAGATCCCAAAATTCTTCATGATCACCGACATGATCACGAACATGATCACGGGGAGCCCGGGAAACTGAGCCGAGCGGGGCGAACGAGTTATCCGGCGCCGACCCATTCGGCGGAGCCGTCGGTGAAGCGCTGGTGCTTCCACAGCGGCACCTGCGCCTTGAGGTCGTCGATCAACTGCCGGCAGGCGTCGAACGCCTCACCCCGATGCGGCGCGGCCACGCCCACGATCACCGCGGCCTCCCCCACCGCGAGGTCACCCACCCGGTGGACGGCCGCCACCGCGCACACCGGATGCGCCGCCGCCACGGCCGAGGCGACCTGGCGGAGTTCCTCGATCGCCGCCGGGTGCGCTTCGTACCCGAGCTCGGTCACTCCGCGCCCGCCGTCCTCCTCACGTACGACTCCCACGAACAGCGCCAGCCCGCCGGCCCGAGGATCGGCGATCGCCGCCAGGACCTCGTCGACCGACAGCGGCGTCTCCCGTACGTCGAGCAGCCGGACCACATCGGCCACCGGCCCGGTCGAACTTGAAGCCACCCGCGTCATGTCCCGCCTCGCGATCTTCTCCGCCGTGCCCTGCGTACGACGGCGGCGGCGCCAAGTAGAGCCACGGTGGCGCCGGCAGCACCCATCGTCGCGGTCTCCCGCCGACCGATCCGCCGACCGAGCGCCGCGTGCCGCCCGGCCACGTCGGTCGCCAGGACCTCGCAGGCCGTCACGTTGTCATAGGCCGGCTGCCAACCGGCGGCCAGCAACTTCGCCGACGACACTACCCACGGGTGGCTCACGTAGGCGAGATCGCTGGCCGGGGCGGGGGTGAGGCCCAACCGGTGCAGGCGTTCGGCAGCACCGAGGGCGAGCCCCTCGGGAAGCTCGAGCCGCGGCAGGCCGAACAGCATCTCCACCTCGTCCTGTTCGAGATAGCCCTCGCAGCCGACCGTGACCGGACCGTCGACCTTGCCGAGCACGGCGTACTCCAGCGCGCTCACGAGGTCGTCGACATGGCAGAACTGCCAGCTCGGCTTGCTTCCCCGGATCACCAGGAGCCTGGCCGCCTCGAAGTGCCGGGTGAGGAAGGTGTCGACGTCGGGCCCGACCAGCATCGACGGGCGTACGACGGTCACAGACAACCCGGGATGCGCCTTCGGCGCGCGCCGGGCAAGCCACTCCATCTCCAGCATGTCCGACACGATGCCTTCGGGCCGTGCCCGCAGCGGCCCGTCCTCGTCGAGCGGCACGGAGTTGTCCGGGGCGGCGCCGTAGACCATGGCGCTCGTACACAGCACCACCCGGGGTACGCCCGCCGCGGCAGCCGCCGTCAACACCGTCTGCGTGCCACCAACGTTGCGCGCGCTCCGCTGCCGCGGGTCGGAGTCGGGCGAGCGGTCGAGGTCGAGGTGGACTACGACGTCGCAGCGGGAGATGCGCTGCGCGATCGCGGGATCACGAACCTCGAGCACCCGCCATTCGACACCCTCGAGGTCGCCCCGGCGCTCGTCGATCCCGATGACCCGCTTGATCTCGGGCAGCCCGACCAGCCGCGCGGCGAGGGCCCGCCCGATTCCCGTGGACGCGCCGGTGACCGCCGCCACCAGTCCGCCGCCCCTGCGCGCCGTGACGGCAGGCCGGCGCGTCGTGCGGCGGCTCCGCCGGGCACGAACGCGGGTGGGTTCGTCGTTCAGCTGGAAACTCCCGGGCTAGGTTGGACGATATGAACGCAGTGCTACGTACGGCCGTGGCGCGCTCGTGCACCAGCCCCCCGCACACCATCATCCGTACGCAGCCATCTCTCATCCTGCCGGAGGTCCAACCGTGAGCAACGACGAGCCCGGTGCCGGGCACGAGGGCGAGGAGCCCGAGAAGCGGCAACCCGGCGGTTCGGACAACCCGTTGGCGGGGTTCGACCTCAGCGCGATCTTCGGACAGCTGCAAAGCATGTTCTCGTGGCAGGGCGGCCCGATCAACTGGCAGCTCGCCGAAGAAACTGCCCGCCAGACGATCCGCCAGGCCGGCGACGCCTCGCTGACCGCGGCCGAACGTACGACCGTCGACCAGACGGTCCGCCTCGCCGAACACTGGCTGGACGACGCCACGAGCCTGCCCGCGGGCTCGGCCGGCGAAGCGCTCGCCTGGAACCGCGTCGAGTGGCTGGAGGGCACCCTTCCTGCCTGGAAGAAGCTGATCGAACCCCTCGCGACCCATGTCGTCGGCGCGATGGAGAAGGCGCTACCCGAGCAGCCTGGACCGATGGGCGCCCAGCTCACCGGCGTCCTCACCCAGGTCGGCGGAATGATGTTCGGCGCCCAGGTCGGGCAGGGTCTCGGCCAGCTCGCCACCGAGGTTTTCGGGTCGACCGACATCGGACTCCCATTGGGTCCACTCGGTCAGCCGGTGCTCATCCCGGCCAACGTCGCCGCGTTCGGCACCGGGCTGGGGCTGCCCGAGGACGACGTACGCCTCTATCTCACCCTGCGCGAGTGTGCCCACCAGCGGCTCTTCCACCACGCGCCGTGGCTGTCGGCCCATCTGTTCTCCGCCGTGGAGGACTACGCACGCGGCATGCACGTCGACGTCAGCAAGCTCGAGGACCTCGCCGGCAGGATCGACATGGCCAACCCCGAGGCGTTGCAGGAGGCCCTCGGAAGCGGCCTGCTCGAACCCGAGGAGACGCCGCGGCAGAAGGCCGCGCTCGCCCGGCTGGAGACCGCCCTCGCACTGGTCGAGGGTTGGGTCGACGACGTGGTGACCGCCGCCGCCGCGCCGCGGATGCCGTCCGCGGTCTCCCTCCACGAGGCTGTACGCCGGCGCCGAGCCGAGGGCGGGCCGGCCGAGCAGACGTTCGTCACTCTCGTCGGCCTCGAACTCCGTCCGCGCCGGATGAGGGACGCCGCCACGTTGTGGGCGACGCTGCGGGAGACCCGTGGCATCACCGGCCGCGAGGCATTGTGGGCACATCCGGACATGCTGCCGTCGGGCGACGATCTCGACGACCCGCGCGGGTTCGCCGAGCGGGCCGGATCTCCGGACCGGATGGATCTCGGCGACCTGGGCTTCGACGTACCACCGGAGGATGGCGGCGGGGCGGCTGCTCCGCCGGAGGAACCCGGCTCGGAGGGTCCCGGCGACCGCCCAAGCCCAGACGGGCCCGACCAGGAGGGGCCTGACACGCCTGGATCCGGCCGGTGAGCTCGCTGCATGACGACGCCGTGGCGTCGCTCTCCCGGTGGAAGGCGCCCGACGCCGAGCAGGAGGCCCTCCGGCTCGACTATCTCGCCCACCTGGCGCGGCACTCCGATGGGGTGTGGCGCAGCTGCGCACCTGCCCATCTCACCGCCAGCATGGTGGTCCTTGACCCCACCGGTCGGCATACCGCGCTGGTCCTTCACAACCGGCTGAACCGCTGGGTCCAACCGGGGGGACACTGCGAACCCGACGACGTCTCGCTCGGCTCCGCGGCCCTGCGGGAGGCGCGGGAGGAGACCGGGCTGGACGAGCTCACGCGCAGCCGCGAGCCGGTCATGTTGTCCCGCCATGGAGCGCCGTGCGGTGTGGAGTCGCACCTGGACGTCCAGTTCCTCGGCATCTCGCCCGCCGATCGGACACCCGCGGTGAGCGAAGAGTCACGTGACGTTCGCTGGTTTCCGGTCGCTGACCTGCCGCGTGACCTTGCCTCCGGAGTGCCGCAGAGCGTCACGGCCGCGGTCGCCGCGCTTGCACTGAGCCGCTGACCAGCGTCCGGAGGTAGGGGGCAGGCCCCGCGGGGAGGGCGTTCCAGCCCCTGAACCGCGGGTCAGCCCAGGATGACGACCGCGAGGATCACGAGCGCGACGACGACCACGCCGACCACCGCCGCGATCCTGAGGGCGGTCTGCCGGGGTTTGGGTGCCCACGGAGGTCGGGCTCCCGGCTTCGCACCGTCATCGACGAAGCGCTGGAACATGGCCGTGTTGGCGCCGGGGTCCTCGTCGCCCCTGTTCACATTCGACATGTCCGAGACCATACCGGCGTTCACCCTTATCGGGGATTCCGTACATCCCGCCCATTCCGGAAAGCGGCAGTGCATCCTTCCCTGCCCCGAGAACGCCGGGCTTCAGGGCTCCCGTGGCCGATGCCGGCCGACCCCGTACGGTATCTCCGCACCAGCGACGGCACAGGGCGAGAACGCACGAGCTCGCCGTACGGAAGGAGTGGGGTTGGGCACGCTTCCCGACGGAGGATCCGTCCGACCGATCACCCGATGGGGCGAGCCTGTCATGCACCGACCATGCCGCCCGGTCGAGGCGTACGACGAAGCACTCGCGGCGCTCGTCGCGGACATGACCGCCACGATGGTCGCCGCCGACGGCGTGGGACTCGCCGCCAACCAGATCGGCGTCGACCTCCGCGTCTTCGTGTTCCGCTGCCCGGACGAGGACCAGGTCATGGTCGAAGGCGTTGTCTGTAATCCGGTCCTCGAACTGCCGACCGGCGCGGACCGACACCTCGACGACTCCGAGGAAGGCTGCCTCTCGCTGCCGGGCGCGTACGCACCCTGCGCGCGGCCCGACCGCGCCGCGGTCCGAGGCTTCGACCACAGCGGAGCGCCCGTCGTCATCCACGGCACGGGGATGCTCGCGCGCTGTCTTCAGCACGAGACCGACCACCTGGAAGGAATCGTCTTCGCCGACCGGCTGTCCAAGCGGACCCGGCGGCACCTGTTCGGGGAGGCAGAGGATGTCGCCGACGAGTTCGACCCGCAGTGGCCGGCCTGAGGAGGGGGCTGGGCTGGCAGTACGTCCGGGCTGGCGGTACGCCCGGGCTGGCGGTACGCCCGGGCTGGCGGTACATCTGAGCTGAGCGCGAGCGTTCCGGCGGAGGCGGGGAGGCTGGTCCGCAGACGCCCGCGAGGATCAACCCCGTCCGGTCCTACGACCGAACTCACAACGGCAGCGCGACCATGCGCAACTCGAGCGCCGCGACCACCTCCCGGGTGACCACCGCGGGACCAGCCAGTTCGCCGTATGCCGCGAGCATGGCGGTCTGCAAACTCGGCCAGACCGCGTCGACACCGAGCCTGGCCACCACGCCGGCCGCCCGAAGACGCTCGAAGACCGGTGAGCGGAGCGCGCCGACGTACAGGCGGACACCGTTGGCCCGTAGCCGGTAGTGCAACTCGATCAGGCCCTCGCACGCACGGTCGTCGATCTCGGGCGTGTGCTGGAGGGAGAGGACGACGACAACGGGAACCGGATCGCATTCCGCGACCCGGTTCAGAACGCCGCCGACCACCACAGGGGCGACCTCGTGATCGAGGGCGCGGGTCGGCGCGAGGCACAGGACATCCGTGGCGATCGAGGCCCGGCACGCATCGGTCCGCGCAAGGTCCGGTGTGACCTGACTGCGTACCCTCGGGACCGGCCAGCGAAGACCGGTGCCACGCGGAGCGACTCGGCGGGCAAGTGAGAACACATCGTCGAGCAGCATTCCGTCCCCCGCAAAGTCGTTCCCCCAAAAGACTTCTGCGAAAAGTCTCCGCGAGGAGGGTGGGTGGGGGCCTCACCCGCGCAGGATGATTGGGCAAGCGCAAAATCCCGGGCACCGTGCTCCGGGCACACCGCAACGGCGTCGAGGCCGGGCGCGTGCGCGATGAGTTCCCGCCCGTTCGGCGGCGTCATGGAGACACGGCAACGAGCCGGACCCACGCACCCGACCCATGACTGGGTGGAGCAGGTGAGCCCGGCGCGAATCCGGTGAGCTCAGCGGCCCGACCGGCGCTCCGACGGATGCAACTGCGCGGCGACGTACGGCCCCACCAGATCGCCGCAGGATCGCCTCGGCGCCGCCACCTCCACGATGGCCCCGTCGTCCAGCCGCAGCCTGAGCAGCAGCGGACACGGACCCAACCGGCGAAGGTCGGCAGGCGCGTCCTCGAGATCCTCGGCGAACCGGCAGGCGAACAGCACTACCCGCGTCAGTGCGATCCCCCGATACACGACAAGGACGTCATGCACCCACACAGCGTAGGAAACGTGTCTCGACCAGCGTTGCGTCAACGTGTCGAGACCCCACGACGAGCTTCGTAACCTGCACCGGAAAACGCCCGATGCGTACACCACACGACGTCGCCGCCACAGGACGGCGATCGCGAGACTTAGCACTGCAATCACGGCAGCGCTGATCACCCACAGCATTCCCGCACCTCCCCCTGCGCGGCCCCTCCACCGTCAGCCTCGACGAGGGAAGTGCGTGCGACCACGTCCGGAGGGGATGAAACTGCGCCAGGTCGAGGGTGAAATCCGGTCCGGGCCGTCCTGGGGCCGACCCACGGGCTCGACTAGCTCTCGTTCTCGTTCTCGTTCTCGCACTCCGCGAGCGACAGTTGCGCCGCGGCCGAGACCCCCTCGAGGTAACCGCGAGCGCGGTCGGCCTGGGGGTAACGGCGTACGAGCTCCCAGAATCGCGGCGTGTGCCCGGGTTCGACCAGGTGTGCGAGCTCATGGATGAGTACGTAGTCGACGACCCAGACCGGCATGCCCTGCAGCCGCGAGGACAGCCGGACCGTCCCATCGCTCGGCGTACATGATCCCCAGCGCATGCCCTGGTTGGAGACCCATCGGACGCTGGCTGGCCCGGACACCTCGCCGAGGTAGCGCTGGCACAGCGTCTGGGCCCGGGTCAGGAGCTCGGCGTCACTCGGCCGCCGGCGACGCTCCTGCGCGGCGAGCCGGTCGAGCATGACGTCGACCCAGCGGCGCTCCTCGGCGCGGGTCATTCGGGCGGGGACCATGACCACTACTCGGTCGCCCTCTCGGTAGGCGCTCACGGTGCGGCGGCGGCGGGCGCTGCGGCGCACCTCCACGTGGTAGGGCTCATCACGCGCCCGGTCTATGCGTGAACTCGGGCGCGCCTGGCTCCGCTGCCTCGACGCCGGTTCGGCCACCCCAGCAAGGTACCCCCAACAACCGACAAGGGCTGCCCCATCCACGCGCGAAGCGCCGGATTCCCACAGGCCGCCGGCCGGTGAACTCGCAGGTCAGGCTCATAGTCCTGGACAGAAGGTGCCAAGCGTCCACAGGTGTGCACACACGTCATCCACCGGGAATCCCCCAGATGTACACATGCTCTCCACAGGCTTTTCCACAGCCGTGGATAACTCAGCGTGCTGGGGCGACGGCGACCAGAGTGTCCCGCACTGTCGATCCCCCACTGTCGACCCCGCACTGTCGATCCCGCACTGTCGACCACGGCGATATGTCGATCGCTGCGTCCTGTCGATCACCACGCTCTGGGGGACGAGGCGGCGATCGCGGGGCTGTCGGCTTTGACGATCTCGGGGGGTCGGGTTTGACCCGCCGCCAACCACGGGTAGCGTCGACACGGCGCCGTCCGGGAAGCACATCCCGCGACCATCACGCACACACGGGTATAAAAGGGGACACCATGGGCAGGACATGGCCATGGGGTGCCGCGCACGGAGTCGTGGACGGCGCTGGAATAAGGTGACCCGAGATCGGGCGGCCCGGGCGGGCCCGCCCTGCCCCGACCCAGCACAGCGAGGAGGGCCGTCATGGCGGAGACCTACACAGGCGAGTTCTACTGCGTCAAATGCAAGGCCAAGCGGAATGCAACCGGCGAGGTCAAGGTGAACGACAAGGGCACGCGGATGGCCAAGGCCACCTGTCCCGAGTGCGGCACCAACCTCAACCGGATCCTCGGCAAGGCCTGAGCAATCTGGCCACCGAAGGGGCGGCCGCACGATGGGCCGCCCCGCATGGTTCCACCTGGGCGAGTTCTGGCTGCCTGGCGTCGCGCCGGTTCCTGTTCTCCGCGACGCCCAGATCCAGCTGACGGCGCTGGACACGGCTAGACCCGCTCACCCCGCCTGGTGCGACGCGTGACGATCCGCTCGGCGAGGAACGACAGGAACGGCACGGTTCCGGCTACCAGCACCGCCAGGGTCCCCCGCAGCGACCAGCGGGCCCGGAGGGCGAGATCAGCCCCCAGCACGAGGTAGACCATGTACAGGAACCCGTGAATCGGCCCGACAATCGCGACCGCACGCGCGTCATCGCCCAGGTACTTCATCGGCATCGCGACGAGCGCGAGAACCAGCAGAAACACCCCCACGACGTACGCGATCACCCGGAACCGGGCGAGGCGCCCGCGGAGTTCGGGCGCCATGTGCGATGTCGCCGGCGGAGTCACCGGTACGTCGGCGTCGGCCGTCATCCCTCGCCCCCAGGTGCTCCGGCTCCGACTGCTCCGCCCCCAGGTGCTCCGGCTCCAGTTGCTCCAGTCCCAGATGCGCCGCTCCCAGGTGCTCCGGCCCCGCGTGGCGCCGCGCTCGTGGATCTCCCATGCCCCGCCGCGACGCGGAGCGACCGGCGGTGCAGGGCGTCGAGATAGTCGTTGTACGCCTCGAGCTCAGGATCATCGGCCACCTGGGCCATCGGGTCGGGCACGGGCGACCCCAGCGGGCGCTTCGAAGGTAGGGGTGGCAACGCCGCCTCGTCGTCGCCAGAAGAGACGTCACTGGCGGCGAGCAGGCTTCCGCTGTCGTGTGGCGTGACGGCGGCTGGGTCCACCCGGCCAGGGCCAGCCGGTGCGCTTGTGTCCGCCACCCGGCGGGACTCGAGATCCGGCGGAGGTGCTGGTTCACGCAGCAGCTTCCACCACAGGTAGACCGCGAACGCCGCGAAGAAGGGCCACTGCAGCGTGTAACCGAAGTTCTGCCAGCTGCCAGACGACGACTCGAAGCGGTTCAGCTGCCACCACGCCAGGAACAGGAACGCCGCCACGGCGAGAACGACGGTGATCGTGAACGCGATCCACCGCGGAGTGAGCAGCCGGCGGAAGGACGATGCGGCCGCGGCGGCGGGCTGCTCCGCCTCGGTGCGCGCGTCGTCCATGATGTCGGGTTCGACTTCCTCGTTCGGTGTGGTTCTCGTCCAGCGTCGATGCCTCGCGGCCGACACTAACACCGCCTGTGGATGACGCCCGCGGGCGTCCGTACGGACGTGGCAGGCTTCTCCCCCTGCGGGCGGAGGCGTCCGCAATTGGCGCCAGCACACACGGGGAGGCACCATCGTGCGGCCACGAATCAAACCTGCCCTGCATCGGATATGGCGGGATCCCCACACGCTCCAGGTCGGTCTCGACCCTGCCCACGCTCTCGTCCTCACCGGGCTCGATCCGGTGCTCGCGGGTGTGGTCGATTCCCTGACCGGCATACGCACCGAGGACGCGCTCGTCACGCAGGCGGTCGCGCACGGCGGCAGCGGAGCCGATACCAGGCGGCTCCTTCGCCTGCTCGCGGAAGGCGGCGCGCTCGATGACGCCGGACGCGCCGCGGCTGGAGCCGTGCCAGGCCTGGGGCCCGCCGAGCGGGAACGTCTCCTGCCCGACCTGGCGGCGCGTTCGGTGGCCGAGGGTTCGCTCGACGGTGGCGTGGCGACCATGAGCCGCCGGCGCGAAGCGCACATCGCGGTGTTCGGCGCCGGGCGGGTGGGCGCGTCGATCATCACGCTGGTGTCGTCCTCCGGGGTAGCTCAAGTCGTTGTCGACGACCAGGCTCCGACCGCTCCGGGTGACCTGGCGCCGGCCGGTCTCGTCGCCGCCGACGTCGGTACGCCTCGCGGCGAGGGCGCGGCTCGGGCCGCCGCCCAGGCCGCACCGTCGACCGAGGTCATGGCGGTCAGTCCCGGCCATCCACTCGAGCGGCCCGATCTGGCGGTGATCGCGCCCGACGACGAGCCCGATCGCAGGATGGCGGACGCCTTCGTCCGGGCGGGACTGCCCCACCTCTTCGTCCGCATGCGCGAGGGGCGGGCGATCCTCGGTCCGTTCGTACTCCCGGGGGTGTCCTCGTGCATCCGGTGCCACGACCTGCGGCGTACGGCGCACGATCCTCGGTGGCCGAGCGTGCTCTCCCAGGCTCTCGCGGCGCCCCGAGGGGCTGAAGCCTGCGACGTGGTCCTCGCGACCGCGCTCGCGTCGCACGCCGTGATGCATGTCCTGGCGTTCCTCGAGGGCGGCCGGCCGCCGTCGCTGGACGCGACGATCGAGATGGACCTGCCTTTCGGTTCCGTACGCCGACGTACGTGGTCTGCCCATCCCGCGTGCGGGTGCCAGTTCGACCCGGAACAGCACGCCAGCGACGAGTCGGATGGTCCGCGAGACGCCGGGAAGACTCCGCGCTCCACCGGTTCGTCGGCCCACCGCCGTTCAGGCTCGTCACCGATGGCAGCGGCCTGAGGGCGGCGCTTGGATGCGGGCACCCTTCACGCAACGCGAGTAGTCGGAGCCAGGGTCTAGGGTCGCGTCCATGCGCTTTGGATTCGTACTCCCCTATGGCGATGCCCGCACAGCCGGCGATCTCGCGGCCATAGCGGAGGAGCACGGCTGGGACGGCTTCTTCGTCTGGGAGGGCATCTGGGCGATCGACGCCTGGGTGAGCCTCACCGCTGCCGCCATGACCACGAGCCAGATCCGGCTGGGCACGATGCTCACACCGCTCCCCCGTCGCCAGCCGTGGGAGCTGGCGAGCCAGACGTCCACCCTCGACAACCTCTGCGGCGGACGGGTCACCCTGTCGGTGGGTCTGGGCGTCACAGGCGAAGACCGGTGGTGGCTGTTCGAGTCAGATCCCGGACGCAAGGTGCGCGCGGAGCGGCTCGACGAAGGTCTCGCGATGCTGTCGAAGCTGTGGACGGGCGCAGCATTCGACTATGCGGGCAAGCATTTCCGCTCGCGCGCCACCGGCTCGCTGGTCCCGCCGGCAGCTCCACCGCCCGTACAGAAGCCGCGCATCCCGGTCTGGGTAGTCGGTGGCTGGCCGCGCCCGAAGTCGATGCGCCGAGCGGCTGCCTGGGACGGCTGGTTGCCCCACTACGCGCCGCACGACACGTCGGCCGGATCCGACTTCACGCCCGACATGCTCGCCGAAGGCACCGCCTGGATCAGGGCGCACCGGGCGGCACAGGGGCTCACGATGGACGACTACGACGTCGTGATGGAGGGTACGACGCCCCACGACGACCCGGCGGCAGCCGCCGAGATCGTCCGGCCATGGGCGGACGCCGGCGCGACCTGGTGGCTGGACGCCGACTGGTCGAGCCTGGACCCGGACGAGGTGCGATCTGCCTCCGAACGCCGGCTCCGTGCGGGACCCCCACGCCCCGCCCGTCTAGGGTCGGTCGGGTGACGACGCCTGCGAACCGACAGCCCCACCCCGGAGAGCGCGATCTACTCCCCGGGCAGGACGCGGCACTTGCCCCGGAAGCGGACAATGGACGTGTGAGCGATCTTCCTCGCAAAGGTCTCGCCCGCACAGTCCGGCTGGCCGGCCTGCCCCTGGGAATCGCCGGCCGTACCGCGGTCGGCCTCGGCAAGCGGCTGGGCGGCAAGCCGGTCGAAGCCGTCACAGCCGACCTGCAGCGCCGCACCGCCGATCAGCTGTTCCGCGTGCTGGGCGAGCTCAAGGGCGGCGCGATGAAGTTCGGCCAGGCGCTCTCGATCTTCGAGGCAGCCCTCCCCGAGCAACTGATGGCGCCCTACCGTGCGACGCTCACCAAACTCCAGGACGCCGCACCGCCGATGCCCGCGGCAACGGTGCACCGGGTGCTCGAGGAGGAACTGGGACCGCACTGGCGCCGCCGGCTCCGTGGCTTCGACGACACTCCGGCCGCCGCCGCGTCGATCGGCCAGGTGCACCGGGCACGGTGGTCCGACGGGCGGGACGTGGCGGTCAAGATCCAGTACCCTGGCGCCGCCGACGCCCTGCGGTCGGACCTGAACCAGATCGGCCGCCTCAGCCGGCTGTTCGCGGTCTGGCTTCCCGGCATGGACATCAAGCCACTCGTCGAAGAGCTCAAGGCCCGCATCGGCGAGGAACTGGACTACACCCTTGAAGCCGAAGCACAGGCCGGATTCGCGGCGGCGTACGACGGCGACCCCGAGATCGCGGTGCCGCCGGTGCGGCTCTACACCCCGAGAGTGCTCGTCACCGACTGGCTCGACGGCACACCACTCAGCGAGGTCATCGCCAGCGGGACGACCGAAGAGCGGGACCGCGCCGGTCTCCTGTTCGTACGTTTCCTCTTCTCGGGTCCGGCGCGGGCGGGTCTGCTGCACGCGGATCCACACCCCGGCAACTACCGCATCACCCCGGACGGGCGCCTCGGAGTGGTCGACTACGGCCTGGTAGCCCGGCTCCCCGGCGGCTTCCCGCCACAGATCGGCCGGCTGTTGCGGATCGGCCTCGACGGCGACTTCCACGCGGTGACCGAGGGGCTGCGCGCCGAAGGGTTCATCAAGCCGGACGTCGACATCGATCCACAGAGCCTGCACGACTACCTTCAGCCGTTCACCGAGCCTGCACAGACCGCGACGTTCCGCTTCACCAGAGAGTGGATGCGGACGCAGTTCCAGCGGATCAGCGACGTGCGTGCTGACGGCGCCAGGACAGCGCTCCGGCTCAACCTTCCGCCGTCGTACCTCCTGATCCACCGGGTCTGGGGTGGCGGAATCGGAGTGTTGGCCCAGCTGGGAGCCGAGGCGCCGTTCCGGGAGGAACTGGAACGTTGGTTGCCCGGATTCTCAGACGTGCCGGCGGGCCTCGCAGAAGCCGTTTCCGCTGACGAGGCTGACGAGGCTGCCGAAGCCTGAATGTCAGGCCTGCCCTTTCCTCACCATCCCGCGGGGTCGAGCCGGCCCTCGATGGTGTGAAGGTTGGCGCGAGCGCACGCCCCGCAGTAGTAGCTCGTCGTCAGATCGCGCGTGAACGACACCGCCCAGCTGAGCGGCAGGTCTTCGGTTGGCGCGTGAACGCCGCAAAGGTCGCACTCGATCATTGATCCGTCACTTTCTCGCCTTGAACCCGTCCAGTAGGCCGATTCGTTCGTACGCACCATCGTCGCGCGACCGTGTAACGGCCGAGGGACAGACATGCTTCGAAACGGGCCCCTGCAAGCGCAGAATATTTCGACAGACATTGTGACGGAATGCGATTCCAGACAAGGCGCAGGGCGGCCCTTTTGTCGGCCGTCGCGTCGGAATGCGCGAGAGCGGGCATCGCGGCAAGTCCCGGAGTACCCGGCATCGTTCACCGGTCGGGATACGCGGGTCGGGCATGGCGGCGATCTTCCGCGTACCCGACCCGCGTTCGAGACGAGTGGGTCGGGCATCGCGGTGTTCACGAGATGCCCGACCCTGCTCGGTTATTCCTATCCGAATCGCGCCCGGATGAGGCGGGCCCGCAACGCGGCTTCCCGGCTCTTACGGCTCAGTCGCCGGGCGCGGACGAGCTGAGTCGCTTGTCGTGTCTTGCTGGACTTACTGACACGCTCATGTATCTGCGCGCGTGCCAGCTCTTCGTGGAGAAGATGCACGGAGGTGCTCCTTGGCAGATCGGTGGCCGCATCGCCCGGAATCGCACGCGCCGGGGTATCGACCGAGAGGTCTCTGGTCATCGGGTTCTCTGTGGGGTAGGAGGCGGCGGCCGGGCATTCCCCGGACTCCGTCCTCAGTCGGATGGTGGTCATGCGGCGACTTCGTTCTTGCGAGGACGTCCACGCGGCCGCTTCCGCGGAACTACCACACCGGCGATGAACAGCTCGCCGCCCCAGACTCCCCACGGCTCGCGCCGAGCGAGAGCACCGTCCAGGCACTCGCGCTTGATCGGGCAGTCGACGCAGATGGTCTTGGCGAACTCGACATCGGCAGGTGATTCTGCGAAGAAGAGCTCCGGATCGAACGACCGGCAGGGAAGTTCGAACTCGCTGATGACCTCGGGTACACCGTCGAGGACGCTGAGACTCACTTTCCGGTCACCTCCTTGTGTCCTGGTCTGTGTCTGCTGGCCTGGTCTCGTTGTGCTGGCTTCCTTGTTGGGTGTGTGTCTCACTGCCTGACTGACTCCCTGGCTGTCGTCGTCGACATCGCACTGGCTGGTTCGATCGGACTGGCAACTCGATGGGCTGGGCTTTTCCATGGCTGGTCATCTCGTTCGAACTGGGCAAACAAAAGGGCCGCGGATCCCGAGTCGGGTTCCGCGGCCCTGGTGGCCGGTCAGGTCTTGTCATAAGACCGGAGGGCTCCAGGCTGGGACACCCGACAAGGGTCCCTTGGTGGTACGCCGCGAAACGCTGCTCGGAACGGACAGGTTGGCCGGGACGGACACGTTGATCGGAAGGGCGGCGGCGGACGGGGCGGAAAGACCGGCAGGAATGCGGCCGGTCGTGAGAACACTGCTCTGCTCGACAGTGCTCGTGGGCGCGGCTGGCGTCGCCGGAAGCTCCGCGCTCCACGGAAGAACGCTCACGTGGCCTTGGCTGGCGGTGTCATCGCGATAGACCTTCCGGCCGCGCGCGCACGAATCGAATCCGCCTGTGGGCAGACTGGTCCCCTGGAACGCGGGCGAGACGTATGAGATGGACCGCCGAGCAGGTGTCATCGAGCGGGGAGCACCGAGCGTCAGCTCACGGCGATGACGAATCACCATGATCATCTGGCGCACCTCCCTCTGCTCGGACATGCCAAACCGCGATGCGGCGGTGTGGGGTCGAGCTGACACTACGCCTCCCCCCTGCCGAGAGCAATGCAATTAATGGGGGGACCTGCAGCCTTTACCGTTTCGTGCCCACGAGGTCCGGCGCGACGGGACTCGGCGACTCAGGTCTCCGGCGGGAGAAGCTCGCCCTGAACGGCGGGAGGGTCGTCGGACGACACCTTCCGCATCGGTGAACTGCCGGCACAGATCGCGAGGACGTCCTCGGCGTACCGGCCCAGCTTCGTCGAACCTACGCCCGGGACTTTCGCCAGCTCGGCGGCCGCGGCGGGTCGGGTCTCCGCGATCGCGACCAGGGTCGCGTCGGTGAAGACGCAGTAGGCAGGGACACGCTGCTCCTGCGCCTGTTCGAGCCGCCACGCCCGAAGCTTTTCGAACATCTGCTCGTCGTAGGTCGCAGGGCAGTCCCCGCACCTGCCGACCTTGCGTTCGCTGGCGTCCTGGAGCGGGCGATCGCAGGTGCGGCAGCGGGCGACGGTGCGCTGGGCCTTGCGGCCCGACCGCCCACCATTCGTTCCTTCCGCACGACGATCGGCGACCGCGCTCCCCTGCGGACGGACGGAGGCGAGGAACCGCGACGGTGATCGTCGCGACCGGCCGCCCGGCGTGCGGGCCAGCGCCCAGGAGACCGAGAGGTGAATGCGGGCACGAGTGACGCCCACGTAGAGCAGCCGACGTTCCTCCTCCACCTGGTCCGCGGTGTCGGCGTAGGTGATCGGGACTGTCCCTTCGTGGATGCCGGCCAGGAAGACGGCGTCCCACTCGAGACCTTTCGCGGCGTGGAGGGTCGCCAGCGTCACCCCGTCTGCCGCGGGCGCATGCTGGGCGGCCACGCGCTCGTCGAGTACGCCGAGGAACGCCGCGAGGTCAGCGCCCGGCCGCTCGCGCGACAGGTCGCCGGCGAGGGACGCCAGTGCCGCCAGCGACTCCCAGCGTTCGCGCATGGCACCGGAACCACTCGGTGGTTCTGGTGTCCAACCGATGGCGCCGAGGACGGCCTGCACTTCCGCGAGCAGTGCCGGCGAGGGGGCGTCGGCGTCGCTGGTGGCGTCTGCGTCAGGGGCCGAGCCTGCGTCAGGGGCCGAGCCTGCGTCAGGTGCCGAGCCTGCGTCGGCGGCGGCCTCTGCGTCGGCGGAGCCAGGCGTGGCGGCTACCGAGGAGCCGGCCGCGATGGGAGCCGAGTTGGCCGCCCGGGCCGCCCCACGGAGCAGCACCAGAGCTTCGCGCACCTCTGGCCGGTCGAAGAACCGTTCCGCGCCTCGGACGACATAGCGAATCCCGCGTTCGGCGAGGGCCTGCTCGAAGGCGGCGGACTGGGCATTGACCCGGAAGAGGACGGCCATCTCGCGGAGTGGGGTGCCCTGGCCGACGAGGCGTTCGACCGCGCGGGCGATCCCCTCGGCTTCGGCGACCTCGTCGGGATACTCGGTGAAGACCGGCTCAGGGCCGTCCGGTCGCTGGGCCCGCAGCGTCAACCGGTGCTTGCTCGCCGCACCGCGGGCATCGGCCAGGACGCCGTTGGCCACCTTGACCACCTGCGGCGTCGAGCGGTAGTCGCGTTCGAGGCGTACGACAGACGCCCCGGGGTGTCGCCGGGTGAACTCGAGGAGGTACGCCGGACTCGCGCCCGCGAAGGAGTAGATCGTCTGGTTGGCGTCCCCGACCACGCACACGTCCGGCCGGTCGCCCAGCCACAGGTCGAGCAGCGTCTGCTGGACCGGGCTGACGTCCTGGTACTCGTCGACGACGAAGTGGCGGTACTGCGCCCGCACCGCCTCGGCGACCTTGGGCGAGTCTGCCAGCAGGGCGACAGCGCACAGGAGGACGTCCTCGAGGTCGAGATGGCCCCGGTCCCGGCGTACTTCCTCGTAACTGGCGAAGACACGGGCGACCGTGGCGGCGTCGTAACCGGCCAACTGGCGGCCCGCCTGCGCGGCGGCGACGGGGTAGTCGTCGGGGCGGACGTTGCTGACCTTGGCCCATTCGATCTCGCCGGCGAGGTCGCGACGCCCAGCGAGGTCGGCGGGTACCCGGCACCGACCGGCCGCTTCCGCGACGTAACGCAGCTTGCTCTCCACGATCGGCGGTAGCTCGCTGCGGTAGACCTGCGGCCAGAAATAGCGCGCCTGTCGCAAAGCGGCCGAGTGGAAGGTGCGCGCCTGTACGCCGGCCACGCCGAGTTCGCGGAGACGGGTGCGCATCTCACCGGCGGCTCGGGTCGTGAACGTCACGGCGAGGACGCGCTGCGGCTTCCACTGCCCGGACAGGACGGCGTAGGCGATCCGGTGGGTGATGGCGCGGGTCTTGCCGGTGCCGGCGCCGGCAAGGATGCAGAGCGGTCCCTCGAGAGAGGTCGCCGCCGCGAGCTGCTCCGGGTCCAATGCCGCCAAGACCGCGTCCGGGGATGGCGCGCCAGACGCTCTTCCAGGGGCGGCCGGCCCGCCGCCGGCCAGCCCGGAGCCAGCCGGGCCCGAGCCGCTGGGTAGCAAGGTGAGGTGCGTGGCGGCAGCGTTCGCGTCAGTCACGCCGGACCATGATTCCAGCCGCAGCGGACAACCGCAGGCGCGCGGGCGCCCGTTCCATGATCATGAAGCCTTTCGGAGCCCATGCGCCGCAAAATCTTCATGATCGGCCCTTGATCAGGCGGGGGCGCCGAGGCGCTCGACGACCTGCGCGACCGACGGGTTGGTCAGGGCGGAGCCGTCTGGGAACACGACGGTGGGCACGGTCTTGTTGCCGTCATTGACCTTGGCGACGAGTTCGGCCGCGTCGGGGTGCTGCTCGATGTCGACCTCGGTGTAGGCGATGCCGGCGCGCTCGAGCTGACCCTTGAGGCGGCGGCAGTACCCGCACCACGGCGTGCTGTACATCGTGACGGAGTTCGTCATCGAGAGTCCTCCCGGTACATGCGTCCGTTGTTACCCGACGCTTGCCTAACACCACGGAGCTTCGCGTTCTTCCCGGATCCTCGTTTGTCGTGACCAGGTGGGCCAAGAGCGCGCGGGAGGCCCGGCCGATCTCCGGCAGCCTCACCAGGAACCGGGAAGCTCCCCGCCGTACCACGTCTCGATCAGCCGCCGGGCGATGGAGACCTTGCCAGGCAGCAGAAGCTCGCCGGAATCGATGGCCGTACGCAGCTCCTCCCGGGAGAGCCAGCGCGCCTCGGCGATCTCCTCCTCGTCGACCTTGATCTGCGTCGTCACCGCGCGGGCGAAGAAGCCGAGCATGAGGCTCGACGGGAACGGCCACGGCTGGCTGCCGGCGTACTCCGGATCGACGACCTTGATCCCCGTCTCCTCGTCGACCTCGCGCGCCACCGCGTGCTCGAGCGGCTCGCCCGGCTCGACGAACCCGGCCAGGGTGGAGAAGCGGCCCACGGGCCAGCTGGGCTGCCTGCCGAGCAGACAGCGGTCGTCCTCGTCGAAGACGAGCACGATGATCGCCGGGTCCGTCCGTGGGAAGTGCTCAGCGCCACACGACGGGCAGCGGCGTACGTGCCCTCCGGCAGTCGGTCGGGTGGCCGCGCCACAGCGGGCGCAGCACGGGTGGGCGGCGTGCCAGTTGACCAGGGCCACGGCATGGACGAAGAGACCCGAGTCGCGGTCGGAGAGGATCGCGCCGGCGTCACGCAGACCGGCCCGCCGACTGCCGCCAGCGGAGGAGTTCGGCTCGGCCGGCGTAGGACCCGGCACGGCGAAGTACGGCACTCCCTCACTGTCGAGCCCGAGAAGGTACCGCTCCTCCGGCGGCTGCGGGTCGTCCAGTTCCTCGGGCGTGGTGAAGACCAGGGCGGTCGCGTCGTCGGTGACGGGGACCTCGCCGTCGACGACCACGAGCACCCGGCATCGCGGGTCCGCCCACCGCGCGTCGACCCAGGCAGCGTTACGGCGGCGCTCGGTCGCGCGATCAAGGGTGGAGCGGGCGAGGGCGAGCTCTGCAAGGCGCGGCACGATGTGCACTGTAACTTCCCGGTCGGCATGGCTCCGCCGCTTGTCCAGTGGACGGAGGGCACCGGCCTCAACCGGTCGGCGCGGCAGCGATCACCATCGGTGACCCCGCCCGGGCTGACCGGTGGGAGTGGTCGGTCCGCTCTGGCAGGATCGCCGGCCATGAGCATCCACATCGGCGCGAAGCCCGGCGAGATCGCCGAGACCGTCCTCCTGCCGGGCGACCCGTTGCGGGCCCGGTGGATCGCCGAGACCTACCTGCAGGACGCGAAGTGCTATTCGACCGTACGCAACATGCTGGGATTCACCGGCAACTACGCCGGAGAACGAATCTCGGTCCAGGGCACCGGCATGGGTCACCCCTCGCTGGCGATCTACGCCCACGAGCTGATGGCGGACTACGGCGTACGCACCCTTGTCCGCGTGGGGTCCTGCGGCGCCCTGGTCGACTGGCTTCCGCTCCGCGCGATCGTGCTCGCGATCACGGCGTCGACGGACTCGGCGATGAACCGGGTCCGGTTCGAGGGTTTCGACTTTGCCCCGGCAGCGGACTTCGACCTGCTGCGTACGGCCTATGACCTCGCCGTCGAGCGGGATGTCGCGGCGCAGGTGAAGCCCGTGGCGTCGGTCGACGCGTTCTACTCCGACCGCCCGGAGCTCCTTCAGCGCCTGGCTGACCACGGGGTGGTCGCGGTCGACATGGAGACTAACCTGCTCTACACGCTGGCGGCGAAGTTCGGGGCCAGAGCGCTCACGATCCTGACGGTGAGCGACCAGATCCCCACCGGCGAGGCGACGACCGCGCTGGAACGCGAGCGGACGTTCGCGACCATGGCCGAGCTCGCGCTGGAGACCGTCATCCGAAGCGTTCCTCACCGGACCTAGCGACGCTCCTCGCCACGAGCCGTCGCCCTTGCGTACGTACGCAACCCCGACTGAGGGGCACTCTTGTCCAACGGCACGCCGCATGAGGGGCACCACCACCCAACGGCACGCCGCATGAGGGGCGGCCCTCATCCAACAGCCAACACGGGGGTGCCGCCAGGACGCCTGTACGCATTAGGGTTCCGGCGTGGACACGGTGACGATCGGCGTACTCCATCCCGGCGACATGGGCTCAGCCGTCGGCCGGCAGCTCGCGCTACGCGGCCACGAGGTGCTCTACGCCTCGAGCGGCCGCAGCGCGGAAACGCGGGCGCGCGCGGAATGGGCGGGAATGACCGATGCGGCCACACCGGCAGCTCTTGCCCGCGACTGTGCGTTCGTCCTGTCGATCTGCCCGCCGCACGCGGCGAAAGAGGTCGCCGGCGAGTTCGCCGGCTACCGCGGCACCTATGTCGACGCCAACGCGGTGTCCCCGACGACCGCGCGCGAGGTCGGCTCGCTGATCGAGGCGGGCGGCGGACGCATGGTCGACGGCGGGATCATCGGCGGACCGCCTGAACGCGTGGGTACGACCCGCCTCTACGTGTCCGGCGCGCACGCGGACTCCGTCGTGGACCTGTTCGAGGGCACGGTTCTCGGCGTCCGCAGCGTGGGCGACGACGTCGGACTCGCCTCCGCACTCAAGATGTGCTACGCCGCCTGGACGAAGGGCACCAGCGCCCTCCTGCTCGCGATCCGTGCGGTGGCGACCCGGGAGGGGGTCGACGCCGGCCTCGTCGCCGAGTGGGAGCAGTCGCAGTCCGCCCTCGTCAACCGCAGTGCCGGAGCCGCTCGGGCCGCTCACGACAAGGGCTGGCGCTGGCGCGGCGAAATGGAGGAAATCGCGGCTACCTTCGCCGCCGCCGGTCTACCGGAGGGCTTCCACCAGGCAGCCGCAGACGTCTTCGCCCGCTCGCCGCGGCCGACTGGCGCTGCGCCTGATGACGTCCTGGCCGCCGTCGTCGACACGCTTCTCCTTCCGCCGGCCGACTAGATTTCCGGCGGCCGACGAGGTTTCCGCCCGGCCGACTCGATGCGTGGTTCCGCAGGGGTCGCCCGATACGGTGCCCCGCTCGGAGGTGACCTGGGGGTCTCAATGGCCGGAGGCGACAGGGTTCGGTCAGCGGTTCGCCTTGCCAGCAGGAAAGTTGGCGAGCATCCTGCGCAGGACACGCAGAACGATCGTCGGCTGGTTCGCGGCGAGCGCAAACGTGACCCAGTGCTTGGCTGACGCACGCGGCCAGAACGGCGGACGACGACGAGCGGAGGCGGCACATGGCCATATCGCGACGTGACTTGCTGAACCGATCCGGAGGTGTGGGCCTGGGCGTGGTCGTGGCGGGCGCGGTCGACTCGCTCTTCGCCGCCAACCCCGCCGCCGGCAGCCGCGGCCCGGCGACCGGCTACGGCCCTCTGGTGGAGGATCCGCGTGGCTTCCTTGATCTCCCCCACGGCTTCTCCTACCGCATCCTGAGCCGCGAGGGCGAACCCCTGCGTTCCGGTGGCGGCACCGTGCCCAGCCGTTTCGACGGGCAGGCGGCGTTTCCCGGCCGTTATGGGCGCGGAACCATCCTGGTCCGCAACCACGAGTGTCGCGAGAACGTGGCCCATCGTGTGCCGGGCCCGGCCTCCCATACGTACGACCCGTTGGGTCCCGGTGGCACCACCACGCTGGAGATCTCGGCGCGTGGAGAACTGAAGGAGGAGTACGTCAGCCTCGGAGGCTCGTTCGTCAACTGCGCCGGGGGCCTCACGCCCTGGCGGACCTGGCTGACCTGTGAGGAGACCGAGGCGAGCCCCGCAGGCAGCGAGCTGTCGCACGGCTGGATCTTCGAGGTCGATCCGTACGACAACGCCCGCAACGCCGACCCCACTCCCCTGGAGGCGATGGGCCGCTTCGCGCACGAGGCGACGGCGACGGATCCGCGGACGGGCGTCGTCTACGAGACCGAGGACGCCTTCGACCATCCGTTCGGGCTGTTCTACCGGTTCCTTCCGGAGAAGCCGCTCGGCGGCTACGGCAGCCTGCGCGCCGGCGGCACGCTGCAGGCGATGCGGCTGCCTGGCGTCACCGACCTGTCCATGGTGACCGAGGTCGGTGCGCGCTTCGACGGCATCGAATGGGTGGACGTACCCGATCCGTTGGCCGAGACCGTGCCGATCCGGTTCCAGGACTTCGGTCCGGGCGGCATCACGCACTCGCAGAAGCTCGAGGGCTGCTACTGGGGCAACGACAGCGTCTACTTCGTCGCCAGCTTCGCGAGGAGCGAGGACGGATCGACCGCCGACCACGATGGTCAGGTCTGGCGCTACGTCCCCGACAGCAACATCCTCGAGCTGAGCCTGATCTTCCGCTACGAGCCCGACGACGACGCACCGGGTGAGGGCCCGGACAACATCTGCCTGTCGCCGTACGGCGGGTTGATGCTGGCCGAGGATGCCGGTGGCGAACAACACCTGCTGGGCGTCACCGGGAGCGGCGAGGTGTTCCCCCTCGCCCGCAACCGACAGAACGTCGGGACCCCGCAGGCACCGTCGTACGGCGAGTTCGCCGGTGTCGACTTCTCCGCCGACGGCCAGACGCTCTACGCCAACTGCTACAACCCGGGAACGACGTTCGCCGTCACCGGTCCGTGGCGGCGCCAGCGCTGACTTCCTGCCTGGGCTGGGCTTCCGCGGAGGCTCAGCCCTTGACGGCGCCGAGGATGATGCCCTTCACGAAGTACCGCTGCAGGAACGGGTAGGCCAGCAGGATCGGGATGATCGAGAAGATGATCGTCGCGGCCCGGATGTTGTCGGCGGAGACGATGAGCCTCTGCAGGTCGTTCGTCGGTGCGTTGCCGCCGCCCATGCCGAGCATGCTCTGGTCGATGATGATCGACCGCATCACCACCTGCAGCGGCCATTTCGAGCTGTCGGTCAGGAAGAACAGGCCGGTGAAGAAGTCGTTCCAGTGGGCGACCGCGTAGAAGAGTCCGATCGTCGCTATCACCGGTTTCGACAACGGCAGCACGATGTGCCAGAGCACCTGCAGGTCCGACGCACCGTCGATGCGTGCGGACTCCTCGATCTCCGGCGGCAGGCTCCAAAAGAAGTTCCGCATCAGGATGAGGTTGAACGGTGACACCAGCCCGACGACGATCAGCACCCAGATGCTGTTAATGAGTCCCAGCCCCTTGAGCAGGAGGTAGGTCGGGATCAGGCCCGCGCCGAAGAGCATCGGGATGATGACGAGCCACATCAGGAAGCGGTAGCCGGGGATGTAGGTCTTCGACAGCCCGTACGCCGCGGTCGTCGTGAAGAACAGGTTGAGTGCCGTCCCCACCACCGTGACGAAGACCGTGATGGCGAACGAACGCATGAGGACCGGAGTCTCGAAAATGTAGAGATACGCCTCGACCGTCAGCGACCTGGGCAGCAACATCAACGGGTGGGCCGAGATCGCGGTGCCCGAACTCAGCGACTTCGCCAGGATGTTGACCATCGGGAGCAGCGTCACGAGCCCGAGCACAATCAGGACGACGTGGATCGTCGTATCGGCCCACCACGGGTTCCGGTCGAGATGGGATCGGCGCGGCGCGACCTCCTTTCCGGAGGTGAGGTCGGCGTCGGTCACCGGAGTCGTCGTCATTTCCTGCCTCCGTTCACCATTGCGAGGTCCGTGGCCACCGATCGCTCGCTCACCAGATGGACCGCTGTCCAAGTCGGCGCAGGACATGGTTGGCCGTGACGATCATTACCAGCCCGACCACACCCTTGAAGAGCCCCACGGCGGTGGCCAGTTCGAACTGCGCCTCGAGCAGCCCGACCCGGTAGACGTAGGTGTCGATGATGTCGCCGACCTCGAGGACCGCGGCGTTCTGCAACTGGAAGATCTGGTCGAAGCCCGCGTCGAGCAGGCTGCCGAGTGACAGCACGAGAAGCACTGCCATCACCGGTCGCAGGCCGGGCAGCGTCACATGCCAGATCTGTCGTAGCTTGCCGGCACCGTCGACGCGGGCCGCTTCGTACAGCTGGGCGTCGATTCCGGAGAGTGCGGCGAGATAGATGATCGCGCCCCAGCCGAACTCCTTCATGATGCCGGTGATGACGACGACGGACCGAAACGTGTCGGGGTTGGTCATGAAGTTGACCCGATCCCCACCGGATTCGATGATCAACGTGTTCAACAGTCCGGTGGGCCCGAGGATGTTGATGACGATCCCGGCGAAGACCACCCAGGAAAGAAAGTGCGGGAAGTACGTCACTGTCTGCACGCCGCGCTTGAACCACATCCGGCGTACTTCGTTCAGCAGCAGGGCGAAGATGATCGGTACCGGAAAGCCGAATACGATGCGGTAGAAACTGATCAGCAGGGTGTTCTTGATGAGCTGGGGAAACTTCTCCGAGGAGAACATCGCCTGGAAGTGCTCGAGGCCCACCCACGGGCTCTCCCACATACCGCGGAAGACCTTGTAGTCCTTGAACGCGATCTGCAACCCGATCATCGGCAGGTACGCGAAGATCACGAAGTAGAGGACTGTCGGCAGAATGAGGGCGTAGATCCAGCGGTAGCGCCAGACCTCGGTCGCCTTGCGCTGGAGCCGCCCGCCGCGGGGCCGCGGTCCGGTCGCCACCCTCGCCCCCGCCGGCGAGCGGATCGTCGACGTCATCGGGGAATGTAGGAAGGCTTGGACTTGTCCTTCTGCGCGGTGTTGATCTCGTCGATGATCTGATCACCGCCAGCTGCCCGCCACTTGTCCACGGCCTTGCGCCAGTCGTCACGGCTCACGTCGTGGTTGATGATCGTGGACTGGGCGACCTTCTGCAGGTAGTCCTCGTAGAGCTGGGTGCCCTTCTTGTCCTCCACCGCCGACCTGACCGTCGGGTCGCGATAGTCCGGGTACTCCTGGGCGCAGTACTCGTCGAACTTCCCCTTGACGTAGTCGAAGCGGTCAGGGATCTTGGCGGCCTCGAAGGCCAGCTTGGTGATGTCCCAGTCGAGCTTCTCGCTGAACGGACCGAGAAAGCCCATGGGCTCCAACTGCGGCCCCTGGAACGCCTTCTCGCGTTCGTTGTCGGGGATCGGCTCCTTGCCATCTTCGCTGACGGTGAACGTCTTGTCCCTGATTCCCCAGCGGCGGAGCTCGGAGCCGTCGGTGAGCGTCCAGTTGAGGAACCGGAAGAAGCCGTCGGGATCCTCCATCGTCCCGGATACGTAGAAGCCGCGGTCGACCGGGAAGACGAGACGGTTCCCACCGAGCTCACCCAGCGGCGAGACGACACCGACCTTGGCGTACTTGTCGATCGTCCTGAGCTGGGTCGTCGCGTCCGGGATCGATGACCAGTGCGAGATCACCATGACCGACTTGCCGGCCTTGAACTTGTCGTCGGCGAAGTTGGGTTCCTTGTTGACGCCGTAGTCGGGATCGAGCAGACCGCGCTTGTGCAGATCCTGGAACCAGAAGTACATGTCGACTTCCGGCTCTTTCATGTACCACGGGATGAGCAGGTCCGGGTCGGCCGGCGACGGCTCCCAGCTGAACATGCTCACACCGAACGACGTGGCGATCTCCTTCGCGCTCCATTCGTACCCCATGGTGAACGGCACCTGTTCGGGGAATGCCGACTTGACCTTCGCGACGGTCGGGGCGAACTCGTCCACGGTGGTGGGCGGCTCGATGCCCGCCTTCTCGAACAGATCCTCGCGATAGCAGAGGAAGAACGGCACCTGCGGCCAGATCAGGTTGGGAATGAAGTAAGTGTCGCCGTTCTCGTCTTTGAGGATCTCCCAGATGCTCTCCGGCACGGCCTCACGCAGGGCGGGATACTGCTCGAGGTAGTCGTCGATCGGGAGGAAGGCACCTTCGTCCTGCGCTTCCTTCCACGTCGCCGAACTCGGGCCCGATCCCCAGATGACATCGGGAATGTCGCCCGAGGCGAGGATGGTGTTGACCTTCGTGTCGTAGTCGATGACCGGAATGATCTGCACATCGATGTCGGCCTTGCCCTGCTTCTCCAACGCCTTCTCGAACGGCCCGTCCTTGGTATAAGTCGCGGGGCCCCAGGTCGGTCTGAGGTAGGTGAAGCTGACGGCCCCGTCCCCTCCCCCGGCACCGTCGTCCTTGCCTGCACAGCCGGCGACGGTCACGGTGGCGAGAACGGCGGCGCCGGAGAGGAATTGACGACGGCTGACCATGAGCGGACCCTCTTCTCGGTGTGGGCATCGTTGGCAACCTGAGCGACGCCCGAAACCTAAAATTCATGTGTCAACATGTCAACGAGGTCGGCCGCGGCTGGCCCGATCCCTGTCCACTGTCGGAAGGTCAACATGGCAAATCGGAACGGACACGCGAGAATGCGGCATCGATGACCGTGGAACGTGGGGCGGGGCGGATCCCGCTGTACGAACAGGTCACGCAGGCGCTGGCCGAGAATCTGAGCAACAACGCCTACACACCGGGTAGTCGTTTCCTCACCGAACGGGAGGTCTGCGAGCGTTTCGGTGTCAGCACGACCACCGCTGTGCGTGCGCTCAACGCCCTCGTCGGAGACGGTCTGCTCGTCCGCCGCCAGGGCAGCGGCACCTTCGTGGCTGACCGGCCGCCGGCATCCATGAGGGCTGACTCCGTGATCCCCGGCCCTGCCGAAGGCATGGGGACCGACGCGGCTTCCGACACGGTCGCCGACTCAGACCCGAGGGGCGCGGGCAGCTTGGGAGGCGGGCGTCGGCAGAAGACCGTGGCGTGCATCCTGCAGTACGTCGACGGCACTCACGTGACCCAGCTGCTTGGCGGTCTCGAAGCCACCTGCAACGAGCTGGGTTACCGGATGTTCCTGACCCACACGGAGAACTCCGGCGAACGCGAGACGCAGGCGATCCGCAGCGCGATCGCCGCCGATGTGAGCGGCATCGTGCTCTATCCCGCCGAGCGAGGGGCCGACCCCGCCCTCTTCGCGGAGGCCCGGCAGCAGGACATCCCGCTCGTCACCGTCGACCGCTACCGCACTGACGTCGCGACCGATGCCGTCGTCGCGGACAACCTGGCCGTGGGGTACGAGGTGACGAGGAAACTCATCCAGCTCGGCCACGAACGGATCGCGCTGCTGTGCGACGAGACCGACTGCACCAGCGTGCGGGACCGGCTGGCCGGACACCTCAAGGCGCTGCGCGACCACCAGGTCCCGACGAGACCCGAGCTCACCGTGCTGCGCAGATACGTACGCCCCACCCATCCGACCGAGGACGGGCTGGTGGCGTCGCTCCTGGACAGCCCGGATCCGCCGACCGTGCTGCTGTGTGGCAACGGATTCGCGCTCGCGCAGGCCGTCGAGGATCTGGTCGCCCTCGGGCATGACGTGCCCGGCGACATCGACCTCGCCGGCATGGACGATGCCGGACCGTTCGACATCTTCCCGCTCACCGCGGTGGCGGCGGCGTTACCGTCGCGGGAGATGGGCGAACGGGCCGCACGGCTGCTGCACACGCGGATGTCGAGCGGTGAGCCCTACCGCGACATGCACCATGTGGTGCTGCCGATCCGCCTGCGCACCCGACAGTCCGCCCCCGGCTACCTCCGCGTCGTCACTGCGGACACTCCTTAGAGGACGGGTCCACCGGTTCGCCGAGGCCGTCGACTCGCAGCCTCCCACGCCTGCCTGCCGCGACGCCGGGACCATGGAGCGGCGGCGCGCGGGCAGGCAGGGTCGGGGACCCGGGTCAGAGGTCGAGGACGACGACCAGGTCGTACTCGCTGTCGATGATGACACCGCCTTCACGATTCACCGGCACGGCGACCCAGCGTTCGCGATGGGCTTCGTACCACATCAGGTATTCCCGGGCTTGGTCGAGATGACGCATGGCAGGGGCTCCTCCCCGTCGGAACACTGGCCTGCCAGCCCCTCCACGTCCTTGCCCGCCGACTCATAGCGGCCGCCACCTGAGCACGTGCTCGGGAAGCCGCCGTTCGCACTATGCCGACGGCGAGTTCGAACGCATGACCGGATACTAGGTGCGGCTACCGACAGTCCTGATCGCCATCCCCTTCGACGGCCCTCATCCGGCCCGGCGGGGCGCCACTCCGGCGGCCTCGCGGTAACGGTGGGTCTGCAGGGTCGCGACGAACATCGGCACGATGAGGACGAGTCCGCCGATCGACACGGCACCGACGATCCACGACACGCCGACCATCGCCCACGTCGCCAGTGTCCCCTCCGGACGGTGCCGGGTGAGGCGCACCGACTCCCGGGCCAGCGCCACCATGGACAGGTCGGGCTTCGCGACGAACAGCGGACCCCAGTACGTCGCACACACCGACCACAGCAGCGTGACCAGCGTGAGCACCACGACGACCGGAGCGAGATCCCGGGCATCGGCGAGCACCGCCACCCAGATCAGGATCCCGAACGTGCCGTAGAGCGGGGCCAACGTGCGCGCGCTCCGTACGGCGTACTCACGAAGCAGTTCGCCGGCGAGTCCCAGGTCGACGTGCTGGCCCCGGCAGGCCTCGGCCGCGATCCCGAAGAGCACGGCAGTGGCCGGCGGCAGTGCCGTCGCGGAGTAGAGCGCGAAGACGATCCGCAACCAGCCGGGCAGTTGCGGAAACGCCAACGCCAGCAGGCCGGGCACCAGTTGCAGCGCCCAACCGAGATTGGCGGCAACCAGGCGTTCGACCTGCGACGAGACGGTGGCGAACGCCGCCCAGATCGGACCCCGCCGCTCGTCGCGCGGACCCGTGTCATCCAGAAACGGCATCGCCGGCGCCCATTCGATGACCCCTCATGCCTTGCCAGACAGCGATTCTCCGCTCTCGGCGTCGAAGATGTGGACCTTGCTCATGTCCACGCCGAGCGGAACTTCCTGGTCGAGATAGCTGGTCGGCAGCCGCACCTTGAAGGTCGCCACGAAGTCGGTCTGCTCCGCGGTGCTGAGGTAGACCGTGCTTCCCGCGGCGGTGGGCTCGACGAGGTTGACGATCCCACGCAACGTGTTGTCGTCGGTGACCTCGAACGGCGCCATCCTGGGCACGTGCAGGTGTTCGGGACGAACGCCGACCTTCACCTTCCTGCCGAGGTGCCGGCGCATCCGTTCGGTCATGTCCGGATGGAGGTTCAACGCGACACCGCCACCGGTGGCGACGATGCCGTTGTCCCGGTCGGGCGCCGCCTCCAACTCCAGCTCGAAGAGGTTGATGCTCGGAGTGCCGATGAAGTACGCCACGAACAGGTTGTGCGGCGTGTCGTAGAGCTCCGGCCCGGTGCCGATCTGCTGGATCTTGCCGGCGTTCATCACCGCGATCCGGTCGCCGAGTGCCATCGCCTCGGCCTGGTCGTGGGTAACGTAGACGGTCGGCTTCCGCTTCTCCCGGTGGAGGGTGAGGATGTCCTCGCGTGCCTGGTAGCGAAGCTGGGCGTCGAGATTGGACAGCGGCTCGTCGTAGAGATACAGCGACGCATGCCGCACCATCGCCCGGGACAGCGCGACCCGCTGGCGCTCACCTCCGGAGAGCTGTCGGGGCTTGCGTTCCAGCAGGTGCTCGATCCGGAACGTCTTCGCCGCCTCCGGCACCCGTTCACGCACCGTACGGCGTGGTGTCCGGCGCGACCGCAGGCCGTAGGCGATGTTCTCGAACACCGTCATGTGCGGGAAGATCGCGTAGTCCTGGAACACCATCGCGACGTTGCGATCCTTCGGCCGGATCTCGTTGACCACCTTGTCGCCGAACCTGATCTCGCCGCCAGTCGCCGGCTCGAGCCCGGCGAGCAGCCGGAGAGTCGTCGTCTTGCCACACCCGGACGGCCCGACGAGAACCAGCAACTCGCCCTCGGTGATCCCGAAACTCACCTGGTCGACGGCACGCTTCTCGTCGAACTGCTTCACCAGGTCCTCGACCGCGATCGCGTTCACTGCTTCACTCCTCGCCAGTTCTTCGGGCAACCCATGACGGAGACGCCCCCTAGAAGAGTTCGAGTACGCCGGGCAGGTGCACAGGTTCCTCGCTGTCGGCGGCGAAGAAGTACGCCCGCTCCCAGTCCGGGGTGATGCGTACCTCCGCCGTGTCCGGGTAGTCCACCGGCGCCGTCACGGCCACATTGGCACCGTCGAGGTTGCCGTAGACGAAGCTGGCCCGCTCGGTGGGAATCCGCTCCAGATGCCGCACCGGCATCCGCGCGCCGTCGGGCGTGTCCAACAGCCACCCTTCGGCGCGTACGCCGATCCTGAGCGCCCCGACCGGGATCTGCTGAGCCAACTCGAACGGCAGCTGCCACCGGGCTGCCGCACCGCCCCCGACCGTCACCTCGCCACCGTCGACGTACGCCGGGAGCACCGCCATCGGCGGCGAGCCGATGAACGTCGCGACGAACAGGTTGGCCGGCGTGTAGTAGAGGTCGTCGAAGGTACCGATCTGCTCGATGTCCCCGTCGCGCATCACCGCGATCCGGTCACCCATGAAGATCGCTTCCTGCTGGTCGTGGGTGACGTAGAGAGTGGTGATCGCGAACTTCTTCAGCAGGCGCCGGATCTCGATCCTCGTCTGTTCCCGCAGCTTCGCGTCGAGGTTCGAGATCGGCTCGTCCATGAGGAACAGCTGCGGCTCACGCACGATACAGCGCGCGATCGCGACCCGCTGCTGCTCGCCGCCGGAGAGCGTGGTGGGCACCCGGCCGAGCAGGTGCTCGAACCCGATGCCCATTCGCTCGGCGGTCTCCCGCAGCCGCTGCTCCTTCTCCTCCTCGGTCTTGTGGCGTACCTCGAAGTAGTAGGCAAGGTTGCCTTGCCCCTTCATCGACGGGTAGAGGGCGTAGTCCTGGAACACCATGCCCACGCCGCGTTCCTGCGGACGTACCTGGGTGACGTCAGAGCCGTTGTAGAGCACCCTTCCCGCGTCCGGATGCTCCAGGCCCGCCACCACCTTGAGCAGGGTGGACTTGCCGCACCCGGACGAGCCGACCACGCTGACGGTCTCACCGTCGGCGACCTGGAGACTGACACCGTTCAGCGCCGGACGCTGCTTCGACGACTCCAGGTCGACGATCCGCTCGGCGGCATACCGCTTGACCGCCTGGTCGACTTCGATTCTCGCCACGAGTACCTCACCTCACTTCAGGCCACGCAGGCGAATACCCTTGAGCAGGTACTCGCGGCAGACGATGAACGCGATGAACACCGGCAGCGACTGCAGGATGCCCAGCACCATCAGGCCGTTCCACGACATGCCCGCGGACAGGATCTCCTGCATCTGCTGGGCCTGGGCGGACGCCTGTTCGGCATTGGTGGCGCCCGCCTGGGTAAATCGTTGTAAGAGCAGGTAGATCTCGACCGAGGCCGGCATCTTCTCCGGCGTCTGCAACACGATCAGTGGCCAGAGGAACTGATCCCACGCCCCACTGAACGCACCCCAGATCGCGACGGCGTAGACGGGCACACTCATCGGCAGCACGATCCGGCGGAAGATGTTGAACTCCGAACCGCCGTCGACCCGTGCCGCCTGGATGACCGAGTCCGGGATCGTGTCGAAGAACCCCTTGAAGAGCAGGAAGTTGAACGCCTGGAACACGATGGGCAGGATCACCGCCCAGTGCGTGTCCCAGATGCGCACGCTCGGGAACTCCAGGTCCGTCCCGGGAATGGTCGGCACGTCCGGCAAGGCGAACGGGAAGTTCCGGGTCAGCAGGAAGTTGGGAATCAGCGTCAACGCCGCCGGCATCATCAGCGTGCCGATGAAGAACAGGAACGACCACCTGGCCAGTGGTCCCTTCTGGAGCTTGCTGTTGGCGTACGCCGCAAGGGACGTGATCGGGATGCCGAGGATCAACGTCCAGAACGTGATCTGCACGGAGTTGAGGAAGAACAGCCAGAACGGGCCGTCCATCAGCGACTCCGCCGCCGTGTTGGAGCCCTGGACCAGGCTCACGACCAGCCGCCAGCCGGCGAGGGTGGCGTCCTGCGGGAACCACGTCGGCGGGAACTGCAGGACCTCCTCACCGGACTTGAACGACGTGATCAGCATGAAGTAGAAGGGGAACAGGTGCAGGGTGATACCGAGGCACAAGAACGCGACGACCAGCCACCATGCGATCCGGATGACCGGCTGCTTCCGCCCCACTCGTGGGAACAGCATCGCTTGGTCTCCCCTCCTTTACGTGTCGGGATCTTCGCGGAAGAACCGGCGCTGGATGATCACCAGTGCCATCGTCACGACGAACAGGAACACGCCGAGTGCCGTCGCATCCGCATAGCGCAGGCTGCGTAGCAGGTCGTAGAGATACATGACGACCGTGCGGCTCGCGCCGCCGGGCCCGCCGTTGGTCATGATCAACGGAAACTCGAACACCTGCGACGACCCGATGACGGCGAAGATCAACAGCATCGAGATGACCGGGCGCAGCCGAGGCAGCGAAATCGTCCAGACCTTGCGCCAGAAACCTGCACCTTCGATTTCGGCCGCCTCGTAGTACGACGCCGGAATTCCCTGCAACGTCGCCATGTAGATCAGCCCCGGACCGAAGAACAGGATTCCCGGGAACACCAGCCAGAACAGCACCTGGTCACTGGAGTTGAGGAACGGCTGCGGAGGGAGGCCAAGCCACTCGGTCGCGATGAACTGGAAGAGGCCGTACTGCGCATTGAACATGTAGCGGAACAGCAACGTGCTCGCGATGCCCGACAACGGCAGGAACCACAGCAGCATCATCCAGCGAATGTGCCGCTTCGGCATCTCCATCAGCAGGATCGCGACCACGATCGGGATCATGAACGTCAGCGCGAGGCTCAACGCGGCATAGATCGCCGTGACCTTGAACGCCTGACCCACCAGGGGGTCGTTCCACATCCGGAGGTAGCTCTCCAGCCCGGTGAACTCGATCGGGCCCCGGAAGCGGGCGTTGGTCAGGCTGATCACGAACGCCATCAGCAGCGGATACCAACCCCACGAGAGTTGGAAGAGAAACGCCGGCGCGACGAAGAGTCCTCCCTCGAGCCGGCGCCGACGGCTCAGCCTGTGCGACGTCGGCGCGGCGGTCGCGATGTCGGGTGACCCCAACGGCGGGCCGGCGCCGTCTCCGGACCGTTCCGCCTCGGCAGGCCGGTCGGCCCCCTGGTCGGCCCCCTGGTCGGCCCCCTGGTCGGCGCGGTCACCCGCGCCGACCGTCGGCTGCTGACTACTCATAGGCGAACGTTCACCCCTTCAACGCCGGAAGCACGGTGCCTTCGTACCAGTCCTTGAACACGTTCTCGTAGTAGTCCGGTGCATTCTCCTGCCAGTAGCTGGCATGCGCCTCGAAATAGCCGCTTGCGGCCTTGATGAACTCCTCATCGGCCACGCCCGAGGAGAAGCTCTGTGCCTGCTGGTTCCGGGTGTTGTCCAGCTTCTGCAGATCGGCCCGCGGATCGACGTTGCTGCGCTCGCTGGTCCACCGCGACGTCACGTCCTCCCGCGCGGTATTGGTGGGAGCGGGGTTCGGCTCCGGCGGGAAGTAGAACGCCTCGTTGGGCGCGATCGGTGTCTGGCCGGCCCTTCGCACCTCGTTCATGAACGTCTCACCCCACGCCTCCTCGGGCGAACTCGGCACCGCATCGAGGTTCCCCTTGTACAGCGGCATGAAGTCGGCCCAGGAGTAGATCTGCATGGGG
This sequence comes from Actinopolymorpha sp. B11F2, assembly GCF_040195635.1. Taxonomy (NCBI): domain Bacteria; kingdom Bacillati; phylum Actinomycetota; class Actinomycetes; order Propionibacteriales; family Actinopolymorphaceae; genus Actinopolymorpha; species Actinopolymorpha sp. B11F2. Next base: position 522,827 of record NZ_JBEFTX010000002.1, on the reverse strand, counting down.
TCCTTGGTGGCCTCGTAGACGGCGTTCTTCTCCGCGATCCAGCCGGCCTGCTGGCGATAGACCAGCAGGCTCATCGCCTTGTCGAGTGCGTCGTCCTCGAGGTCGGGCGAGAATCCCACCAGGTCGACCTGGCCCTGGGTGCCGTTGCTTCTGCCGTTGGTGCCCACCGGTTGCGTCATCCAGCCCTGCACCTCACCGATCGGCTTGTCCAGCTTCTTCGCCAGGTTCGCCGGTGCCGTCTCGCCCGTAGCGGTGAAGTAGACAACCGTGTTGTTGTGCATGGCGGCGTCACCGCGGACGAACGCCGAAAGGGTGTCGCCGTCGGCGAGACTCACGTCGGCGAGGACGGATTTGTCCTCGAAGATCATCGCGCGCAGGCGTTCGATGAGCGGGACCCAGGAATCTGCGTTCGCGCTGTAGTCCCACTTCCAGTTCCACCCGTTCTGCGGCGCCGGAATGGTGCTGTGGAAGTCCATCCCGTCGGCGTTCAGGCCCAGGTCGAGCCCCCATCGCTGCAGGACGATGCCCTTGCGCTTTCCCTCCGTGAGACCCATGGCGAGCTCGCGGACGTCGTCCCAGGTCCACTCGGGCGTCGGCTCCTTGAGCCCCTTCTCGCGGATCAGGTCGATCCGGTAGTGCAGGCCCGGCCCCACGTTGTAGATCCACGGGGCGGCGTAGAACTTCCCGTCGATCGCCCACTTCTCCCAGATCGGTGTGGCGTAGTCCTCGAGCTTCTCCTGGACCTTGTACTGCTCGATGTAGTCGGTGACCTCGGCAACCAGACCCTGAATCATCTGCGAGCGGACGTTCGCGCGGTTCCATCCGCCGATCACGTCACCAGGGAACGCCGACGGCGCGGTGCCACCGGTGATCGCCGTCGTGAGTGCCTCCTGGTTCCAGACGTCGAGTGCGGAGTTCTTGATCTTGACGCCGGGATTGTCCTTCAGCCATTTCCGCAGGACGCCTGCGTATGCCTTCAGGCCGGGGTTGTCCTTCTGTTCCTTCGCGGTGGGCATGACGCCGAACGGCCAGCCGTCATGCGTGGTCAGGGTGACGTCGACGGCTTCGCCGGCGCCGCTGCCGCCGCCCTTCGAACACGAGGCGAGCGCCCCGCCACCGAAGGCCACCACTCCACCTGCTGCCATCGCCTTCAAGACAGCGCGACGCGACGACACACCACCCATCGCTTGACCCGCCGAGACGGTCTTTCCCAAAAGTCCCATGATGATCGAGCCCTCCCTTTGTTCCTCCGAGACGAGGCCAGTCCTACGAGATAAGGCCTTTCGAACAAGCCGTGTCGGTACGACACCTCAGCCCAGCGCGGGAGCGACGGTCTGGTCGTACCAACCCTTGAAGACGTTCTGGTAGAACCCAGGAGCGTTCTTCTCCCAGTACGTCGCGTGATCCCCGTAGTACTTCTGCGCGGCCGCGACGAACTCCTCGTCGGCGGCACTGGACGTGAAATCCGCAGCCTGCTTGTTGCGGGTCTGCTCGAGGTTTCTGAGGTCAGCCCGGATGTCGACCTTGGCCTCGGAATACCACTTCTGCGTTGCGTCGTCGTACGCCGTGGTGGTGGGTCCGGAGTTTTCTTCGGCCGGGAAGTACAACGACGTCTGTGGAACAAGGGGAATCTGGGTGGCATGGCGTACGGCATCCATGAACTTCGTTCCCCTCGCTTCGTCCGGAGAGCTGGGCAGCGCCTCGACGATGCCCGCGAAGATCGGTGTGACGTTGGCCCAGTCGTAGATCCGGCGCGGGTCTTTCGTCTGGTCGAAAATCGCCTTCTTCTGCAGGATGTAACCGTCACCGGACATGTACGTGTGCAGGTTGACCGCGGCGTCGAGCGCGTCTTCGTCGAGGTCGGGCGAATAACTCAACAGGTCCGTCTGACCTTGAGTGGTGCCGATCCGGCCGTTGGTGCCGATGGGCTGCGTCATCCAGCCGACGAGCTCCTCCAGTGGCTTGTCGAACCGCTTCTCCATGACCACGTTGGTCGTGTCCTCGTCAGGACTGTTGGTGAAGAAGACCATCGAGTTGTTGTGCATCGCGGCCGTGCCGCCGATGAAGGCGTTCCAGATGTCGGGGTCGTTCAACGTGACGTCGGCCAGCACGGACTTGTCCTCGAAGATCATTCCGCGGACACCCTCGACGAGCGGGGCCCACGTGTCGGCGTTCGTGGTGTAGTCCCACCTCCAGTTCCAGCTGGTCTCCGGCGCCGGGATCTCGGTGAACATCCCCATACCGTCGGCCGCCATGCGCATGCCGAGACCCCAGCTCTGCAGCCCGATTCCCTTGCGTTTGTCCGTGGTGAGCCCCCTGGCCAGCTCGCGTACGTCGCCCCAGGTCCAGTCGGGCGTGGGCTCCTTCAGCCCCTGCTCCTTGATCAGGTCCGCGCGATAGTCGAGGCGCTTGATCGTGATGCCAGGGTTCTTCTTGCTCCAGGCCGAAAGCGCCTCGGCGTACGCCTTGAGCGTCGGGTTGGCCTTCTGCTCCGCCGCCGTGGGCATCGGCCCGTACGGACGGTTGCCCGTCGTCAGCACGATGTCGGCACCGCCCGATCCACCACCGTCCCGGGTACAGGACGCCAGAGCACCGCCGGCCACTGCGACCACACCGCCCCCAGCCATGCCCTTGAGCAGCGACCGACTGGTGATGCCGTCGTGGAACGTCATGGGGTAGGAACCTCCGGGGTTTCTCACCGCTTCGTGGACGTGTGGTCGAGGAGTTCGGGCCAGGTGGCACCTGGCTCGTCGTGCTCATCCACCGGTCGCGCGCCGAGCTTCACGTCGCGCCACCACACCCGGCCTCCGGTGAGCAGGGCGTGGAGCCGGCCCCGCGAGAGGGCGATGTCGAGGACATCGGCCACAGGTAACCCGTCGTCCCACCGGACACCGACCTCACCGGTGGCGGCCACCGACCAGATCGCGGTACGGGTGAGGACCGCCAGGCCCTCACGACCACCTGCCACGGCCCGGATCCCCTCGTCGAGCGCGGCCCATGTGGACCAGTGGCCGTGCTGGTCCCGCGCGCACAGCGTGCGACCGAGGCTCACGAGCGGCGGGTCGGCGACGGATCGGACGAACGGCCACGGTGTCTCCGCCCGTACTTCCCGCGCCCATGAAACGCCCTCGTCCGTCGAAGCCCAGAGCTGGATCGCGCCCATCCGCGGGTCGCGGGTCGCCGCGAGGACCGTGCCAGCGGTGACCTGCAGGACGACGAGCGGGAGGACTCCGAACGGCGCCGGGACCGACTGCCAGCTCACACCGTTGTCGGTCGTACGCAGCAGGTGGTTGCCGTGCCGGGCGGGTGCCGCCAGCCCGAACCCGTCTGGCCGGAACGACAGGACTCCCGCATGACCGTCCTCGCCCGCGACGACGGCGGTCCAGGCGGCGTCGCCTCCCGCGTTCCGGCAGAGCCCCGCCGGCCCCGACGCGACCAGGGCGCCGTCAGGCGCGACCGCGAGTGCCGTCAGCGGGAAGGGGGTGTCAGCCAGAGCGGACCAGGTAGTGCCCTCTCCGGCGGAGGCTTCCGGTCGCACCACACCCGACCGTGCGCCACCGACCGCCGGGCGTCCGTTCACCAGGAGCAACCGGTCGAGGTCGTGGGTAGGTGCGGCGTGAGCGGGGCGCCACGTGGCGCCGGCGTCGGCGCTCGTGACCAGGCCACCGACGGTCCCCGCGTACACCGCCCCGTTGTGCACCGCCAGGCAGAGGACGGTCCGCGCGGACCCGCCGCCGTCGGCGGCGGCCCAGGTCGCTCCGGCATCGGCCGAACGCCATAGCCCGGCGTCGGTGGTGCCCACCAACAGGGTTCCGTCGTCGAGGGCAACCATCGCCGTGACCTGACCGTCGACCGATCCGCCGGGTGCCCAGGTACGCCCGCCGTCGCGGGAGGTGAAGATGTGCCCCGACTCGCTCGCCGCGGCGAGGACGCCTCCAGGAGTGCCGGTGACGTCCGCGTACGCGATCGCCGCGACGGCCACCCCCTGCGTTCCCGCGGATCGGCGCCACGCCTTCACACTCATCGTCGCCGTGAAGATGCCGTCCGCCGTCCCCGCCAGCACGGTCCCGCCCGGACCGACGCAGAGCGTGCTCACCTCGTGGTCGTCGAGCCCGAAAGTTGCCGGGGCCCACGAACGGCCCCGATCCAGGCTGCGGAGCACACCGTCGCCGAGGGTGCCGGCGAGCAGGAACCCCGTGTCCTCCTCCCGCTCGGCTTCCGCGACGGGCGGGATCGCGACGAGTGCCGCGACGGGAGCGCCGGACCCCTGCACGTTGGCCAGTTCGGCTTCGCCGCCGCGGTGGCGGACGATGCCCTCGGCGCCGCCGGCCACCAGCCAACTGCCGCTACGGCAGATGGCCGCGACCGAGGTGAGTGCCGTCGCGATCCCGGGAGCGGCATCGGCAGGGAGATCTGCGCGGGGGCCCAGGTCTCCGCCAGAGCAGGGACCCGGGCCGCCGTCGAGGCGCGCCAGCCCGCCGACACCACCGATCCACAGCCGATCGCCGTCCGCCGCGAGGGCGAGCACCGGCGTGGCCAGCTCGATGTCGGGCAGCTGCCGCCACGGGGATCGCTCAGCCACGGCCCGACACCACCTCGGCGGAGACAAGCAGCGCTGCCGTCTCGCCCCCGGCCTCCAGCGCGACCGACAGGACACCGGCGACATCGCAGATGCCCGCCGAACGCATGTCGACGAAGGTGTTCCTCAGCACGTCGACGCCATGGCCCGGGCCCAGCTCCAGCGCCTTGCTCAACGCCACCCTCGGCTCGAGCCGGCCACCATTGTGGACGATCTGCAGGAACGGCGCTTCGAGACCGGTACACACGGCGTCGATGCCGAGCATCTCGTCGGAGGTCGCGCAGTCGACCCGGTGGGCGCGTACCCGCGGGATGCAGTCCAGGAACGCCACACCGCCACCTGGTACGTCGCCGTCGCGGAGGGCTGAGTGCAACAGGCGTACGGCCTTTCTGGCATTGTCCTTGCGGCCTTCGATCTGTTGGCTTGTCGCCGCGCCGACGCGGAGCGCACCCACCCGACCGGAGAGCCGGGCCTGTCGTAGCCACAGACGTTCACGGGTGCTGCGTTCCTTGGCCTGCGTGGTCTGCTCGAGCTCCCACGCGCGGGTACGCAGCCGGGCCGCCCGCTCGGCGATCGCGTCCGCGTCACCGTCGCCGCCCTGGATCGTGACGTACCCCTTCTGCACGACAGCGCGGCGGAGCCGGCCGAACCACGCCGGTTTGAACGACTCCGGCGGCCGACCCAGCTCGCTCGCCAACACTTCCGCGCCGGTCAGCAGCGCGATGTCGGCCAGGTCGTCGGACAGGTGCGTCTTCGACGTCGTGACCACGACAGGTGCGCTCACCAACGTGCCCCGAAGGTCGTTGAACCCGAACATCGCCAGCGCAGCGTCGGACACCTCGCGCGCGACCACGAGCACCGGCGGGCGACCGGGGACGCCCAGCGTCGCTTCGAGTATCGGACGCACCTGCTCGACTGTGTTCAGCTCCACGTCGGCGACCACCACGACCGGATCGACCAGCGTCAGCTCGGTACTCGCCCCAGACAGCAGGTCCGGATCCGCCGGCCTGCCGCGCCAACGTGCGCCGTCGATGAAGTCATACGACAGGGTCATCGGCTCGTGCTCTTCGATCTGGACGGCGCCGTCGACCCCGAGTACGTCGAGCATCTCCCCCACGACCGCGGCCAACTCGGCGTCCCCGGTCACCGCAGCGGCGAGGCCGACGAGACCCGACGCCGGCGTCCTGTCGAGGGAAGCCACCGGAGCGGCCTGGTCCTTGAGCGCGTCGCACGCGGCGGCGACACCGACCTGGATACCGCGCCGGACCAGAACCGGGTTGGCGCCCGCCGCCACCACCCGCGTGGCATGCCTGAGGATCGACCGGGCAAGGACCGTCGCCGTGGCACCGCCGTCGCCGTATCCCCCACCGACCCGGCGTACCATCTCGCGGACGAGCGCGGCGCCCGCGCTGCGGCGGCGACCTGGCAACGCGGTGATCCGCCGCGCGATCGTGGCCGAGTCGACCAGGCTCTCCGCCGAGCCGCGGCCGACTTCGCTCAGCACGACACCCTGCGCCGGGCCGAGAGTCACGGCCAGGAGCTGCGCGAGGGTGTCGAACCCGCCGCGCAGCTCGCGCAACGCCTGTTCGGCGTCGTCGCTTCGCCAGGTCTGCGATGCCGTTCTCATGGGACCAGGGCCTGCGCGCTGTCTGCGTCGAAGAGCCGCATCCCGTCGGCAGCCACGCCCACCCGTACCGGATCACCGGGACCGAGGTCACCTTCCTCACCCGCACGGAAAACGACCGCCAGCGGCTTCTTCTCCCGGGTCATCAGTCGGACGACCGTCTCGCCGATGAGCGGCTCGACGTCGGTCACCTCGCCCTCGAGAGTGCCGGCGCCGTTCTCCGGTCCGAGTACGAATGCCTCCGGGCGGATGCCGACCGTCACCTTTTCCTTGCCGTAGCGAGCGAGGGCGGGACGCCAACTGTCGGGCAGCGCCAGGCTGGCGTCGTCGGCCACCGCGACGTAGGAACCATCGGAGTTTTGGAGCCGGGCGTCGAGCAGGTTCATCGGCGGAGTGCCGACGAAGCCGGCGACGAACGTGTTGGCGGGGCGTTCGACCAGCTCGCCCGGCGGACCGGCCTGTTGCACCTTGCCGTTGGCGACCACCGCGACCACATCACCCATCGCGAACGCCTCGCTCTGGTCGTGGGTGACGTAGACGCTCGGCTTACCCTTCTCCCGGTGCAGCGCCATGATGTCGCGGCGCAGGCGGTACCGCAGCTTGGGGTCGAGGTTCGACAACGGTTCGTCGAAAAGGTACGCATCCGCGTCCTTGACCATCGCCCGGCCGAGGGCGACTCGCTGCTGCTCGCCACCGGACAGATCGGTGATCGGAGACTTCAACAGTGGCGTGAGGTCGAGCTTCTCGGCCGCGGCCCGGACGCGTTCCTCGATCTCCTTGCGGCCGACCCCACCGCGCGCCTGCAGGCCGTACGCCATGTTCCCGAACACGTCCATGCTCGGATAGAGGCCGTACTCCTGGAAGACCATGCCGAGGTTGCGGTCCCGCGACGGCAGCGACGTCACCGGCCGGTCGTCGATGAGCACCTCCCCCGAGTCCGGCTGCTCCAGACCGCAGATGATGCGCAGCGTCGTGGTCTTGCCGCAGCCCGACGGCCCCAGCAGGACGAGGAACTCCCCTTCGGCAACGCTGAACGACAGGTCGTCGACCGCGAGATGGTCGCCGAGTCGCCGGACGAGGTTGCGAACTTCAAGACCAGGCACAGCGCTTCCTCCATTCCGAATCGGTCGGTCGCGTCGTCATCTCGCCGCCGCATGCGCGACGACGTCTCTCATGCCGGCCCACTCACGCCAGATGTCGGTCATGCACTCCCACCTGACCTGTTCGTGGTCGACATGGCTGAGCCGGAAGAAGATGGCGTAACGGATGTGTGGGGACGCGTTCCCGGCGATGCCGTGGCCCAGCTGGTAGTGCGCGAGCACGGCGTCGCCCGCCCGGGCGGTCACCTGTTGTGGTTCGGGAAGCTCGACCGGCGGCATGCCCTGCAGCAGAGCGTCCGGGCCGTGCTCGCGGAAGTACCTTTCGTAGCGTCGATGCGTACCCGGCCAGACGGTGAAGTTGCCCGAGTACGGTCCCGGAACATCGCTGAGGAAGACACCGACCAGCGCCGTGAAATTGCGGATCTCCCCCTTCGGCACACCATTGTTCGGCGAATACATCCCGTCGATGTGCGGATGCGGCTCATGCGGCGGGTCGGTGGACGGGAACCGCAACGCCACCTGGCCGGCCCCGCGTGCGCCGGGCGCGATCTTTCCTTCACCGATGGCCGACTCCGCCAGCTCCCACAGCGGGGACTTCGTCAGCAGATCGGTGATGGCCGAGGTGGTCTGCACCTGCGGGGTGTACGACTGGGCGCGGAACTTCTGCAGCTGGTCCGGTGGGATTCCCTGCGAACCGAGCGATGCGTTGATCGCCTGCAAGGCAGCGTTGACGTACTCCTCGGGGACGATGCCGGGGAGCTGTACCAGACCATTCTTGTACAGCTCCTCTTTCTGCATCCGCGTCAACTGCATGGAGCACCTTTCGGTCGTCGTACTTCCTTGTTCAGCTGGTGCTGTGACTACGTGCGTGGTGCAGTGGAGCTTCGCTCGACGAGATGGACGCGCAGGCGGGTATCGCGCACGCCCATCTGCGGATGGCGGACACGTTGGGCGAGGTTCCAGACCGCCTGCATGCCCAGGTGTTCCTTGTCGACCGCGATCGTCGTCAGTCGCGGCACGGTTTGCGCGGCCATGTCGATGTCGTCGTAACCGATGACGGAGAACTCATCGGGCACCGCGATCCCCTTCTCACGCAGGAGATCGATGGCGCCGATGGCGGTGTTGTCGTTGCAGCAGAAGACGGCGGTCGGTGGCGTGGGGAGGTCGAGCAACGACCGCATCTCGTCGCGCCCGCTTTCGGCGCTGAGCCGGCCCTCACGGACATAGGCGTCCTCGACCGGGATCCCGGCCTCGGTCAGGGCATCCCGATATCCGGCGAACCGCGCCTCGATGGACGTCGCCGTCGACGGACCGGTGATGATGGCCGGCGGCGGATCCCGGTGACCGAGCTCGAGCAGATGCGTAGTGGCCAGGTAGCCGCCCCGATGGTCATCGGCACACACGCTGTCCACCGCGACACCGGCGGCATGATGGTCGATCACCACGCACGGGGTCCCGGTACGCAGGATCGCGGTGATGTACTCGGCAGACACATAGCCGGCGAGGAGAAGCCCCTGAGCTTGTCGACGCTCGACGATGAGCGGCATCTGGTGGTGCGAGCTCGGCTCGTCCCGCAAGGTCTCCAGGACCAGCGACAGGCCGAGCTCGCCGACCGCCCACTGCGCGCCGTACAACACCGGGCCATAGAACGGGTTCGACGGGCCGACGTAGTGCTCAGCCCTCGCCAGCAGGCCGAAGGTCGTGATGCCGGTCGCGAACTCCTTCGTCTGGCGTCGGCGTGGGTGATAGCCGATTTCCGAGGCCGCGGCCAGGACCGCCGCCCGCGCTTCGTCCGACACCGAGGAATTGCTGGTGAACACGCCGGAAGCGGTACCGACGGAGACGCCAGCGCGTTGCGCCACATCCCGCAGAGTCGACCGCCGCCGCGTACCCACACCACGCAACCCCTTCGTTTCAATGAACGTTCAGGGAACAACGTTGGCTGGACCTTACGCGCAGGAAACGGGGGTGTTCCATGCCTGTGTCCCAAGATGGACAGGCAGGCGTACGACGCCTCGACGTCCAGGGCGACGCCATGAAGGTTCCACTGAACGTTCAGCGGCGCAAGGGTGTTCAGGCCTCGTGCGGCACCGACGTGATCAGCGCTTCGAGTCCGGCAGCGTCGAGCAGGTCGACGGGACGAACCGTCAGGCAGTGGCGGACGTAGTGGAAGGCCGCGCCGACGCGTTCGAGTGGCAGGCCGGTGAGCTGCGCCCACGCCAGCCGGTACGCAGCGAGCTGGACGGCGCGGGCGGCCTCCTCCGCGGGATCGGTGGGTGGACGCCCGGTCTTCCAGTCGACGACCTCGATCCCGGGTGCGCCCACGGCGTCTGATGTCGCGGCAGGTCCCGTCTCCACCGCGCCGGGAAGGCCCGTCTCCGACTGGAGAGAGAAGACGGCATCCGCGCGTCCACGGACGACCACCCCCGCAAGCACCAGCTCGAACGGCACCTCGACCTCGATCGGCTGCCGTTCTGCCCATTCGGAGGCAAGGAAGGCTTGCTGCAATGCGGCCAACTCCTCGTCCGGCGCCGCCTGCCCGTCGGCCGAACCAGGAAGCTCGTCGACGTCCAGCAGCTGCGGCTTGCCGTACCTCGCCTCCAGCCAGGCATGGAACGCGGTTCCCCGGCGGGCCAACGGGTTGGGCGCGCGGGGAACCGGCCGCCGGATCGCCCGGGCGAGCGCGTCGGGATCCTGGCGTAGCTGGACCAGCTGGCTCACCGACAGGCGTTCGGGGAGTTCGACGACGAGTTCGTGCCGGGCCTGGCGACGCGCCCGCTCGGCCAGCAGCAGGTCGACGTCGCGAGCCCAATCATCCGCGGCATCCGAGGTGTCCGTCGCAGACCCGGTCTGGCTGACCGCCGCAGGTTCACCGGTTTCGGCCGCGGGAGCGAAGGACCCACGGCCCGCCGTGATCTGCTCGGCGGCCGCGGACACCAAGGCGGCTCCGGCCGCGATGTCGCCTCGCCGGTCGGGAGTGAGCGGGTCATAGGGCCACGCGTGTCGTGGCGGATCCGCCGTCACGGGATTGCCCGCCGCGACGTCGACGTCGGCACACCACACAGGGACTGTCCCCGCGCCGGAGCGGCACGCCTCGGCGACCTCACGCAGGTACTCGCCCGGCTCCCGTGGACGCCGGGTCTCGTCCCAGCGGTAACCCGACCACACCACCAGCTGGCGGGCTCGCGTGGTCGCGACATAAGCGAGCCGGCGTTCCTCGAGCCGGGACCACTCACCGCACTCCTGCGCGAAACGGTCGAACGCCTCCTTGACCTCGCGCTGGTCGCCGGCCGGCTCGACGTCGAGCACCGGCAACACGTCGGCGTCACCACGCAGTGCGAACGGCAGGGCGCCGACATCGGTGAGCCACGCCTTGTCCTTGGCACTCGCGGCGGGGAAAACGCCCTCGACGCCACCGGGGACGAACACGACGTCCCACTCGAGGCCCTTCGCTCCGTGCACGGTGAGCACCTGGATGCGTTCCTCGGCCACCTCCGCCTGGCCAGGTTCCAACCCGCGCTCCTCCGCATCGGCGGCGTCGAGATAGGCGAGAAACGCCGGCAGGGAGGCACCCTCACCGCTCTCAGCGAACGCGACCGCGACGTCGAGGAACGCATCGAGGTCGGCGCGGCTCACCGCCACATCACCGGTGCGGGCCGCGACCTCCACGTCGAGGCCGAGGGTACGGACGACATCGGCCACGAGATCGACCAGCGGCTGACCGGCCCGGCGACGTAGTGAGCGGAGCTCGTCGGCGAACGCCCGCAGCCGCCGATAACCCTCGCCGGACAACCGGGCGCCGCCCGACGCCCTCCCGCCGTTCGGCGCGTCTTTGTCCCGCCGCTCCTCGTCCGCGCCCTCGGCGTTCGGCGCGACCTCGTCCGGCGCGACCTCGTCCGGCGCGACCTCGCCCGACGCGACCTCGCCCGACGCGACCTCGCCCGACGCGACCTCGCCCGACGCGACCTCGCCCGACGCGTCCACGTTCGCGGGCTCGTCCTTCGGGAGCATGCGGGCGGGCATCGCGTCGAGGGCATCCAGGGCATCGACGATGCTCGCGTCGTCGACCTCATCCGCGGCGGGTTCCGCGACGGCTTCCGTCCTTGGTCCGGCCGTACTGGCAGCCGCGGCGTCCTCCCGCCGCGCCGCCTCGGACGTGCGGGCCGCCTCCGTTGTGCGGGCCGCCAGCATCCGCGCCCACATGCCCAGGGCCGCCAGGTCCCGCGGGCCGATCCGCCAGCGCGCGCCGGTAAGCAGCCGCATCAGCGCGTCGCCCCGACCCGGATCGGCGAGCACCCGCAATGTGGCCACGACATCGGAAACCGCAGGCGTGGTGAGCAAACCACCGACGCCGACGATCTCGACCGGCAGGCCGGCATCCCGCAACACGTGGGCGATCCGGTCGATCTGACTCCGTTTGCGGATGAGCACCGCGACGGTACGGCCGGGCTTGCCCCGGGCTCGCAGGCGAGCGTCCGCATCCCAGATCGCCTTGGCCCGCTGCGCGATGTCGCGCGCCTCGTCGTCGACGGTGTGATGAAGCGCCGCGACCACCTTGCCGCGGCGGTTGGCCGGGTGCGCCGTCAACTCGCGTACGTCAAGACCGCCTTGACGCAACGGTTCGGCGAGCACATTGGCGACCTGGAGTACGGCGGAGCCGTTGCGGAAGCTGGTCGTCAGTTCCCGAGTGCGGGCGAGCGTGCCGTCGGAGGTACGAAAATGGCGGCCGAACGCCGTCAGCGTCGCCGCGCTCGCCCCTCGCCAGCCGTAGATCGACTGGCAGGGATCGCCGACGGCCGTGATGGGATGTCCCGTCGACCCGCCGAAGAGCCCGCGCAGCATCACCAGCTGGGAGTGGCTCGTGTCCTGGTACTCATCCAGCAGGACGACGCCATAGCGGGCCCGCTCCTGCTGCCCGACTTCTGCGAATCCTTCAGCCAGCTTGGCCGCCAGCGCCGCCTGGTCGGCGAAGTCGACCGCCTCCCGACGTCGTTTCTCCTCCTCGAACGCCGCCACCAGGGGCAGGATCTGCAGCCGGGTCCGTTGCCGGGCCAGCGCGTCGGCCACGTCTGCGTACAACGCCTTGCGCGTCCGCGCGACCGACGGTTTGGCAGCCACCGAGGCGTGCAGGCGTTCGGTGAATTCGATGATCCTCTCAGCCGACACCAGGTGGCCGCTCATCTCGCCGTGCAGTGTCAAGACAGCGTTGACAATGGTCGAGAACGCCTGATCGACGGCGTCCATCGACCCGTCGTAGGACTCGGCGACGCGGGTGGCGTACTGCCAGGCCATCGCCGGCGTCACCAGTCGCGAGCCTGGCTCTCGCCCGAGCCGCAACGCGTGTTCGGCGACGATGCGCTGCGCGTAGGCGTCATAGGTGGACACCGTGACATCGCCCGGCGACCCGTCGACGTCGCCGTCGAGCTCCACATGCCCACGGGCGCGGAGTTGGGAGAGCCGGCGCCGGATCCGCGCGGAAAGTTCGCGGGCGGCCTTGCGGGTGAACGTCAGACCCAGAACCTGTTCAGGGAGTACGAACCCGTTGGCGACCAGCCACACGACCCGGGTCGCCATGGTCTCGGTCTTGCCCGATCCCGCGCCCGCCACGATCACGCCGGGTTCCAACGGCGCCTCGATGACCGCCGCCTGCTCGGGCGTCGGCGGGTGCAGGCCAAGCAGGCCGGCGAGCTCAGGCGCCGTGTAGCGGACGCCGCTCTCGCGCTGGAGCGGCAGACCCAGCTGAGTCGTCATGGGACCTCCTTCGTCGGTCCCATGACCAAGGCGCTGTGCCTACTCATGACCTCACTTCGTTCGGTCATGGTGTCACCTGCCCACCCTCGGCGTGGACTGGGCACGACCGGCGCGATACGCAGACTCCGCACCAGCGGTTCTCGGTTCCGGGGAACTCGGCGCCCGCCATGCCCTCGGCGGTGTCCGCGACCAGGCGTTCCGCCCAGTCCGGATCCTCGGCGTCGGTCAGCGCGGGCTGGCGTTGCTCCGACACCTTCGTACCGCTGCCCAGCTGGACGAGCATCGCCCCACCGGGTTCGCCTTCCGCTGTGGCGAACCCCTTCTTGGCGACGGCGAGTTGGTAGGCACCGAGCTGTGGATGCTCGGCCAGGTCAGCGGCCGCCGGCTTGCTTCGACCGGCCTTGAGATCGACGATGACGAGACGTCCGTCGGGATCGCGTTCGAGCCGGTCGACGCGCCCGGTGAGCCGGGCCCGGCCGATGTCCACCTCGAAGTCCTCTTCGGCGGCGACCAGTTCGCGGGGATTGGCGCGGAGCCAGCCGGCCAGCCGCTCGACGATCGTCGCGGCCCGGTCGTGCTCCTTGACGGAGTACCACCCGGTGCCGGTGTCGAGCAGAGCCCACCGTTGTTCGAACACCTCGGGCAGGTCCGCCACGTCGACGTTTCCGGCCGCCACCTCGTAGGCGAGCGCGTGGACCAGCGTGCCGACACCCTGGCTCAGCGCGTCGCCCGCGGTGCCGCCGCAGCTTTCCAGCAGCCAGCGCAGGGCGCACCGGCTGAATGCCTCCACCTTGCTCGGCGAGACGCGCACGGTCTCGCCGGCGCCGCGGAGCGCCCGGTCGTCGGACAGCGGGGCGAAGGCGTACCACTGTGCGGGGTCGGCGCCGCGGATGCCCGCGGCCGCGAGGCGGGCAAGTTGGTACGCCGCGGCCCGCCGTCGCTGATCGTCGCCTCTGCGGTCCGCAGTGTCCGCATCGTTCGCTCGGCCCCCCGTATCCGCGGCGTTCGCTCCGTCCCCACTGTCGGCGCCGTCAGTCCTGGCACGACCGTCCGCACCGGCGGCAGGAGCACAGACGACCGAACGCAACTCGGCGACGACGGCGGCCAGGTCGAGCCCTCGCGGTACGCGCGTGACGGGGCGTTCGTCACCCGCGCCGGTCCACGGCAGAAGTTCGTCGAGGAACCGGGACGGGTGCGCCTCCTCGCTCGACACCGCCGTCACCACCAGCCGTCGCCGCGAACGCGTCACCGCGACGTAGAACAGCCGGCGTTCCTCGGCGAGCAGGTGGCTCACGGTCGTCACCGGCGAGGCGTCGCGGCCGGCCACCAGGTCGACGAGAGACTCCGAGCCGAGCAGCGATCCCCGCAGCCGCAGGTCGGGCCAGACGCCTTCCTGTACGCCGGCGACCGCCACCACGTCCCATTCGAGGCCCTTCGCGGCGTGCGCGGTGAGCACGGCAACGGTCTCGCCCTCGGGCGCCCGCGGCGCGAGCGTGTCGGCCGGGATCTCCTGACCCAGCACGTGATCGAGGAACACCTCCGGCCCCGCCGCCGGCAGCCGGTCGACGAATCGCGCCACGGCGTCGAACAGTGCCGTCACGGCGTCGAGGTCTCGGTCGGCGGCCGCTCCGCCCGGTCCGGCGCCGGCTGCCAGCCGCGCCCACCGGTCGGCCACCCGGCTGGTCGACCACATCGCCCACAGCACCGTCTCGGCCGTCGCCGCCGGGACGGCGATCGCCTCGCGTGCCGCGGTCAGCAGGCGGGCGATCCGGGCCGCCGGAGCGGTGGCGACCGGGTCCAGGTCCACCAACGCGGCCGGGTCGTCGAGCGCCTCGACCAGGAGTACGGACGACGACCTGCCCCCACCGGTGGACAACTCGTACCGGCGAAGCTCCTGACGCAGGCGCCGTAGGGCGAGCGCGTCGGCACCTGCGTACGGACTGCCGAGCAGGTCGACTGCCAGCTGCGGATCCAGGTCGCACCGGCCGACGGCGAGTTCGAGCAGGGTGAGCAACGGTCGGACGGCCGGCTGGTCGACGAGGGGCATCTCCTCCAGTCTTACCGTCGCTGGTACACCGGCCGACGTCAGCGCGCGACGCAGCAGCGGAATGTGCGTCGCCGCCCTGACCAGCACCGCCATCCGCGACCAGGCCACCCCGCCGACCAGGTGTGCTTCGCGGAGCTGCTGGGCGACAAAGGCGGCCTCCTGGTTGGCCGAGCGCAGCAGGTGCACCTCGACCTCACCCTTGGGCAGCTCCGGTTCGGGCACCAATGCCCGGTGGGCCGTGGGGCCGCCGAGCCGGCGGGCGAACCGCCGGGACGCGTTCAGCAGCACCGGACCGGACCGGCGACAGCGACCGAGGGCGACCGTGTCCGCCTCCTCGCCGTCCGCGCGCCGGAAGCGTTCGGTGAACCGGCGGATCCCGTCGATCTCCGCACCCCGGAACGCATAGATGGACTGGTCGGGATCGCCGACCACGACCAGGTCGCGGCCGCCCCCGGCGAGCAACGACAGCAGCTCCTCCTGGGCGGGGTCGGCGTCCTGGTACTCGTCCACGAACACGGCAGTGCGCGTCTCCCGCTCCCGCGCGAGCAGTTCGGGATCGCTACGGAGGAGGTCGACCGCCGCGCGGACCAGCTCGGCCGGGTCATAGGCCGGAGCCTCGGGCCGGAGCGCGGTGATCGCGGCGTACTGCCGGGCGAACTTCGCGGCCGCCACCCAGTCGTCGCGACGCTCTCTGCGACCCAGTGCCCCGAGTGCCCTCGGGTCCAACCCACGCTCGGCCGCCCGGAGCAGCAGGTCGCGCAGCTCCTGGGCAAAGCCGCGGGTGAGCAGCGCCGGTCGCAGCCGCTTCGGCCAGTCCTTCGCCCCGAACTCGTCGACGTCGCCGCGCAACAGGTCGCGGATCACGAGATCCTGCTCAGGGCCGGACAGCAGTCGCGGCATCGGCCGGTCGTGCAGGACCGCCTCACCGCGCAAGAGGCCGAAGGCGTAGGAATGAAACGTCCGCGCCAGTGGCTCGCGGATCGTGCGGTCGAGTCGCGCGGCGATCCGGTCCCGCAGTTCGGCCGCCGCTCGGCGCCCGAACGTCAGGAGCAGCACGCGCGCCGGATCGAGCCCGTCGCGTTCGATCCGGTCGACGGCCGCCTCGACCAGCGTCGTCGTCTTGCCCGTGCCCGGGCCGGCGAGCACGAGCAAGGGACCGCCCCGATGCTCGACGACCTGGCGTTGTGCGTCGTCGAGTGCGGGCGCGGTCTGATGCGTCGCAGGTCTGTCGTGAGTACGCCGTACCAGTCGATAGGTCGGAGCCGCCTCGGCGCGCCCGCTCGTGGCGACTCGATGCGTTCCGGACATGCTCGGCATTCCATCAGAAAGCACGGACAGTGCAACGACCGACGCCGGCCTGCCGCGTCCGGTGGCGGCAAACGTGGTCGATCCGGCAGGGGATCGCCATGGTGTTGGACTCCGACGAGACGTGACTATTGCCCCTTCCGCACTCTCCAACGATGAACAGACGTCCCACACCGCGTCCTTTCGGTGGATCTTCCACAGGCGCCGGATCGCGTAGTGGTCGAGATTGTCCGTGAATGCGTACTGTGTGACCGCACATAAGCCGGTTCGTGCTCATAGCCGCAGGACGGGGTTCGCGAGAGTGCGTGACGACAACGGTGAGGAGCCATCCGGCGAGCTGACCGCGACTGACCCGACCGGATGCGTCCAGGTGCGGCTGGATCCTCAGTCTGGACGTCTGACCGACGTTGCACTGACGACGCGTTGGCGAGACAAGCTGGGTGTCGCCGGAATGGCTGAGGCGGTGATGTACGCCGTCATCCAGGGGCGCCTCAGCTACCTCGATTCGCGGACCAATGTGCCCGAAGACCATCCCCCCACCGCGAGTGCACCACTCCTGGAGCCGGATGCGCTGGCGGGACTGACGCCTGAGGGACAGCGCGATGCCTGGCATCGGGTGGCCGACCTATTGGAGTCGGTCAACTCCGAAGCTGCCGCTACCATCAGCCGGCTGCAATCCACGACTGCTGACGGCGCCGACTCTCATCCCGGACACACCGGGAGCGATGACCGCCGGAATGTTTCGGTCACGTTGAACACATCCGGCGCCATTTCCGGGCTCACCCTCAGCGAGAGGTGGCTCGGCTCGGCTTCGACCGAACGTGTGGTCGAGGCTCTTCGGGAAGCATTTCAGGCGGCTTACGAATCGCTCGACGTTGCGCCTGGATCCGACCAACCGTCCCAGACGCCGGCGGCTGACCGCATCATGGCTTTGACCAACGACCCCGCCCGCTTGGCGCGGTGGCTGCGACAGGAGGAGGACTGACCGTGCCCGGACCACGCGCGAACTCAGCCAGCTACGACATCGACCTGATGCGGCAGGATGCCAAACGTTGGGGAGACTCCGCCGATGTGCTCAAGAAGGCACAACAGGTGGCCAAGACTCTCGAACTCGACCGACACACCTTCTCCGTTGTCGCCGAACATGTCACTGCTGCGCAAAGGTTCAAGGACATCAGCGCTACCTACAAGGAGCTGTTGGAAACGGTCATCCGCCTGCTCGGCGAGGGTCAGAGCTGCTTCGACACAATGGAGTCGCACCTCCTGACCGTGGCCCGCAACGTTGAGGAGAACGAGGACGTCAACCACGGAACCTCGACGTACATCGAGCGGTCCATAGATGGAGGGAACTGAGATGAGCGGCAGCGCGACTACGGATTGGCTGGAGTCTCCGTGGGACGAACAGACACCCGAGGTAGTGAAGAAGGCGATCGAATCGGGTCTCGAGAGCATCAGAAAGACCCTGGAGTCGCTGCACGGTCTCGATATCAGAACCCTTGCTGTCGGCGGAGGAGCCATGCTGCTAGGTGGCCCCATACTCGGTCCCCTCGTTGCCGGATCGGCAATAGCACTCCTTCAGGATCGGTTCGACGACAACATCGGCGACGCTCTGGAAGTCCTTGACAACGAACGCCGCAGGATCCATGGCTACCTCGCAGGAGTTGGCAATCCCTGGAGACTCAATCATGCCGCTGGCACCTGGGGTTCGGGGATCGGTCTACCGGTGAGCGAAGAAGCCGGGAGGTACGGCAACAGCCAGATGCTGTTGGTCGACTACTGGACGGGTGATGCCGAGAAGGCGTACGAGGATCTCCTGCCCGATCAGAAGGCCGCACTTTCCCACATCGCCCAGATCGCAAATGGGCTAAACCAACCGCTCACCGAATGCGCCAGTCACGTCACGCAATTCTGGGTGCGCGTCGGCCTGACGATGCGCGCACACTTGCGGACGTGGCAACGGCGCTGGACAACGCCGCGACGCCCGACATTCTCTCGGTGCCGGTCGAGGCCGCCGCTGCTCTGGTGAAGGGTGTTGCCGACGCCCTGGAGAACTTCCGCGAAATGATGGCGAACTTCATGAGCTCATTTGCAGAGGTCGAGGCCCTGTTGAACAACAGTGAGGCATTTCCCGGTGGTCACTGGCCGCGGTCTAAGGCGGTCATCGGCGACCCGACGCGCTGGGACAAGAAGGAGGCCTGATGTCCGATTCACGTACTCGCTCCGGCGGTGAATGTGGGCGGAGCAACACACCTCGCCAACCGGGTGTCGCGCAGCCGCCCCCGAACCCACGGAAAGCCAGCAGAGGTGTGCTGCTCGCGATCTTCTCGATTTCGATCATCGGGATTCCTGTGCTGCTCGGGCTGACCTACCTCTTGTCCAGCCGGTTCCTCACAACGGAACTTCCGACTCCGCCGCCTCCGCCGAGAGACCTGTGTGCGACAGTCGGCAAGGAACGAATCGCCGAGCTGGTCCGGGAGCCGGTAGTCACGTCCGACCACTCGTCACGGGGCGATATTGTCGGGTGCAGCGAGAAACCGATTCTGATGCATCGGGGTATGACGCACTCACGGTGCAGCTCAGCCGATCCGCGCCAATTGGTTCCAGGGCAGCGGAGGAAGTCGCCTCTCGGGGCATCGACGAAAGCTGCAAAGAGCTAGCCAAAACGAAGATGCCGCCGGGCGGCGCGAAGGTGCCGATGCCGGGTCTCGACACGGTAGGTGATAGGCGTTGCGCCTGGGCCGCCTACGGCGCATCCGAGAAGACAGGGAACCTGGAGATATACGCCGTGCGAGGGCCGGACATCCTGCATATCCGATACGACCCGTCCCAGACCGATGACACGACACCTCAGCGGCTGCTCGTGGCCTTCGCCCGCGACGTCCTCGCAAAGACCGATCCGGCCGGTCAGTAACCCTGTGACCTCCGGGCAGTGCTCAACGACGCCGCCCCGGCGCATGAAGACCACTACTGGTGTACGCACGATGCCGCCAACCAGCGCTGGATCGCGACCACGGCGGACCGGTGCAACTCCCCGGGCACATCAGTCGGGATGCGGCGGTCGCGGCCACGGTGGACACACTCACGGCGTGACCGGGCTACTGCCCTTCATCACGTCACCGGCGACCATGACGTGCCGGGTGCATCGCCGGAAGAACGGAATGCCGGTACGCATCGCGGTCTGCGTACTCGAACCGTCGTGGAAGAGGGCCCGTTCACGCGCGCTGGACGCCACCAGGTCGAACGGCGCGTGTGTGAAGTCGTAGAGGTAGAGCCTTCCGCCGGGACGCAGGACTCTGGCGAGCTCCGGCACCGCATTTTCCGGGTCGTCCCAGTGGTGCAGGCTGAAGGACGAGACGATCAGGTCGAAGGAGTCGTCCGGAAACTCGAGGCCGGTCACATCGCCGACCCGGGCGACGGCCCGGTCGCCGTAGTCCTGAAGATTGCGGTTGGCCGCCGTCACCATGTCGGCGGACAGGTCGATTCCGGTCAGCTCCACATCGGCGCGCCGCTTCGCGATCTCGACCAGGAGGACTCCGGGACCGGTGCCGACGTCGAGCACCGCGCCACCGTCCGGCACGGCGTCGGTGACGTCCTCGGCGATCCGGCGGTAGAGCCGCCGCAGCAACCGTCTGGCCACGAAGTCGTAGATTCGGCTGTTCCGTCCATGGAACATCGCCGGCGTGTTCCCGGGATGGAGGTGGCGGTGCGCCCGCATGGCGGCTCCTCTGAGTTGTGCGGTACAACTATGGAGTCACGGTACGCCTGATAGTTGTAGAGAGCAACTCTCGCCGTGCCAGGCCCCGCGTCGAGGAGGTGCCCCGCCCATGACCGACGACGCGTCGGTACGCCTCCACGAAGCCCTGATGGAGCTGATCCAGGTCGCCGGCCTGCTCCAGCCGGACCAGACGTTGCCGGGTGAGTCGGTGTCCATGTCACAGGCGTTCGCCCTGCACGAACTCGACGTCGCCGCGCCTTTGTCCCAACGTGATCTCGTCGAACGCCTCCGACTCGAGAAGAGCACCGTCAGCCGGATGGTCGCCGACCTCGATCGCAAGGCGCTCCTCGTGCGCGAACGCGATCCCGACAACCGCCGTCTCTACCGGCTCCGGCTCACCGACCAGGGACGAGCGGTCCACGCGCGCATGGGCCGCCACTTTCACCAGCACTACGTCCGGTGGGTCGCCGCGATGAGCCCGGCCGAGCGGGACGCCCTGCTGACCGGACTTCCTGCACTGGTGCGCGCGATCCGGCAGGACCTCACGGCCGACGACGACGCTCACGCCTGACCGTTGGGCTCATCCCGCCTGCATCATCGTGCGGGTCCACGAACCCGAACCTTGCGCGAGCCCCGCGGATGTGCCGCCTCAGGCTTCGAGGAAGTACTGCTCCGGATTCGTCACACCCGGATACGGAAAATTGGCGGCGAAGAACGTCTCGTCCACCATGTTCCGGAAGTCGTTCTTCACCACACCGTATCCAGGTAACGCCGTCGAGATGCCGATCGTGTAGAACTCCTCCTTGGTGATGGCGAGGATCTGTTTCATCAGCGTGCTGCGCTGGTCCGCCGACGCCTCGGTCAACATCTCGTCGTACAACGCGAACTGCCGTCGCGTCGGCGCTGGGGGCCGCATGCCGGCCTTGCCTGTCGAGTGGTACCACTGCGCCCAGCCCTCGGCGTATCCCGTCGTGTTCCCTCCTAGCGGTAGGTAGTACGCCGGCGTCCGCATGACGTCGAGGCCACCGTCACCGTCCCACACGGTGGCGTCGATCGCGTTGCTGGAAAGGCGTTCGTTGAACAACGTCAGGTCCTCGGGCTTGATGTTTGCCTCGATACCGACCTCTCGCCAGTGGCCGCGGACCATCTCCA
The DNA here is from genome assembly GCF_040195635.1 of Actinopolymorpha sp. B11F2. Taxonomy (NCBI): domain Bacteria; kingdom Bacillati; phylum Actinomycetota; class Actinomycetes; order Propionibacteriales; family Actinopolymorphaceae; genus Actinopolymorpha; species Actinopolymorpha sp. B11F2. Next base: position 501,554 of record NZ_JBEFTX010000002.1, on the reverse strand, counting down.
GACTGTCGGCCAGGTGGGGCTTTCCGGCGCCGCTGCCGACCTGCACCGTGAACGTGATCGGCTCACCGTCCGGCCCGAGGCGCACGCCGTCGCCGTTGCGTTCGGCGAAGCCCGCCTTGTCGAGGTGCCGATTCGCCAGGTCGACGTCGTACTCGGTGTACTGCTTCGCCATCTCCTCGTCGTAGAACTCGCTCTCCGCCGTGGGTGCCACCTGCCAGGGCTCACCCTGCCGCGCGTGCACGGCGCGGATGATCTCGTCGCGGTTGATGGCGTAGGAAAGTCCGATCCGAAAGTCCCTGCTCCCGAAGATCTTCCGCTTCACCGGATCGGGACAGGTGAGGTTCAGCATGATGGTCATCGTGTTGAGCTTGTCTGGTACGAGGTCGAAGAAGCGGTATCCGGCGGACTCGCGGTCGCGCGCCAGTACCGGTTTGTTCTCGGTCGTCGTCACGTGCCGGTCGATCATGTCGATCTCGCCCTTGAGGACCTTGAGCAGCAGCACCTGCGCATCGCTCACGAGGTCGAACACCACCCCGTCGAGATACGGCAACTGGTTGCCTTCGTCGTCGGTCTTCCAGTAGTACGGGTTGCGGTCGAAGGTGATCCGGGTTCCCTTGCCCAGTGGGCCTTTCGGCAACCAGGCGTGCAGCCGCGGGACGTCGGGCGCCTGCCAGAGCCCACCGAAGGCGTCGCCTTCGGCCTGGACGAGGGCGAGCCAACTGTCGTAGCCCTTGGCCTTCGCGTCCGCGTCGGCGGTCGGGTTGTACTTCTTGTGGTACTTCTGGAAATAATGTCGCGGAATCCGGGTCAGGGCGTTCGAGGTCTCCGAGGCCAGGCGGTCGAGAAAGAGCCCGTTGGTCTCGGCGAACACGAACGCGACCGTCCGCTCGTCCACCTTTTCCACCTGCGCCGGCTTATCGCCGGAGACGAACAGCGGCGGCGGCTCAGGGCTGATCTCCTTGTCCAGAAGGACATCCTCATACGCGAAGACGATGTCGTCGACGGTGAAGGGCTTCCCGTCGGACCATTTCATGCCCTCGCGAAGCCGGAACTCGAAACGTGTGCCGTCCTCGTTGCTGGTGAACGTCTCCGCGACATTGGGGATCACCTTCTTCCACGACAGATCCCATCGGACGAGATTTTCGTACGCCAGCGTGTAGCCCAGCCGGAAGGCGTCTCCCGGACCGATGAGGGCGTTACGCCACTGGCCGCCGTAGGTGCCGATCCGCTCGACCGGCGCGACGACGAGTGGCTTGTCCGGCAGCCGTTCGCGCAGCGGCGGAAGCTTGCCCTGCTTGACGAGTTCGGCAAGCGAAGGAGCCTCTCCGGTGTTCTTGGCAGACGGCGGAGCCCCTTGTTCCTCCCTTCCTGGGTCGAAGGAGAAGAAGCTACATCCTGGTAGCGCGGCCGCGATCGAGAGCATGCCGCTGGTCATGAGTACCTGTCGTCGATCCATCCGTCGCGTCATCGCGGCGTCTCCCTCGCACAGCTGGGGACGAGTAGTGGGTAGGTGAGTCTGCGGTGCGGTGGTGCGGAGGTGCGGTGGTACGGAGGTGCGGTCGCGCAGTGTGCGGTCGTACGGTCGTGCGGTGACAGCAGGGTTCAGTAGCCGTGGACGTCGGGCCAGGCGATCTCGACGCCGTGCTGCGCCAGCACCCGCTGGTAGTCGGCGAGCCGTGTGTCGTCCGCGCGGACCTGGTGCGGTGTGACCCGATGCGTCAGGCAGTACGCGGCGAGCAGGCCGGTGGACTCGCCGATGTTCCACTCCGGCGGGTGCAGCCGGTAGCAGCCGTTGGTGATGTGCGTCGTCCCGATGTTCTTGTTGGCGGGCAGCAGGTTGGTGACTCGCACGGGCAACAGCGCACCGAGCGGAATCTGGAACGGGCACGAGCCCACGTCGATGTAGTTGTCGCCGCCGGTCGACGGGTGCAGGTCGATCCGGTACGACCCGATGCCCACCGAGTCGGCGTACCGCTTGGCGCCCTGTTCACCACGCACGGCGAGGGAGACGTCCTGCTCCACGACCGTGTACTCCGCGACGATCCGGCGCGACTCCCGGATGTACGGCGCCATCGCCAGGCCGTCGTGCGTCCCCATCACGTCCGGCCGCAGCCGCAGGCCCGGCAGCCCGGTCCCGCCGTCCGGACGCGGCATCTCCGTCTGGAGCCAGTAGACGAACGAGCGGCTCATCTCCCGGGCACCCTCGAGGTGACGGCCCGCCGCCGCCTCGTCGACCAGACCGTCCACGGGGAACACCGACCCGCGTTCGTAGTCGATCATCGGCCAGTTGACGAGGCAGATGTCGCTCGCGAACGCACCCGGCTCGAACTGGTGCCGGGCCAGGATCCGCCGGAACGTCCACAGGTCCTGGTCGCCGCGCCGTCCCTTGCCGGTCCCGGCGAGCGACGGGTCGTCCTCGGGGTGCGGGATGACCGTGCGGTGCATCGGTTCGAGAGTCCGCGGGTTGGGGGCAACGAGCTCGAACATCCGGCCCGGCCAGTACGGCGGCTGGTAGTCCCGCCAGAACGCGTAGTTGTCGGGCTTGTCGATCGTGTGGTCAGCACCCTCCTCGTGGTCGACGGCGAAGCACCACGAGACCGCCTGCATGTTGGCGGGCTGGCGTTCGCTGGGCGCGCTCGGCTCGCCGGTGTCGGCCTGGGACTCGAAGCCGGTCACGTACTCCGTACCCGTCAGCGGCAGCAGGTCGCCGGTCTCGGTGGCGTCGAGGATGTACGGCGCGACCACGACGAGATCCTCGCCCGAGGTGGCGTCGCGCAGTGTCACGCTGGTGACCTGAGAGCCGTCGGCAGTGGCTGCGACCGGGCGGTGGTGCAGCCGTACGTCGAGGCGGCCGGCGCTGCGCGCGGGGGCCAGCATCGCCTCGAGGACGGCATGGCCCACACGAGGCTCCGCGCAGATCCGGCTGACCCGACCGTCGCCTGGATTGAGGTGGCGAGCCGCCCGGGCGGTCGACGTGAGCGGATACCACTGGCGGTAGTAGTCGCGGATGCCGTCGCGGAGCTGGCGGTAGCTCGCCGTACACCCGAACTGCTCGATCCAGGGATGCTCGTCCGGCGGTACGCCCTGGGAGGTGAGCTGGCCACCGACCCAGGACGTCTCCTCCGACAGCAGCACGCGGTGCCCCGCACGGGTGGCGGCGAGCGCGGCCGCGACACCGCCGAGTCCCCCACCGATCACGGCGATGTCGGTCTCGATCTGCCTCATGGCTTGACCCCTCTCGTTGTGCCGGACTGCTGGCTCACTGGCGGCTCGGGCGCGGACTCGGTGGCGAACCTGGGCGGGGACTCGGTGGCGGACCTGTGGTGGTGCCGGCAGCGAGGTCGCAGGGAAGGACGAGGCGCCGCCCATCCGCACCATCCGCACCGGCGGCGCCCATCTCGGGCGAGTCGCTGAGCATCGCGCCGAGCATGCGTACGGCCGCGGCTCCCATTTCCAGCCGCGGCACGCGGAGTCCGCTCACGTCGGCGTCCGGTCGGAGCGGCGACGGGTCGACGAGCGTGACGAGCGAGAAGTCGTCGGGCGCGTGAAGTCCGACGGAGCTGGTGAGTTCGAGAAGCCGGCGCAGGATCGAGTCGTCCTCGGTGAGGAAGGCCGTGGCCCCGAGAGCACGCAGCCCATGCAGGTCGTCCACGCGAAGCGACCGCGCCGGGCTGACGTACAGCCGCGGATCGGGGTCGAGACCGTGCGCCGCAAGCGCCTGCCGGTAGCCCTCTTCCCGGTCCAGGACATGCTCGGCGTCGAGCCCGGATCCGAGGTACGCGATGGCACGGTGCCCCAGCGCGGCCAGCCGGCCGACCGCCTCGGCCGTGGGAGTGGTGTAGTCCGCGGCGACGTAGGCGACGTCACGTCCGGGAACGTCGCGCCGGCCGATGACGACGAAGGGGAAGTCCTCGCCCGCGAGCCGGTCGAGCTCGGAGCGGTCACGCTCGTAGCCGAGCAGGACACACCCGTCGGCCATCCGGAGCCGGTTGAAGTTGTCGCGATAGATGCGTCGGCGACCGTCAGGTCCGGCAGCACTCGTGAAGAGGATGAGGTCATACCCCTCCGCCTCGGCGGCGCGCTCGACCCCGACGAGGAACGGGTGGTAGAAGTCGGCGCTCTCCGCGGGAAAGACGGATTCGAACGTGAAGACGCCGAGTAGCCGGTTGCGCCCGCCGGCGAGGCTGCGGGCGGCGGGATTGCCGGCGTAGCCGAGCTCGGCCGCGGCGGCCAGTACGCGCTCCCGGGTCTCGGGCCGGATCGCGGCACCGCGCCCGGTCCGGCCGTTCAGGACCATCGAGACCGTGGCCTGCGAGACGCCGGCGGCGCGCGCGATGTCGCTCTGCCGGCGCCGTGGCGTGCCTCGGTCGTCTGCCACTGTCGATCCTCCGCTTATGCGCATCAGCGTTCCTGCGTACAAGCACTTTTGCGCATAAGTACGGCGAGGGGAACCAGTCGCGGTCAAACAGTCCAGCCCCGGCCAACACCGGTGCACCACCTAAGACCGTGCACCACCTGAAGCCGTGCACCACCTGAAGCCGTGCACCACCTGAAGCCGTGCACCACCTGAAGCCGTGCACCACCTGAAGCCGGGTGGCACTAGAAGGCGGGTGGCACCAGCAGGCAGCGCAGAGATTGCAGGATCGGGGTTGCGAAACCTCAGAAGCGGTAGGTCAAGATCAGCCCGAGGTCCCTCAGCACCCTGACGTGCCGCATCAGCCTGACGAGTGCCCGTGCGGGCAATGGCGCCCTCGTGAGCTCGGGCAGGTTCATGAAGTCCTGGGAGCCGACGAAGGACAGGCCCGGCACCCACCGCTCCAGTTCACGTGGGTCGTCGATTCCCCACCCGCCGGTCTTTGCGCCGGTCGCCTTGATCGCTCGCACATGTCCGCCGAACCGCGCGGCAAGGGAGTTCCACGAGTCGAAGACCAGATGCCCGTGGGGAAAGCGTTCGACGATGCGCTGGACGAGCCGGATGAAGTCGTCCTTCTCGAGATACTGCATGAGTCCCTCCGCCACGACCAGAACCGCCTGATCGGCCGGGACCTCCTCCAGCCAGCCTTCGGCCGTCACCGAGGATCCGATCAGGTGATAGCGGGCGCGGTCGGGCACGAGCACACGACGGAGCTCGACCACCTCGGGAAAGTCCACGTCGTACCACTCGAGGCGGGCGTCCGGGTCGAGCCGGAACGCCCGCGTGTCGAGCCCGCATGCCAGGTGCAGGACAGTCACACGGCCCTCGGTCGCGAGGGCCTGTGCCGCCACCCGGTCGACGTACTTGACCCGGACCGCGATGCTCATCGCGTCGTTGCGTGTCACGTTCAGCTTGCTGAAGTCGTAGTCGACCCGTCCGACGATCTCGTCGGCGAGCCGGTCCCCCAGGATCGGGTCCGCCGCGCGCGCGTCGAGTGCACGGCCGTACAGCGTGGCGAGCATCGTCTCCGGCGCCCCGCTCAGATCCACCTTGTGGCCCGCCATCGCACACTCTCCTCATCCGTTGTCGCCGGCGTACGAACGAAAGCGCCATCCCGCCGACCTGTCAGAGGTATCCCGCCATGGAGGACGAGATACCTCTGACAACTCACGCTCCCGGGCCGACGAGCGGCGCGCCGCCCGGCGTCAGGTGACCGGGACGTCGCGCCGACGGAAGCCCACCAGCCCGACCGCCACCAGCACGACCACGACACCTGCCAGCCACACGAAGGGTTCCGCCGTCACGTCACCCCCGGGCAGCTTGGGGAGGTGCGTGAACGGCGAGGCGTCGAGCAGCACCTGGTCGAGCTGCAGGAGCGCCCCCACCCAGCCCAGGAACAGGCACAGGCCGAACGCGGCCCAACTCGCGGCCGCGATCCTGGGCAGCAGGCCGAACAACGCGACGGCGACGGCTGCCAGCGTCCAGACCGCCGGCAACTGCACCATCGCGCCAGCGAACACCCGCGGCAGTTGACCACCGACATCGTCGGCGTTCAACCCGTGCACGAAGCCGGCGGCCAGCCCCGCCGCCGCGAGTGCGACGGTCGGCCCCAGGAGAGCGAAGACCAGATGGCTCGCCATCCACCTGACCCGGCCGACCGCCGTTCCGAGAACGGGTTCCAGCCGCAGGCTGGTCTCCTCCGCCCGCATCCGCAGGGTCGCCTGGATCGCGTAGGCCGAGGCGATCAGGCCGATGATGCCCAGCATCGCTGCGAGGGTCGCGTCGACGATGCCGGCCGAGCCGCCCATGCGGGCGAAGATCTCCTCCATCTCCCGGTTGCCCTTGAGCATGTCGCGGACACCCCACGCCACGCCGCCGTAGACGAGGCCGAGCACCGTCAGCCCAGCTGTCCAGCTCACCAGCAGTCCGCGCTGCAGCCGCCAGGCGAGCCCGAGCGTGCCGCGCAGGCGCGGCGAAGCTGAGGCCGGACCGAGCCGCGGCGGAAGAACGCCGGCGCCCACGTCCCGGCGGGCCGAGAGCAGGAACGCCGCAGTCACCAGGCCCAGCACGAGCACTCCGGCTGGAACGAGGATCCACCACCGCTCGTCGCCGTACGACCGGATCTGGTGCGCCCAGCCGATCGGCGAGAGACCGGACAGCCAGGAGGCGCCGTTGCCCTCACCGCCGATGTCGCCGGCCAGGCGCAGGACGAACGCCGCTCCGAGAACGGTCAGCGCGAGTCCTCTGGCAGCACCGGCCCCCTCGGTGAGCTGGGCGGCGACACCGCCGACGGCCGCGAACACCCAGCCGGCGAGCGCGAAGCTCAGACCGAAGGCGACCGACCCCGCCACCGGCAGGTCCTGGCCGATCATGCCGAGGGCGATCACCAGTGCCAGCACGAGGTTGGCTCCTAGGACGACGATCAGGGCCGCCGCCAGGTTGGCCTGCCGGCCGATCACGGTGGCGCCGAGCAGGTCGCGCCGTCCGGCCTCCTCCTCGGTTCGAGTGTGCCGGATCACCGTGAGCGCGCAGATCAGCGCGAGGATCACCGGGAACATCCCCATCCGTTGGGCGATCACCCCGCCGAGGCTCACGTCGTACAACGGCCCGTACAACGCGAGGAAGGCAGGATTGGTCCCGCTGGTGTCGGCGTACTGCTGGAGCTCGGCCTGCGTCGACACGAGCTCCCGAGTCGCCGCCACTCCGCTCACCGGGACCAGCGCCAGGAGGAACACCCACAGCGGCAGCAGGACCCGGTCCCGCCGCAGGATCAGGCGGATCAGTCCGCCCGTCCCGACGAGGTTCTGGCCGACAGTCATCGGGTCACCTCCGACACCTGCGCGCCGTTCAGCTCGTCCTGGTAGTGGCGGAGGAACAGTGCTTCGAGGGTGGGCGGCTGGCTGGTGAGGCTGCGTACCCCCACGGCGGTGAGCTGGCGGAGCACGGCGTCGAGCTGCGCGGTGTCGACCTCGAACCGCACCCTCGTGCCGTCGACCTCCAGGTCGTGCACGCCGGCGAGGTCGCGGATCCCGTTGGGCGGGCCCGCGAGGTCGGCGGCGATCGACGTACGAGTGAGGTGGCGCAGCTCGGACAGCGTGCCGGTCTCGACTGCGCGTCCCTGCCGGATGATCGTCACCCGGTCACACAGCGCCTCGACCTCGGCGAGGATGTGGCTGGACAGCAGGACGGTCCGGCCCCGCCGCTTCTCCTCCTCGATGCACTGCTGGAAGACCTCCTCCATCAGCGGGTCGAGGCCGGAGGTGGGCTCGTCCAACATGAGGAGCTCGACGTCGGAGGCGAGCGCGGCGACCAGCCCGACCTTCTGCCGGTTGCCCTTGGAGTACGTACGCCCCTTCTTGCGCGGGTCGAGGTCGAACCGCTCGAGCAGTTCACCCCGTCGCTTCTTGTCGAGCCCGCCGCGCAGCCGGCCGAGGAGGTCGATCACCTCGCCGCCGGTGAGGTTGGGCCAGAGGGTGACGTCGCCCGGCACGTACGCGAGTCGCCGGTGCAGCCTGGTCGCGTCCCGCCAGGGATCGCCGCCGAGCAGTTCGGCGCGGCCCGCGTCGGCCTGGAGCAGACCGAGCAGGACCCGGATGGTCGTGGTCTTGCCGGCGCCGTTGGGGCCGAGGAAGCCGTGGACCTCGCCGGTGCGTACGTTCAGGTCGAGGTCGTCGAGAGCGCGGGTACGGCCGAAGTTCTTGCACAGGCCGGACACCGCGATGGCCATGTCAGTCATCGAAGTCCTTGTTCGTGGTGGGGCGCTTGTGGCGCGCGGAATGGCATCGGAAACAGCAGGCATGCCGAGCAGACTTCCTGCACGACAGGGGACGAGGACCACCTCTGCCGGGTGATCCGGGACTCCGCGACGGGAGTCCTCAAGGCGGCTCAGCCGAGCCGCGACTCACCGGCCTGGTGTCGGGGCGGATCCGAGTCCGCCTTGCGCGCGGCCATCTCCGATGACCGCATCCGCCCGTCGACGCCGCACGTGGCACGGGCGGCGTCGTCCCGGATCGGATGCCGGACATGCGTGAGGGCATCGACAAACCACCGCTCTCGTGCGGCGACCTGGACTGCGCTCATCACGCCTCTCTCCATCACGTGCCCGCGCCGGCCCTCGAGGATCTCTCGGGTGGACAATTCCGGACGCGAGCAACTTGAAGCTACACTAGATTCACAACTTCGTGAAGCTTGTTACGTAGGTGATCTCAGCTCGCGAACGCGGTCAGACCAGCGGTCGGGTCCCCGGAGGTGGCGGTGACAGGAAAACACCCGAAACGGGACGAGGATGCCGTACGCCGCTTCGTCGAGCACCTGGCGATGACCCTGGCCGACATGGGCGTACCCCGCATGCCAGGCCGGGTGCTCGCGGCGATGATGGCCGCTGACGAACACTCCCTGACAGCCGCAGAACTCGCCGAACGCCTCGATGTGAGCCCGGCCGCGATCTCTGGCGCCGTCCGGTATCTCCTGCATCTTGGTTTGGTCGTTCGGGAACCCGTGCGTGGGACGCGTACGCACCACTACCGGCTGCCGAACGATGTCTGGTACGAGTCCAGCATCAGCCGGAGAGGGATGGTCAAGACCGTCGCCGACCTGTCCGACGAGGGTGTCGAGGCTCTCGGCGGTCCGGACACGCCGTCCGGACGCCGGGTCGCGGAGATGGGCGCCTTCTACCGCTTCATCGAGTCGGAGATGGACAGCCTCTTCGAGAGGTGGCAGGCCGCCAAGGCCACCACACGCGACAACGCGTCTCGTGACGCCGTCCAGCGCGGCACCAGGTTCGGATGAGGGGACCCTACGCCAACTCAACCTCGCATGAGGGGACCCCTCCGCCCACAGGTTCGCAACAGGGGACCCTTGTGCCACCTCAACGTCGGATGAGGGGGAACCTGCGCCAATAGGTACGCCAGACAAGGGACCCCTCACACAATGCCAGGGCACCACGGTCAGGGCGAGCCGTCCCAGCGGGCGTTGGCCATGTCGACGCGATCGCTCCGCGGTCCACGAAACGGCGTACCTTCCGAACGCAACCGGCGGACCGACTCGCCGACGTGGCAGTCGGCGGGCCGGCCGTCGGCGCGGACCACCCGCCACCACGGCACGCCACCGCCGTAGTGCGACATCACCCAGCCGACCTGCCGCGGTCCGCCGGAACCGACGTACTCCGCGATGTCGCCGTACGCCATGACCCGGCCGGCCGGGATCCGCTCCACGACCGACAGCACCTGCTCGACGTACTCGTCGTCGCGCACCCCGCGCCCTGCCCCCTTCGTAGGAACGAGACTCAGTACGACGGCTTGTCCGGCTCGATCTGGTTGACCCACGCGGAGATCCCACCGGCGACGTGTACCGCGTCGGAGAAGCCCGCACCCTTCGCGGCCGCGAGCGCCTCGGCCGAACGCCCGCCGACCTTGCAGTGAAGGACGACCTGCTTGTCCTTCGGCAGCTTCTCGAACGCCTCGCCGGTCAGGAACTCGCCCTTGGGGATGAGCACGGCACCGTCGATGTTGACGATCTCGTACTCGTTACGTTCACGGACGTCGACCAGGACGAAGTCGCGCTCACCTCGCGCCCGGGCGTCGAGCCAGTCCTTGAGCGTGCGTACGTCGATCGTGGAATCCACCGCAGCCTCCGCCGCCTCGTCTGAGATCACACCGCAGAACGCTTCGTAGTCAATCAGCTCGGTGACCGGCGCCGTCTCCGGATCGCGGTTGACCTTGAGCTCGCGCCAGGCCATCTCGAGCGCGTCGAAGATCAGCAGCCGGCCGACCAGCGGCTCGCCGATGCCGGTGATGAGCTTGACGGCTTCGTTGACCATGACCGAGCCGATGGATGCGCAGAGGACTCCGAGCACGCCGCCCTCGGCGCAGGAGGGCACCATCCCCGGCGGCGGGGGCTCGGGGTAGAGGTCGCGGTAGTGCGGGCCGTGCTCCGCCCAGAACACGCTGACCTGGCCCTCGAAGCGGAAGATCGAGCCCCAGACATACGGCTTGGAAAGGATCACGGCCGCGTCGTTGACGAGGTAGCGGGTGGCGAAGTTGTCGGTGCCGTCGAGGATGAGGTCGTAGCCGGCGAAGATGTCGAGGGCGTTGTCGGAGTCAAGGCGTACCTCGTGCAGGTTGACCTTGACGAAGGGGTTGATCTCGGCGATCGACTCCTTCGCCGACACCGCCTTGGACTTGCCCACGTCGCTCTGGCCGTGGATCACCTGGCGCTGGAGGTTCGACTCGTCCACGGTGTCGAAGTCGACGATGCCGAGCGTGCCCACACCGGCCGCCGCGAGGTAGAGCAGGGCCGGGCTGCCGAGGCCGCCGGCGCCGATGACGAGGACCTTCGCGTTCTTCAGCCGCTTCTGACCGTCCATGCCGACGTCGGGGATGATGATGTGCCGCGAGTATCGGCGTACCTCGTCGACGCTGAGGTCGGGAGCGGGGGCTACGAGCGGCGGCAGGGACACAACTGTCTCCTCGGGTGGTCGGGATCCTCTTCTGGCACCAACCTGCGCGTGCTCCTCCATGTTCCCGCATGCGGATTCTCCACCCCTCCGGGGCGGGTAGGTTTCCACCTCGCCCCGTACGTGGATCTCCGCGTCTCCCCGCAGGGGTTCCCAACCGAGCCGCCTGTCGGCGAAGGCAACGTGCTGCTTTGCCTCTGACCGCGCGCTTCCACCTGCAAATGACCACGCTGAGCAGGTGTCTGGTAGCCGGGCGGCGCGTCGATGCCTGGTGACGTTCCACGGGCATGCTCAGCGTGGTCAATCACCGCGTACGCCCAGACCCCACCCGGTCGAATCACACGGGCATGCTCAGCGTGGTCATTTGCCGGGTTCGTCCAGGAGGCCCGCGTCGTGGACGAGAAGGGCGATCTGGACCCGGTTGTTGAGGCCGAGCTTGCTCAGGATGGCCGACCTTCGTACGGCGTGATGAGCCTCCTGCTGGGCTGGCTGTTCCTGCGCCGCCGGGACCTCACGCTACTGGTGTGGAGCGCGATCGCGGGGCTCGTCATGGTGGTGGTGACGGTCCCGGGGATCTGGGCGCTCGTCAGCGGGGATCTCGCTCAGCCTGGCGTGCCCCCCACGGAGCCAACCACCGAGGTGTACGCATCAGGCGAGGAGGACCTGCTCGCCGCGGCCGGTACTCGGCTCACCACCTGGGTGTTCGTCACGCTCGGCGGCGGGCTGTTGTCGTTCGGAGGTATGAGCCTTGTCCTGCTCGCGTTCTGGGCGGCGCGGCGGCGCATCCTGGAGGAACCACGCCGCCACCTTCGGCTCCTGCGGTGGACTGCGGCCGTCGGTATGCCGGTCGGCTGGCTGGGCGGCCTACCCGCCGCGCTTGCCCACGTGGGGATCTGGGACGTGCCGGCGGCCGCGGTCACGCAGGAGGGTGCACTGACTCTGGTCCGGGACGGCACGGGTATCGCCGGTGGACTCGGATACGTCGCGGCCATCGCCCTGGTCGCGCACGAGCTGTCCGTCCGCCGTCGGCGGCCGCGTGCCGTTGTCGCGGTGGCGGCCGTCGGCAGCCGGTCACTGTCCTGCTACCTGACCCACTCGCTGATCTTCTCGCCTCTGCTCGCCGCGTGGGGCATCGGACTCGGCGCGGTGATGGGGAGCGCGACCATGGCAGGGTTCGCCTGCTGCGTCTGGCTGGTCACCGTCGTCGGGGCGTACGCCGTGGAACGGTCCGGCCGGCGCGGACCCGCGGAGTGGCTCCTGCGCCGACTCCTCTACGGCGCGCACCGAACAACCGCGCAACGAGGGACTCCGCGACTCACTCGCCAGCGAGCTTGCGCATCTGCTCGAGGACGCTGGTGAGCTCGCCGTCCATCCGCATCGTGTCGCCCATCATCTCGTCGAGAGATTGCTGCAACTCGGCAACCTGCTCGCCGATCTCCTCCGGGTCCGGCCGGCCGTCCCCACCGAAGGTCTCGTCGAGGACTACCTGAATCTGCCCCTGCGCATCGGCCCGCGCGGCATTCACCAGTCGCAGGATCTCCGCGGCTAGGTCCTCCGAGGGCATGCGCATCACCCGAGGATCCAGCTTCAGCTCTTCGACACCGGTCGCTTCGTTGAACGACACGGAGATCCGCTCGTCCTCACTCGTCGCCGAGCCAGTCACCTCGCCGATCCGGCGCTGCAGCTCCTCCGCCTTCGCCAACTGCTCGCGTTGCGTGGCCATGATCTCTTCCGGACTCCGCAGCAGATCCCTGAGATCGAAGCTCTCCGATGTCATGCACTTGCCCCTCTACGCCCATAGCCGAGAACGCGAAGCCAGCCCTTGCCGCCAGGGCGTGTATCCCGCTCGTCAGACACCGCTGAAGTTGCTGAGTCCCTTGAGGCCGGCCCGCTTGTACTTCTCGAGCATGTTGCCGACGATGTCCACCGCGGAGTCGCCGAGGTTCTGCCAGCCACCGCCCTCGATCTCACCGATCTTGTAACCGTCCACGGCAGCGGCGTTCAGTCCCATGACGCCGACGAGACCCGCATGGGCCCAGCCCACCTTGATCATGATCTCGTCCATCACCCGGATGATGGTCTGCACGGTCTTGATCAACGGCCTGCCGAAGTTGCGGATAGTCATCGCCGCACCCTGGCCGAAGGGGATGGCCATCAGGATCCAGAACGTGATCGCCATCGCGGCGAGGGCCACCATGATCGCCATGGCGATCGTGAGCTGGAGAAATCGCAGCATCGCGACGACCCCGGTCATCGCCGCCGTAACGTAGCCGAGCTGGGCGGTGGCGAGAATGCCGGCGCGGTGGACGGTGAGGAGCCTTGCGAACTCTTCCTGGTCCGCCGCCTTCCAGTTCTGCTCGGTGATGCTGTCGCCGTGCTGCTGCAGTTCGTCGTAGAGCTGGCTGCCCAACTTGGCGGACTCGTGGATCATCGAGCACGCCTCCATCATCTTGGCGGTGTCGGTGCGGATGAGGGCCAAGCGCATCGGCACGCTGGTGAGGGAGTCGCTCGGCATCCAGTCGCTGACGATGCTCTCCGCCTTTCCGAGGCGGATCACCCGAGTCGTCCGCGTCGCGCGCTTCGAGACCTGGCCGGAGATCCTTTGCAGGGCGCCAAGGAGAATCCCACTCTTGGCCGCCGAGACGGGCAGCAGCAACTCGGGGAACGCCGAGCAGGCGGCGAGCGACGAGTAGAAGGCGATCTCGCCGAATTCCTTGCCGGGACCCACCGCACCGGCCATCGAGTCATACGAGTTGCTCATCCGCCATCCCTGATCGTGGAGTTCACTTCGGTCGCTTCCCAGTTCCTGGACGTCTTCTGAGCAGCATCATTGATCTCGGCCGAGATCTCCTGCTTGATCTGGAACGACTGCTCGACGTATTCAGAGCCGAAGAAGAACGACGCGACGACGAACATCCCTCCGCCCTGGCCGGCCGCCATCATGGCGTCCTGGGCGTCGGCCGCCAGCCGGCTCGCCTGCGGCATGGTGTCGTTGGCCGACCGTTCGATTCGCTTACCCAACTGGCTGACGTAGTCCCAGTCCACTGCCCTCGGTCCCATGGGAGCAGCGTACGGGTCCAGAACACTGCCGCGGGACGTGGTCGGTCCCTGTCTGTGGATAACCCGACGAACGCCACCACCGCCACGTCCGACGCGCTCATCAGGGGCTCCGTCAGGTCACGCGCAACGGCGACCGGTCCTTTAGTGTGAACATGTGGACTACACGATTCTGCAGACGGCCGCGGACACCGACAGCGTGATCGACGCGCTCACCACGCTCGCGCCGGGCTGGTCGGATCGCACCGGCATCGAACACGCGCAGGGCTGGACCACGGTGCCAATGGAACCCCGTACTGCCAGCCAGTTCGCACCACTGCTCGCCAACCTGCTCGGGCGCGGCGTACTGGTCTGGACGGTCGACGCCGAGCACTGCCGAGTGTCCCTCCACCGTGCAAACGGCTCGGTGGTCGACGCGGTCGATCGCCCGGACCAGGTGGACGAACTCGCGAGGGCGTTCCACGAGAGTCATCTCCTCGTTTCCACTGAGGGTGAGAAGGACAAGACCGCGCTCGCCGCGGCCGCCTCCGATCCGGCGCGGTCCCCGAACGACCGGCACCGGGCCTTCTCCGAGCTGCTCGGCGTACCGCATGTGGCGCCGACCCGGCCGCCTGCCCCGAACCCCACAGCGCCGTCGCTGACGAGCGCCAGCGCACCTCTGGGCACGGATCAGTTCCGGCGGCGGGAACGGATCAGGAGTACGCGGAGTTGGCTCCACCTCTTCTCGGGCCTGGGCGGTGTCGCCATCGTTCTGCTGGTGATTCAGGGACCGTGGCTGCTCATTCCCGTGTTCCTGGTCGTCATCGGCGTGCTGCAGGTGATCCGATTCTGGATCGGCCGGTCCCTACCTCCGGGTGACGCCAAGAGTCGCCCGGTCACGCTGGGATGAGGGACCCTGGCACAAGCCCGGGTTGGATGAGGGGACCCCTGCGGCAACCCCACGCTGGATGAGGGCACCCCTGCGCCAATAGGTTCGCGGCAGGGGACCCCTCATGCAAAGGGACTCGAGCCTCAGCGGCCGGGCGGCGGGACGATCGCGTCGATCTCGGCCAGCTCCGCGGCCGTCGGCTCCCACTCACCGGCGGCGGCGTTGGCCTTGACCTGCTCGGCCGACATCGCCCCTGCGATCACCGAACCGCAGCCCGGCTGGGCGGCGAGCGCGCCGAATGCGATCTCCAGCAGCGACCGCCCTTCGTGTTCGGCGCCCCATGCGATCAGCGCCTCCACCCGGTCGAGCTTGTCATCGGTGACGTAGCCCTCACGGGCGGCCAGGCGGGAGTTCGACGGCACCGGCTGCCCACGTCGGACCTTGCCGGTCAGCAGACCGTTGGCGAGCGGAAAGTACGGAAGCACGCCGACGCCATAGTGCCGAGACGCCGGGACCACCTCGGCCTCGGCACCGCGTTCGAGCAGGGACCAGTGGTTCTGCGCCGAGACGAACGGTGCCACGCCCAGCTCCCGCGCCACGTGCGCCGCTTCGGCGATCTGCCAGCCACGGAAGTTGGAGTGCCCGGCGTACCGGATCTTCCCTTCCTTCACCAGCTCGTCGAGTGCCGACAGCGTCTCCGCGATCGGGGTGTGCCAGTCGGGTACGTGGATCTGGTACAGGTCGATGTAGTCCGTACGCAGCCGGCGCAGCGACTCCTCGACCGCCCGCCGGATGTACGCCCGGCCGCCCCGCGCCCCGGCAGCCGCGCCGTAGCCCATGTCACCGCCGAACTTCGTCGCAAGCACCACCTGGTCACGGCGTCCGGTGAGCACCTGCCCGAGCAGGTCCTCCGAGCCGCCCTTGCCGTAGACGTCGGCGGTGTCGAAAAGGGTGATGCCGGCCTCGAGGGCCGCGTCGACGACCTCCCGTGTGCCGTCGAGATCGAGCCGGCCGCCGAAGTTGTTGCAGCCGAGTCCGACGACGGATACCTGCAGTCCTGAATGTCCCAAGGGTCGATAGCGCATGTCCAGAGAGCCTACGGCCCACCTGACCAGCGACGTCGCCGGTGACCCGACCGGTCGCGGACCACCCGGGCACTGCCGGCGGCCACATCGCCCTGGACCGCTCATCTCAGCGCATCACGTGCAAAAGCTTCCACAACCGCCGCCAAACCGTCATGATGTGTCAGCTTTCTCGGATCACCCATTTCCATGTGAGTCATCGGCTTCCCACAGGAGTCACCGGCCGGCCCTTCGCGTACGCAACCTGCGTCGCTCCCGGCCAACGGGGGCCCACGACTCGCTCTGGCTTCGGACCCCGGTCCCGCTGTCCGGGCGCGCGGACGGCAGGACCGCCTGGAAGGAGTGCAGTGAGAGTTCGCCGATCCACCGCGGTCGCGACAGCCGCCACCGCAGCAGTCGCCGCCCTCGCCACGCTGGCCGCCACCGCGGCCGGTATCCCCGCGGTCGCCTCGCCGCCCGCGGGAGACCCGGCGCCCGCCCGTCAGCACGCGCCGGACGACCTGCCCAACCCGTACGCAGAGAAGCTCCGCGAAACCCGCAAGGCCGCGATCGAGAAGGTTCTGCGCGGCGAGGCGAAGGTCGAACGTCGCGGCCAGTCCGACGTCGTACGCATGGCCAAGGGCGACTACGCCCAGGTCAGCATGGAGAAGACCGACAAGATCTTCACCATCCTCACGGCGTTCGGCGACCAGACCGATCCGCGCACGGGGGGCTCCCCTGGCCCGGTGGCCAACCAGATCGCCGAGCCCGACCGCCGGCGTGACAACACCACCTCGTGGGCGCCCGACTTCAGCCGCGACTACTACCTCGACCTCTTCTTCGGTCAGGACGGCGAGTCGATGTCGACCTTCTACCGCGCGCAGTCGCAGGGTCGCTACACCGTGGCCGGCGACGTGAGCGACTGGGTGCAGCTTCCGTACAACGAAGCGCGGTACGGCAGCAACGAGATCGCCCAGTCCGACGGTTACTGGAACTACGTCAAGGACACCGCGAAGGCGTGGTACGACGCCCAGGTCGCCGCTGGCAAGTCGGCTGCCGAGATCAAGGAGTACCTCGCGCAGTTCGACACGTGGGACCGCTACGACTTCGACGGTGACGGCAACTTCGACGAGGCCGACGGCTACGTCGACCACTTCCAGGCGGTCCACGCGGGCGAGGGTGAGGAGGCCGGCGGCGGCGCACAGGGCGGCGACGCGATCTGGTCGCACCGCTGGTACGCGTTCCAGGGCCTCAACGACGGCCCCGACGGAAACCCGCGCGGCGGCGTCCCGATCGGCGACACCGGCATGTGGATCGGCGACTACACCACCGAGCCGGAGAACGGCGGCCTCGGCGTCTTCGCCCACGAGTTCGGCCACGACCTCGGTCTGCCCGACCTCTACGACACCGCGGGCGGCGACAACAGCACCGGATTCTGGTCGCTGATGTCGTCCGGCTCGTGGCTCAACAAGGGCGAGGACGACATCGGCACCTCGCCCGGCTACATGGGCGCCTGGGAGAAGCTGCAACTCGGCTGGCTCGACTACGAAGTCGTCTCACCCGACCGCGCGTCGACCACGGTGCTCGGCCCGGCCGCCCTGTCCACGGACAAACCGCAGGCGCTGGTGGTACCCCTGCCCAAGGAGTCGGTCACCACCGACTACAACGACCCGTTCTCCGGGTCCTTCGAGTGGTGGGGAGGCAGTGCCGACGACCTCAACCGGATTCTCCGGCGCACCATCGACCTGACCGGGAAGTCCAGCGCGTCGATCACCGCCAAGGCGTGGTACGACATCGAGGAGGGCTACGACTTCCTCCGCGCCGAGGTCTCGACGGACGGCACCCACTGGGAGGGTGTCGGTGAGCCGGTCGATGGCACCTCCGACGGCGAGTGGGTCGACCTGACCTACGACCTGACGCCGTACGCCGGTCAGTCGATCCAGTTCCGGTTCCGCTACACGACCGACGGTGGTGTGCACCTGGCCGGGCCCATGCTGGACGACATCGCGGTCACCGCCGACGGTGCGCAGGTCTTCTTCGACGACGTGGAAGCGGGCACCAACGGCTGGACCGGCAACTGGACCAGGTTCGGCGGCAGTGTCACGGAGCTCAAGGGCACCTACTACCTCGCGGAGAACCGTCAGTACATCGGTTTCGACGCGAACCTGGAGACCGGCCCGTACAACTTCAACCGCGCGATCAGCAAGCCCGACTGGGTACAGCACTACCCGTACCAGAATGGCCTGCTCATCACGTACTGGAACGAGAAGCAGGAGAACAACAACACCTCCACCCACCCCGGTGAAGGTCTGATCCTGCCCGTCGACGCGCGACCGGCGGTGGTCCGTTACGACGACGGCTCGTTGGCCAACGGCCGGGCACACTCCTACGACGCGACGTTCGGGCTTGAGAAGACCGAGCCGCTCACGCTCAGCAAGGAGATCCAGAAGGGGAACCAGGTCCGAGTGGTCATGGCCGACGTCCCCGCGTCGAAGGCGATTGCGGTCTTCAACGACTCCAAGCCGAACGCCTACTGGAACGCCGCCAACCCCAGCAAGAGCGTCAAGGTGGCGGGCTACGGCGTCAGGATCGTGGTCACCAAGCAGTCGGCCAACGGCAGCCAGATGACGGTCGCGGTCCGCCCAGCGGACTAGGCCCTTACCGATCAGGGAGCCGGGTGTGGGCGGGCGGATGCGTGAGTACGATGCCCGCCCATCCTGCGCGGAGCCGGCGCCGGACAAATGACCACGCTGCCCATGCTCGTGGTGGCCGGCGTCCGACAAATGACCACGCTGCCCATGTAGGTGGTGGCCGGCGTCCGACAATGACCACGCTGCCCATGCTGCTGGTAGCTGGAACAGGTACCGACACCTGTCCGGACACCACAAGCATGGGCAGCGTGGTCATTTGCAGGAGTGGCCGAAGCGGCCGAAGGCCCCGCCCAAGCCCAGGGCACGACAACGGACCGTGATCGGGTCCCATTCCGCGGACAGGTGGCGCTTCGTCGGTGTGACGGCGAGGATGGCGGATATGGCACCCGCGAAGACGAGTTCGGTCCGTGTACGCGTCGACGGCCAGGTCCTCGCGCTGTCCAACCTCGACAAGGTGCTCTATCCGACGACGGGGTTCACCAAGGGCGAGGTCATCGACTACTACACCCGGATCGCCCCCGCCCTGCTCCCCCGCGTCGCCGACCGGCCGCTGACGCGCAAGCGCTGGCCCGATGGCGTACACAAGCAACCGTTCTTCGAAAAGAACGCACCACGCGGCACACCGGAGTGGGTCCGCACAGTGACGATTCCCTCACCGGGGAGTACCCGCGGTACGGAGGACGTGGAGTACGTCGTCGTCGACAAGCTCCCGACCCTCGTCTGGCTCGCCAACCTCGCCGCGCTCGAGCTGCACGTACCCCAGTGGAAGGTCGGCCCTCGCGGCGGGATCCGCAAGCCTGACCTGCTTGTCATCGACCTCGATCCGGGGCCGCCGGCCGACCTCGTGCAGTGCTGCGAGGTGGCGCTCCTGCTCCGCGACCTGTTCGAGGCCGACGACCTGCGGGCCTGGCCGAAGACGTCAGGGTCGAAGGGAATGCAGCTCTACGTCCCACTGGTCGAGACGCCGGGCGAGGCCACCTCCGGCTACGCCAAGCGGCTCGCCGAGCAACTCGCCGGCGAGCACCCGAAGCTGGTCGTCGCCACCATGACAAGGGCTGCCCGCCCGGGCAAGGTGTTCCTCGACTGGAGCCAGAACAATCCGGCAAAGACCACGGTCGCGGCGTACTCCCTGCGCGGCAACGAGACCCCGACCGTCTCCACGCCGCTCACCTGGGACGAGGTCGACGGCTGCCGCCGGGCGGCCGATCTGACGTTCAGTCCGGACGAGGTCCTGGACCGGGTGGAGAGCCTCGGCGACCTCTTCGCCGACCTCGGCTCGGCCCCCCAGCGCCTCCCCTGATCAGGGGTGGCGGATCTGGGCAGATCCGCCCGGACTGTCGTGTTCTGCGTACCCACCCGCCCGGTTCGGAGTTAGTGTCGTTCGGAGAACCGCAACGTCAGGGATCCGATCAGCCACGATCTCATCCGCAAGAACGGAGGCGCGCACCATGACCGACGTCGAGGTCCCGTTCGAAGACGCAATCGAAGTCGAGGACGACGAGGCAACCGAGACCCCGCTCGATCACGAGGGCGAGGAACTCGACCTCGAAGCTCCCGAGGCCGATGCGGCCGACCAGCACCACGAGGTTGCTCTCGACGACGAGGACTACCGCTGACAACTCGCGGACCGAAGTCTGCCCAAAGCGCCGGTATGATCACCGACCGTTGACCTCAGCCGCCGGGGGAGCCGACGTCAGGTCGGCAGAGGAGGAGTCGAAGTGACGATGTCGGACATTCGCCCCCGGGGTGGCAGGCTCCCCCGCCAGGCACGTCGCGCCCAGCTTCTCGACGCCGCCCAGCAGGTCTTCGTCGCCGCCGGCTACCACGCCGCCGCCATGGACGACATCGCCGAACGGGCCGGCGTCAGCAAACCCGTGCTCTACCAGCACTTTCCGGGCAAGCTGGAGCTTTACCTCGCGCTCCTTGACGCCTCCTGCGACGCACTCGTCGACGCCGTACGCACCGCCCTGGCCTCCACCCAGGACAACCAGGAACGCGTCGCGGCGACGATGGACGCCTATCTCGACTTCGTGGGCAACGACGGCGGTGCGTTCCGGCTGGTGTTCGAGTCCGACCTCACCAGCGAACCGGCCGTCCGTGAACGCGTCGACAAGGTGAGCCGCGCCTGTGCCGAGGCGATTTCGGCGGTCATCTCCGAAGACACCGGCCTCCCACGGGAGGAGGCCATGCTCCTCGCTGCCGGAATGGCCGGGCTCGCGCAGGTCACAGCCCGCTACTGGGTGTCGGCCGGCGGCACCATCGACCGTGACGAGGCCGCGAAGCTCCTCACCACGCTCGCCTGGCGCGGTATCCGCGGCTTCCCCCGCGCCGACTGACCGACGCCACGAACCCCACCCGCAAACCGTCGGCTAGCCTCGACTGTGCCGGCGCGGATGCCGCAGTTTCCTGCGGTGCGCGATCCGAACGAAGTGCACGAAACGAAGAGAAGGTGGGCCGTGGAGGTCAAGATCGGCGTCCAGCACGCTCCGCGAGAGATCGTGCTCGAGAGCAATCAGGGTCCTGACGAAATCGAGGCCGCCCTGAGCAAGGCGCTCGAAAGCGACGACGGCCTGTTCAGCCTGGCCGACGAGCGCGGTCGCCGGGTCCTGGTGCCCGCTGAGCGGATCGCCTACGTCGAGCTCGGGGCCCAGGAAGAGCGGCGGGTCGGCTTCGGCGCCATGTGACCCCCAGGTCCGGCCCGACACAGGATCCGTCGTTGTCACAGCATGGGTGACTGACGCCTTGCTGCGTACCTTCGCCCAGATGTCCCGCAACCCCGGGCCCGCTGGCGCACGGCGGATACCTCGCGTACCCCCTCACCAGAACGGGACTTCCGGCACCACCGGGGGCACCACGGGCGGGAGTACGGTGAGTCACAAAGAGAGGGGGGCCATATGAGCATCATCGGCGTCATCATTGCCGGAATCATCATCGGCCTCTTGGGCAAGTGGGTTGCTCCGAGCAACCGCGACAACATTCCGCTGTGGCTGACCGTGATCTGCGGTGTCGCGGGGGTGCTGGTCGGCTACTGGCTGGCCACGGTCTTCGGAGTCGCAGCCACGTCAGGAATCGACTGGCTCCGCTGGCTCATCAGCGTCGTCGTGGCTGTGATCTTCGTTGCCATCGCGTCTTCGGTCATGGCCCGTCGCGGGAGCAAGATCTCGCACTAGAGGCGCGCCCAGCGGACAGACAGTCAGGACTGCAGGCCCAGGGTGGCCATCCGGTGTGCGTGCTGCTCGGTGAGGCGGGCGAACATCCGGCCGATGGCGGCGAGGTCCATCCCGGGTCGGTCGACGCCGCCGACGAGCAGGGCCACGAGCGCGTCCCGCTCGGCGGCGACGCGTTGTGCCTGGGAGAGGGCTTCGCCGACGAGTCTGCGTCCCCAGAGCGCGAGCCGGCCACCCACGCGAGGGTCGTCGGCAATGGCCTTGCGTACCCGATCAACCACGAAGGTGACGTGTCCGGAGTTCTCTAGCACCTCCAGCACGAGGGCTCTGGTGTCGGCGTCGACGAAGGCCGCGACCTCGCGGTAGAAGTCTGTGGCGATCCCGTCGCCGACGTACGCCTTCACCAGTCCTTCCAGCCAGTCGGCCGGCGCGGTGTGCCGGTGGAACTCGTCGAGGGCCGCGCGGAAAGGTTCCATCGCCGACACGGGCTCGACCCCGAGTTCCTGGAGCCGGTCGCGGAGCCGCTCGAAGTGGTGGAACTCGGTCACCGCGAGCGCACCGAGGGCCGCCTTGTCGCCCAGCGTCGGCGCCATCGTGGCATCGTCGGCGAGCCGCTCGAATCCGGTGAGTTCGCCGTAGGCGAGGACGCCAAGGAGGTCGATCACCGCCGGCCGGTAGACCGGATCCTCCTGTGCCGCCACCCCACCGCTCGCCCCTGCTCCCCCGGCTGGCGCGTCCCTACGGCTGGCCTCGCTGTCCTTCGCGCTCATGGGCCTGAGCTTAAGGGGTGACACGGGACGGAGTACGCGGTGCGACGACGCCTGCCAGGCCCCCTGGATCCGGCGGCGGTTAGACTCCGTGGCGAGGGCTTCCCGTGATCCGGGCATCCGGCGGGCGATTTGCCGCTCCGGCCGCCCGAGGGCGGGCCCGATTCCGACACGCCACGGCGTACGAACAAGAGGCGAAAAGCTCTGACGACTTTCAAAGAACTTGGCGCGCTCCCTGACATCGTCGACGCGCTCGATCGCGTCGGGATCACGGAGCCGTTCCCCATCCAGGAGATGGCGATTCCGATCGCGCTCACTGGTGCTGACCTGATCGCGCAGGCGCGAACCGGCACCGGCAAGACGCTCGCATTCGGCGTGCCCCTACTGCAGCGCATCGTCAGCCCGCGGGACCGCGACTACGAGGACCTGGACGCCCCCGGCAAGCCGCAGGCGCTGGTCGTGGCACCGACGCGGGAGCTGGCCCTCCAGGTGACGGCCGACCTCACCGCGGCCGGTTCGATCCGAGGCGCGAGGGTTCTGACGGTTTATGGCGGGGTGGCCTACGAACCACAGCTCGACATGCTGAAGTCCGGCGTCGACGTCGTGGTCGGAACCCCTGGCCGGCTGCTCGACCTCGCCGACCGCCGGGCACTCGTCCTTTCCCATGTCAAGGTGCTGGTCCTCGACGAGGCCGACCGGATGCTCGACCTGGGCTTCCTGCCCGATGTCGAACGCCTGATCAAGATGACTCACGAGCTGCGCCAGACGATGCTGTTCTCGGCGACGATGCCGGGCGACGTGGTGCAGCTGGCCCGGCGGCACATGCGGCACCCGGTCAACGTGCGCGCGGAGTCCGCCGACGAGAGTCAGGTGGTGCCCGCGACGGCGCAGTTCGTCTACCGCTGCCATGATCTCGACAAGGCCGAGATCCTGGCGCGACTCCTCCAGGCCGAGAGCCGCGGCCGGGTGATGATCTTCTGCACCACCAAGCGTGGCGCGCAGAAAGTCGCCGACGACCTCGCTGACCGTGGCTTCGTTGCGGCCGCGATCCATGGTGACCTCGGCCAGATCGCCCGGGAACGGGCGCTGGAGCGGTTCCGCTCGGGCAAGGTCGACGTCCTGGTTGCCACCGACGTCGCGGCCCGCGGGATCGACGTCGAGGGGGTCACTCATGTCGTCAACCACACGTGTCCCGACGACGAGAAGACCTATGTCCACCGAATCGGGCGTACGGGACGAGCGAGGGCATCCGGCATCGCCGTGACGTTCGTCGACTGGCAGGACCTTGCTCGATGGAAGGTCATCAACGCCACGCTCGGTCTCCCGTTCGAGGCGCCGGTGGAGACGTACTCCACCTCCGAGCATCTCTTCCACGACCTGGGCATCCCGAAGGACGCGACCGGCCGGGTGGGCGAACCCCGCGGCCCCAGCCGCGACAAGGCCGGTAGGGACAAGCGCGAACGTGACCGGCAGGACGGGCCGGCGGGCCGGCGACGCTCGCGTGGGCGACGCGGCGAGGCTTCTGACCGGACGACCACCAGGGACGACAAGCGGGAACAGGTCGGCCGTGAGGGCCGGTCCAGCCGGGGCCGCCGGCGCCGACGACTCCGTTCAGGAGTCGTCGTCGCGGAGAAGGATGCGGGACCCTCCGACCCCGCGGACGGCACCGAGGCAGCGGCCGGACCTACTGGTTCTCGGGGCAATGCCGACACCGACATCGCGAAGGACCGGGACCATGCGACCGGCACTGCCGCGACCGGTAGGCACCATGCGACCGGCACCACGGCACCGTCGGGAACATCGACAGACACGGTGACCGACGCACGGCAGCCCGCCGCTCCGGCCTCGTCATCGTCGACCGGAGAAGGCGGGGGCACCTCTCGCACCGCGCAGCGCCGGAGGTTCCGACTGCGGCGCCGACGTACCTCTCCTGATGCGGCGGGGGGCGCTGGAGGCGCAGAGGGCGCTGGACACGGCGAGAAAGCGTCCGGCTGAGCCCGCCCGTTCTCCGGCGATGCGACCCTCATGATCGGTACGTCATGAGCATGCGCTGGACAATTGACGTCGTGTGCCGCTCCAACCTCATGTTCCGCACCGATGGCGGTGCCGAAGCTCAAGGCCTACGCGCAGGTTGATGCGGTCCGGCCGCCGCTCACGCCAGGACGACGACGGGAGTCCCCGTCGGCGCGAAGTCCCACAGGGCCTTGGCGTCGGGTCGTGCCTGGCGTACGCATCCATCGGACAAGGACTGCCCGAGTTGACGAAGGGTCTGTACCGGCTCGCCGGTCGCGATGCTGATCGGGATGTCATGAAACCCGATCGCGGCGTTCTCGCCGAAGGTGAACGTCACCATGTATTCCATCCGCTCGGTGCCGTGATAGCTGGTCGTGTTGCGGCGCTTGCGGATGACTTGGTACCTGCCGGGCTCGACCTGGCCGTACTTCGTCCCTGACACGAGATAGCTGCGTAGGACGGTGTCGTCTCCCTTGACCAACCAGACCCGGTTGGCCTTCAGGGCATAGACGACACGGGTGCCGGTACCGCTGCCGACGGGGAGGGCGTCTGGCCGTGACGTCGTGGGGGCCGGTGAAGCGGTCCATGCCTTCGCTGTAGGACTCGTCCCGCTATGCGGTGTCGGGTCCGGAGCCTTTCGGAGGGGACCGCCTGCCCGATCCGCCAGATCGCGCTGACTGTCCTGCACGGTATCGGCGGCGGGCTGCACGATGGTCGTGCCGACCGGGATGAGACCCGTCGCGCCGAGCAGAGCGACCGTGAGGGTGAGGACCGAGAGGCCCGCCGAGAGGATTCGGCGGTGTCCCAACCGGCGTGACCGGCGGGCGGCGTGCCTCATCGACGATCCTCCTCACGCTGCGTGCGAGCAGTCCAGCCGTGAGCTATCAACAGGCTAGGTCAGACGACCCCAGTGCGGGCCGCCCCCATCGTATTGGGGTAAATGACCAGCTTTCGACCTCGTCCATCCGCGCTGGCTTCGACGGGACCTGGCTTCGACTGCTGGGGATCACAGCGTAGTGGTATCTCCACTCGAGATCGATCGGGGACCGCGCTGGGACGAGGACTGCGGGATCGAACCAGCGTTGTGTTGCATGCGGGCACGCGGACCGCTGTTGCACCAGCCGAGCAGCTACTCCTGGAGGAGTCCGTCCCATGGGTGCTTCATGCGTACGCACAGTCCAACAGGTCCAAAACGGAACCCCGTGGCGCCCCGCATGTCGCCGGTTCTGTCGGCACCTTGTGCCACTGTTGTCGGGTGAACCGGACAGATCGTCTCCACGCCCTGACCGAGGAACTGCGCCGCGCCGGGCCGAGAGGGTGCAGTTCGCAGCATCTCGCCGAGCGGTTCGCGGTGAGCGTCAGCACCATCAAGCGCGACGTCACCGCCATCCAGCAGGCAGGCACTCCGATCAGGGCACGAAACGGGCCCAGCGGTGGTTACGTCCTCGAGGCCGAGGACACGTTGCCTCCGGTGAAATTCACTCATGCACAGGCGATGGCGGTTGCTGCGGCGCTCGCGGCCAACTCCGAAGCCCTGATCGCCCCCGACGGTGCCGCCGCACTCAAGAAAATCGCCGCCGTGTTGGACATGGAGTCGCGCCACGAGGTGGTGAAACTACTCGGCCGTACGCAGCGCCCCGCCACCGAGTCCGCACCCGCACCACGTGTCATCGACGAGGCTCTGCGCCAGCAGCGCGTCGTGGTCCTGGACTACGTCGACGCGAAGGGCGAGTCGACCCGGCGCCGCGTCGAACCCCTGGAGCTGACGCACACCGGTGACCACTGGTACCTCGTCGGATGGTGCCTGCGTCGCGACGCCGTGCGGTGGTTCCGACTGGATCGGGTCCGCTCCGCGCACCTGACTCCGGATCCGGTCGTCGGCCGGGATCTGCCCGCGATTGGCGCTCCACCGCCAGACGCGGGTCCCGTCGGCGTGGTCATCAACCTGGATACAGCGCGCCGTAGGCGATGAAGCCGCACGCCCACGCAGCCAGCAGATAGAGCCATCCCCGCAGTGCACGGTCCTTCTGCCACGCGAGGACGCTCAGCACCACGATGGGTATCAGCAACGCGGTCGCCGCCGGCAGGCGTCCGTCGTATTGACCGAACACCCAGAGCATGGCGAGCGCCGTGAACGCGATGGTCAGCCCACCGAGCAGCTTGCGCGGCTCTGCCAGCAGGCGAAGCAGATCCATGGTTCCTACCGTAAGCGGCAAATCCCTACCCGGCGAGCCGTTGCCGACCCCGTCAGCCCACAGCCGTGTCGAGACCGTCCCACGGCCGGTTGCTCGGGTATGCCGAACGTCCCTCGGGACAGTGGGCCGAGAAGTCGCACCATGCGCACTGCGGCCCTGGCATCGGCGGAAAGGTTCGCTCACACTCAGCCGGCGAAAGCCCTTGTGCGTAAGCGGCTTCGGCTTCGGCCGCTTCGGCCCCGATCCCGTCGGCCCGAGCGATGTGGCGGGTGAGCGACTCGGCGCTGTGCTCCCACCACACGACAGTGCCGGTCGGAAGATGATGCAGCTCGACGCGCCGGCAGCGGCGGTGGAGGGTGCGTGCAGTCGCGGCGGCGTAGACGGCGAGCGCGAGTGAACTCCGCGCGTCGGCCGTAGTGAGGCTGCGGCGACCGGTCTTGTAGTCGACGACGACGAGCTCGACCTCTCCGGGATCGCCGGGCGGTTCGCCGGCAGGGTCGCCTTGGTCGCCGGGAGTGTCGCCTTGTTCGTCGGCAGCGTCGCGTTGGTCCCCGGGAGTGTCGCGTTGGTCGCCGGGTTTGCTCACCGGGCGGGCGTCCACGCGGTCGATCCGGCCGGACAGCGCCAGCGACGGCGTGGTCACGGCAACCGTGCGTTCGACCCCGATCGGCTCGTCGCAGGGGTCGAGGCCGGTGACATAGTGCTCCACCATCCGGCGGGCGTAGTCGCACCAACGGTCGCTCTGAGCCGAGTCTCGGAAGCCCTCGTCGATCCAGACCCGTTGCAGGATCTTGCCCGCTGCATCGGGGGTACGCCCATGCACCGGCAGCCGCCACCAGGAGGCCAACGCGGTGTGGACGCTCGCACCCACGCTGTTGTGCGCCCACGGCGGACCCTTCGGCGGGGTGGGTCGCTCCAGGTAGGTGAAGCGGTAACGCCGCGGACAGTCCAGCCAACCGAGCAGCCTGGTCGGCGTCGCTCGGAAGAGCCGGCGCGGCATGGCCTCGAAGCCCAACTGCTGTTGTCGTGCCCCCATGCAGGCCATCCTGCCAACGACCACCCACAACCCGCCCTCGCCCCCTCGCACAGCGACCCACGCGACAAGGGCGGTGACAGGTGGAACGGAGAGGGACGTCACGGCAGGTAGGGCTGCGGTACCACCCGTCCCGACCGCTCGGCGTTGACCCGCGCGCGGTCGAGCAGGCGCAGGAACTCACCTTCACTGGTGGTGCAGCTGCCCAGTTCGTGGCCGTCCTTGCCGGTCCCGTGATGGTCGCTGGACCCGGTGACCACGAGGTCGAGGTCGCCTGCGAGCCCGCGCAAGGCCCTGCGTACGGCGTCGTCGTGGTCGTGATGGTCCACCTCGACACCGGCCAGGCCCGCGTCGGCGAGGGAGGCGATCACATCGTCGCTCAGCACCTTGCGGCTGGCCCGCCCGCGCGGATGCGCCAGCACGGGTGCTCCGCCGGCCGCGATGATCAGGGTGACCACTTCGGCCGGTTCCGGTGCGTACCTCGTGATGTACGCCGGCTTTCCCTCGCTCAGCCAGCGGTCGAACGCCTCCCGCCGGTTCGCGACATGACCAGCCGCCACCAACGCGTCGGCCACGTGTGGCCGTCCGAGCGACGTCGCCTCCCGCGACTGGGCGGCCACGTCGGCGACGTCGAGTACGACCCCCACGGCACGCAGGCGTTCGAGGATCAGCGGAACCCGGGCGTTGCGCCCTTCGCGCACGCGTTCCAGCATGGCCTGCAGCTCCGGCTCGCCCGGATCGGGTAGGTAGGCCAGCATGTGCACACTCGTAGCGGCCAGGCGGCACGACACCTCGGCGCCCACCACGAGCCCGATCCGGCGGCGCTCGGCCTCCGCGCGCGCCTCGTCCCACCCGGCGAACGTGTCGTGATCGGTCAGCGCCAGGACATCGATCCCGGCCGCCGCCGCGTGGTCGACGAGGACGCCCGGCGAATCGGTACCGTCCGAGCAGCGTGAGTGCGTGTGCAGGTCGATGCGCACCGAGGGCTCCCGAGAGGCGTGCGAACAATCTGGCACACCTTAGGGCGTACCCACCCAGGGATTCAGGAGCCGCCGAGGCGAGGCGTCAGGGCGCCGTAAGGAAGCAGATCGACCTCGCGCCCCAAGGTGCCCATGTCCGCGAGGCTGAACGGTTCGAGCAGTAGCGCCCCGGCGGTCTCGGGGTGGAAGACCAGCCACAACCAGAAGCCCTCCGCCTCACCCGCGTAGACAGCGCGATCAGCAGGCCCGCGGACGAACCACAGCGGCGTCGGCCGGCCACCGGCCTGGACCTTCGCCTGCGGAGCGCCGTCACCGAACGCGTCGCCCGGGTCCGCACCCGACAGTCCGGCATAGCTCGCGCCCAACCCGATGCCCATCTCCTCGGCCACCAGCAGCAGCTCCCCGGGCCCGCCGAGTGGGTTCGGCCCGCTGCATGCGACGACCGTGGCGCGGACGCCTTCGACCTCGCTGCCGGCGTGGCCGACGCCGGTGATGACCCATCCGTGGGGAATCGGCCACGGCAACCAGATCGGGAGCCGCGACCGCGAGGCCAACCAGCGTACGAAAGCCGCCGAGGGTTGACTGAACGGACGCAACGGGGGTACCGGTCCGTGCGCCCCGCAGTTCCAGTTCGTGTCCCACGGCGACGGGGCACGCAAGGATCCTTGACATCTCGGGCAAACTGGATCGCCCTTCATGCGTACGACGTTCCTCCCTGAGACGGCGCAGGTCAAGGGTGGACGCCGCGAGGTGTACAGATCACGTACAGATCCGGTCCTCACAGGCCTTGATCGCCGGCACGGTACGCATGCCACGATGGCCCGCATGCTTTCGAGTCGCCGCTCGTTCCTCACCGCCGGCGCGGGGTTCCTCGCGGCCGGCACCGCCGGTGTCGGCCTCGTCGAGGCCCGCATGCTCCCCGGCCGCGTCTACCTCCACACCGCGCTGGGACTCACCGGCGAGGACGGCGTCATCCCCCATGTCAGACCAGGTCCCCGGGTCGACAAGGAGTACGCCTCCCGCGCGTGCAAGGGCGACCTGGTGCGATGGTCGATTGCGTACCCTCCCGGCGTACCCACCGACGCCCGGCTCCCCGTCGTCCTCGCCCTGCACGGCCGGGGTGGTGACCACCGGTTCGCGTTCGACGAACTCGGCCTCGACCGGTACCTCGCGGCCGCGGTCGCCGCGTGGCCCACGCCCTTCGTCGTCGTCTCGGTCGACGGCGGACCGGACAGCTTCTGGCATCGCCGCCGCGACGGCCGCGATTCGCAGGCGATGATCCTCACCGAACTCCTCCCCCAGCTTGCCGCTCGCGGCCTGCGTACCGAACGCATCGGCCTGATCGGCTGGTCGATGGGCGGCTACGGTGCCCTGCTCCTGGCCGAGCGGCACCCCGACCGGATCGCGACTGTCGTGGTGTCGAGTCCGGCGTTGTGGCAGGACTACGCCGAGGTGCCCGAAGGTGCGTTCGACGGCGAGACCGACTTCCGGGCCCATGACGTCTTCGCCGACCCGTCGGCGTTCGAGGACATCCGGATCCGGGTCGACTGCGGGCGCGACGATCCGTTCGTCGACGCGACGCAGGCGTTCGTCGACGGCCTGCCGACGCGGCCGGCGGGCGGGTTCCAGCCGGGGGCGCACACGGCCGGCTACTGGCGGCGGATGGTGCCTGAGCAGTTCGAGTTCCTCGCCTGGAACTTCTGACGGTTGCCGCGAGCGTGCACCTCCCCCGGACCACCCGGGTGGTGGGCCGGCGGAGGTTCAGAGCGTCCGTGGCGTACTGCACACTGGGGCGCGTGCGGGCAAGCCGACTGATCTCCGTCGTCCTGCTGCTCCAGGCCAGGGGCCGGATGACAGCGGAGGAGCTGGCGAAAACCCTCGAAGTGTCCGTACGTACGATCTACCGCGACGTCGAGTCGTTGAACGCCGCCGGTATCCCCCTGGTCGGCGAGCCCGGCAACGACGGCGGCTACCGCCTTCTCGACGGCTACCGCACCCGGCTGACCGGGCTCACGGCCGACGAGGCCGAGTCGCTGTTCCTCACCGGCGTGCCGGCCGCGGCGGCCGCACTGGGCCTCAGCGAGGTCGCGACCGCGACCCAACGCAAGCTGCTCGCGGCGATCCCGCAGACCGCTCGGGAACGTGCCGAGCACGCACGGCAGCGGGTTCATGTCGACCTGGTGCCCTGGGGACAGGAGGCGCTGGCCGAACCGCTGCTTCCCGAACTGCACCAGGCGATCTGGGCCGACCGGCTGATCCTCGTGCGTTACGGCACGACCACATCGGCCATCGAACTGGCGCCACTCGGCCTGGTCTGCAAGGGCACCCCCTGGTATCTGCTGGCCCTCCGCGGCACCGCCATCCGGACCTACCGCGTGTCCCGCCTGCACAGTCTCAGCGTGACCGAGAAGTGCTTCGTCCGTCCTGCCGACTTCGACCTTGTGCGGCACTGGCAGGACGCGGTGGCGGCGTACGCCGAGACGTTCGGCCGCATGGCGGTGAAGCTCCGCCTCCGCGGCAACGCACTCCTTCGGGCCCAGTGGGTGCAGGCCCGGTCCCGCACCATCGCCGAGCCCGACACCGAGGGCTGGTCCGACGTCGAACTGGTGGTGGAAGATCCCGACAACGCCCTCGACGTGATCCGTACCCTCGGCAATGACGTCATCGTCGTCGAACCAGCCGCGCTACGCACGGACGCGGTCGCGATGGCACAGGCATTCGTCGCCGCCAACACGTAGGTCCGGCATGCGGCGGGTCAGGCGTTCCAGCTCAGGATGGCGGGAGTGTCGCGTTCCCAGCCGAGCACGCTCACAGTCGTGGTGTCGAGGACCAGGTGGGCGCCGGCCTCAGCGGGCTGACCGATCCAGCGGGCTCCCAAGACCCGCAGGAGGTGGCCGTGCGCGAAGAGCAGGGCGCGCTCGCCGGCTTCCGTGCGTACCCGGTCGATGATCCGGTCCACCCGCTCGGCCACCTCCAACGCCTTCTCCCCACCAGGCACCGGATGGGTCCAGATGGTCCAGCCAGGGCTGTCCCGCTGAATCTGCGCGGTGGTCAGGCCTTCGTACTCGCCGTACCTCCACTCGTGGGCGTCGGCATCGACCTCAGCACGGTCCCCGAAGCCGGCCAGCTGGACCGTGTCGCGGGCACGTAGGAGCGGACTGGTGAGGACGAGGTCGAACGACGTACCGGCCAACCGGGTCCGCAGCTCCCGCGCCGCGCGTTCGCCTTCGGCGGTGAGGGGCAGGTCGGTCACGCTGGTGTGCTTGCGCGTACGACTCCATTCGGTCTCGCCATGCCTGGCCACCCACAGGTCGGGCTGGCCGCGGGTCATCCGGCGCTCGCAGTGCGTACGGCTGGCTCCTTCGTCACAGGGTGCCTGTGTGCAAGGCCAGCTTGGCGAGGAGGTTGCGCGCTTCCTCCGCCTTCTGCGGTTGGCACAGGAGGTCGTAGGTCGACGCGACCACCTGCGTACGGGAGGTGAAGTCGCGGTGGCCGCCCGTCGCGCGGTAGCCGACCCAGCCGAAGATGACGCCGAAGATCGCGCCGATCACGACTCCGGTGATCACCAGGGCGAGCGCGCTGCCCCCGGTCCTGGCGAACAGGCTTATCAGGATGCCGACGAAGAGCCCCCACCACGCGCCGGCGCCGGCGCCGACGGCGATGGCGCGGCCCTGAGTGAGACGGCCCGTCACTCGCTCGACCAACCGCAGGTCGCTGCCCACGATCGTGACGTTCTCGACCGGGAACTTGTTGTCCGACAGGTAGTCGACCGCGCGTTGCGCGTCCGCGTAATTGGGGTACGACCCGACCTTGAGGCCGCTGGGCGGCTCGGGAAGCGGAGCAGCCATCGTGGACACCTTCCTCTCGAAGGTCTCACCGGTCCGCGGGCCGTCTTTGCCCGTACGCGCAAGATCGACCAGTCGCGGTTCGTCGTCGGCAGCTGAAGTGTTCTCCTTCGAGGATGCCCCACCTGTTGCGGGCGATGCGCAAGATCGGCGGTTTTGCCGCTGGTAAACTGGCCGCGGTTCGCGTCGTCTTGTCGCGACATCGCCCGGTTGTTATGACTCTCGAAGTCAATCATCAGGCAAGGTTGGCAATTCCCCACGATGCTTGGTGAATTCGCCACCAGTCGTGGGGAATGATCACCCATGCGTGATCATTCCGGCCAAGGCCGAGGTCGCGGCTGGCTTTGCCCTTGCGAGGGCCCGGCGTCGAGGAGGTGGTCGCAGGTGAAACCTGCCTATCCCTGCAGTACCAGCGTCCTCCGACGCCGATCTGAGCTCGCGCGCTAGCAGGCGGTCGACGCCCTGACATCCGCCCGAGGCTGACCGTCGACACGAGCCCGGTTCGATCTCGTCTGGTCCAGAGCGGCCTCGGAGGACCTCCGCCGCCCACGTTCACATCGTGGGCGCCTTCATTGCCGTTTCCGCCGACGAGGAGGTCAGTCGACCATGGCAGCATCGAGCACATCTGTCCGTCCCGCCCGAAACGCCGTGCTCGCAGGGCGCCGCGCCCGCGCGATGATGCGTGCGATCCGCCGCCGATCCCTGC
Organism: Actinopolymorpha sp. B11F2; assembly: GCF_040195635.1. Taxonomy (NCBI): domain Bacteria; kingdom Bacillati; phylum Actinomycetota; class Actinomycetes; order Propionibacteriales; family Actinopolymorphaceae; genus Actinopolymorpha; species Actinopolymorpha sp. B11F2. The sequence continues at coordinate 468,343 of NZ_JBEFTX010000002.1, read as the reverse complement.
CCGACCGGCTCGTCGTGCCGTCCGCTGACGCGGGGGCGACGACGACCAGTCCCGAACAGGCGATCGTCGACTGGGCGTTCTACCGCGACGGCAAGCGGCAGGATGACGTCACGTCGTACGCCGAGGGGGTACGCCGGGCACGGCAGGGTGGCGGCTTCGTCTGGATCGGTCTCTTCGAGCCGACCGAGAGCCAGCTGGCCGGCCTCGCCGACGAGTTCGACCTGCATCCCCTGGCGGTCGAGGATGCGGTGACCGCGCACCAGCGACCGAAGCTCGAACGCTACGACGACTCCCTGTTCGCGGTGTTCAAGACCGTGCGCTACGCACCACAGGGCCAGGTCGCCACATCCGGCGAACTGGTGGAGACCGGTGAGGTGATGGCGTTCGTCGGTGCGGAGTTCGTGGTGACGGTCCGCCACGGTGAACACAGTGACCTGGGCCAGGTACGCCGCCAACTCCAGGACAACCCCGAGCACCTGGCGCACGGTCCGTCCACCGTGCTCCACGCCGTGGCCGACCGGGTGGTCGACGACTACCTGGCAGCCGTCGACCGGTTGCAGGACGACATCGACGAGCTGGAGATCTCGGTCTTCTCGGCGCGTGGCGCCCGTGACGTCGGCCGGGTCTACCAGCTCAAGCGGCAGGTCCTCGAGCTCAAGCGGGCCGTCGCACCGTTGACCGTTCCGTTGCGCCACCTTGCCGAGCGGCCGCTGCGGTTGGTGGCGCCGGACATCAGGGAGTACTTCCGCGACGTCGAGGACCACCTCACCCGGGTCCGCGAGCAGGTCGCCGCCTTCGACGAGTTGTTGACGTCGATCCTGCAGGCGAGCCTTGCTCAACTCACGGTCGCCGAGAACGAGGACATGCGGAAGATCTCGGCGTGGGTGGCGATCCTGGCGGTGCCGACGATGATCGCGGGGATCTACGGCATGAACTTCACCCACCTACCAGGGGCAGATTCGCGGTTCGGCTATCCGGCGGTCCTGCTGGTGACGCTCGTCATCTGTGTGACGTTGCACCGCTACTTCAAGCGCAACGGCTGGCTCTGAAGCCTCGGGTCCGGCTGCCCGACGCTATCGCTCGGCCGTTTCATGATCAGGTGTCACGAATGGCTGGTTGCCGAGCCGAGAAGCTGCCATTCGTCACGCATGATCACGGCCGCGGCGTCGCCAGATGCCTTGACATCGAATGACCTCGCCCGAATACTCGATGCAGAGTATTCGGTGCAACCAGGGCGAAGAGGCGGTCGGCCACCTCCACGGCCCACCGCGCGCCGCGACTGACCCACCACCGCACCGGCACGGCCCCGAGGACCGGGCCCGAGGCAAGGAGGACCGGATGACGAGGCGCAAGGTGTCCAACCCCCTCGCCCTCGCCGTGCTGTCCCTGCTGCTCGAGCGCCCCATGCATCCGTACGAGATGTCGCGCACGCTCCGGGAACGCAACAAGGAAGGCAGCATCAAGCTCAACTACGGCTCGCTCTACTCGGTCGTCGACAAACTGGTGGCCCATGGCCTGATCGAGCCGCAGAAGACGGTCCGCGACGGCCGACGGCCCGAACGCACGGTCTACGGCGCGACCAGCGCCGGCCGAGCCGAGTTCGAGGACTGGCTGGCCGAGCTCCTGGCCATTCCCGTGAAGGAGTTCTCACAGTTCGAGGCCGGACTCTCCCTTCTCCCGGGCCTCCCGCCCGAAGAGGTGGTCGACCTGCTCGACCAGCGCTGCGTCCAGCTCGAGCACTCCCTCGCTTCCTCCGAGGCCATCCTGAAGGCCAGCGCGCCGTCGCTGCCGCGCTTGTTCTGGATCGAGTGGGACTACGTACGCACCCATCTCGAGACCGACCTGCACTGGACCAGGAAGCTCGTCGGCGAGATCCGCGACGGTTCGTTCGACGGCCTCGCAGATTGGCGGGCGTTCCACACCGATGACACCCCGCCCGACCTCGCCGACCCGGCCCGCGACGTACCGGCCGACGACACACGAGGCAGTGACACACGGGGTGTGGGCGGTGCAGACAAGGACACGACCGCCGACGTCCCACAACGGAAGGCCTCCGGCCGGAAAGGGAGGCTCAAGAGCGTCTGAGACCAGAGCAGCGCCAACACACGAAGGCCCTGGCACAGGTGCGGCAACACCTGGGCCAGGGCCGAGATCTCCGCATCGTTCCGGTCCGTACGAACGAACCCTCGCGACCCGAAGACCGCACTTCCCACCTTAGGCCGTGTCTCACGTGCCCACCCGCGAGGACCGCTCGCCGGACCGGACCGTCCCAGTAGGTAGTCCCATGGGAGGTTCACCACCGCATGTCCAGCACAACTACCACGTCCCCGCCCGGCGGGGCACCGCCGAGCCGAGACGGCTTCGCCATCGAGGCCCGCGATCTGTCCAAGACCTACGCCGGAAAGGTTCGCGCTCTGACCGGCCTGAGCGTTTCGGTCGGAGCCGGCACGGTCTTCGCGCTGCTCGGCCCGAACGGCGCCGGCAAGTCGACGACCGTCAAGATCCTCACCACGCTGACCCGACCGGACGCCGGAACCGCCACAGTCGCCGGTCACGACGTGCTTCGGCACCCCGACGCCGTACGCCGGTCGATCGGCTACGTCTCGCAGAAGCCGCAGTTCGATCCCGAGGCGACAGGGAGCGAGAACCTCTACCTGCAGGGGCGGTTGTACGGCGTACCACGCAAACGCCTCAGAACCCTGGCTCGTGCACTCCTGGAACGGTTCGGGCTCGGTGACGCCGCACATCGGCCGGCGCGTACGTACTCAGGTGGGATGCAACGCAAGCTTGACGTCGCGCTCGCCCTCGTCCATACACCGAAGGTTCTGTTCCTCGACGAGCCGACCACCGGCCTCGACCCGCACGCGCGCGCCGACATGTGGAAGGAGATCAGCCGATTGGCGAGCGACGACGGACTGACCATTCTGCTGACGACGCACTACCTGGACGAGGCCGACCAGCTCGCCCACGAGGTGGCGATCGTGGACCGCGGCGCGATCGTGGCCCAGGACAGCCCCGAACGCCTGAAGAGTGAGCTGCGCGGCGACGCGATCCTGGTCGAGTTTGCGCAACCCGCGGTTGACATCGAGATCGCCGCCGCCCTCGGCCGCCTCGACGGCATCCGCGAGATCAGCGTGGACGGTGCCAGCGTCCGCGCGCGGGCCGATCATGGGGCACGGTCGGTGCCTGCCGTTCTCGCCACCCTCGAAGCGACCGGGGTCGGCGTCGCGTCGGTCACTGTCGCCCGACCGTCGCTAGACGACGTGTACCTGAGGTACGCAGGACGGCGGTTCGACGAGCGGGACGGCCAGCTGAGCAACGGAACCGCCACGCGCCACACCGAGGAGGTCGGCCGATGAGTGCCCCCATGGCTGCCACGTTCGTCCAGGCCGGAAACCTCACCCTTCGGGAGATCCGGGCACTGCTGCGGCAGCCGCTGTACATCGCGGTGTCGCTGGTCCAGCCCCTTGTGTGGCTGCTGCTGTTCGGCCAACTCTTCAAGCGGGTCGTGGAGATTCCAGGATTCGCCGGCGGTTCGTACATCACCTTCATGACGCCCGGGATCGTCGTCATGACGGCGCTTTTCACGAGTGCGTGGACGGGCATGGGCCTGATCGACGACATGGAACGCGGCGTCATGAACCGGTTCCTCGTCTCGCCGACCAGCAGGGGCGCAATCCTCGCCGGCAAGATGGCCCATCTCGCGGCCAGCCTCGCGATCCAGGTGCTCATCGTCGTCGGCATCGGCCTGGCGATGGGTGCGCGCTACCCAGGTGGGGTGGCCGGGGTGGCCGTGACCGTCTGCGTCGCGGTGTTGCTCGCCGTGGGCTTCGGTTCGTTCTCCAGCGCGGTCGCGTTGCTCGTGCGCCGGCGCGAGTCGCTCATCGCGGCGTCGCAGTTCCTGGTGCTGCCGATGTCGTTCCTGTCCTCGACGCTGATGGCGAAGGAGATCGCGCCGGCGTGGATCCAGCGGGCGGCCACCTTCAATCCCGTCGACTGGGCGGCCACAGCCAGTCGTGGGGCGTTGTCGGCCGATCCGGAGTGGGGCGCGGTGCTCCTGCACTGTGGGTACCTGGCGGTGTTCGCGGGAGCGCTCGGATTCCTTGCCACGCGGGCGTTTCGTTCGTACCACCGCTCGGTGTAGGTCGCGCTCGGTGTAGGTCGCGCTCGGTGTAGGTCGCGCTCGGTGTAGGTGACGCTCGGTTGTAGGTGGCGGCCTCTTCCATGATCATGAACGGAAACCGGCATATACGCCGACAAAACCTTCCCTGATCACGATCATGATCACGGGGGTGGTGGGGGCCGTGGACATCGCGCGCAGTGACTCGGCCTCGTCGCGTAGTGCGTCGAGGGCGGCCCGCACGCCAGCTTCGGCAGTGCCACGCGTCGCTCACGAGGTCGACCAGACCCTGGTCGTCACCGAGCGCGGCGATGGCGTCGCGGACCCGGTGATGGATCGTCTCGGACTGGACCGCGGCATCGACGGCGAGGAGCATCTGGTCGACCCGCTGCACCGCTTCGGCGTACCGGTGGACCGCCTGGATCCGGCGGGCGATGGCAGCCTCGGCCGTACGCACCGCCGCGGCGTGCTCGGGCAGGCCACCTCCGGTCTCGCCCAGCAGCCGCCTCGCCGCCGCCAACTGGACCAGCGCGTTCGCGATCCGCCACTGTTCACCGCCGAGCAGCGCGACACCGTCACCGAGTTGGCCGTCCCGTTGCGCACGGGAGCAGGCGACCAGGAGGACTGCGTCGACCACCTCGCGCATCGCCCGCCGATCCTTCTCGTGCAGGTCCTGGTCGGGGATGATCACCTGCGGTCGAACCTCGGCGTCGTCGCGTCGCCCGTTGACGTGCCGCCGTACCTGCCAGGCGACATGACCGACTGCCGGGGTGCCCAGCAGGAGCATCACGGCCCGCGCCACCAGATCGATGTTCGGCTGCAGGACGAGAAAGAGCCAGAGCAGCCCAAAGCCCACGACGAAAACGACCCCGACGGCGTTGACCCGCTCGGTCGTGTGAGTGAGCCACCGCTGCGCCGACCGCCAGACGCGGACCCGATCGGTATGAGTGATGTCAGGGGGAACAAGGATGTCGCGGCCCTCACGACGGATGACGCCTGCCGAGGACGGGATCGCGAGCCGAGTCCCGTCGGTCGGGTCCGCCGCCAGGAAACGCCGCCAGCGCGACCGGGCGGCATCTCCCCCACTTCCGGGTCCGGTCCTCGGCGCCGGCGGAGTGGTGCCGTACCCATCCATGGCGGCAGGGTAGCCGCCCGGATCACCATGTGGGAGCCTCGTGCACGTGGCAGCACAGCACCAGCCCTCGCCCGAGGTCCTTCGGGCACTCGTGGAAGAGTCGACGCGCAAGTCCTCGGTCATCTGGCTGCGCTACGGCGACCATGCGCGTGCGCGGCCGGCCTGGCACGTCTGGCACGACGGCGCCGCCTACGTCGTCATCGCCGGCCCGGAGGCAGACCGCCAGCAAGGGCGGCTGGGCGAGATCGAGCAGCACGTTCCCGGACTCGCCGAAGCGGAGACCACCACGGTGACCTGCCGGGCGAAGGACAGCCGTGCCCGCCTTGTCACCTGGCGGGCCCGCGTCGGAAAGCTCACTCCGCGTACGCCGGAATGGGAAGGCGCGGCGGCCGCGCTCGCGGGCGACCGGCTCAACGCGACCGACGCCGCCCACCTGCTCGAACGCTGGAGTGCGTCCGACACGATCCTCCGGCTCACCCCGACCGGCGAGGTCCTCGAAGGACCGGGCCGGATGCCCACCGACGACACGGCCGTTCCGCCACCGGACAGTCCCGCAACCACGACCGGGCGCCTCCCGTGGGTCGTGCACAAGCGGCCGCGGGGACGTCCGCGCCTGTCCTGAGCACACGCCACGGCATCCCCTGTAGCCTCCGCTGGGCGCTTTCTTCGCGCGAGCAAGTACGCAGGTCAGCGACCGGGTTAGCCTGACCAGGGCGACGTGGTACGCCGAAGCCGAAGGGGGCGCGGGCATCGTGAGCGGAACCCCGAGCAGAGTGTTCCTCGCGAGGCTGGCGTCCACGGCCGTGTTCGACCCGCGCGGCGACCAGGTGGGAAAGCTCCGCGACGTCGTGGTGACGCTACGCCCGCAGGGCCGAGCGCCGCGGGTGCTCGGTCTGGTCGTCGAGGTTCTCGGCCGGCGGCGCATCTTCGTCCCCATGACGCGGGTCCTGGGGATCGACGTCGGCCGCATAGTCACCACCGGGCTCATCAACATGCGGCGGTTCCAGCAGCGCCCGACCGAGACGTTGGCGCTCGGCGAGCTGCTCGACAAGACGGTGACGCTGCGCGAGACCGCCGAGGATGTCACCGTCTTCGACCTCGGCATGGAGCAGGCCAGGACACGGGACTGGCTGATCACCAAGGTGGCGATCCGCAAGCCGGCCAAGCGATTCGGTCGGCGCGGGCAGACCCTGGTCGTCGACGTCGACGCCGTGACCGGGCTCAGCCTGCCCGAGGAGGACCAGGGCGCGACCCATCTGCTGGCGACGTTCGAGTCGATGCGGGCCGCCGACCTGGCGAGCGTTCTGCACGACCTGCCGCCGAAACGCCGCGCCGAGGTGGCCGCCGCACTCGCCGACGAACGCCTCGCCGACGTGCTGGAGGAGCTGCCGGAGGAGGACCAGGTGGAGATCCTCCGCGGCCTCGACGTCGAACGCGCCGCCGACGTCATCGAGGAGATGTCTCCCGACGACGCCGCCGACCTGGTGGCCGAACTGCCGCAGGAGACGGCGGAGCACCTGCTCACCCTGATGGAGCCCAAGGAGGCCGAGGACGTCCGCCGCCTCCTGACCTACGAAGAACACACCGCCGGCGGCCTCATGACCAGCGTGCCGGTCATCCTGCCGCCCGACGCCACGGTCGCCGAGGCACTCGCCCGGGTCCGCAACCCCGACCTCACCCCGGCCCTGGCCGCACAGGTGTACGTCTGCCGGCCCCCGCTCGAGGTGCCCACTGGGCGGTGGCTCGGCGTCGGACACCTCCAGCGGCTGCTCCGGGAGCCACCGTCCGCGCTCGTCTCCGGCGTCATCGACACCGAACTCGAGCCGCTGTCGCCGGAGTCCTCGCTGCAGGACGTGACCGGCTACCTCGCGACGTACAACCTGGTGGCCGCCCCGATCGTCGACGAGTCCGGCCGGCTGCTCGGCGCCGTCTCCGTCGACGACGTGCTCGACCACCTGCTGCCGGAGGACTGGCGGGAACGGTTCGCAGAGGTGAACCGTGGCTCATGACCCGTGGTCGGGCGACGGCCCTGGCACCGGACCGCACTCGCGGCGGTTGGACATCCCGCGCCAGCCTGGCCGGACGTTCCGCCCGCGCTACGACCCGGAGATCTTCGGGCGCTTCGCCGAAGGCTTCGCGCGGTTCATGGGCACCGCCCGCTTCCTTGCGTACATGACGGCGTTCGTCATCGTGTGGGTGACCGTCAACCTGGTGGGGATCTTCGGGCTGCACTGGGACCCGTATCCGTTCATCCTGCTGAACCTGTTCTTCTCCACCCAGGCGTCCTACGCCGCACCGCTCATCCTGCTCGCGCAGAACCGGCAGGAGGCCCGCGACCGCGTGCAGTACGACCAGGACCGCGACATGAACATCCGCACCCGCGCCGACATGGAGTTCCTGGCCCGCGAGGTGGCGTCCCTTCGCCTCGCGATGAGCGAGGTCGTGACCCGTGACTACCTGCGTTCAGAGCTGCGTTCGCTCCTGGCCGAGCTCGACGAGCGCGCCGTTCGCGGTGCCCGCCCGGAACAACGCGGCGACGGCCCGTAGCATCGGGGTATGACAAGCCTGCCCACCCAGGAGCAGATCCAGGCCGCCCTGGCCGGCGTGAACGACCCCGAGATCCGCCGGCCGATCACCGAGCTCGGCATGGTGCAGTCCGCCGAGGTACGCCCGGACGGCACGGCCGTCACCACGGTGCTCCTCACCGTCGCCGGCTGTCCCATGCGGGAGACCTTGACCCGGGACGTCACCAATGCGCTGTCCGCCCTACCAGGGGTGAACGACGTCCAGGTGACCCTCGACGTGATGTCGGACCAGCAGCGCCAGGAGCTGCAGGGTCGGCTCCGGGGGTCCACTCAGGCGAAGGAGAACCCGTTCGCGCGGGCTGACTCGCTCACTCGGATCTACGCCGTGGCGTCGGGCAAGGGCGGTGTCGGCAAGTCGTCGCTCACGGTCAACCTCGCGGTGTCGATGGCGAGCCAGGGGCTCAAGGTCGGCCTGCTCGACGCCGACGTCTACGGCCACTCCGTCCCGTCGATGCTGGGGATCGCCGACCTGCGGCCCACGCGGGTCGAGGACATGATCATGCCGGTCCCTGCGTACGACGTGAAGGTGATGAGCATCGGCATGCTCAAGCCGGGCCGCCAGCACGTCGTCGCCTGGCGGGGTCCGATGCTCGACCGCGCACTGGGGCAGATGCTCGCCGACGTGTTCTGGGGCGACCTCGACGTGCTGCTGCTCGACCTGCCGCCGGGCACCGGGGACATGGCGATTTCGGTGGGCCAGCAACTCACCAACGCGGACGTTGTGGTGGTGACCACGCCGCAGGAAGCCGCGGCCGAGGTTGCCGAACGCGCCGGCACGATCGCGTCGATGCTGCACCAGAAGGTGGTCGGCGTGGTGGAGAACATGTCGTGGCTGCCGTGCCCGCACTGCGGTCCGAACCACCGGATCGACGTCTTCGGCACGGGTGGCGGCACCCGCGTGGCCGCGACCTTGAGCGAACGCCTGGGCTACGACGTTCCGCTGCTGGGTGAGGTGCCCCTCGACCCGCGGCTGCGTACGGGTGGTGACTCCGGCGTCCCTGTGGTGCTGGACCAGCCCGATGCCGCCGCCTCCGAGGTCCTGCACGGTCTGGCGAAGGAACTCGCCGACCGTCGGCCAAGCCTGGTGGGGCGTTCCCTCACCATCACGCCGACTTCGCGGTAAGGCGGCTGCGGCGGCGCACCGGGCGCAAATGACCACGCTGAGCAGGCCAGTGGCAACCAGACAGGCACCGACGCCTATTCCACATGGCACTCACATGGGCAGCGTGGTCATTGCCCGGCACTCACGTGGGCAGCGTGGTCATTGCCCGGCACTCACATGGGCAGCGTGGTCATTGCCGGGGCGGCCGGAAAGTCAGGTGGCTTCGGTGTCGAACGGCGGGACGGTGACCAGCTTGTGGTCGGCGCCCGTCTCGGACTCGAGCTCGGCGTCCGCCTCGGGCGCGGGTGCCGTCTCGACGAGCGTGTCGGTGCCCTCGGCTCCGGCATCCACGCCGTCGGGGGTCGCCACCGTCACATCGCCGTCGCTCGTCCCACTCTTGCTCGTCGTCCCTGAGCCGTTCGTCGACCCGTTGACCTTGGACGTGGTGGACTTCGCTGGCTTGTGGTCGACACGGAGGTCGTCGCGGATGTCGAGATCGCGGTCGATCCGCAGGTCGTCCTCGTCGAGATCATCGAGCACATGCTTGCGAACGAAGTTCCGCGGGTTGAGATCGCGGATGTCCAGGTCCTCGAACTCCGGCCCCAGCTCGCGACTCAGCTCCCGCCGGGCGTTGGCCGCCATGTTGCGGACCTGGCGGAGGCCACGAGCGGCCTGCCGGGCAATGTCGGGCAGCCGGTCGGGCCCGAAGATGAACAGCGCGGCAACAGCCAGCACGACGAACTCCAGGGCACCGATGTCGAACACGGGCCCAGCGTAACCCTCCCGTCCAGGTGACGGCCGGGCACGGCTGGCCAGGTCCTCCCCCGGCCAGTCCAGGAGCCCAGCACCGGCTCAGGCGACGGCGCCCTGACCGCTAGCCGGTTTCCTTGCCGAGAGTGACGATCGCCTTACGTTCCTTGCCGCCGCGTTGGTACACCATTTCCACCCGCTGGCCTGGTACGTAGCTGCGGATCTGCACGATCAGGTCGTCCGCCCCGGTGACCTTGTGCCCGTTGATCACCGTCACCAGGTCGCCTCGCGCGAGACCGGCGTTCGCCGCGGCACTGTCCGGCTGGATGTCGCCGAGGCGGGCGCCGGGACCCTCGTGGCGTACGTCGACCACCGCACCCACCACTGGGTAGACCGCGTGGCCGGTACGGATGATCTGGTCGGCGGTCCGCCGCGCCTGGTTCATGGGAATGGAGAAGCCGAGGCCGATGCTGCCCTGCTGCTCCCCCCCGCTGAACGGTTCCTGGTCGCCGACGGTCGCGATTGCGGAGTTGACCCCGATCACCTCGGCCTTGAGGTTGACCAGCGGACCGCCCGAGTTGCCCGGGTTGACCGCGGCGTCGGTTTGCAGCGCGTTGATGAAGGACATCTCCGACTCCGCTCCGCCAGCGGTCACCGGGCGGTTCCGGGCGCTCACGATCCCGGTGGTGACGGTGCCCGTGAGGCCCAGCGGCGAGCCGAGCGCGACGACAGGTTCACCGACCCGCACCCGGTCGGAGTCGCCGAGTGCCACGGGCTTGAGGTTCTCCACGTCCTTCACGCGGACCACCGCCAGGTCGTACGCCGGACTCCGCCCGACGATCTGGCCCGGGACCTCCTCGCCACCGTGCAGCGACACCTTGATCGTGCCGCCGCTCGCGGCCGGCGCGACCACGTGGTTGTTCGTGAGGATGTAGCCGTCCTTGCGGATCACGAAGCCCGACCCGCTGGCGCTGCCCGGTCCGCCGGTGGCCTTGATCTGAACCACACTCGGGAGCAGGGCCTGCGCGACGGTGGCGACGTTCTCCGGCTTCGGGAACGCCTTGCCCTCCGCGCCGAGGTCGTCCTCGCTCGCCGGCGCCTCGGTAGAGATGAGCGCCGGGCCGAACTGCAGGGTCGCGAGGACGCCCGCCGTCCCACCGAGAGCGGCGGCGACCAGGGCGATCGTGACCGCCAGCGCGACCAGGACCGCACGCCGCGGATAGCGCCCGAACCACGGCTCCTTCGCCTGGACTGGACTGGTGGGAGGCACCCCGAGCGCCCGGTTGGCCGGTCCCGCACCGTTGTGGCTGCCGCCCGGGACAGGTCGTGCCCACGGCGGCGGCGGCTCGAAGTCGGGACGCTCAGCCGGGAAGTGCTGCACCCATCCGGCCCGCTGCGCGGGGACCTGCTGGGTGGGGGAAGCCGATCCGCTCGGCGGAGTAGCTACCGCCTCCCCGTTGCCCGGGACGGCGGAGGCCTCGTCGCGAGGACCTTCCGGACGATCACGTCGCTCGGTCATGTAGCCCCGCCCTTTCCCCTTGTCACACCCCGATGTGGCACCGGACCGCAGGCGTCAACCGTTATTCGAAGGGATTCAACCAGGAGACCATCCGGGACATCCCCCGGTCCAGTCGTTGTGCAAGGCCGGTCCCATCTCGCGTGGGATCACTGTGCGGAAACGCCCCAACCACGGCATCCACGGCATCAGGCGTATCGCACACCGCGGTGTAAACCAGGTCGTCATGCGCCCAGACCGCGTACGACGACAGACCGTATCGCACGTAGATCTTCGCCCGGTCCACCCGGATCTCCGCAAAGCCGTCGAGCGCGGACCCGTCAAGCCGCCCCCGCTGTTGGAACACCGAGGCGCCGCTGAGGCCGTCGGAGTACGAAAGATGCAGGGTGGCGCCGGCGTCGGTCGTACGTACGTCATAGAGCCCGAACCCACCGGGAAGGCGCCGGTCGCAGCAGTCCCAGCCCCGGTCTGCGAGGACGGCGTAGGAGCGTGGAGGGACCACGTCGGCCGGCTCGCTGGCGAGTGCCGGCGGCAGGCCTGAGCGGGTCACGCGTGCGCCGATCCTCGCCGTGACGAACCCACTGGCGCGGGTGATGACGCCGTGGCGGGTGAACACCTCGCGGCGGAGCAGCAAGCCGGTTGCCTCGTCGATCCAGAACTTCGCGGCCATCGAACCGTCGTGCCGGCGGGCGGCCACCACGGTCGCCTCGCGGTGGGCCGCGGTCGCCGCACCGGCGAGCTGGACGGAGTACGCACGGGCGAGTGCGACGACGCTGACCGCCTGCGCGTCGACCGCCGCAGGCGCCGGGCTCGGCTCGATCCCGGGCGTCGCCGATCCGGTGGGGGCCGGCGAGCGCCCCGCCGGGGTGGCGGTGGACGCGGGCTCGGCGCTGCCGGGTCGACCGGGAGCCACGAGGGCCGCGTCCGCGCCACGGTCGTCCGCCGGGTGGCCCCGGTCCGGTGCGCCGCGCTTGCCGCCCACGGAGTCGCGGTGGATCCGGACGACGGTGCCACGCCCCGGAATGTTGGTGACGTCGACGAGCTCGGACATGCTGCCCGTCGCCGTACGGCCCGCGGCCTCGGTCCATACCGCGATGAACTTCGTGCCGGCGTAGGCGGTCGTCCACTCGGCTCGCGTGGCCCGGCGAAGCGCCGCCAGGGCTTCGGGCTGGTCCCGGGCCGCTGGGACCGTATCGCCTTCGCCGGCGACTGACCTGCCTCCTGGCCCGCGATTGTTCGTACCGTCCGTCGCCGCAGGCACGGCCAGGCCGGTCGCACCTCCGCTGGTGAGAAGGACTCCGGCCAAGACGACGAACGCCACGAACCGCACAGGTGCCGCGCGTCGAGAACCGTGCCGCGGCGACTGGTCAATGCTGTCGACATCGCTGCCGGATCTCAGGCCGCTTTCAGTGCCGGTGCCGCTTGCAGAGCCCAGGCCGCGATAGCCGTCCACGCCGCTTTCACTGTCCACGCCGCCCCCAGCGTCCCGGGCGTTCAGCGACCGGACGAACGGCCGCGGAGCCCACGTTCCAGGACCGCGGTCACGGCACCCGGATCGGACAACGGTAGGTCGGACACAGTGTCGGCGTGCTCGACGGAGTACTGCCGGATGGGGGGTACGACGGTCACCTCAGGATGAGCGTCCCCGCCCGCGGCGAACGCGGCGACCGCCGCCATGCCCGCCATAGCCGCGAGGCCGGCCACACCGGCGGCCATCCGGCGCGGGAAGCGGCCGGCAGCCATCGCCATGGCCGAAGCGTCACCCGGGCGACGTGTGCCCGGCTGCGCGGGCGGCCGAGCTGGCCACGGACCGGTCCGCCTTCGCCAGGTGCGCAGGGAAGACCGCTCGCGCATGCGTAGAGGTCCGACGGCATGAGCCGCTCCGACCACGCTCGGCTCACGGCCGACCGCACCAGCCGTCCGGGCCGCGCCAGTCGTCGGGTTAGTGCCAGTCGTCCGGTCTATGCCGGTCGTCGGGTCGGTACCGGTCGTTGGTTCGGTGACAGTCGTCGGGTTAGTGCCAGTCGTCCGGTCGGTGGCACCCACCGAAGTGAGCGCACCCAGCCCGAACAGGGCGGCCTGGAAATCCTCCGTGGGAGCCGGATCAGGTGTGCCGGCGAGGATGGCCTTGACCTGGCGTTCGGCGTCGACGGCGGCGCGGCATTCGGCACAGTGCGCGAGGTGAGCGAGAACGCGGTCGCGGCTCTCGTGGTTGAGCTCACCGTCGACCAGTGCGGACAGACGGGCGTGGGCGTGGTTCACCACACCGATCCTCCTCCGCCACCGGCCGGCTGACCGGCCGGGTGAGGTTCGGGGCGTTCCACCCCTTCCGAACCTTCTGGGCGGGCGTGCTCCGCGGATTCGAGGCGAGCGGGCTCCGCGCGCTCAGGGACAGTGGCGTCAGCGGTTTCCGCGACGGCCGGCTTGACGGGCATACGGTGCCTGAGGGCCTCCCGCAACTGGGAGCGGCCGCGGTGGATCCGACTGCGGACGGTGCCGAGCTTGACGCCGAGCGTCGCCGCGATTTCTTCGTACGACAGTCCCTCGATATCGCAGAGCACGACAGCAGCCCGGAACTCCGGCGGCAGCGCTTCGAGCGCGGCCTGGATGTCGGCGTCGAGGTGGCGGTCGTCGTATGCCTCCGCGGGGCTCGGTTCGGACCCGGGCAGGCGTTCGGGGGCGTCGTCGGGCAGCGCGTCGAACCGGATCCGCTGCCGGCGGCGGGCAAGGTCGAGGAACAGATTCGTCGTGATCCGGTGCAGCCAGCCCTGAAACGTGCCGGGCGTATAGGTCGAAAGGGAACGAAAGACGCGGACGAACACCTCCTGGGTGAGGTCCTCCGCATCGTGCCGGTTACCCGTCAACCGATAGGCGAGCCGGTAGACCCGAGATGAATGCGTACGGACGATCTCCTCCCAGGACGGAGGCGTCCAGACGTCGACGGGTGCTGTGCCCGCGAGATCCTCTGCCACCAGACCCACCTCCCCACATCGCCCAGCCGGCGGATGCCGGCTTCCGTGGCGTCGGACGCCACGGTTCACCGCTGCCGGCCGGCCGAACACAACCGACCGCTTCCGCCGGCAGGTGTTCCATTGTTGCCACTGTCCACCCAAAATGGCTCCGGCCGAACCCTGGTCTTAGCCCCTTCTTAGGAATGCCAGAGGTCAGGGTTCGCCCGGACCGGCCCTAAAGCCCGATTCTGGTGGTAAAGGGCACTAGGCTTCGGTGACGCAACGTGTCCGGAGAAGCCGGACAGAACGGCCCGCGGCTCGAGCCCAGGGCAAGACTCACAGGAGGTAGTCGTCTCCATGGAGATGAAGCCCGCGACCTGGGCCTACGCCGAGAACTTCATCGCCGAGGACGACGTGCTGGTGCAGGCCCGCAACCGCGCGGCCGAGGTCGGTGCGACGCCGATCGGCCAGGGCGGGGGCGCCACGCTGCGTTTCCTCGCCGCGACCGTCAGCGCCAAGACGGTGGTGGAGATCGGCACCGGTTGCGGCGTCTCCGGGATCTGGATGATCCGAGGCATGCGGCCCGACGGCACCCTCACCAGTGTCGACGTCGAAGCCGAGCACCAGCGGCTTGCCCGGGAGTCCTTCGCCGACGCGGGCATCCCACCGCAGCGCACCAGGCTGATCACCGGACGCGCGCTCGACGTGCTCCCGCGGCTCACCGACAACGCCTATGACCTGGTGTTCTGTGACGGTGACAAGGAGGAGTACCCCGACTACTACGAAGCGGCGTTGCGGCTCCTGCGACCTGGTGGCGTGGTGGCGATCGACAACACCCTGTGGCACGACCGGGTGGCCGATCCGGCTCAGCGCGACCCAGCGACGGTGACGATTCGTGAGCTGGGCAAGCGGATTCTCGACGACGAACGCGTCGTTCCCGTCCTGCTCCCCGTCGGCGACGGCCTGCTCTGCGCCGCCAAGCGCGGTTCCTGAAGGGCCCGACCGTTCCCCAAATGACCACGCTGCCCATGCGTCCGGTAGCCCGAACAGGCATCGACACCTGTCCCAGGTTCCGCTGGCCCGGCTGACCAGGCCACGTCACCGACCGGGGCATGGCCGCTGGGTCGCCTCGTGCCGTGCGCATCACCGGCCCGGGGGCGGGCCCGCTAGGTCGCCGCGTGCCGTCGGCATCACCGCCCGGGGCATGGCCGCTGGGCCGCCGCGTGCCGTCGGAACGTCAGTCGAGGATGCGCTGGCCCTTGCCGAGCACGGTGATGCCGCCTTCGCTGACGGTGAATCCGCGCGCCCGGTCGGCCTGCTTGTCGACGCCGACCTCGGCACCTTCGGGCACCACGATGTTCTTGTCGAGGATCGCATCGCGTACGACCGCTCCGTGCCCCACGACCGTCCCGTCGAGGATCACGGAGTTGGTGACCTCCGCCCCGACCTGGATGCGTACGCCTGGCGAGAGGACCGAATGGTCGACCGACCCGGAGACGATCGACCCCATCGACAGGATCGAGTCGCTCGCCCTGCCTCCCGCCACCAGCTTGGCGCCGGGATCCTGCGGGAAGCTCGTGTAGATCGGCCACTCCCGGTTGTAGAGATTGAAGACCGGATCGACCGAGACGAGGTCGGTGTGTGCTTCGTGGTAGGAGTCGAGCGTCCCGACGTCCCGCCAGTAGCTGCGGTCACGCGCTGTCGTGCCGGGCACCTCGTTGTTGGCGAAGTCGTAGACGTGCGCGTCACCCTTGTCGGTCATCATCGGGATGATGCTGCCGCCCATGTCGTGGACGGAGCCCTCGTCATCGGCGTCCATGCGTAGGGCGTCGAGCAGGGCGTCGGTCGTGAAGACGTAGTTGCCCATGGACACGAACGTCTCGTCAGCGTTGTCGGGCAGGCCTGGTGGGTCCGCCGGCTTCTCGAGGAATGCCCGGATCGTGCGACCGTCCGCGCCGGTCTGGATGACGCCGAACGACGACGCCTGGGTACGCGGCATGCGGATCCCGGCGACGGTCACTCCAGCCTCGCTGGTGATGTGGCTCTCGACCATCTGCGAGACGTCCATCCGGTAGACGTGGTCGGCGCCGAACACGATCACGTAGTCGGGCTGGTCGTCGTGGATGAGGTTCAGCGACTGGTAGATCGCGTCGGCACTCCCCTGGAACCACCGCGGGCCAAGGCGCTGCTGCGCCGGCACCGGCGTGACGTAGTTGCCGAGCAGCGTCGACATTCGCCAGGTCAGCGAGATGTGCCGGTCCAGCGAATGCGATTTGTACTGCGTGAGTACGCAGATCCGACGTATCCCGCCATTGGCGAAGTTCGAGAGGACGAAGTCGATGAGCCGGTAGGTGCCGCCGAACGGCACGGCCGGCTTGGCCCGGTCGGCTGTCAACGGCATGAGTCGTTTGCCCTCGCCGCCGGCCAGAACGATCCCGAGCACGCGCGGATCCTTGCCCATGTGCGCACCCTAGTAGGCGAGCGTTGCGGATGCGTGACGGCAGGCTGTCCTGGCTGTACCTGGCCGTCGCGGCCCATCCCCTCCCACGACAGCGCCATCCCCACGACAGCGCCATCCCGGGCTGTGCCACCTGCGGGACGGCCTATCCCCCGGACAGCGCGGGGCAGCCCGGCCACGTCACTGCCCATCCCCGGGACAATGGGCCCATGCCCGAACTGGTTGCGCCCACGACCCGCGTCCACGCATCGTTTCTCCAGGCCATGACGGAGTTCCACGCCGAGGGTCGCGGCCGCGGCTCGGACAACACGATGATCGGACGCGAGACCAGGGCGTACGCAGCGACCTGGGAGACCCCGGAGGGTTTCGCGGCGTACGTCGAGACCCTGATCGTGGCCGCTCGTGAGGACACCCCGCGACCCGACGGCCTCGTCCCCGCGACCAGCCTCTGGTGGGTCGACGGCTCGACCTACCTGGGACGCCTCGCGATCCGGCACCGGCTCACGCCGTCCCTGCTCGAGCAGGGTGGTCACATCGGCTATGACGTACGACCGACTGCACGAAGGCGCGGGCATGCGACCGCGATGCTGCGTGCGGCGTTGCCCATCGCGAACGGGCTCGGTCTCGCTGCGGTCCTCGTCACCTGCGACACCGACAACGTGGCGTCGCGGAAGGTCATCGAGTCGGCCGGTGGGGTCTTGGAGGATCAGCGCCTCGACAAGCTGCGCTTCTGGGTGCCTACCAGCTGACGCCTCATCGCCCTCCGCCCACGATTGGCCGGGGTACAGCTCAACTCGCGTCCGGCTCACCCGCAGCCGTCTGACCGTCCGCCTTCGACCCACGAGCGGGCACCTCGCCGCCTGACGTCCGTTCTGCGACGAATGTGCCTCCCTGGCGGGACGACTGGAACGCGGGAGATCTGTCCCGCTCTGGGCGGTTCAACCTCCGACAACTCGCAGGACTTGCCGTTGCAGTACTAGTCCCCTGCTCCCGGATCACGGTCGAGCTGGGCGAGGAGGCGCTTGGGCGCGACCATGCGATAGGCGTCCTCGACGATCTCCGCGATCCGGTCCCAGTCGACGTCGACGTCGAGGTAGACGCCGAGCCACCCCCGATGTCCGACGTACGGCGGGCGGTAGAAAAGCTCCGGCTCACCCTCGACCAGCATGGTCTGGACGCCTTCGGGCGCGGCGCACCAGAACCCGAGCCTGTCATCATGGTGATGGTCGGCGTAGCTCACGAAGACCTTCTTGTCCCGCACGAACCAGGTCGGCTCGCCGTGGCTCGGGCGTTCGGTGACCTCGGGCATCGCGACGCACAGCGCTCGCAGCCGCATCAGCGGATCGGTCCGCGCCGGATCCCTCTTCACCATCCGCCGATCCTCACACAGCCCACCGACACCTCACACCGACCCTACGACCACCCCGGCGCCACGCACGCGTGAGTCACGGAGACCCTGGCGGCACGAAGACACAGAACTCGTTACCCTCCGGGTCAGCCAGAACCGCCCACCGATAACCGTGTTCGGTCAGGTCGGTCTCGACTTTTCGCGCGCCGAGACCGACGATCCGGTCGACCTCGGCCTCCAGGTGTTCGACACCCACATCGAGGTGCATGCGATTCTTGGTGGACTTGGGTTCCGGAACTTCCTGCAGGAGCAGGGTCGGCCCCCCGTCCGAGACGAGGCTCAAGTACGGCGGCGCATCGAACGCCGGTCGGTAGCCCATCGGCGACAACGCAGCCTGCCAGAAGCGGGCGAGCGCCCCAGGATCCTTGCAGTCCAGCGTCACGACGATCTCCATGGGCCGACGTTATCCGTTGCGTACATCTGCGTACGACCGAATAACGCCAGCAAACCGCTCGGGCCATCCGTGCCGTGCGGGGCAAAAGGAAACAGCATGATCACTCGCGCGCGACGTCGAGAAGTCGCATCGCCTCCACGCACAGGTCGCCCGTCCACGAATCGACCCCTTCGGCGATGCTCCAGCACGCGTTCGCGAGATGGTTGAGCATCTGGTACAACGCCACGAGGCGTTCGGAGCGGCCCGCGATCACCGGATCGTGCGCGCAGTACGCATCGAACAGGCGCGGCTGAAGCAGCGGGGGCACCGGGTCGCCGGCCGGACCGCCGAAGGCGAACGTGGCAAGGTCGTAGAGCGGATCGCCGATGGCCGCGGCCGCCCAGTCGAGGATTCCGGTGACCGAACCCGTCTTCGGATCGACGAAGATCTCCGACAGGCCGAGGTCGGCGTTGAGGAGCGCCGGTCGTACGTCGTCAGGGACGACCGCGCGGATCACCCGGTCGACCTCGGCGGGAAAGCTGGCGGGCAGATCGTCGTGCGCGACAAGGACCTTCGCCGACTCCGCCGCCTCGGAGCGCATCCATGCACGCCAGGTCGGCGACGTACCGCGCCCGCTGTCGTCCAGCCAGCCGTATCCGGGCAGGCGCACCCCGTGGAGCCGGGACAGGTACTCTGCCAGGTCGTTGATCGTGACGGTCGTCGCCGGCTCCGGCAGCATGCGAGTATCCCATTGCTGGCCGGGAACTCGACCCATCAAGATCCAACTTCCGCCCGGCAGCCGCGTATCGTCGCCAAGGTCGAGAATCTCCGGGACCGGCACTCCCGCGTCACGAGCGACGCGGGCGACGAGCGCTTCGGCTCGCACGCTCCGGTCCCCGTTGGCCTTCAGGAAAATGCCACCATCCGGAGTCTGCGCCTCCACGACGATGGACGAACCCCACGTCTCATGCGGGCGAACGCCGACAGACCCGAACCGTTCCCGCAGGAGTTCCGCGGCACGTTTCTGGTGCGGTGTCAGGACGTACGCCGTCATGGCTCCACCACCCTCTCGTACGGACGAACGTGAGCACACCAGCCGATGCGGACAGGGCGCAATCGGTTTACGACCTACAGCGGCCGAAGGCGGGCGGCGCTGACCCCCGTGATCATGATCGTGATCATGAAGGCGTTCGGGCGTATAGCACCGCGTGCCCTTCATGATCATGGAACAGCCCTTGTTTTACAGGGCTTTCGCGGTTCGGTTGTCGGTGATCGCAGCTATGGTTGGATCATGGACACGGCCACCACCACCCGACGCGGCAGCGCCAGCGGCAGCGGCAGCGCCAGCGGCAGCGGCAGCGCCAGCGGCAACGGAGATGCCGGCAGCGCAACCGTCACCGCTGGCGTGGGTGTTGGCGGGTGGCGGGCGCCGGAGCCACGGCATCGGTTGTCGACGTTGGTGTCGCGGATGCGGGTCCGGGTGGGCGAGGAGTCCCAGGCGCTGTTGTGGTCAATGCCCGACGAGGAACTCACCGAACTGCTAGGTGAATTGCACGCCTTGACCAGCCAGATCGCAGCCGTCACCTTGAACGCCACCCGGGAGGCCGACCGACGCGATCTGGGCAAGACCGCTGGCGCCACCTCGACAGCGAACTGGCTGTCCGGACTGCTCCGACTCCGCCCCGAACACGCCCACCGGATGGTGAAGCTCGCCCACGACCTCGACAGCCACCTCGTACTCACCCAGCTCAACCTCCACGCCGGCGACATCTCCGACGACCACGCCCACGTGATCGCCCGAACCATCCGAGACCTGCCCACCGAAGCCGGCCCCGACATCCGATCCGAAGCCGAGCAGGTCCTCCTCGGCCACGCCAGGACGTTCAACCCCAAGATCCTCGCCGAACTCGGCAAAACCATCCTCGAAGCCGTCGACCCCGACCTGGCCGAACGACTCCTCGCCAAACAACTCGCCGACGAAGAACGCAAAGCCGCCCGGCAACGCGAACTGTCCCTCCACGACGACCCCTACAGCACCAGCACCCTCATCCGCGGCAAACTCGACCCGGTAGCCGCCGACATGCTCCGCACCGCCCTCGAACCCCTCGCCGCGCCACGGTCCACCACCGCCGACGGACCCGACACCCGCAGCTATCCCCAACGCCTCGGCGACGGGCTCGTCGAACTCCTCCACCGCTACCTCAACTCCGGTGAATCACCCACCCACGCCGGGGAGAAACCACACCTGGTCATCACCATCGACGGCGACGACCTCGCAGCCGGCACCGGCTACGCCACGCTGCTCCGCACCGGCACCACCGTCTCCGCCCGCACCGCCCAACAAGCCGCATGCGACGCGAAGATCTCCCTCTGGGGCACCATCAACGGCGAACCCGCAATCACCGACAGCATCCGACTCTTCATCGGCAAGACCCGCCGACTCCTCGAACTCCGAGACCGCGGCTGCGCCTTCCCCGGCTGCACCCGCCCTCCTGGTGCGAAGCCCACCACATCATCGCCTGGCTCCAAGGCGGACCCACCACCGTCGACAACGGCGTGCTCCTCTGCGGCTACCACCACCGCCTCATCCACCAAGGCACCTGGACCGTCCACATGGCCGCCGACGGCCAACCAGAATTCACCCCACCCGAATGGATCAGCAAAACCCGAAAACCCCTACGCAACACCAGACTCCGCACATAGCGGCGTCGGCGGAAGAGTCATCGCCGCCGAAGGTGAGCGGGCACGGTGAAGGTCCTGTCAGGTCCGGCTGAGAATTCGTGGACCCGGACAACGGCATCAAGAGAGATCGGACCGTAGACGCGCGGAAGCGCATCGAGGTCCTTTCGTCGGGGCCGCCAGGTTCCCGGGCGGACGGGCGAGGACAACAGCTCCGACAGAACGCACAGAATCCCGACCCACGCAAGCCCTTGAAACCAGTCCCCAGGACCCGCATAGTCGCCCGCATGCGCGTCGCCCTACTCACCCGGGAGTATCCGCCGGACGTCTACGGCGGTGCCGGCGTCCACGTCGACTACCTCTCGCGGGCGCTCGCGCCCCTGGTGGACCTCGACACCCACTGCCTTGGTACTCCTCGCCCCGGCGCGACCGCGCACACCGAGCAGGACCCCCGCCTCGACGGCGCCAACCCGGCGCTGCGGATCTTCGCCGCCAACCTCGAGATGGCCGCTGCCGTCGGCCAGGCACAGGTCCTGCATTCCCACACGTGGTACGCCAACCTCGCCGGCCAGCTCGGCGGGCTCCTCCACAGGATCCCGCACGTCGTCACCGCGCACTCCCTCGAGCCGCTCCGGCCGTGGAAGGCCGACCAGCTCGGCGGCGGCTACCTGCTGTCGACCTGGGCCGAACGCACGACCTACACCAGCGCCGACGCGATCATCTCCGTGAGCGAGGCGATGCGGCGCGACGTCCTCACGCACTACCCGAGCGTCGACCCAGCCCGAGTCACGGTGATCCCGAACGGCATCGACACCCGGCAGTACGCGCCTGACCCCGACACCGGCGTTGTCGAACGCCTGGGTGTCGACCCGTCCCGCCCGTCCGTGGTGTTCGTCGGCCGGATCACCCAGCAGAAGGGGGTGCGGCACCTGCTCCGGGCGGCGACCCGTTTCGACCCGGCGGCTCAGCTGGTACTCCTCGCCGGCGCCCCCGACACCCCCGAGCTCGCCCGCGAGGCGGCCGCCGCCGTCGATCTGCTTCGTACCACCCGGAAGGGTGTCGTCTGGATCGAGGAGATGCTTCCTCGGCACGAGGTCATCCAGGTCCTCTCCCACGCGACGGTGTTCTGCTGCCCCTCGATCTACGAACCGCAGGGCATCGTCAACCTCGAGGCCATGGCCTGCGAAACGGCAGTGGTCGCGAGCGCCGTGGGCGGGATCCCCGAGGTGGTCGTGCACGGCGAGACCGGGCTGCTCGTGCCCTACGACCAGGCCGACCCGGACTGCTTCGAGCACGACCTGGCCTCCGCGGTCAACGCACTCGTGGCCGACCCGGGGCGTGCCCGTGCGATGGGCCGGGCCGGTCGCGAGCGCGCCGTGCGGGACTTCGACTGGAACGCGATTGCCCGTCGTACGACCGACGTCTACGCGAGCCTGCTCTGACGGCGTCGGCGTCGACCGGCCGCCTCATCGCACCGCGTACGCGCGGGTGATCGTCTGCTCCGACCGGTTGCCGTGAATATCGACCAGGTTCGCCCGCAACGACACGTACGCAGGACGAGAGGGTTGCGGGACCACCGCGACCTGTTCGCCGTGCGGCCGTCGCGTGAGCCGGACCGGCGTCCAGGTCCGCCCGTCGTCGGTCGACGCCTGGATCGACAGCGTGCGTACGGTGAGGTTCGGTTTGCGGAGCAGGGACTGGACCGTCACCGGAACCAGCGTCGGGCCGCTGCCCAGAACCCGGTTACGTGCGTCAACGGGGGGGGCGCGAACCGCACCACGCTCACCGGCAACGCCTTCCCCGACCGGGGAGCCCTGGCCGACCGGAACTCCCAGGATGCCGCCACCCGGGTCGAGACATCCGCGAACCCGCGACGTGTCGCTGAGGTCACGAGGGTGTACCTGGCGGCGCGAGACCCTACCTCGAACTCCCCGCTGCCCCGTGTAACAGGATGTGGAGCAACGGATCTTACATACTCAGTATATACGCAGCAGTATGTAGCACCCAGGACGACATGAACAGCCAGAATGTTGCGCGAGTGTCGAGAGGCCGGCCAAATGGTTACAAAGCCGTTATTACTGCTGGGAGTGCGGAGAACGGCGACATGCCGCTACAGCGAGGAGTTCCGCGTCGACGCCACGGCGTCGATGACCGAGGCCTCGCCGACGATCGTCCATGTTCAAGAGCTCCGCGCCCGGTCGTACGACATGCGAGCCGGGCATGCCGAGGCCCCGGTCAGTACTGATCTGACCGGGGCCGCGTAGTCCCGTTAGCTGATGTGGCGCGTCAGGCCTGGATGTCGTACCAGACCCACTCCGGTTGGAGCCGGTGAGGCGATGGGCTCAGCCCACGACCGACTTGAGCGCGTCACCGAGCTCACCGGCCTCGTCTGCCGAGAGCTCGACGACGAGCCGCCCGCCACCCTCCAGCGGCACTCGCATGACGATGCCGCGCCCCTCCTTGGTGACCTCGAGCGGTCCGTCGCCCGTCCGCGGCTTCATGGCCGCCATGCGCGCACTCCTTCCTGCCGTCCGTACGCGACGACACACCGAGAACCGGTGACACGCCGCCGACGCGTGTCGATTCGAGGGCCCATTATCCCGCATGGCCGGACCGGCCCGGTAGTCAAGATCGGCGCGGCACCTGCCGGAAACGCGAAGGTGTCCTCTTTGGCCGGCTTCTGACCCGCCGCCGTCGGGCAGACTCGGTGTCATGCAGGCAAGATCGGCGCTGTTCGACCTCTATGGCGATCACCTCCGGTCGCGAGGCGGACGCGCGCCGGTCTCGGCCCTCGTCCGGCTGCTGGCCCCCCTCGGGATCGCGGCGCCGGCGGTACGCCAGGCGGTGTCGCGGATGGTACGCCAGGGCTGGCTCACACCGGTGCGGCAGCCGCGCGCCGGAACCAGATACGCCCTCACCGACCGCGCCGTCCGCAGGCTCGACGATGCGGCGGTACGGATCTACCGCACCCGCGCGGCCGGCTGGGACGGCCGGTGGCACCTCCTCGTCACCTCCCCGGTCCGTGCCCGCACCGCCCGCGAACGACTCGAGGCCGGCCTCCGTTTCCTCGGATACGCAAGGCTCGCCGGTACGACCTGGATCGCGCCGCGCCCGTCCGGCGAGGTCGAAGGGCTCCTCGCCGCCGCTGGCGTCCACGCCGACAGTTTCCTGGCCGGCGAGCCCACCGACCCGAAAGCGTTGGCGCGGCGCGCCTGGGACCTCGACGCGCTCGGCGCGGCCTATCGCGACTGGCTCGCCGATGCACGTACCCTGCTCGACGGCACGCAGGACGCCGAACGCGATGACGAGACCGCCTACGCGCTACGAAGCCGGCTCGTGCACGAATGGCGGAAGTTCCTCTTCACCGACCCCGGACTCCCCCGCAGCCTCCTTCCCGACGACTGGCCCGGCGACGAGGCGGCGGCGTACTTCGACACCCACGCAGCCCGCCTCCATCCCGCGGCCACCCGCTTCGTCGATGCCTGCCTCGCTCCACCAGGAGGGACCTGATGACCGACCAGCCCCCCGTGCGCTACGACGTGACCGACGCCGTGGCGACGATCACCCTCGACCGGCCGCAGGCCCATAACGCCCTCGACCTGTTCACCAAGGAGGCGCTGCGCGACGCGGTCCGCCAGGCCGCCGAGGACGAGTCGATCCGCTGCGTACTCCTGACCGGTGCGGGTGACAAGGCGTTCTCTGCCGGGCAGGACCTCCGCGAGCATGCCGTGAGCCTCGCCGAGAAGGCGCCGGAGGAGGTCTGGAGCACGGTGCCCGCCCACTACATTCCGATCGCTCTCGGGCTGGCGACGATGCCAAAACCGGTCGTGGCCGCCGTCAACGGCGTGGCCGCGGGAGCGGGCGCCGCGCTTGCGTTCGCCTGCGACTTCCGGGTGGTCGCCGACACCGCCGGCTTCAACCTCGCGTTCGCCGCGATCGGGCTGACCTGCGATACGGGTACGTCGTGGACGCTGCCGCGGTTGGTCGGGCACGCCCGCGCGGTCGACCTCCTGATGCGTCCCCGCACCATCTCGGCCCAGGAAGCGGCCGACATCGGGCTGGCCACGTCCGTCGTGCCTCTCGACTCTCTCGCCGCCGAGGCGACCGTGCTCGCCCGGGAACTGGCCGCCGGTCCCACCGCCGCCTACGCCGCGATCAGGCTGTCCCTCGCGTACGCCGCGAACCACACGCTGCAGGAGTCGCTCGACTTCGAGGGGGAGATGATGCGGCTCACGGGTACGACGGAGGACCACCGGGCCGCGGTCGCGGCGTTCCAGGCCAAGGAGCGCCCGACATTCCACGGCCACTGAACACTGCCGGCGGGCGGCGTCAGCGCCTGGTCGGCGAGTAGAGGTAGAGCTGGCCGATCTGGTCGTACCCCATCACGGGGTACAGCTTCGCGCCGTCGTGGCTCGCCAACAGGACCGCGGCCGCCGCTCCCCGCTTACGGTCATCGCGGAGCATCCGCTCCAGCAGAGCGCGGCCGATGCCGCGGCGGCGATGCGACGGCTGGACGAACATGTCCGCGCACCAGGTCATCGGCCCCCCGTCGCCCGACGTCTCCGTGCGGACGACGATGCTCTGGACCCATCCGACGGGCTCGTCGCCGTCGAGGGCGACGTACTGCCGGAGCGGAGCGTCACGCGCAAGCGCCGCTTCCTCGAGCGGTTTGCTCTCAGTCGCCCGGGCCAGGCGTCCTGCCAGCTCCGGCGTCGTCACGCGGGTGATCCGCGCCGGCGCCTTGGTGCGCGGGATCCGGTCCAGTCGATGCACCATCAGCGCCTCGGTCGCGCCGAGCCGGTAGCCGAGCTGCTTGTACGCCTGACGCAACGGCCCGTCCGCCTCGCCGGGTGCACGGATCGCGCAGATCGCGTACCGGCCGCGGGTGTGCTCGGCTGCGAGGGCGTGGAGGCTGGCCGGGTCGACCCCCCACGCAACCCACTCCTCGCGCCGGTAGGTGGGCGCCCTGCCCCCGCGTGACGCGTCGCGCATGACCCAGGCCGGACCGATCCGCTCGGGGACGTAGGGATGCGTACGGCTCCGCTGGAAGGAGAATCCCCGCACGAAGACCTCGATCGCCTCGTCGATCCCGACGCCCATGGTCAGCCACCGACCTCCGGTGCTGGGTTCTCGAGCTGACAGGTATATCAGCCCCGTCACGACAACGTGGACAACGTCCGGATGACCGGATGAGGACCGGAACTATCCAAGCCAGGCAAAGAACTGAAAAGGTAATTCTACGATACGGAAATTGACAGGTGCGACAGTCGCAGTCACCTCCCCGCGGGCGGCGACGGAAACCCGTCTATGGCGCGACGCCGCTCATGAACGTGAGGAGAGGTCAGATCGATGACTGGTCCAACGGTGACCATCGGCCATTCCGACGCCCGACTGTCGACCGCGCCATGGGCGCGGGAGCTGCTCACAGAGGAGCTGGCCAGGCAAGGGTTCCGCCTGGTAGAGCCTGAGGTCCAGGCCGACGTTCGGCTGCTGGTCTGCCCGCCCGGTGACGGCCGGGTTCGCGATCTGGTGGACCGATGGCGGCGCAGACACGACTCTGACCTCGCGACGACTCCGGAGTCCTTCGCGATGGCGTCGGTGCCGGCCGATTCGACGGTGCTGATCACGGCCGCTGACGACCGCGGACTTGGTTACGCGCTGCTGGAGCTCTACGACATCGCCCAGAACAGCGCCGACGCGCTGGCGGAGTATCACGGACTCCGCGAGTACCTCGAACGCCCGCGTAACGTCGCTCGTGGAATTACGCGGATCTTCACCACGGCGGCGACCGACCGGGCATGGTTCCACGACCAGGCCTTCTGGCAGGACTACCTCACCCATCTCGCCTGCCAGCGGTTCAACCGGTTCAGTCTGGGCCTGGGTGCCATGAACGACTACCTCATCGACCGCCGGGTCACCGACAACTACCTCTGCTTCCCCTACCCGTTCCTGACCGAGGTGGACGGCTACGACGTACGGGCCGAGGGGGTCAGTGACGCCGAGCGGGAGCGCAATCTGGAGTCCCTGCGATTCATTGCCCGTGAGGCGACCCGGCGTGGTCTCGATTTCGGGCTCGGGTTGTGGAACCACGCCTACCGTTACGACCCGGACGCCGACACCGAGCGGTGGCCGATCAGGGGGCTGGGTCCGGACAACCATGCCGAGTACAGCCGGGATGGCCTCACCACACTGTTGCAGGCCTGTCCGGAGATCGGGCGCCTGACCTTTCGGGTCCATTTCGAAGGCGGCGTACCTGAGCCCACGCACGAGTTCTGGCGGGTGGTGCTCAGCGGGCTTCTCCAGGTCGGACGTCTGGTCGAACTCGACTTTCATGCCAAGGGCGTGAGCGCGGAGATGATCGCGATCGCCACCGATCTCGGCGTACCGCTGACGCTGTCGACCAAGCACTGGGGCGAACACCAGGGGTTGCCCTACCAGCAGGCCGCGATCCGCGAGAAGGAGCGGACCGGTCGTCGAAAAGCCGGCGAGAAGGCCGAGCCTGCAGGCGTGTGGGCACCCGGGACCGGGCACCCCGACGCGAAGGCGACCGGCACGCAGACCACCTCGCGCCGCAGCTTCACCCGCTATGGGTACGGCGACTACGCCCACACCAACCGGCCCTACCGACTGCTGCACCGGGTGTGGCCCGGAACCCAGCGGGTGCTGCTCTGGGGCGATCCGGTGCTGGCCGCCGGCTACGGCCGACACGCGGACTTCGCCGACGCGCTGGGCATGGAGTGGTTCGAGCCCATGTCCTTTCTGGGCAAGAAGGACAGCGCCGCGCTCGGGTCGCCGGACGGGCCGCGAACGAGCAGGCGGTTGTACCAGGACGACGACCTGCACGCCGCCGCTGACGACTGGCAGAAGTATCGCCACACCTACCGCCTCCTCGGCCGCACCGCCTACGAGCCGGAGACCCCGGTGGCGGAACTGACCAGGGAGCTGCGGACGACCTTCGGTGGCGCGGCGGACGCGACCGGTCGCGCACTCGGCGCTGCCTCCCGGGTGCTGCCACTGGTCACGGTGCTCCACGCACCGTCGACGGCGTGCAATGTCTACTGGCCCGAGATGCCGACTCCGGTGTCACTGCTACCGCGGACCGAGCGGATGGAGAGTCCGTACCGGGCCCAGGGTTGGCCGGCGAACTCCGACTTCGACATGACGCCTCCGTACTCCTTCGGCAACGTCAGTCCGTTGGACCCCGAGCTGATCTACGGTGTGGATGAGTTCGCCGCCGATGTGTTGGCGGGACAGTGGCGCGGCAAGCACACGCCGGTGGAGCTCGCGGATCGGCTCGAGCAGTTGGCCGAGGAGGCGCTGACTGCCCTCGCCGAGGCCGAGCAGGCCGATGGCGCCGATGGTGGCGGTGGTGGAGGCAACGAGCCGCTGTTCAGGGTCGTCGCCATCGATGTCCGGATCCAGGCGCAGCTCGCACGGTACTTCGCCTCCGCGCTGCGGGCCGCGGTCGCCTACGGGCTCCGATCACTCGGCCGGCCCATGCTGGCCCGCGCCGTCGATCACCAACGGTCCGCCATCGCCGCCTGGGACGCGATCGTGGAGGCGGCAAAGCCCTACGTCAGTGACCTTCCGTTCGGTCAGACCGACTTCTCCCGCGGCACCTGGGCCGACCGTCGCCCCGCCCTGCTCGCCGATCTCGCAGCGCTCGGAGCCACCTTGCAGGACACGGAGACCGCGGACACCGATGCCGATCCGGTCGCCCTCGAAGAGCAACTGACCACACCACCTGCCCCGATCGGAGAGCACACACCCGCGGAGTACTTCGAACCGGGGAAGGCGATCAAGATCAGCTGGCGAACCGAGGACGAACGGGTCACCGGCGTTCGTGTGCGGTGGCGGCCGGTCAACCAGGCCCTCGCCTACAGCTCTCTCGACCTGGAGCAACGAGACGGCGCCTTCGTCGGAGAGATCCCCACCGACACGGCCGGAAGCCTCTACTCCGTTCAGTACTTCTTCGAGGTCACAGCAGGCTACGCCGCCTGGCCGTACCCGGGCCTCGCTCCTGATCTGGCCAATCAGCCGTACTACGTGGTTCACACCGACCCCAAGACACGTTGGGGACGTACGGCGAGCTGATCCCCAGGTGAGGGAGGGAGCCGCCGCGCGGTCGGTTCGGCCCGCCCCTCAAGACAGCGGAATGCAGGAGTCCCCCGGCACCTGCAGCGATATGGGAGATCAGGACACCTGGATCGGGTGCGTAAGCTCGGATGCGCGGGGGCGTACGTTGCGCCTTGAGGGGAGGGCAGACGGTGAGCGGTCCGGGCAGGGGCGTACATCGTCGTGCCGGTGTGACCATGCACGATGTGGCTCGCCATGCCGGGGTGTCCACCATGACCGTGTCCAATGTGATCAACGGGCGGTCCCAGCGGGTAAGTGAATCGACCAGGCGTCGGGTGCTGGCGAGCATTGCCGCGCTCGGTTACCGGGTCAACATGACGGCGAGGCACCTCCGCATGGGGCGGACGGGCATGGTGGGCCTGGCCGTTCCTGGCTTCGAGTCTGGATATTATCCCGAGCTCGCTGGCCGTTTGGCCGATCGTTTCGCCGACCACGACCTTCGGTTGGTGATGGAACGGACTGGCGGCGAACGCCAGGCTGAGTTGGATGCGCTTGCTGCGGCGCGGTTGCGGACCTATGACGGCTTCGTGCTCAGCGTGGTTGCCGGCGACGCGGCCGATCTGGAAAAGCTCAGCATCGACACACCCATCGTGTTGATCGGGGAGCGGGCCGTACCGGCGCGCTTCGATCATGTGTTGATGGACAACGTGGGCGGGGCCCGGCGGGCCACCGAGTTGCTGCTGGAGTCTGGAGCACGCCGGATCGCGCTCCTGGGTGGCGTACTAGGAGATGAGCAGTCGATGCCGGAGCTCCGCGCCCGCGGATATCGCGAGGCACACGAGGCCGCCGGACTGCCGGTCGACGAAGATCTGATCGTGTCGTGTTGCTTCCGGATCGTCGACGGATACGCCGCCACGTTGACGTTGATCGGCAACGGCGTGGACGTCGACGCCATCTTCGCGCTGACCGACTCGGCTGCTGTCGGGGCGTTGCGTGCGCTCGCGGACAAGGGAGTGCACGTTCCCGGGGATGTCCAGGTGATCGGGTTCGACAACATCGCCGAGAGTCGCTTCACGCTGCCTGCGTTGACCACGGTGGAGCCGGGGAACGACGAGATGGCCGAGGCGATCTGCTCCCTGCTGATGGAACGGATCGAGCATGGTGGCGCATCTCGGCCAGCGCGAGTCGTCATGCCCGAGGCGAAGATCATCGAGCGTGACTCGACCCGCCGCTGACCGAACGATGGCCTATGCCAGGTCGAGGTGGATCGTACTGAACGAATGACGCGGCAGGGTGACCGTCAGCACTCCGCCGTCGAGGGCGAGGTCCAGATCGGTCGGAGCGACCGCGTCCGGAGCCGCCGTCGTGTTGTGGCGCTGTGGCTCGTCCGCGGTGAGTACGCGAGCGTGGTGTCCGATGACGGTGCGACCGCGTAGGTCGAGAGTGAGCGTCGTGTCGGAGTCGAGCGCCAGGTTGCTGGCCGAGATCAAGGCGTTTGCGCCCTTGGTGCTGGCCGAGATCGAGACCAGGTCGAGCTGTGCGCCCTCCGCGTCGTAGGTGTCCGGCCGCTCGATCAGATGGACCGGGAGCTGCAGCGCGTCATGATGGCCCTTGTTCATCTCGAACACGTGGTAGGTGGGCGTGAGAACCATGCCTCCGTCGTCGTCGGTCAGGATCATCGACTGGAGGACGTTGACGGTCTGGGCGATATTGGCCATGTGGAGCCGGGCTGCGTGCTTGTGGAAGATGTCGAAGTGGACGCCGGCAACCAGGGCGTCGCGCAGGGTGTTCTGCTGGTACAGAAACCTCGGGTTCGTCCCCGGTTCAGTGTTCCACCAGGTGCCCCACTCGTCGCAGATCAGACCGATCCTGCGCTTCGGATCGTAGGCGTCCATGACCGCGGTATGGCCCGCGATGACGCGGTCGATGTCGACCGCCTTGATCATGGTGTTGTAGTACTGCTCATCGCTGAATGCGGTGGCGGGGCTCTTGTTGAGTCCGCTGCCGTCATGGGAGTAGTAGTGGAACGAGATGCCCTGGAACATGCGGCGCGGTTCACGGGCGCAACCAAGGCAGCTGACGGCCTTCATCAGGGCTTCGGTCCAGGCCAGGTCGTCATCGGCCGCACCGGCGGCGATGCGGTACAACGTGTTGTCGCCATGGTTGCGGCAGAAGGTCGAGTAACGCCGTGCCTCATCGGCGTAGGCTTCGGCGCGCATGTGTCCGCCGCAGCCCCAGGCCTCGTTGCCGAGACCCCAGTACGGCACCTTCCAGGGCTCGTCGCGGCCGTTGGCCTTGCGAAGCCGGGACATCGGGCTGTCACCGTCGCGGGTGAGGTACTCCACCCAGTCGCTCATCTCCTGCACAGTGCCTGAACCGATGTTGCCGTTGACATAGGCGTCGGCTCCGAGCAGTTCGCACAAGGCCATGAACTCATGGGTGCCGAAGTGGTTGTTCTCCTCGACGTTGCCCCAGTGCGTGTTGACCATCCGGGGACGTTGCTCCTTCGGGCCGATACCGTCACGCCAGTGGTACTCGTCGGCGAAGCAGCCACCAGGCCAGCGCAGATTGGGAATCTGCAGAGCGCGCAGAGCCTCGACGACATCGAGACGGATACCGCCCTCGTTCGGGATCGAGGAGTCCTCACCGACGTAGAAGCCGCCGTAGATGCACCGGCCGAGGTGCTCGGCGAAGTGGCCGTACAGGTGTCGGCTGATCGTTGCACCGGTGACATCGAGATCGACGACCGCGCGTGCGCTGGACATGCTCATGCTGAAACCTTTCGGTGGTCGGCAGAGGGGAGGACCCCAGGCTGAACCGCGGCCGTCATCCCGCGACCCTCGGCGTGCAGCGTTCAGTCGCCCGGCCGGGCCAGCGCCCGCCCTTCCCCTTCGTGGGTTTGACGTTATACCTTGAGCCGCGATCGATCCTAACGACGTCAGCTCTCCCGCGGGAGAGGTCGGGCGCGGAGTTCGAGGGGGACACATGACCGATCTGACCCGCGGCCACTCGCCACAGACTCCCGCGACCCACGACCTACGACTCTGGTACGACGAACCAGCCTGCACGAGCTGGCTTCGTGCCCTGCCTGTCGGCAACGGACGGCTCGGCGCCATGGTGTTCGGCAACGTCGATGCCGAGCGGTTCCAGCTCAACGAGGACACTGTCTGGGCCGGTGGACCGTACGACTCCAGCAACTCCAAGGGAGCCGATGCCCTGCCGGAAATCCAGCGCCTGGTGTTCGAAGGCCGATGGCGGGAAGCCCAGGACCTGACCAACGAGGCCTTCCTGGGAAGCCCGGTCGGGCAGCTGGCCTACCAACCCGTGGGTGACCTCCGGCTCGCCTTCCCGACTCCGAGCGAGGTGACCGACTATCGCCGGCAGCTCGACCTCACCACGGCAACGGCCACGGTCGACTACGCGGCGGACGGTGTGCGGTATCGGCGCGAAGTGATCGCGAGCGCTCCTGACCAGGTAGTCGCGCTGCGCCTGACAGCGGACACCCCCGGGGCGATCACGTTCTCGGCAACCTTCGACAGCCCGCAACGCACGAACACGATCAGCCCCGACGATGCGACGATCGCGTTGGACGGTGTGTCCAGTGACATGGAAGGTGTCCCCGGGTCGGTACGGTTCCTCGCGCTCGCCCGGGCCGTCACCCACGACGGCGAGGTCAGTAGCAGCGGCGGGACACTGCGGATTACCGGTGCCGACAGCGTCACCCTGTTGATCTCGATCGGCACCAGCTACGTCGACTACCAGGATGTGAGCGGCGACCATCAAGCGGTCGCGTGGGCTCACCTCCGCGACGCGAAGGACAGGCCGTACGACGAGCTCAGAAGGCGCCACATCGCTGACTACCGGGAGCTCTTCGCCCGCACGTCAATCGATCTCGGACGTACCGCAGCCGCCGACCAGCCTACCGACGTACGGATCCAGCGCCACGCCACCACGGACGATCCCCAGCTTGCGGCGTTGTTGTTCCAGTACGGCCGGTACCTGCTGATCTCCAGTTCGCGGCCAGGCACCCAGCCCGCGAACCTGCAGGGCATCTGGAACGACCAGCTGGATCCGCCGTGGGGCTCGAAGTACACCCTCAACATCAACCTGCCGATGAACTACTGGCCGGCAGGGCCGACGAACCTGGCCGAGTGCCATCAGCCGGTCTTCGACATGATCGAGGACCTGACCGTGACCGGGGCGCGTACCGCCGAGGCGCAGTACGGCGCCCGCGGTTGGGTCGCCCACCACAACACCGACGCCTGGCGCGGAGGCTCCGTCGTGGACGGCGCGTTCTGGGGCATGTGGCAGACCGGCGGCGCCTGGCTCAGCACAATGATCTGGGACTACTACCGCTTCACCGGAGACCTGGACTTCCTCCGGTCGTCCTACCCGGCGATGAAGGCCGCCGCCGAATTCTTCCTCGACTCGCTGGTGGAGGAGCCCGGTCTCGGGTGGCTGGTCACCAACCCGTCGAACTCACCGGAGCTTGCCCACCACCCTGACGTCAGCGTGTGCGCCGGGCCCACCATGGACATGCAGATCCTCCGTGACCTGTTCGGAGCTTGCGTCAGCGCCAGTGCGATCCTCGGTGTGGACGCCGAGTTCCGCGCTCACGTTCTTGCCACCAGGGAACGCCTCGCACCTCTGCAGATCGGTGCGCGGGGCAACATCCAGGAGTGGCTCCACGACTGGACGGAGACAGAGCAGAACCACCGGCACGTCTCCCACCTGTACGGGCTGCATCCCAGTAACCAGGTCACCAGGCGAGACACCCCCGAGCTGTTCGAGGCGGCGCGGCGGACCCTGGAGTTGCGTGGCGACGCGGGAACCGGCTGGTCGCTGGCCTGGAAGATCAACTTCTGGGCGCGCCTCGAGGAGCCGGAACGGGCGCACGACCTACTCAGCGAGCTCCTCACGCCCGCCCGGCTGGCCACGAACATGTTCGACCTGCATCCGCCGTTCCAGATCGACGGCAACTTCGGCGCGACGTCGGGCATCGCCGAGATGCTCTTGCACAGCCACAACGACGAGTTGCACCTGCTGCCGGCGCTCCCGGCAGCCTGGCCGACCGGGGCGGTGAGTGGGCTCCGCGGCCGCGGAGGTTACACCGTCGGTGTGGCATGGAACGACGGCGAGGCCGACGAGATCCTCATTACCGCCGACCATGGCGGCCGCGTGAGGATACGCGGTCGGATGTTCGCCGGGCGCTACGTCGTGCTGGACCTCACACATGGCGACACCGCGAGAACGACGAAGGCCGATACGGACCTGATCGAACTGGACGCCGACGAGGGACACACCTACCGGGCGTACGTATCCGGCGCGGCCATGGAGTAGGACATCGCCATGAGGCATGGCCGGGCCGCTGGTGCGATGTCTCGCACCAGCGGCCTGGCCCGTCGATGTTTCGTACCGCCGAGGGAAGGCGGTCGCTCTTCCTAGGCGCGGCGGAAGTACTGCTCTGGTCTGGCGGGTGCCGGATCAGGATAGATCCAGGAGTCGGGCATCTTGGGAACGTTCATGAAGTCGTTCTGGACGATGTTGTAACGAGTGGGCAGGACGGTTCCGATGAGGTAGAACTCCTGTTGCGCGATGTCCAGGATCTGCATGAACAGCTCGCGTTGCCGTGCCTCGTCCGGCGTGACCTTGATCTCGTCGTAGAGCTCCATCTGCCGCAGGGGTTGAGCGGGTGGCTTCTCTCCACCTTCGCCGCCGGAGTCGTACCAGAGCCCCCACTGCGTGGCGAAGAGGGACCCTGCGTTCAGAGGGAGATACCACTTTGGATCCAGGATGGCGTCGTAGAGCCCGTTCTCACCGGAGTACAAAACAGCCTGGTGCTTGTTCACTCCCGTTCGTTCGAAGAAGAGGTCCGTCGACTCCGGGTTGATGTCCAGCTGCACGCCGACGCTCTTCCAGTAGCCCTGGACCATCTCCGCCACGTCCGGCCAGGTCGGGTCGAAACCGATCGGGATCTCGACGGTGAAACGGATGGGTTTCCCGTCGCCACGGAGCCGAATGTCGTCACCGTTCCGCTCGGTGAACCCCGCATCATCCAGAAGCTTGTTGGCCTTTGCCATGTCGAACTCGGTGTACTGCTTGGCCAGGGTCTCGTGGAAGAAGTCACCCTCCCTACGCGGAGCGACCTGCCACGACTCGCCCTGCCGTTGATAGACCGCTGTGATGATCTCGTCGCGGTCGATGGCGTGCGACAGCGCTATCCGAAAGTCCCTGTTCTGGAAGACCTCCCGCAACGCGGGGTCCTCGACCGTCATGTTGAACGCGACCGTCGTGTAGTTGGTGTCGGCGGTGACGAGCGGGGCGAAGTGGTAGCCTCCGCTCTCACGCTCGCGTGCGAACACCGGTTTGTTGTCTGGCGTCAGGAAGTCGCTCGGTGGAAGCGTGTATCGACCCTCGGTGGTCCGGAGTACGGCCACTTCCGCATCCTGGACGACTTCCACGACCACGCGGTCGAGGTAGGGCAGTTGGCTGCCTTCCGGATCGGTCTTCCAGTAGTAGGGGTTGCGCTCGACAACGAGCCGGTCACCTGCCAGGGGGGTGGCTACGCGCCACGCCAGCAAGGTCGGAAAGTCCGCGTTCTGCCAAGGACCCAGGTCAAGCAACCCGGCCCCACCCTTGGCAAGAAACAGCTCTGCCCAGCTGGAGTTGCCCTCCTGCTTGGCGACCTGCTCGGCGTCGGGGTTGAGCTTCTTGTGGAACTCCTGCAGGTAGTGCTTGGGCAAGCTCGTGAGGATGATGCCATCGGGCGAGGCGAGCCGCTGCAGGAAGAACGCGTGCGGCTCGGAGAAGCTGAACCGACAGGTGTAGTCATCGACCTTCTCCAGCTCAGCCGGCTCACCACCCGAGGTGAGCCACGCCGGAAAGTCGGGATACAGCTCCTTGTCACTCAGGACGTTCTCGTACGCGAAGACGACGTCGTCGGCGGTGAAAGGCTCCCCGTCGGACCATCGCATTCCTTCTCGCAAGGTGAAGGTGTATGACCTCCCACCGTCAGAGACTTCCCACGACTTCGCGACCATGGGGACGACCTTTGTCCACTCGATGTCCCAGCCGACGAGTTGTTCATAGCCGAAGTACTCGTATCCCCCGGCAAGTTCGGTGACGCAGTTGATCCATTCGCCTCCGTAGGTGCCCATCCTCTCTACAGGCCTGACGACCAACGGCTCCTTGGGCAACCTCTCTTTGACCGGCGGCAGTTTCCCTGCCTTGACCTGTTGGGCCAGGGAGGGCGCCTCCATCCCCTTGGCGCCGTTGCCCTTGGGAGGGCCGTCGTTCCCGCCCGGGCGAGTGGAGAGTGCGTCGCATGCGGTAGCCGAGGTCGTCGCCAGGAACGCCGCGCCCCCCGTCGCCAGCAGCTGTCGCCTCGTCAGACCAGCCTTGAGGCTAGTGTGATCCACGGAGATTCTCCTCTCTCATTCTGCGTCGCAATAGCAGCGCGCTCAGGCAGCCCGCGTAGCGACAGTGGGCTGCCGGCAGAAACACGGACCGAGCTCTGCTACTCGGCGCGGACAGCTGCCCCCCGGGCAGCAATGTGGGCGACCGTGGCGCCTGATTGCCACGCCGACGAAGACCTGACAACGACCCCTGTCGGCCGAAGCCTTACTGGACAGCAGTTTCGGGCCCCAACTCGCGACTGGATTCCAGCGCCAAGTGAGTTGTAACGTCAAACCTGGACGACATCAGGGCCTTCGGCAAGGCCGACGGGGAACGAAAAGTTTCGAGCAGGGCGGTCAGCCGCCGAGGGCCTTCCACCCCTTGCGGCGTGGTTCGAGTATCGCCTCGGCCTCGATCTCGACCTTCCACCGCGGGTCGAGCAGTCCGGCCACCACAACCATCGTCGCGACCGGGCGTACCTCACCGAAGACCTTGCCGTGTACGCGACCCACCGCATCCGCATAGGACGCGTCGGTGAGGTAGATCCGGGTGCGTACGACGTGCTCGGGGGCGCCACCCACCTGGGCGAGAGCGGTGAGGATGATCTCCAGGCAGCGGAACGCCTGGACCCCCGGATCCGGATCGACCTCGCCGTCGTCCCAGACCGGCGCGGTGCCGGCGACGAGGATCCGGTCGCCGACGGAGATCGCCCGGCTGAAGCCGATCTCCTTCTCGTACGGCGACCCTGACGACACCCGTTGACGTGGCATGGGACTCACTCCCTCGGTCGGGGTGTCGAGGATCTCATGGGGACGTGCTGGCGCCGGCCGCGCGTGACCTGGCTCCCCGCCTGGGGGGTGGTGGCCGCCGCCACTCGGCGTACTGAGGTGGTACGGGAGGCATTGACGACCGTGGCGCGGACCACGCAGTCGGCGAGGTGGTCATTGACCATGCCGGTGGCCTGCATCATGGCGTAGCAGGTCGTGGGGCCGACGAAGGCGAACCCGTTCCGCTTCAACGCCTTCGCCATGGCGGTCGACTCAGGAGTCTTGGCCGGTACGTCGGCCAAGGTCAGGGGGGCGGCGCGCCCGTCCGGCTCGGGTGCGTACGACCAGAGGAACACGGCGAGCCCGTCGGGTAGTTCCAGCGCTGCGCGGGCGTTGCGGAGGGCCGCGCCGACCTTCGCCCGGTTGCGGACGATCGCGGTGTCGGCGAGCAGGCGCGCCTCGTCCGCCTCGTCGTAGCCCGCGACCGTGGCGATGTCGAAATCGGCGAAGGCCCGCCGGAACCCGGGGCGCTTGCGCAGGATCGTCAGCCAGGACAAGCCGGACTGGAATGCCTCGAGGGTCAGGCGTTCGAACATGCCACGGTCGTCACGGACCGGCCGGCCCCACTCCTCGTCGTGGTAGGCGATGTAGTCCGGAGTGGAGTTGGCCCAGGGGCACCGCGTGGTTCCGTCCGGGCCGACCGGTGCGCTCACGGCTCCCCGGCGCCCGCGTGCCGGCCGGAGGACTCATGCGGGTGCGGTGGGTAGGTGGACTCGAGCGGCCCGCGTTCCGGCGTGTCGACGGGCTCTCGGGCCCACGGGTCGAACAGGGCCGCCGCCTCGTCGTCACGGAGGTTTCCGGTCCGTTCGGGGTGTCCGGGGTTTGCGGCGTGTCCGGGGTTTGCGGCGTGTCCGGGGTTTGCGGCATGTCCAGGGTTTGCTGGGTGTCCGGGATCGGGCTCGGCAGGGTGCCAGACGCCTGGATCGGCGCCGACGAGGACGTCGCCGGTGGCACGATGCCCGGGCCGGGAAGGGTAGCCGTCGCCAGGGGCGCCGCTGACGCCGGACGTGGTGGGGGGCATGCCGGGAGCGTTGGGCATGCCGGGCGCGCTGGCCGGATCGGTAGCCGCATGGTGCCCGTAGCCGGCTTCCCTGCCGGCCTCACCAAGTCGCGCGAGCCGGGCGTCGCGGGCGGCGATCTCGTGCACGAGGCGCCGGATCACGTCGTCCACTTCGTCCATGCGATAACCACGGAGTACGACGGAGAAGTCGACGTCGCTGAGGTCGTCCGCGCTCAGTGGCCGGTCCGCGGGCAGGCGGACGTCGCGCCGGTCCGGATAGGCACGTGCCATCGCGCCGCCACGCCCCACCGCGACTGTGGCGGTGAGACCGAGGACAACGACCACCAGGGCGACCCACAACCAGGTCATGGCCTGATCGTGCCATGTCAGCCCATCCACGTGTCGGGTGGGGACGCCGCGAAACCGCGTTCTGGACCGAAATCGGGCTGCGCCTTTGCGTACGATGCGCGGCAAATCCCCACGATGCGCGTCAAATTGCCGCGCATCGTGGGCATTGATCTCCTAAACCTGCATTTCGCCCCAGGTGCGAGGCTGGGGGTGGTCCGGACACCCCGACGAGCCGGACGCGCAGGGAGGCCAGATGTGGCTGCGGCTGGGGAGCCGAGCGTTCGGGCCGGACGATCATGCGGTCATGGCGATCGTCAACCGTACGCCGGACTCCTTCTACGACCGTGGAGCGACCTATTCCGACGGTCCGGCGTTCGACCGGGTGGCCCAGGTCGTCGCCGAGGGCGCGGCGATCGTGGACATCGGCGGCGTCAAGGCGGGTGAAGGCACGGAGGTGAGCGTCGTCGAGGAACTCCGGCGTACCGCCCCTTTTGTCGCCGAAGTCCGCTCCCGCTGGCCCGACCTCGTCCTGAGCGTCGACACCTGGCGGGCACCAGTCGCCCGGGAGCTCTGCGCGGCAGGGGCGGACCTGATCAACGACACCTGGTCCGGGGCGGATCCGGCCCTCGCCGAGGTCGCGGCGGAGTACGGCGTCGGGATCGTCTGCTCACACACCGGCGGCCTGCCACCGCGAACGGACCCGCGCCGGCCGGTCTACGACGACGTCGTCGCCGACGTGCTGGACCGCGTGGGTGGGCTGGCCGAGCACGCCCTGGCTGTCGGCGTACGACGGGACGCCATCCTGATCGACCCCACCCACGACTTCGGCAAGACGACCGCGCACTCCCTCGAGATCACCCGGCGACTCGACGAACTCGTGCGTACGGGCTGGCCGGTCCTGGTGGCCCTGTCCCGGAAGGACTTCGTGGGCGAGACCCTGGACCTTCCGGTGGAGCGGCGGCTGGCGGGCACACTGGCCGCCACCGCGGTGTCGGCGTGGCTGGGTGCCCGGGTCTTCAGGGCGCATGACGTACGCGAGACCCGGCAGGTGCTGGACATGGTGGCCTCGATCCGGGGTACGCGACCACCCGCGGCCCCCCGGCGTGGCCTCTGACCGGCGCGCCGGCCCGCCACGCCCCGACCGCGGCTCAGCCCTCCGGGCCCACGGGCCGGCCGTTGCCGGAAACCACGTCGCCCGAAACCACGCCGCTGGAACCCAGGTCGCCGGAACCCACGTCGCCCGAAACCACGCCGCCGGAAACCATGTCCGGCACCTCCGAGGGACCGGCGGCCTCGGACTCGACGGCATGGATGCGGCTTACGGCCTCGTCGACGTCATCGGTCACGAACAGCATGTCGACGTCGTGCGGCTTGATCTTGCCCCCGACCACCGCGGTGTCGCGCAGCCAGGCCAGCAGACCGGACCAGTACGCCGTGCCGATCAGGACGACGGGGAAGCGCGTCACCTTCCGCGTCTGGACCAGGGTGAGCGCCTCGAAGAGTTCGTCGAAGGTGCCGAAGCCGCCGGGGAGCACCACGAAGCCCTGGGCGTACTTCACGAACATCGTCTTGCGCGCGAAGAAGTACCGGAAGTTGAGCCCGACATCGACCCAGTGGTTCATGCCCTGCTCGTACGGCAGCTCGATGCCGAGTCCGACGGAGATCCCGCCCGCTTCGCTCGCGCCCTTGTTCGCGGCCTCCATGACGCCCGGACCACCGCCGGTGATCACGGCGTATCCGGCGTGGGCCAGTGCGCGGCCCAGGCGTTCGGCGGTGGCGTAGTCGGGGTCGGTCCGCGCCGTGCGCGCGCTGCCGAACACACTGATCGCCGGCCCGAGCTCGGCCAGCATCCCGAAGCCCTCGACGAACTCGGACTGGATCCGCATCACCCGCCACGGGTCGGTGTGCACCCAGTCGCCGGAACCACGGCTGTCGAGGAGTCGCTGGTCCGTCGTGCTCGCATCGGCCACCCGAGACACCTGGCCGCGGCGCGTCACGATCCGCCCCCGCTGCTCGACCGGGCTGTCGGCGCGGGCGTGGTTCCTCGACTGCTCACCGTGCTCGGCCGGGACGTTCTGCTGGTGGGACATCCTTCGAATGGTAGATGCCCAGCGCCACACCGCACGGTCGATGCTCGATCCGGGCCCACCGCCGCCAAGCGCCGCCAAGCGCCGCCGAGCGCTACCGGCCCGGCAGCGGCTGACCCGAGGGCCAAGCGGCTACCGGACCCGGCGACGGCATCATGGCGCGCCCGAGCCCGACTACGGTGGGGTCGCGTGGACCCGGACGAGATCATCCGGCTCCGTCGCGACTTCCACCGCCACGCAGAGCCGGCATTTCTGGAGATTCGTACGTCCAGCATCGTGGTCGCGCGGCTGAGGGGCCTCGGGATCGAGGTACGGCGCGGCGCAGAAGCCATGCGAACCGATGGCGTGGCCCGCTACCCGGACGCGGCGACCCGGGAGCGGATGCGTGGGCGCGCGGTCGAGTCCGGCGCCGATCCCGACCTCGCCGCCTGCGCGGCCGGCGAAGGTACCGCCGTCATCGCCGAGATCGCCGGTGACCGTCCGGGGCCGACCTGGGGCGTGCGCTGCGACATGGACGCCCTGCCCCTGACCGAGGCGACCGACGAGGACCATCGTCCGACCGCGCTGGGATTCGCCTGCCAGGACGGGTTCATGCACGCCTGCGGCCACGACGGTCACACCGCGATCGGGATCGCCCTCGCCGCCCGGCTGTCCGACCACGACTTCCC
The DNA here is from genome assembly GCF_040195635.1 of Actinopolymorpha sp. B11F2. Taxonomy (NCBI): domain Bacteria; kingdom Bacillati; phylum Actinomycetota; class Actinomycetes; order Propionibacteriales; family Actinopolymorphaceae; genus Actinopolymorpha; species Actinopolymorpha sp. B11F2. The sequence continues at coordinate 426,865 of NZ_JBEFTX010000002.1, read as the reverse complement.
CGGCCGCGTACGGATCCTCTTCCAGCCGGCCGAGGAGGGCGGGCGCGGAGCGGCGGCGATGATCGCGGCGGGTGCGGCCGATGGCATCGACCGGTTCGTCGCGGTCCACCTCGGGTTGGGACTGCCGAGCGGTCTGGTCGCTGGCGGCTGCGAAGGTCTCCTCGCCACCCACAAGCTCCGCGCGGTGTACCGGGGCGAGGCCGCGCACGCATCGGGCACCCCGGAGCGGGGTCGCAACGCGCTGGTCGGCGCCGCGAGCGCCCTGCTCAACGTGATGGCCCTGCCGAGGTACGCAGCCGCCGACACCCGGCTCAACGTCGGCACCCTGCACGGCGGGGACAACGTCAACATCGTTCCGTCGTACGCGGAAATGACGCTGGAAGCGCGCTCGACCGACGCCGACATCTGTGACGCACTGACCGCCCGCGTGGAGGGGGTCCTGCGTGGCGCGGCCGCCATGCACGACCTGACCGTCGAGATCGAACGCACCGGCGGGTCGACCACGATGACCTGCGACCGCCAGCTGGTCGACGCCATCGCGGCGATCGCCGCGGAGAAGTACGGCGACGGGCGCGCCGTCGCCCTGCGGCCCCTCGGCGGGAGCGACGACGCGAGCCTGTTCGCCCGTGAGGTGCAGGGGGCCGGCGGGCTCGCGACGTACATGCTCGTCGGCGGTGGCAACCGCGCGCCCCACCACCATCCGTCGTTCGACATCGACGAGGCGTCCATCCCCGTGGCCGTGGACGTGCTCGAGGCACTGCTCCGCGGGACACCGAACGGCCGAACGCAGTGAACATGCCATCATCGATCACCATGCGCTTCTCGGCTCTCTCCCACCTGTCCTGCCCACGTTGCGACCAGCACCACGACGCCGACCAGGTGACGAACGTCTGTACGTGCGGTTCGCCTCTGCTCGTCGACTACGACCTGGCCGAGGTCGGCAGCGGGATGTCCAGCGACGAGATCGCCGGCCGGGCACCGTCGCTGTGGCGTTATCACGAGCTGCTGCCGGTGCGCGCGGAGTCGCAGGTCATGTCGCTCGGCGAGGGAATGACGCCGCTCGTGCCGCTGCCTTCGTACGGGCGGGAGGTCGGTGTCGACCGGTTGCTCATGAAGGACGAGGGACTGGTGCCCACGGGTTCGTTCAAGGCCCGCGGTGCCGCGGTCGGGGTGTCACGGGCGCGCGAGCTGGGCGTGAAGAAGATCGCGATGCCCACCAACGGCAACGCCGGGTCGGCATGGGCGACCTACGCGGCGCGGGGAGGAATGCAGAGCCTGATCGCGATGCCGTACGACGCGCCGGAGATCTGCCGCCGTGAGTGCGCCGTCGTGGGCGCGGAACTGGTCCTCGTCGACGGGCTGATCGGCGATGCGGCTGCCGTCGTGCGCACGGCGCTGGCCGAACGGGACGGCTACTTCGACGTGTCGACCCTGCGCGAGCCGTACCGGATCGAGGGCAAGAAGACGATGGGCCTCGAGATCGCCGAACAGCTCGGTTGGCGGATGCCCGACGTGATCCTCTACCCCACCGGCGGCGGTGTCGGGCTGATCGGGATCTGGAAGGCGCTGCGCGAGCTGCTGTCGCTGGGCTGGGTGTCCGGGTCGCTACCGCGGCTCGTGGCGGTGCAGGCGGAGGGGTGCGCGCCGATCGTGTCGGCGTACGAACGAGGCGCGGCGGAGAGCGAGCCCTGGGCGGACGCTCGGACGGTGGCGTTCGGGATCACGGTGCCGAAGGCGCTCGGGGACTTCCTCATCCTGCGGGCGGTGCGAGAGACCGGAGGGTGCGCGGTCGCGGTGTCGGACGCGGACCTGCTCGCCGCGCAGCGCCGGGTGGCGGAGCTGGAGGGTGCGTTCGTGTGCCCGGAAGGTGCGGCGGCGTTCGAGGCCGTACGCCAGCTCAGGGCGGCCGGCTGGATCGCCGCAGGTGAGGAGGTGGTGGTGCTCAACACCGGTACGGGTCTGAAGTACCCCTCGACCGTCCCGCTCCCCGAGGCGTCCTGACCCGCGCCCCGGCCGCCGCGCGCCCCACGCGCCGCGCGCCCCACGCGCCGCGCGCCCCGCAAGCCGCGCCCAGCGGGCCCTGACGCTCGTTCATGACCATGAAAGAAAAGCACGTATGGGCCCGCGAATCCTTCATGATCACGATCATGATCACGGGGAGCCCGGCTGGGGGTTTGGGCTGGGAGCGCGAGAGGGTCAGGCCGTGAGCCAGGCGGTGAGGCGTTCCTCGCACTGGTGCAACTCGGCGATCTCGACGTACTCGTCCTTGGTGTGGGCCAGCTGTGACTCGCCCGGGCCGTAGTTGACCGCCGGCACCCCCAGCTCGGCGAAACGGGCGACGTCGGTCCAGCCGAACTTCGGCCGCGGCTCGGCCTTCACCGCCGCAACGAAGTCGGCCGCTGCCGGGCGATCCAGCCCTGGCAATGCCCCCGGTGCGCTGTCGCGAAGTTCGACGGCGTGGTCGCCGAACACCTCGCGCACGTGCGCGAACGCCTCGTCCTCCGACCGGTCCGGCGCGAAGCGGTAGTTGACGGTGACCCGGCACTCGTCCGGGATCACGTTGCCCGCGACGCCGCCGGTGACGCCGACGGCGTGGAGCCCTTCGCGATAGACGAGCCCGTCGATCGGGACCTCGCGCGCCTGGTAGGACGCCAGCCGGGCCAGCACCTCGCCGGCGGCGTGGATCGCGTTCGCACCCATCCACGCCCGCGCGCTGTGCGCCCGCTTGCCACGCAGGACGATGTCGGCCCGCAGAGTGCCCTGGCACCCGCCCTCGACCTGGGCGCTCGACGGTTCCATGAGGACGGCGAAGTCCGCGGCCAGCACGGCGGGCGAGTGCCGGGCCAGCTGGCCGAGCCCGTTCTTCTCGGCCTCGACCTCCTCGCAGTCGTAGAAGACGTACGTCACGTCGCGGACGGGTTCGGCGATCGCGGCAGCGAGGCGGAGCGCCACCGCCACGCCGCCCTTCATGTCGCACGCCCCGAGCCCGTAGATGCGGGTGCCGACCCGCCGCGACGGCAGGTTGCCCGCCTCCGGCACGGTGTCGAGGTGTCCCGCCACGACCACGCGCTCGGCGCAGCCGTGCTCGGTTCGCGCCACGATGTTGTTGCCGCGCCGCGTCGTCGACAGATGCGACAGGGGCCGCAGCGCTGCCTCGACCCGGTCGGCCAGCGTCCGCTCGTTTCCGCTCACCGACTCGCAGTCGACGAGGGACTCCGTGAGCGAGGCGACGTCCGAACCGAGATCGAGTTGATCCTGCGAAGGCATGCGGGCAGTCTGCCATCCGGCGCGGCCCGTCGGACTCTGCCGCGTACATCCTCGCCGGTGGTGCCGTGGTGATCCGTGGTGTGATGACGTCGTGAGCAGAGCCGTGGAGCGGTCCAATCGCCTACTGCTGCGCGCCCGCGACGCGATGGACCGTGCGTACGCAGAACCCCTCGACGTCCCAGCTCTCGCCCGGATCGCCCACGTCTCCGAGTCCCACTTCATCCGGACATTCCGGGCGACGTTCGGCGAGACGCCCCACCGGTACCTCCAGCGGAGGCGGGTGGAGCGGTCGATGTTCCTGCTCCGCGAGAGCGACCGCAGCGTCACCGACATCTGCCTCGAGGTCGGCTTCACGAGCCTCGGCACGTTCAGTAGAACCTTCCGCGACATCGTGGGCGAGTCGCCGTCGGGGTATCGACGGCGCATCGACCGCACCGCGGTCCCCAGCTGTTTCGTGATGTCCTGGACACGACCGAGCGGCCCGATGGAGTGGGCGCCGGCCGTGAAGAGCAGTTTCGGAGAAGCTCCCGCTTCCGCCGCTGACTAGCGTCGTGACCGAACCGTTCCCACGTCCAAACACCCAGGAGAACCACCATGTACAACAACATCAACATCTCGCACGTCTTTGTCCTCGACCAGGACGAGGCGTACGACTTCTACGTCAACAAGCTCGGCCTCGAGGTCGCCGCGGACATGGATCTCGGCGTGATGCGGTGGCTGACCGTCCGCGTACCGGGAGATCCGGACCGCCAGATCCTGTTGGAGAAGCCGGGCCCGCCCTCGATCGACGAGGCTTCGGCGGAGCAGATCCGCGACCTCGTCACCAAGGGGGCGACCGGCTTCACGTTCGGCCTCACGACCGACGACTGCCGCAAGACCTACGAAGTACTGAAATCGCGCGGCGTGGAGTTCACCCAGGAGCCGACCGAGCACTTCTACGGCATCGACTGCGGCGGACGCGACCCTTTCGGCAACCACTTCCGGATCGTCCAGCTTGCGCCGGAACCGATCCAGCCGCCGGCCCAGTCGTGAGCCTGCCGGCCTGGTAGGCCGCAACGCTGTGGGACCGGGTGGATCCCGTTCCCCAGGTGCTCACCCAGCCGCGGCGGCGACCAGCTTGTCGAACAACGCGTTCATGTCGTCGTTCACCGTCTGACGCTCGGGGTGTGCGTCGTACCAGTCGACGATCTCCCGGGCACCGGCGGCGAACGGAATGGTCGCCACATAGTCCGGCACGAGGGCCTTGACCTTGGAGTTGTCGAAGATCACCGAGTGCGCCTTGTCGCCCAGCAGCGCACCCTCGAGGTTGGGTTCGGCCGCCACGATCGTGTCCGACGCGACGTGGACGAGGTTCGCCTCGACCCCGGCCGCGGCCGCGAGCGCGGCGTAGATCTCGTTCCACGTCGTGATCTCGTCTGTCGTGATGTGGAAGCTGTCGCCGACGGCCTTCGGGTGGCCGAGCAGGCCGACGAACGCCTTGGCGAAGTCGGTGTGGTGCGTGATCGCCCACAGTGAGGTGCCGTCGCCGTGCACCACGACGCCCTGGCCCTGACGCATCCGGTGGATGTCGGTCCAGTGCCCCATCGTCGGAATGGCTGTCCGGTCGTAGGTGTGCGAAGGGCGGACGACGGTGGCCGGGAACCCGCGCTCGCGGTACGCCGACATGAGCAGGTCCTCGCAGGCGATCTTGTTGCGGGAGTACTGCCAGTGGGGGTTGCGCAGCGGCGTGGACTCGACGATGGGCAGCCTCCCCGGCGGCGTCTGGTAGGCCGACGCCGAGCTGATGAAGACGTACTGGCCCGTCCGCCCGGAGAACAGGTCGATGTCGCCCTGCACCTGGTCGGGTGTGAAGGCCACGAAGTCGACCACGACGTCGAACTCCCGGTCTCCGAGCGCCGACCGCGCGGACTCGGGGTCACGGATGTCGCCCTGGATCACCTCGGCGCCTTCGGGCACCGCGCGGTGCGTTGTCGTGCCGCGATTGAGGATCGTGAGGTCGATCCCGGTCGCGACGGCTCTGGCGCCGCAGGCGGAGCTGATGATGCCCGTGCCACCGATGAACAAGACCTTGAGCGACGTCATGTGCTGGTTGCTCCCCTGGTGAGAAAGCCGGCAGGCAAACGGTCGGAAACCGCAGTCCGCACGACATCTTGCCACTGCCCGGCAGGCCCGGCGGGCGACGATTCACACCCTGGACGACCCAACCCGGCCGGAAACTTTCGCTCCGGCGCATCCCCGGCCACCGTGGGCGAACTTTGCGGACCCGCGCGCAGGCCGAGCCCGCGCTCTGGCAGGCTGAACGCCATGACCGACACACCTGGTGCCTGGGGCTTCGGAGTCGCCACCTCGACGTACGCCGGCAGGATCCTCGACACCTGGTACCCGACGCCCGCGCTGGGACCACCGGGACCCGAGGACGACCAACCTCCGGCCGAGCTCGTCGCGCTCGAAGGGGACGACGAACTGCGGAGAGTACGCACCACTGTCGTACGTACCGTCCTCGCCTCGCTCGACCACCCACCGGCCGACGCGCCGGACGCCTACCTGCGACTGCACCTGCTCTCGCACCGGCTGGTCCGCCCGCGCGATGCCAACGTCGAGGGGATCTTCGGTGTCATCGCCAACGTCGTCTGGACCAGCGAGGGCCCTTGTGACATCGACGCCTTCGAGCAGACCCGCCGGCGGCTGCGGGCGGCTGGCCGGGCGGTGACCGTCTACGGGATCGACAAGTTCCCTCGAATGGTCGACTACGTCGTACCGGCCGGGGTACGGATCGCCGACGCCGACCGGGTACGGCTCGGGGCACATCTCGCCGAGGGCACGACGGTCATGCATGAAGGCTTCGTCAACTTCAACGCCGGCACGCTCGGCTCCTCCATGGTGGAGGGCCGGATCTCGGCCGGCGTGATCGTCGAGGACGGCTCCGACATCGGTGGCGGCGCCTCGATCATGGGCACCCTCTCGGGCGGGAACACCCAGGTCGTCTCGATCGGCAAGCGCTGCCTGGTCGGTGCCAACGCCGGCATCATGATCTCGCTCGGCGACGACTGCGTGGTCGAGGCGGGCTGCTACATCACGGCTGGCTCGAAGATCCGGCTCCCCGACGGCGAGATCGTCAAGGCGCTCGAGCTGTCTGGCATGCCCGGCCTGCTGTTCCGCCGCAACAGCCTCTCCGGCGCCCTGGAGGCACTCCCCCGCGGTGGAACCGGCGTCGAGCTCAACACCGCCCTCCACGCCAACGACTGACTCCGGGACGACTGATGCGCGGGGGCAAGGTTGTCCGAGTCTGCCTCGGACTCGCGGCGGCCGGCGCTGTGGTGGTCATCGGCGCCAAGATCGCGTCGGAGAAGCTGTTCGAGCAGCCGCTCGTCGACGGCTGCTCTGCCCGCGTGCTGGACAGGACCACCCGGCTCAGCATCGAGGAGGCCGAGAACGCCGCCCTGATCTCGGCCCTGTCAGTCCAGCGTGGGATGCCGGCACGGGCCGCGACCATCGCCCTGGCGACGGCGTTCCAGGAGTCCGGCCTACGCAACATCGACTACGGCGATCGCGACTCGGTAGGCCTCTTCCAGCAACGGCCGAGCCAGGGCTGGGGGACGCCCGAGGAGATCCTCGACCCCTACTACGCGACGTCGCGCTTCTACACCGCGTTGGCGAAGATCGACGGCTATGACGCGATGGAGATCGCCGACGCGGCGCAACTGGTCCAGAACTCCGCGGACGGTGGCGCCTACGCCCAGCACGAGCCGGGCGCGCGGGCCCTCGCGTCGTCGCTGACCGGCGAGACGCCGGCCGCATTCTTCTGCGAGCTGCGGGAGGCACCCACCACCGCCGACCCGGACGCCCTCCGCAGCGAGTTGGCGAAGGCGTTCGGTACCAGCCCGGACGGCGCGCGGGCCGGAGGCGTCGCCAGCCGGTCCCGCACGACGGCCGACGGGGCCGGTCCAGCCGAGGTGCGCACGGATGGTCGGGGTAGGAATCCCGGCGACGGCGCTGGCGGCGACGGCGCTGGCTCTGGCGGCGACGAGGAAGGAACCGTCGACATCCCCCTCGGTGACACGGCACCGTCGTACGGATGGTCGGTCGCCCAGTGGGCGGTGGCGTACTCCCAGCGGTTCGGGATCGTGTCGGTGTCCTACGGCGAGCGCACCTGGTCGGCAGCGGAATCGACCAAGGGGTGGCGACAGGCCGATCAGTCGGCTCCCGCAGGTCGGATCCGCATCGTGCTCGCCACCGGGTGACAGCCTCGTCCGTGGACTTCCACGTCCCGGGGGTCCCAGGCCCTCGCCGGCCCTCCCCCGCGAACCTCGCCGGCCCTCCCCCGCGAACCTCGCCGCAAATGACCACGCTACCCATGCCTGTGTTCGCCGCCGAGGCACCGACACCTGTCCCGGATTCCGAACGCATGGGCAGCGTGGTCATTTGGCGAATTTGCCGAATTTGCCGAAGGTCGGCGGGGGCACGACCTCAGGCGGAGCCCAGCACTGCCCGGCCCCTACCCTGCATGGGCAGCGTGGTCATCAACCCGAGGTCGGCGGACGCACCACCCCAGCCGAGGCACAGCGCGTGGATGCTCAGCGCTGGTCGATCGGAACGAACGAGCGCTCGGGCTCGCCGATGTAGACCTGGCGCGGGCGACCGATCTTGGTCGCCGGATCGCTGACCATCTCCCGCCACTGGGCGATCCAGCCGGGCAACCGGCCGATGGCGAACAGCACCGTGAACATCGTGGTCGGAAAGCCCATGGCGCGGTAGATCAGGCCGGTGTAGAAGTCGACATTGGGGTAGAGCTTTCGCTCGACGAAGTAGTCGTCGTGCAACGCGACTTCCTCGAGTTCCTTGGCGATGTCGAGAAGTTGGTCGGACTTGCCGAGCCGAGCGAGCACATCGTCTGCGGTCTTCTTGATGATTGCGGCCCGCGGGTCGTAGTTTTTGTAGACCCTGTGCCCGAATCCCATCAACCGGACGCCGCGCTCCTTGTTCTTCACGCGGTCGACAAAGTGGCCGACGTCGCCACCCTCGGCCGCGATGGATTCCAGCATCTGGAGCACAGCGGCGTTCGCGCCGCCGTGCAGAGGGCCGGAAAGTGCATTGATGCCGGCGGAAACCGAGGCGAAAAGATTGGCCTGGCTCGACCCGACCAGTCGGACCGTTGATGTGGAGCAGTTCTGTTCATGGTCGGCATGCAGGATGAACAACAGGTCCAACGCTTCGGCCACCGCAGAGTCCGGGTGGTACGGCTCGGCCGGGAGACCGAAGGTCATACGGAGGAAGTTCTCGATGTATCCGAGCGAGTTGTCGGGGTACAGAAACGGCTGGCCCATCGTCTTCTTGAAGGCGTACGCAGCGATCGTAGGCAGCTTGGCCATCAACCGGACCGTGGAGATCTCGACCTGCTCCGGGTCAAACGGCGCGAGGCTTTCCTGATAGAACGTCGACAGCGCGTTGACCGCCGACGACAGCACCGGCATCGGATGGGCATCGCGAGGAAATCCGTCGAAGAACCGCTTGAGATCCTCGTCGAGAAGAGTGTGCCGGCGTACTTTGTCGGCGAAATCCTCGTACTGTGCCTGAGTGGGCAGGATGCCGTAAATCAGGAGGTACGACACTTCGAGAAAGTTGCTCTTCTCCGCAAGCTCGGAAATGGGATATCCCCGGTAACGCAGAACGCCGGCGTCACCGTCGATGTAGGTGATCGCCGACGTACACGCACCGGTGTTGACATAGCCCGGATCGAGCGTCACGTGACCGGTGGTTCGCAGGAGCGAGGAGATGTCAATTCCGGACGAACCCTCGGTCGCTTTGACCACGGGCAACTCCACCTGGTCGTCGCCGTGCCCCAGCGTGAAATGTACGTCGCTCACCCTCGTCCTCCGTCCAGCCCATGTTGCGGGTTCGGCAATTCGTCAAAGGCATCGAAGGTCACGCCGGATCTCGCGTGGCCTCCAACCGAGTCGCGGCAGCGGCGACCCGTTCGTCCGTCGCGGTGAACGCTACCCGGACATGCCGGACACTCGCGGCACCATAGAAGTCACCTGGTGTTACCAGGATGCCTCTGTCCGCACACCAACGCACGGTGTCCCAGCAGGGTTCGTCGCGGGTGGCCCAGAGGTACAGCGAGCCCTCGGAGTGGTCGATCCGGAATCTCGCCGCCTCGAACGCCCGGCGGAGGACCTCCCGTCGAGCCGCGTAGCGCTCCCGCTGGGCGTCGACATGGGCGTCGTCGTCCAGGGCCGCGACCATCGCCTGTTGGACAGGGCGCGGGACCATCATGCCGGCGTGCTTGCGTACGCCGAGAAGCCGATCGATGAGCACGGGATCGCCGACGACGAAGCCGGCTCGGTAGCCCGCGAGGTTGGACCTTTTGGACAGTGACTGGACGGCGAGCAGCCCCTGGTGGCTGCCGCCGCACACGTCCGGGTGCAGGACCGAGACCGGTCGGGCGTCCCAGCCGAACTCGAGGTAGCACTCGTCGGACACCACGGTGACACCGCGTTCGCGCGCCCAGGCGACGACCTTCGCGAGGTGCTCGACCGGCAGGATCCGGCCCGTCGGGTTGGACGGTGAGTTCAACCACACGAGGGCAGGCGTCTCCGGCCCCAGCGCCATGGTCGAGTCCGCCGGTACGACGGTGCAGCCGGCGAGCTGTCCGCCGACGGCGTACGTCGGATAGGCCGTCTCCGGCACCACCACGACGTCGCCCTGGCCGAGTCCGAGGGTGCTCGGCAGCCAGGCGACGAACTCCTTCGAGCCGATCGTCGGAAGGACGGCGGCAGCTTCGAGCCCGGTGATCCCGAAGCGCCGGTCGAGGTAGCCGACCGCGGCCTCCCGCAGCGCAGGGATGCCGTGTGTCGTGGGGTACCCGGGGGCGTCGGCGGCGGCGCAGAGTGCCTCGCGGACGACCTCCGGGGTGGGGTCGACCGGGGTCCCGACCGACAGATCGACGATCCCGTCCGGATGGGCGGCCGCGCGTTGCTTGTCAGGGTCCAGTCTGTCCCAGGGAAAGTCCGGCAGCGGGCCTCGCACGATGTTCCTCTCGCCTCAGCCTTCGGTGATCATGTCGGTGATCATGTGCACGACCATGACCGCCGACCTGGCCGTGATCATGTCGGTGATCATGAACGCCTTGAGGTGTCGTGCGTCCCGTTCGGCTTCATGATCACCGACATGATCACGAGGAGGTGGCCTCGGTCACTCCTCGGTGATCTGCGGTGGCAGGGCCGCGATGAGCGGGTGGTCCTTCTCGATGACCCCGGTCTTGGCGGCACCCCCCGGCGAGCCGAGGTCGTCGAAGAAGTCGACGTTCGCGGCGTAGTAGTCCTTCCACTGGTCCGGAACGTCGTCCTCGTAGAAGATCGCCTCCACGGGACAGACCGGCTCGCACGCACCGCAGTCGACACATTCGTCGGGGTGGATGTAGAGCATGCGCGAGCCCTCGTAGATGCAGTCGACGGGGCACTCGTCCACACAGGCCCTGTCCTTGAGGTCCACACACGGCTGCGCGATGACGTAGGTCACCGGTTCCTCCTCGTCTCGAGCTGACCCTCCTAGTATCGCCAGGACGGTTCAACACCCGGTTCGAAGGGGTCCATTCCATGGCACTGTCGCCGGCTGACATCGGTCGGCGCGTCGTCGTACGCCGGCGGCTGGCGGCTGAGAGCGCGGCGAGCGGGCGGCCGATCTACGGTGACGTCCTCGGCGTCCTGGAGTCCTGGACGAATGGGATAATCCTCATCCGACGCTCGACTGGCGAGGTGATCGAGATCGCTGACCAGGACGTGGTCGCGGGCAAACCGGTCCCACCCGCCCCTCCGCGGCGTACGAGGCGACAGCCGGGGCCCGACGCGTGATTCCCGTCACCCAGCCAGAAAGCGGGACGTCCCTGGCCCTGGTGTCCGCACACGGCTGGCCGGCACTGGTCACCGAACGCCTCGGTGAGTGGCTGCTCCAAGCCGCTGACGGGTTCACCGGGCGCGCCAACTCGGTCGTACCGCATGGTGATCCGGGGCTGCCGCTCGACGATGCACTGGCGTTCGTCGAGCGGTTCTACGCCCGAGCCGGCCTCCCCGCCCGGATCCAGGTGGCAGTCGGCTCCGGCATGGAAGACCTGCTCCGCGGCCGTGGCTGGGCCGTCGTGACAAGCGGCAAGGAGGCGTACGCGACCTCGGAAGTGCAGGTCGCCCGGCTCGACGAGATGATGGCGCGACTCTCCGGCATCTCAGCCGCCGACAGCTCGGCCGCCGACGTCGAACTCGGAAGGACCCTCGACGAGAGTTGGCTCGGGTTGTACGGCAGGACGACCACGCTTGAGGCCGCGCGGCACGTACTGGCGAGCCCGGAGAACGTCGCCCTCGCCCGGGTCGCGCGACCGCCCGATGCCGTGACCGCTGACCGCCTGCCGGAGCTGGCCGGCATCGGTCGCGGTGTCGTCACCGGTCCCTGGCTCGGAGTGTCGGCCGTGGAGGTCGCGCCGCCGTGTCGCCGGCGCGGGATGGCCCGAGCCATCATGGCGCGCATCGGCCGCTGGGGTCGCGACCTCGGCGCGAGCTGGGTCTATCTGCAGGTCGGTTCGTCCAACACGGCTGCCAAGGCGTTGTACGAACGACTCGGCTTCGGCGTCGACCACCACTACCGCTACTACTCACCTACGGGCGGCTGATGGCCGGCCCGCGAACCACCGCCAGCTGAGGGACCCTCCTCGGCTGAGGACCCTCCTTGGCGGTTCAGTCCTGGGTTTCGTCTGTCGCGGTCGCCGGCGGATCGGGCGCGGCCTCCGGCGGCGGCGTCTCCTCGGGCTCGGGCCCACAGATGATCTGGTCCTCGGCGTTGTACTTCACGTGGTCGAGTTCGGACGCGACCAGCTCGTCGCCGCGGTAGATCCACCGGCGTACGTCGACCTCGAACCCGTCGACCCCGGTCTCCTGCGGCACGCAGCCCGGCTTGGGGTCGTGGATCACTTTGCCCTGCTTGATGTTGTACCGGTCGGACGTCTCCGACTTCACCGTCCAGTACTTCGTGCTCCAGAGCCGCACCGTCACGCCGCCGTAGCTGCTGGGACTGCTGAGGTTGCGCCAGGCCTGGACGTAGACGCCGTAGGGCGTGTTGTTGCCCCACTTGAGGTCGAGCGAGCCCCAGTAGACCGTCGCCTCACGGCCGACCGGGTAACGGCTGATGTAGAAGCCGTGCGGGCGATGCTCGACATCCTCCATGCCGGCGAAGAACGCCGCGTTGTATGTCGTGGTCGCCACCTGGGAGACGCCGCCCCCGAGTTCCTCACGGAGCCGGCCGCCCTTGATGACGAGGCCCTTGGCGAATCCGTTGGCTTCGGTGCGTTCACCGACGATGCCGTTGAGGCTGAAGGTCTCACCAGGCTTGATCAACGTACCGTTGATCAGCTCGGCCGCGCGGCCGATGTTGATGTTGCGGTAGTCGGCGTGCGGGTACTGCGTCGAGAACTCGCCGACGACCTCCTTCACGCCCAGCTTCTCCGCCATCGCCGTGGTGAGCTTCGGTTGCGCCGTCACGGTCTCGACCCGCGCCAGGCGCTGGTCGGCCGACTTCGGCAACGCACGCACCACGGCAGCCGCGAGCTTGTCCGGCGGAACTGTGTGGCCGATCTTGCCCGGTCGGATCGTCGGCTGGCCGCCGGAGATCACGATCGTGGCGTCCTTGGGCTTCACCTGAACCTCGGTGAGCTTGCCGCCGAGCGCCTTGGTGAGCGCCTTGCCGTCCAGCTTGGGCGTCAGCTTCCCGCCCTCACCGGCGACCATCTGCAGCGACGTCCCGATCTCTGCCGGTGTCGCCTCGAACGACTCGTCGCCGACCTGCACGGTCACCGGAGCGGCCATCGCGGGGTTGGCGAAGTCGCGCATCGCCCGCTTGACCTCGCCCGCGCTCACCCTCGGCGTGACGTCGGCGGTCTGCAGGTCGATCGGTCCGGAGGTGAGGAGGAACTCCCGCTGGAGCGTGTCGGCCGCCCTGGGCTGGTCCAGCTCATGGCCCGACGCTGGTTCGCTGGCCTTCGGCGTACCTCCGGCGAACGTGATGCGGCCTTCCTTCGCCGGCGTGTCGACCTTGCGCGCGAGAGCCGCCATCGACTTGTCGAGCCGTTCGTGGTCGACGGTCAGGACGGGCGCGGCCTCCTCACCGCCGACGAGCGCGTCCACGACCCGGACCGGGTTGAACGTCCTGGCGAGGTAGGCCGCGTCGGCCGTCGCGGAGACGTCGAGGGCGAGCCCGAGGTCGGCGGGTTTCAGGGAGTACGACTTGCCCGCGGCGGTGACCTTGATCGGCTGGTCGGCCCGAGGGAGGAGCTGGTCGCGCAACCTTGCCTCGGCGGCGGCACGGGTGAGCCCACCGAGCGGGACACCGGCGATGGTCGTGCCTCGTGGAACCCGGTCACCAAGGCTGAAGACCATCATGGTGTAGAGCCCGAGGACCACGATCAGGACGCCGCCGACGGCGAGCGCGATGATCCGGCCCCTACGCCGTTCAGGCGGAGGTGGTATGGCAAATGCCTGTCCCGTTCCCCCCGGCTCGTACACGGTGCCTCCGCTTCCATCGCTCGCGATACCGCCGCCCAGATCGAGGACACAGACTAGGCGCCGGCGCTGACAGTCCGCCAAGAGTAAAGGGTTCGGCAAGGAGCGAGCCCTATAGGTGTCGGGCTGATATGGATCCGCAACCGCTGCCGCTACCCGTTCATACCGCAGTGCTTACGGACAGCTTCGGTCAGGCCGGAGGGTTTCCGCTGGTTGCGGCGTACACGCCAGATCCTGCGGTGCATGTCCAGGATGTCACTCGGGGTCCGCCGGCTCCGTGACGGTGCGGTAGCCGCCCGCGAAGTAGACGAGTGGAGCCGGTGACGGCGACCGACCACCCCAGGCCGCCGGGTCAGCGGGAAGGTCGGCCAGGCCGTTGACCGGCTCGGCCGCGACGACCTCGCCCACGACGATGGAGTGGTCCCCGCCGTCATGGACCGCCCACGTGCGGCACTCCAGCGTGGCGATCGCGTCGGCGAGCAACGCGGCGTCGGTGATGCCGCGTCGGATGGCGATGCCCGCGAGCTGGCCGTCAAGCGCACGCCCACGCATGGCAAGCCAGGTGGCCACGTCGTGTGCATCGGCCGGGAGGACGGAGACAGCCCACCGGCCGCTCGCGAGCACCGCCTCGTGGAATCGCGCCACCCGCTCCACACAGACGAGGACCAGCGGGGGCCGCAGCGAGACCGACGTGAACGCGCTCGCGGTCATCGCATGGTCGACCCCGTCGACCTGGGTGGTCACGATGGTCACGCCGCTGGCGAACCGTGCGAGCGCGCGGCGGTAGGTCACGTCATCGACCGGTTGCCAGGTCGCGGACGAGGATGCGTCGAGGGCATCCGCACAGTCGGGCGATGCCGAGTCCTGCAGCGGCCCTGGTTCACCGAGTCCTTCGAGCACGTCCATCGACCATACCCGTCGTACGGAACTCCTCGTGGTGGTCACGCGCCCGCCCCACGTTCCACGCCGCGGCCACCACACCGAGGCAGATGTATCCGAGACCGAAACCATCGGCGGCGAACACGATGTCGCCTTCCGGACGCGGCCACAACGCGATGACGACCGGTACGCCCCAGCCGAGCGCCGCCGCGGTCGCGCCGGCGAGTCCACACAACTTCCGGGCCTGCCAGAACAGCAGGGTCGCCGCGGCGACCGCGAGCACCAGACCGTAAGGGAGCGGCACACCGAGCACGCGGGCGTCCATCCGGGAGACCACGGCCCCGCAGACGCCAGTGACGGCGCCGAGGACGCCGAGCCCGACCGTCCCGAGCGAGCGTACGTAGTCGGACACGACGGCGGGGCTATGACCTGTGTGCGTGCGTCCGGTGGGTCATGCCACCCCGGCGAACAGATCGGTCTCCGCGCCAGTTTCGGGGTCGACCTGACCCGGGGTGCCGCGGACCAGGCGGTAGCACTCGAGGCCCCAGATCTGGTTGCCGAGATTGTTGGACAGGGCGAAGAACGGGCCGTCGACCGCGATCTGCGTGGCGTGGGCGCGCATCGCCGCCATCTTCTGCTCGACGTACGCCGTGCCGTCGATGCGTGCGCTGATCAGGTCGTCGGAAACGAACGACGGTGGCAACTCCCCTTCGGGGTCCATGCCCTCGAACGACGTCGCGTCGCCACTCGCCCGGAGCCGGCGCAGACCCTCGCGGAACAACGACTCCGGCATCGCCGTCCAGTAGACCTTCGGCACGTCCCACGCCTCGCCGAGGTCGGGGCGGTAGGACGGCGCACCGGCGAGCGCGTGGGCGTAGGTCGCGACCCGGTGGGCCTGGATGTGGTCGGGGTGTCCGTAGCCACCGAACTGGTCGTAGGTCACCAGCACCTGCGGGCGTACCTCACGGATGATCGGCACCAGGTGGTCGGCGGCCTCACGCAGGTCTGCCCGCCAGAAGCAGTCGGGGCGTTCGTTGGCGGGAGTGCCGACCATGCCGGAGTCGCGGTAGCGGCCAGCGCCACCGAGCCAGCGGTAGTCGGTGACGCCGAGGGCGCCCATGGCGTCGGCCATCTCCTTCTCGCGGTGCTCACCCAGGCCGTCGTCCTGGTCGGCGGCGAGATGGGCAAGCTCGGGGACGAGGACCTCGCCCTCCTCCCCGCGGGTGCAGGTGACGAGGGTGACCCGGGCGTCTTCAGCGACGTATCTGGCCATCGTCGCGCCGTTCCCGATCGTCTCGTCGTCGGGATGGGCGTGGACGAGCAGCACTCTGCGATCAGCAGCCATGAGCCAACCCTACGGACTCCCACCCACAGGTCTCAGCGGGACAGGCCGGATCCGGGGCGGACGGCAGCATCGGGACAGGCAGCATCGGGACAGGCGGCATCGGGACAGGCGGCATCGGGACAGGCGGCATCGGGACAGGCGGCATCGGGGCAGGCGGCATCGGGGCAGGCGGCATCGCCGCGGGCATGCCAGGATCGTCTCCCGTGAGCAGATCCCACCCGGACACCGGGCAGCAGCCCCCCGCCGAAGTCTCGTACCCGCGCCTGTCCGCGCGCACGCTGCGGTTCACGCTGGGCGCACCGCGTACGTTCTCGCTCGCCCCTGACGGCAGTCGGGTCGTCTTCCTCCGCGCCCCTTCGGGGACGGACCGTGGCACCGAGCTGTGGAGCTACGACGTCGCCGACCGCACCGAACGTCGGATCGCCGACCCGACGGCGTTGCTCAGCGCGGACGCCGAGAACCTCTCCCCGGCCGAGCGCGCCCGCCGGGAACGCACCCGGGAGGCTGCGGGGGGCATCGTCGGCTACGCCTGCGACGCCGAGCACCGCGTCGCGGCGTTCGCGCTGTCGTCGCGGCTGTTCCTTGCCGACCTGGCGAGCGGCAAGGTGCGGGAGCTTCCGGCGGAAGCGCCGGTGGTCGACCCCCGGCCGGACCCGACCGGGAGACGTGTCGCATACGCCGCCAACCGGGGCCTGCGGCTGGTCGATCTCGACGGCGACCACGACCGTGCGCTCGTACCCGCCGAGCCGAGCGACACGGTGGCGTGGGGCGTCGCGGAGTTCATCGCCGCCGAGGAGTTGGGCCGCACCCGTGGTTTCTGGTGGGCACCGGACGGCTCCACGCTGCTGGTCGAGAGGTACGACGAGGCGCCGGTACCGGTCTGGCACATCGCCAACCCCGCCCGTCCCGACCAGGCGCCGAACCCGGTCCGCTACCCGGCGGCGGGTACGCAGAACGCCGAGGTCACCCTGTGGCTGGTCGACCTCGACGGGGCCCGGCAGGAGGTGGCATGGGACCGCGCGGCGTTCCCGTACCTCGCGGACGTCAGCTGGACGTCGTACGGTCGACCGCTCCTGCATGTCCTCACTCGCGACCAGCGGACGGCGCACGTGCTCGCAGTCGACCTGGCCAGCGGGGCGACCTCGCTCGTCCGCGAGACCACCGATCCGGCGTGGATCGACCTCATCCCCGGGACACCCGCCTGGCTGCCCGACGGCCGCCTGGTCACCACGGTGGACGACGGGGACACCAGGCGGTTGGCCTACGACGGCATTCCGGTGACGCCGGAAGGTCTGCAGGTGGGTGGCGTTCTCGACGTCGGTGAGGACGGCGTCCTGGTGTCGGCGACGTCCGAACCGATGGAGCAGCATGTCGCGTGGGTCGGCCTCGACGGGCGGGTCACCACGCTCACCACCGACCCTGGCGTGCACACGGGACGGACCGCCGGCGGCCTCACGCTGGTGGCCTCACAGGGTCTGGACCATGACGGCGTCCTCGTGCGGGTCCTCCGTGGCGACGAGGCGGTCGGCGGCAAGAAGAACGGCGGCGAGGAGGTCGGCCGGATCGGTTCGCGGCAGGAACGACCGCCGTTCACCCCGGCGGTCACGCTCCTCGCGTTGGGGCCACGGCAGCTGCGGACCGCCGTACTGTTTCCCCGCGACCACGTACCCGGGTCGGCGTGCCTGCCGCTGCTGCTCGATCCGTACGGCGGGCCGCACGCGCTCCGGGTCAGGTCTGCCCGCGCGGCGTTCCTCGCCAGCCAGTGGCTCGCCGACCAGGGGTTCTGCGTCGTCGTGGCCGACGGGCGGGGCACCCCCGGGCGCGGCCCCGCGTGGGAACGCCTGGTACTGAACGACTTCGCCAGCACCCTCGACGACCAGGTGGAGGTCGTCTCCGAGGTGGCGAAGCGCTATCCGTCCGACGTCGATCCCGGGCGGGTCGCGATCCGGGGATGGTCGTACGGCGGCTACCTGTCGGCGCTTGCGGTGATCGCGCGGCCGGACGTCTTCCACGCGGGGGTCGCGGGTGCGCCGGTGACGGAGTGGAGGTTGTACGACACCTGCTACACGGAGCGCTATCTGGGCCACCCTGACGAGCAGCCCGAGGTGTACGACCGCAACGGCCTCCTCGACGCGGCGGCGTCCCTGCGTCGGCCCCTGCTGCTGATCCACGGGCTCGCCGACGACAACGTCGTCGCGGCGCACACGCTGCGGCTGTCGTCGGCGCTGCTCGCGGCGGGACGCCCGCACACCGTGCTGCCGTTGACCGGCGTCACGCACATGACGCCGCAGGAGGTCGTGGCCGAGAACCTCCTGCTGCTCGAGCTCGCGTTCCTGCGCGACGCCCTCGCCAATGTGGGACAGGCCGCTGGGCCTGTCGCCGTGTAGTGGCGACGGAGATACTCGCCTGGCTGACCGGGCCGGTGGACACCGGGTAAGGCGTCGACGCCCTGCACGGCGGGGTTCGCCTGGCTGACCAGGCCACCCACCTGCCGGAGCAGGGCTCCAACGCCGCCCACGGGCTCGAACGCGCGTCAGGGCGAGAGCGCGCGTCAGGGCGAGAGCGCGCGCCGGGGCGAGGTCGAACGCGCGTCAGGGCGAGAGGGCCGGGCGACGGCGCGCCGGGGCGAGGTCGAACGCAGGTCAGGGCGAGGGCGGGGCGGGTGACGGCGTCGATGTCCCCGGCGCCGTCGGGAGCCTCCGCTCCGAGGCGATGGCGTTCTGGTCGTACGCCTCGCGCACCAGGGAGAAGTACTCGTCGCCCCGCACCGCCACGAACTCCTCGCCCAGCTGGTCCATGATCCATGCCACGTCACTCGGCGTCTGGTCCCACGCCGCGACCGCCACCGCGATGAACAGCGGCTTCGACCCGTCGAAAGCCTCGGCGTTGACACGGATCCGCCGTAGCACCTCGGCCCGGTCGGTGTGAGCGATCTGGCTCGACACCGGCAGCCGGCCGTCTGCCATGATCGTCGTCTCGCTCTGCTCGGCCCACATCGCGAAGACGATGCCGTCGAGTCCCAACGTGTCGGCGTACGCATTGGCCGACGCCTGCTCCAGCGCCGGGATGTCGTCGAGGGCGTAGATCATGTGGAGACCGAGCGCGTCGAAGTACGCCTTGTTCTGCCCGAGGAACTCCGGCAGGTGGTCCTGCGGCCAGAACGACGGGTAGAAGTAGCCCGCCCCGGACGGCCCGGCGACGAGCAGGTCGTTCGGTGTCGCCGTACTCAGGTAGTGGCTCACGATCAGCGGGGCCACGTCGACCAGCAGCGGGCTCACCGACCAGTTCATCGGCACACTGCCACGGCCTGCGTCCTCCCACAGCACGCGCATCCGGTGCTGGCAGTACTGCACGTTGTCGCCTTCGGCGAAGGTGAATGTCAGGTAGACCTTGTTCCCCAGCGCCGGCGCCTCCGCCGCGACCTGCGGCTCCACCGGCGCCCGGAACCCGCCGTGGACGGTGGAGTTCTCCAGGAAGTCCGCGGCGAGGACGTACACACCTTCGGCCGATGCCAGCTTCACGCCGGCGAACTCCCCGCTGAACCAGCCGAGGTACGGCGTCCCCCGTTCGCAGGAGGAGAAGATCCGGCTCATCAGCTCGGCCTCCTCCGGGCTGTCGTTGGAGCCGAGCCAGAACGGCATCGCCTTCAGTGCGACGGCATAGTCGCGCAGCTGCTGCGACGCCGGGATGCGGTCGTCGGATGACACGGCCGGCGCCGTCGTGGATGCCGACACGAGGAACTGGTTGAACATGTCCAGCGCGACCGAGATGGTCTGCGCGCCGGCCGGGACGGTGAGTTCGTAGATGAAGTACGTGGTGCCGTCCGCGAACCGGTGCGAGTCCCCGTCGTCGGTCTGCGGCTTGAACCCCGCACCGCCGCGGTCGAAGAGGGACGTCCGCTCGGTCTCGTCACCGGCGACGAAGTTCGCGACCGGCTCGCCGTCGGCGGTCAGGGTCAGCTCGTGGAGCGCGCCACCCCATCCGTCGGACGGTTGCGAATCCTGGAACCGCAGATAGAGCTTGTCGCCCCCGGCGAAGTTGCTGAGGTCGAACTCGTACACCTGCCGGTTGGAGCCGTCGCGGATCGGGCGGTCCTCCCGGGCGACCTCGGCGAAGTCCTTCCAGTTGTCCGGCGGGATCGGCGCGGCCTGGCCAGGATTGATGCCGAGCACGACGCGATGGGAGGTCTGCGGCCAGAGATTGTCGAACTGCCAGGCCGTCGCCTCGATATTGGACGAGAACCGCCCGCGCAGGTCGTCGACAACGCGCATCTCGAACGGTTCGGCGGCCAGTTTCTCCGCGAGTTCCGGGCTCGCGATCACGGCGTCTTTCAGACCGGCGAGTGTGGTCGCGACATTGATGCTCTCGACGACCGCCGGATCATAGATGACGACGCCCTTTGCCCGGTCGAGATGTGTCCTGATGACTTTCCACGGATCGGTGAACTCGCGGTATGGCACCTTCGAGTCATCGAGCCAGGTCTTGCGCCCTTCGCCGGCCTCGCCTTTGATGATGTAGATCTCTGGCCGTTTCCGGTTGACCAGACCCTGCAACGTGGTGACGAGAAGCTGGACGTCGGTGGGGGTGTCGCCGGCCATGAAGAGCGCGTCAAGGCGTTCGGGCCCCGCGAACGTGGGAAGTTCCTGCCCGGCCGGCCAGGAGATTCCGTCGGATCCGGCCGCCCACGCGGTGCCGCGTGGGGACAGAACACCTCCGGCAACGGCGAGAACCGGGACCGTACCGAGCAACCCTCGGCGTGATATTCGCGGGACAGATGCAGTCATCTAAAGAACTCCTCGAAGTGGAGCTGCCACATGTCGGGTGGATTCACCATTGCTGCCCCGCGACCAACCAGAAGTGGGGTCTAGTCACGGCATGTATGGAAGTGTTCAGGACGTCATGCGCCGGGAACGTACTGTGTGGCGATCACGGCGACAAGCACCCTTGTCCGCTTCCCGCCAGTCCGGCGGGCGTGCACACCGCCACCACGCGTTGTGCCGGTATGACGTGCCAGCACGATGTGCAAGGACAGGATCCCGACTGGTCGAACTCGGCTCAGGACTCGCGGGCGAGCGCGCGGTCGACCTGCGGGAGGCGTTCGGTCAGCCGTGCCCGTGCGGTCTCGACCCTCGTCACCACACCGGCCGCGAGCAGCCGTCGCATCCCGGCGTCGCCCCGGGCCGCACCCGCCTGGATCCGGTCGATCGACGTGCCCAGGCGGACGGGTACAGCCGCGAGCAGCTCGTACGGATCGATCCCGCCGTACGCCTCGGCGAGTACCCACAGCCGGCGGGCCGCCTCGACTGCCGCGAGCTCGGCGTGCAGGGGCACGAGGTTCCACGCCGCGAAGGCGAGATCGTCGATCGCCCGCCCCGGCCCAGCGACATCCCAGTCGAGGACACCGGCGAGCTCCACCCGTCCGGTCGTGACGTCACGCTCGACGACGATGTTCGCCGGCGCGATGTCGTTGTGACATACCACCCGGTCCGGCGCCAGCTCCTCAGCGTCGCCACCCGCCAGCCGCCACCGCGGATCGGCGGGCCGGAACGACCGCGCCGCCTCGTGGTAGCGGCGCAACCACCTACCCACCGCGCCGATCACGTCGTCGCCGCGTGCCCATCCGGGAACACTGCCGTCGCCACCCGCGACCGTCTCCCCCGGGATGTACGACAGCACCTCGCGGCCGCGCGCGTCGACGCCCAACGGGCGAGGCACGCAGGGAACGCCATGTGCCCGCAGGTGATCGAGCAGCTCCGCGATGGTCGGGGTCCATGGCCCGGCGGGCCGGCGTACGGTCGGCCCGATCCGCACAGCACCGCCGACCCCACCGCCCGGCAGCGGTTCGCCGTCCAGGAGGCGCTCTCGCAGCGCGTCGACCAGTGGCCGGTCGGCATCGAGCCAGGCCACGTCGTCGAGTTCCTCGGGCATCAGCCAGCGGATCGCGTCGTGCTCGGCCCCGGGTACGGGTTCGGATGATCCGGCGGCGAGGCGGACGACGTGGCCGCGCAGGACCCAGCCGGACTCCAGCGTGACCGCGGGCTCCATGCGTTCGATCACATCGATCTCCGCGCCGAGCTCCTCGCGGCACTCGCGCACGAGGGCGGCCGCGTCGGTTTCCCCCGGCTCGACCTTGCCTCCAGGGAGCTCCCAGGCGCCGGCCAACCGCGCGGGGGTACGCCGCCGTGCTGCGAGCAGGCAGCCCGTACGCAGGACCGCCGCCGCGACAACCACCTGGTGCGAGGTATCCGCCATCCCGTCCATCATGTCCGACGCCCGCTTCGCGCCGGAACAAGTGCCCCATGCCCAAGCCGGTGAGCTCCGGCCGGCAGGTTCCGGTGATCATGAAACCGCCCGCACGCCGGCGTCGTCGGGCCGGTCGTCGCGCGACAGTGTGTCCGATGCCACATGTGATGCGGACTGCAGGTTCCACCGTTCGGGGCCGAGAAGGTGCACGATGCGTTGCGGAGGCTGACCGGGAGTACGCCGGCACGAGCCCAGCGCGATGATCTTCACCGATCACCCACGGGCGGCAGCCGGCAGGCCATGCGGCAGACTCCAGACCCGAAGGTCGCGGCCGTCCGGCCACGAGATTGGCCGGCCGAGGACACCTGGAGAGGAAGGGGCGAGATGGCCACGGGAGTGCTGGGGCCCGAACGCGCACGCATCACGGAGCGGACGCTCCGCCGTGACAAGTGGTGGTGGGGCCCGCTGACCACCGGTGCCGTACTGCTCTTCTTCATCGTCTACGCGACGGCGCGGATCTTCATGAACAAGTACTACTGGGCCGGCGAGGAGCACTACCTCACGCCGATCTACTCGCCGTGCATCAGCTCGGCGTGTGTGCCAGGGTCGAGCCACTTCGGGACTCCGCTGCCAGCAATGCCGCCGTTCATCCCGATCGCGGTCATCACCTTCGTGATCCTCGCGGGCTTCCGGGGCACCTGCTACTACTACCGCAAGGCTGGTTACCGTTCACTCTTCTTCGCCCCGGCGGCGTGCGCGGTTCCCGAACCACACAAGAAGTACACCGGTGAGTCGCGGTTCCCGCTGATCCTGCTCAACCTCCACCGCTACTTCTTCTACGGCGCACTCGTTTTCGGCCTGATCAACGTCTACGACGCCGTGCTCGCACTGAACGGCAAGGACGGTGGGATCGGCATCGGCCTCGGCACCCTCATCATCTGGATCAACCTCGCGATGCTGTGGGCCTACACGTTGTCCTGCCACGCGTGCCGCCACATCGTCGGAGGGCGGCTGCGAAGCTTCTCCAAGCATCCGTGGCGCTACCGCTACTGGACCTTCGTGTCCAAGCTCAACACCCGGCACGGCCAGTACGCGATGATCTCGCTGGTCACGGTCATCGGCACCGACGCCTACATCATGGCCGTGTCGGCGGGCTGGATCACCGACTTCCGCTTCTACAACTGAACGCCTCGCCAAGACCTGAGGGACCATCGATGAGCGCCAACTCTCCAGACACAGTTGACGAACGGCATTCCTACGACGTCATCGTCGTCGGCGCCGGCGGCGCCGGCCTGCGCGCGGCGATCGCCGCCCACGACGCGGGGGCACGCACGGCGATCGTCTGCAAGTCCCTGCTGGGCAAGGCCCACACCGTCATGGCCGAGGGCGGTGCCGCCGCCGCCTTGGGCAACCTCTATCCCGAGGACAACTGGAAGGTGCACTTCCGCGACACCATGCGTGGCGGGAAGATGCTCAACAACTGGCGGATGGCCCAGCTGCATGCCCAGGAGGCGCCCGACCGGGTGCTCGAGCTCGAGGAGTGGGGCGCGCTCTTCGACCGCACCGCGGATGGGCTGATCTCGCAGCGCGACTTCGGTGGTCACCGGTACGCCCGGTTGGCGCACGTGGGTGACCGCACCGGCCTGGAGATGATCCGTACGCTGCAGCAACGGGCGGTCGCGCTCGGCATCGACGTCTTCATGGAATGCACGGTCACGGACATTCTCAAGGACGGCGACAAGGTGGCCGGTGCGCTCGGCTACTGGCGCGACAGCGGCAACTTCGTCCTCTTCGAGGCGCCGTCGGTCGTGCTGGCCACGGGTGGGATCGGCAAGTCGTTCAAGGTCACGTCGAACTCCTGGGAGTACACCGGCGACGGGCACGCGCTGGCGTTGCGCGCTGGCGCGAGCCTGATCAACATGGAGTTCGTCCAGTTCCACCCGACCGGCATGGTGTGGCCACTGTCGGTGCGCGGGCTGCTGGTTACCGAGTCGGTCCGCGGCGACGGCGGCATCCTGAAGAACTCCGAGGGTCGGCGCTTCATGTTCGACTACATCCCGGAGTTCTTCAAAGCCGAGACGGCCGACACGATCGAGGAGGCCGACGGCTGGTACACCGACAAGACCAACAACCGCCGACCACCGGAACTGCTTCCCCGCGACGAGGTCGCGCGCGCGATCAACGCCGAGGTGAAGGCAGGACGCGGCACCCCGCACGGCGGTGTCTACCTCGACATCGCGTCGCGGCGTGACCCGGAGTTCATCAGGCGGCGGCTGCCGTCGATGTACCACCAGTTCAAGGAACTGGCCGACGTCGACATCACCAAGGAGCCGATGGAGATCGGCCCCACCTGCCACTACGTCATGGGCGGCATCGAGGTCGACGCCGACAGCGGCGAGTCGGCGGTGGAGGGCCTCTACGCCGCCGGCGAGTGCTCCGGTGGTATGCACGGCTCCAACCGCCTTGGCGGCAACTCGTTGTCGGACCTGCTGGTGTTCGGGCGCCGGGCCGGTCTCAACGCCGCGTACCACGCGGTGAAGGTCCGCACGGCACGGCCGGCGGTGGACTCCGCCGCGGTCCAGGCGGCCGTCAACGCCGCCTTGACGCCCTTCGCCGACGCGGGCGGCGAGAACCCGTACGACGTCCAACGCGAGCTCCAGGACGTCATGCACTCCCTGGTCGGCATCATCCGCAAGGCCGACGAGTTGGAACAGGCCCTGCTCGAGATCGAGAAGCTTGCCGAGCGCGCCGACCACCTCACGGTGGCCGGTGACCGGAAGTACAACCCTGGATGGCATCTCGCGCTCGACCTGCAGAACATGTTGTGGGTCTCGGAGTGCATCGCCCGTGCGGCCCTCACCCGGACCGAGAGCCGGGGCGGTCACACCCGCGACGACTACCCGATGACCGA
The DNA here is from genome assembly GCF_040195635.1 of Actinopolymorpha sp. B11F2. NCBI lineage: Bacteria > Bacillati > Actinomycetota > Actinomycetes > Propionibacteriales > Actinopolymorphaceae > Actinopolymorpha > Actinopolymorpha sp. B11F2. Next base: position 401,679 of record NZ_JBEFTX010000002.1, on the reverse strand, counting down.
CGACGAGTGGGGAACCAAGAACATCGTTCTGCGCGAACGCGCCGGAGCGATCGACCTGGCCATCCAACCGCTGACCGCGATGCCCGACGACCTGAACACGCTGTTCGCCCAGAGCTAGCCGCAACGAGGACGAAGGACCGAGGAGACGAGATGGGCTACGACCTGTCGATGAAGATTTGGCGCGGCGATCTCGACGGCGGTGCGCTGCAGGACTTCACGGTGACGGTCGAGGAGGGCGAGGTCGTCCTCGACGCCATCCATCGGTTGCAGGCGACGCAGGCGGGTGACCTCGCGGTGCGCTGGAACTGCAAGGCCGGCAAGTGCGGTTCGTGCAGCGCCGAGATCAACGGCCGGCCTCGGCTCATGTGCATGACACGGCTGTCGGAGTACGCGCAGGACGAGACGATCACGGTCACGCCGATGCGGACGTTCCCGATCGTGAAGGACCTCGTCACCGACGTCTCGTACAACTATGAGAAGGCGAAGGAGGTCCCGGCGTTCGCGCCGCAGCCGCCCGACGCCGACGGCAAGCGCCGGATGATGCAGGTCGATGTCGAACGCGGGCAGGAGTTCCGCAAGTGCATCGAGTGCTTCCTGTGCCAGGACACCTGTCACGTGATCCGCGACCACGACGACAACAAGGAGGCGTTCGCGGGGCCGAGGTTTTTCCTGCGGTACGCCGAGCTCGACATGCACCCGCTCGACACCAATGACCGCCGGGAGCTCTCGCAGGCCGCCGCCGGGCTCGGCATGTGCAACATCACCAAATGCTGCACCGAGGTGTGCCCCGAGCACATCAAGATCACCGACAACGCGATCATCCCGATGAAGGAGCGCGTGGCCGACCGGAAGTACGACCCGCTGGTGTGGCTCGGTTCGAAGATCCTCCGCCGCGACCAGCGCACGGAGGTCTGAGCCGCCCCCCCGATGCCTTCACCCGGCCACGTGGTTAATTGACGATCCATGACGACCACGGGTAATTTCTCACCGTGTCTCCAGGTGGTGGGCCTGGCCACCACACGGAGACCGCCTGGTGACCCGGCGCCCACTGCGCGGCACCGGTGAGAAACCGGCCGTGCCCGTCGCCGGCCGCCACCAACCGGTGATCACGGGGCGACGGCAGGCAGGAGGGCCGGCACGTGAGCGAGCGTGAGACGCCCCTACGCACGAGGACCGGTGCCGAACGCCTGAGCGCCGACCCGACACTCGCGGGCCCAGGACGCCGGCTGGGTCTCGTCACCAACTACACCGGCGTGATGCCGGACCTCAGCTCCGATGCCGCGGCGCTCCTCGCTGCCGGCGTGCCCCTGGTGGCGCTCTTCGGTCCCGAGCACGGCCTCCGCGGCACCGCTCAGGCAGGCGACAGCGAGCCGGACACCCATGATCCGGTGAGTGGGCTGCCGCTCCACGACACGTACCGTTCCAGCGGCCTGGGGCTCGACGCCGTCGTGGCGGCCGCCGAGGTCGACACGCTGCTCTTCGACCTGCAGGACATCGGGACCCGGTTCTACACCTACGTCTGGACGATGTACGACCTGCTCGCGTCCTCGGCCCGGCTCGGCGTCCGCTTCGTCGTACTCGACCGGCCGAACCCGGTGAGTGGCCTCGCCGCCGAGGGCCCGCTGCTCGATCGGGCGTACGGGAGCTTCGTGGGTCGGGCGCCGATCCCCGTCCGGCACGGCCTCACCGCCGGCGAACTCGCCCGGCACCTCAATGTCACCGCGATCCCGGCCGAGGTCGGACATCCGGCCGACCTTTCCGTCGTCACGATGGAGGGCTGGCACCGGTCGCTCCACGCCGACGAGACCGGCCTGCCGTGGGTCATGCCGTCGGTCAACATCCCCACCCTGGACAGCGCGCTCGCCTATCCCGGCACCGGACTCTTCGAGGGCACCAACCTGTCCGAGGGGCGCGGGACGACGCGGCCGTTCGAGCTGATCGGGGCGCCGTACGTCGACGGGCGGTGGGCAGCAACCCTCAACGACTCCGCGCTTTTCGGGGTGCGGTTCCGTGAGGCGTGGTTCACCCCGACGTTCCACAAGTACGCCGGCCAACCGGTCCGCGGGGTCCAGCTGCACGTGACCGACCGGACGACCTTCGCCCCGGTACGCACGGCCCTCGCGATGCTGCACACCCTGCGCACGCTCTACCCGTGCGAGTTCGGGTGGAGGACGACCGCGGCCGGCGCTGGGGGGACGGGACACCGGCACTTCATCGACCTGCTGTGGGGAAGCGGCTCGCTCCGCCAGAGCGTGGATGCGGGCAAGGACCCCACGCCACTTCTCGCGCTCGCCGGATCGGACTCGCCTCAGCACCCGGCCGCATGGGCGGGCGAGGAGGTCCTGCTCTATCCCGACACCGCGACGGCTGGCTGAGGACCGGGCTCGCCCGTTTGGATGAGGGCGCCCCTCATCCCGTAGGTTCGTGTCAGGGGCAACCTCATCGCACAAACCTTCGTGTCAGGGGCACCCACCTCCCATGGGGCACCTCCTCCCATGGGGCACCTTCTCCCATGGGGCACCCTCCTCCCATGGGGTACGTCGTACCTAGGGCCCCTTCGAGCGGAAAGGGCAGCACCGATGGCCGAACTTCTGAGCGATGACCAGATCACCGACGCCCTCCGCGACCTCCCCGGATGGGAGGCGCGCGCCGGGGCTCTTCACCGCGCCGTCACGGCACCCGACTTCCTCACCGGTGTCGCGCTGGTCAGTGACGTCGCGCAGGCCGCCGAACAGCAGGACCACCACCCCGACATCGACATCCGCTGGACCACGGTGACGTTCACGCTGAGCACCCACTCCGAGGGTGGCATCACGACCAAGGACGTCAGCCTCGCCCGGGATATCAACCGGCTCGCCGAGAGCCGTGCCGGCCAGTAGCACGCTCGCTCTGGGTTTCCAGGCGGTGATCATCAGCCATATTTCCGGCTGGCAAGGGCCGAAGCCGGAGAATCTTGTCTCCGGGTGGGAGCCGCACGGACGTCCATTGCGTCAGACCGTTGACTCACCGGGCATTCGCTGGTCATCCTTTAAGGCCGAGCGTACGAACGTACCGGCTCCCAACGGCGCGCTGCCTGCGTTCGCAACCCCGACTCGAGGGGGTTCTCATGAGGGAGCGATACACGTACGACATCGCGACAACCACACCCGACGGCCGTTGGCTGTCCAGTGTCATCAGCGATGACAGCTTCAGCCGGGATCCTCGTTCCATCGCCCGCAGCCTGCTGGAGCAGTGGATCATCGACCACCAGGGCAGGCTCCCGGGCGGCAGGGTCTACGTCTACGGCGGCTCAGACGGAGAGGAACCCCACAACATCGTCGCCACCGTCCGCGTCCGGGTCTATCGCGGCGACCAGCGCAATCGCGAGGCACAACCGGTCGCGGTGGCCTATCTCGCACACGCGGCCAGTGACTATCCGAGGTCGCGATCGTTGCACCGTGGTCCGGACGCCAACGGGTCCGCCGGCAGCCGGCTCAGCCGGGTACGTTCCCGGCTGCGGTTCCCGCTACCACGACCCACCTTCGACGGGATCGCGGAGCGCCGGGAGGCCGACTCCGACGGACAATATCCGGAGGACGACTGTCTCCCAGCCGTACGCAGGCGTCGCCGGCATCGGACGCGGATGACCGAGAGGGCCGCCTAGGCGACGCCCAGGACGTCAATGGCCAGACCACCTGGGTGACCGTTGCCGCCACAGCGCGCACGAAGAACGCAACGGGTCGAGCGCCGACCGGGACGTAGCAGTTCCCGGCGGCGCTCCTTGCGTTCTCAGTGTGCGCGTTGTGCCCGGCGGGTCGCGTCCGCGAGCCGCCCTCGCGCGGTGGCGAGGTGGTCGGCCGACCGTTGCTGCCGCTTGGTGGCCGCGCGGACGCCGCGGTCCAGAGCCTTCGCCCGTTCCTCGGCGTCACGCAGTTGCGTACGCAGCCGGTCGACCTCGTCCCGCGCCGCGTTGGCCTGACCGACCGCCTCGTCGACGGCATTGTCGCGGTCGGCAAGGTCGCGTTCTGCTTCTGCCACCGCCGCACGGGCTTCCGCGACCCGCCGTTCAGCCTCCGTACGGCGGTCAGTGCCGGCCAGCCCGCCATCGTCGGTACGTCCTCGCCCGCCCGATCGCTCGTCCGTACGCCGATCAGGATCCGACAGCCGCTCGACCCCCGCTTTCCGGCCGCGTGGCGCCTTCTTCTCGGCGCCGGACCGGTTCGCGCCCCGGTCGCGGACCACCGCCGGGCCAGGAGCCGCCCACACCGGCCCGAACCCGGCGTACTCCACCGCCGCCGCCAACGTCGCGCCCCGGACCTGTTCGGCGACGTCGGGATCGACGAGCGCCGCGCCCAGCGTCCCCTCGACGTCACGGCCGAGCTCAGGCGACACCCGGACGCCCGCCTCTCCGGCGAGCCGCCGAGCGGCGGTGATCAGTTGTGACACGAGCCGCTGCCGACGGGTCGACAGCTCGCGAAGCTGGTCGCCCGCGCCCGCTTCGTACGCCGGCCGGAACTCCTCGGCCAGCTCCAGCAGCTCCGCGACCAGCTCACCACGCTCGCGTACCAACAGGTTGACGACCCATGCGCTCTGGGTCGGCCGGCGCAGCCCGGCAAGTGCCCGGGCCAGGTCGAGCCGGTGGTCGGCTCGGGCGCGCCGGACCAGGTCGTCACGGGCCGCGACGAACTCGCCCGGCGGCACCGCATACAGCTCACGTGCGATCTCGAGAAACTCTGCCGATTGCTCCATCACGGCATATCGTGCCGGACCCCGCGGTCTGTCAGGGTGCGTTGTCAGCAGTTGTTCGTGCTCGTGATGATCGGCTCGTCGCCAGCGCTGAGGGAGTACCGAACCTCCTGGATGATCGGATTCACGATCTCTGCCGGGCTGCTGCCCCAGTCGTCGTTGTCGGCGTCGTAGATCTGCTCGTAGTGGAGGTGGGGAACCCCGGTGTCCACCGAACCGGCCTTGCCGACCAGTTCGCCCTGGGCGAGCTTCTGGCCGACCTCCACGAGGATCGGGTCCATGTGGTTGTACATCGTGTACCAGCGGTCGCCGTGATAGATCTTGATCGCGCCGATCTCGGGGAGGATCCGGTTCACCACCCCTGGTGCGGACGCCCGCACGTCACGACCGCGCGTCTCTCCGTCCTGGTAGAAGAAGTCGATCTTCTTGTCCTCCGGATTGTGGTTGGCGTACGTCGTCCCTCTCCACCGCTCGCCACAGGTGAACGGCGACTGGAAGTTGGGACGTCCGTCGGCGAGCTTGACCGGTGACGGCTGCCCGGCGGGTTTCTCGGCCACGGCCTTCTTCGGTGCGGGCGCGGCCGCCGGCTTGGGGCTGGCCTTGGTCGGGCTCGGCTTGGGCTTCGTACTCGTCGCCTTGGCCGTGGGTTTGGCCCTCGTTGCCGACCTGTCGGCGAGTTTGGACCTGTCCGCCCGCGCGGTCTCCACACTCGACGTCGGGTCGACGGATGAGTGCAGGCCGCCGAGGTCCAGGTACCGCGAGTTGAGCGACCTCGGCTGAGCGTCCGGACTGGCCGACGCGCTGTTGGAGGTGATCATCGCCGCGAGTCGACCTGGGTACTCGAGAGTGAACCACAGCGCCGCCACACCGACAGTCGCCACGGTCACCCCGAGGACGGCGGCGACCACCGAGAGGGCTCGGGCCGATCTCCGAGATCGGTGGAAGAGAGAGCGGCGGGTTCCTCGATGTCTAGGTCCTGCTGACCCTACGTAGTGGGACTGTGAGTGCGGCCTCACGAGGTCTCCTTCGGTCGGGGGTGCGCGAGAAGGCACGGCCCGCCGATGACTGCCTCGACCAAGAAGACCCACGTGGCGTGGGGTGACGATCGGTGCGATGGTTCGACGTGCGGCAAACAGGTTGCATACGCGAATTGCTCTCCGGGAGCCGTGCTGTGCAGGTGGTGCCGGTACGGCCCCCGTGGCCGACTTGAGGGATTCTGCGCTACATAGGGTGATCAGATCCGCCTAGAGTCCACAATGCGGAAAGTTCGGACTCGCCCCTGGGCTGACGGAGGCCGCAATCGGCCATAGAGTCGAGGTTTCTTCGAGGCGTCGCCGACAACGACGGCTGTTAAGTCCGTTCGGCGGAGAACCTTTGATATCCGCGCCTTCGCGATCACTGGCCGATCAGCGTGTGCGGAGTCCCAGGCCGGTACGGCTGCATCTCGGTCCCTTGCGTACCAGGCCTGCTCCGTTTGTTGCGTACCACGTAATACCGCGTATGACCACTGCAGAACTGTGCATACCACGTGATACCGTACGGCGGTGACGCGGGCACCTGCCTCGAAGGCCTCCCACCTCGCCGAGCCGATCAGCCGTGACGGCCCGGAACCTGCGTACGAGAAGGTTCGCCGACTCCTCGCCACCGAGATCACGACCGGGCGGATCCGCGCCGGCAGCAGGCTGGTCCCCGAACGCATCCTCTGCGAGCAGCTCGGCGTCAGCCGGGTGACGTTGCGGCGAGCACTCCAGAACCTCGTCCAGCAAGGGCTTCTCACGCCGTCGGCCGGCCGTGGGTGGTACGCGACGCCGGGCCAGCTCAGCGAATCGCCTGGTGCGTTGCGAAGTTTCACCGCCCTGGCAACCGAGCAGGGCGTCAAGCCACGTGCACGCGTCCTCAGCCGCCGCGTCCGGCGGTCGACCGCTGGCGAGGCCGAGCAACTCGCCGTCGACCGCGGCGAGCGCGTGCTCGCACTCGAACGCCTGCGCCTGTTCGACGATGCCCCGGTGGCGATCCAGCGCAGCGTCGTACCCCTCAGCCGGGTCGCGGCCGACATCGCCAAGGTCGACTTCGACACCGCTTCGCTCTATGCCGCACTCGAGGAACGCGGCGCGACGCCCACCCATGCGGCGTACGCGATCGAAGCCGACGCAGCCGACCAACGGCTGGCGAACCTTCTCGACATCGCGGTCGGGGCACCGGTTCTCATCACCTCCCAGACGACCTACGACCAACTCGGCCGGCCGGTCGAATGCGGGCGGATCACCTACCGCGCCGACCGCTACCGGTTCCACGCGACCCTGGCCGCCGGCACCGGCTGAGTCGACGCAACCGCCGACAAGGAGTTCCCATGACCGAGACCACCTCGACGCCGCTGGCACCCCTCACTCCGGATGAGGTGGCGGCATTCCACCGCGACGGGTTCCTCGTCATAACTGCCCTGACCTCAGCCGAGGAGATCATCCGCCTGCAGGCGATCTACGATCAGCTCTTCGCCGCCAAGAAGGACTTCGCGGCCGGAGACCGGCTCGAGCTCGCCGGCATCGACGACGACGGGCACGAGACCCTGCCGCAGGTCCTCAGCCCGGAGAAGTACGCACCGGAACTCCAGCACATCCAGGCGCGTGAGCGTGCGCTCACCATCGCCCGGCAGCTGCTCGGACCCGACACCGAACGCATGGGAGACCACGCGATCCTCAAGCCTGGCAGGCACGGTGCCGCGACGCCGTGGCACCAGGACGAGGCGTACTGGGACCCGGCACTCGAATACGACGCCCTCAGCTTCTGGATGCCCCTGCAGGAGGCGACGGTCGAGAACGGCTGCATGCAGTTCGTGCCCGGGAGCCACCGAGACGACGTCCTGCCACACCGGCACATCAGCGACGACCCGAGCGTCGAGGCGCTGGAGTACGACGGGGACATCGCTGACCTGCCGGTGACCGCCTGCCCGTTGGCACCCGGTGGGGCGACGGTCCACGGGTCGCGGACGCTGCACTACACGGGGCCGAACCGGTCGGACTCGCCGCGTCGTGCGTACATCATGGGTTTCGGCCGCCCGGCAAGGCGCCGCGCCGAACCGCGCGACTTCTCCTGGCAGCGCCCTGGACCCCACGGGTCCTGACGCCCAGCAGACGTTCCTGTCCTACGACGACCAGCTCACCGTGCTGGTGCGGGCGGGGTGAGAATCGACTGCACGGACGTGGTGACGATGTGGGTGACGTCGGGGTTCTCGAGGCGTCCGGCCCGCTGTTCGACCGCCGCGCCGTGCAGCAGGTAGTGCACGACGCCGACCAGCCAGGCGATGGGGAGGTCGGTGCGGAATACGCCGTCTTCCTGGCCGCGGCGGATGAGTTGCTGGACCCGCTCGGCAGGCGCGTCGTGCAACTGGCGGAGCCGCCCGGCGGGCAGGACGTCTTGAGCCGCCTGGAGCAGTGCGGCTGATTCGGCGACGAGCGACCAGCTGGATTCGAGCAGGCGGGTCAGCGCGTCCCGCGGGTCGCCACCGAGGTCGATGGCGGCCAGCCTCTCCTCACCGGCCCGGAGTGCGTCGGCGAGTGCCGCTTCGACCAGCTGCGCCCGGGTGCGGAAGTGGCCGTAGAGCGTCATCCGCCCCACGCCCGCGGTCTTCGCGATGTCGTCGACGGTCGCGGACGGGTCCCGGCCGAGGCAGGTTCGGGCCGCCGCGACGATGGCGGCGATGCTGCGTTCGGCGTCGGCGCGCCGGCGCGGCCGTGCGGCAGCAGGAGCCATGCCGCCCACCCTATCTCGTACAGGAATATACGAGTTAAGCTCTCCGTTCAGAATTCGTACACGAACGTACGACTTACGGCGGGAGGCCGGTCATGACACTCGACGAGACAGGCGTGGAACGTACGCCACGTACGCCGCACCCACTGCGCTGGCGAATCCTGGGCTTCCTCGGAGTGGCCCAGCTGATGCTCATCCTCGACATCACGGTGGTGGCCATCGCGCTGCCGCACATCGAGACCGACCTGGGGGCGAGCCGCGAGGCCCTCGCCTGGACCATCAGCGCGTACGCGTTGACGTTCGGCGGGCTGATGCTGCTGGGCGGCCGGCTCGCGGACCTGCTCGGGGCGAAGCGGATCGTGCTCGCCGGTCTGCTGATCTTCACGGTGGCGTCGCTGGTGACCGGGCTTGCTGAGGCCTCGGGCATGCTGATCGGCGGGCGCGTCGCCCAGGGCGTCGGGGCGGCGCTGCTGTCGCCGTCGGCGCTGTCGCTGGTCGTCACGCTGTTCGATGGCGACGAGCGGAACAAGGCGCTCGGCGTGTGGTCCGCGCTCGGCGGCGGCGGCGCGGCGCTCGGGGTGCTGCTAGGAGGGGTCCTCACCGCCGGGCCAGGCTGGCCGTGGGTGTTCTTCGTCAACGTTCCGATCGGCCTGGTGATCATCGTCGCGCTGGGCCGGATGCTGCCGCGGCAGACCCCGACCGCGACCGGAGCCCGGCTCGACGTCTTCGGGGCCTTCCTGGTCACCGCGTCATCCGGGGCGCTGATCTACGCGTTCATCAGCGCCGGTGATCGCGGCTGGCTGACCGTCACCACCGCCGTGCTCGTCCTGGTCGCCGCGGTCGGCTACCTGGCGTTCGTGACCTGGCAGAAGCGGGCCCGCTCGCCGTTGATGGACGTCCGGCTGCTCGCTCGCCGCCCAGTGGCCGCCGGCACCTTCCTGATCCTGCTGGCGACGGCGTTGATGATCGCCGTGTTCTTCCTGGGCACGTTCTACTTCCAGCACGGGCAGGGATACGGCGCGATGCAGACGGGCCTGCTGTTCCTCCCGGTGGCACTGGCAACGATGGCCGGCGCCAACCTCACCGGCCGCTCCATCGGCCGGCTGGGAGCGCGGCCCTTCGCCGTCGCCGGCCTGATCGTCGCCGCAGCGGGGATGACCATCCCCGCCCTGTCGATGCGGCCGGCCACCGTTGTCATCGGCGTCGCGATCGCGGCCGCCGGGTCCGGCGCCCTCTTCGTCGTCGCGTCGGCCACCGCACTCGGTCAGGTGGCCCCCCACGAGGCCGGCATCGCCTCGGGCATCGTCAGCACCTTCCATGAGTTCGGTGCTGCCAGCGGGGCGGCCGTTGTCTCGAGCGTGGCGGCAGCCAGCCTCGTCGGCGACACTCTCGCCGGCTTCACGGATGGTTTCGTCGTCGCAGCCGCGGCCGCCGGCGTCGCCGCCCTTGTCGCGGCGGCGCTGACACCGCCGAAGCCCGCCCCACAGACAGCACCCAGCAGCGCCTCGACCTGACGTCCCCACCGCAGAACGGAAGGGGACAGCCCCAGGGCCGACCTGGAGCTGCCCCCTTCTCGGCAGGGAACGCGAGAGCCGTCAGCCGGAGTTGGCGAGTAGCTTCCGCATCTGGGCGATCTCGGCTGTCTGGGCCTTCTCGATGGTCGCGGCGAGCTTCTTGGCGGCGGTGTTCTCGCCGTCGCGTTGCTCGGTCTCGGCCATCTCGATCGCACCTTCGTGATGGTCGATCATCAGCTCCATGAACATCCGGTCGAAGTCGGCACCATTCGCCGCCTCGAGGTCGGCCATCTGCTCACCGGACATCATGCCGGGCATGTCCTCGCCCATGTCCATGCCGCCGTGGTCCATGCCGGTGTCACCGGTGTCCTCAGGCACCTCTTCGCCCCAGGACCTCAGCCAGCCGGACATGGTCTTGATCTCCGGATCTTGTGCCCGCTTGATCTGCGCGGCCAGCTCCTTGACCTGCGGGCTCTGCGCCCTGGTCGGTGCAAGCTCGGCCATCTCCACCGCCTGGCGGTGGTGCGGGATCATGCCCTGGGCGAATTCCACGTCAGCGTCGCCGAACGCCGCCTTGGCGGACGTGGTGTCGCCGGGCTTGTTCTCGGCGTCGTCGTTCTGTGTCGTGCCGCTACTGCCGCAGCTGGCAATCAGCACGGACGCAGCGAACGACGCGAGCAGGAAGGCAACAGGTTTACGCACGAATCCTCCGTGTTCTGCTTGTCGGTTGATCTGTCCCGTACGCCGGCCGGCCAAACGACCGTCGGCACGACACGGATCAGGTCCGCGACACGCAGAGCACGGAGAGGGTTCGGGCGAGGGAGCGGGGTCGTCGTCGCCTGGATCGTAGGTACGACAAGACAACTGCGGACACGGACATGGCGGAGGCGGACCCCACAGCCCAGCCCCGACCTACCCGGAACAGCAGGCCGAACAGAAACAGACCCCCGCCGAGCACGGCGATGCACAACCCCAGCGCCGGTCCGACGTCTGTGGGCAGGGGTCCCGGCTCCGACCCGCGTGGGTGGACACGCTCGGCGGGACCGACGGTGGCCGTTACCGCGGATCGGCCATGGACGGTGTTGGCCGCTGTATCAGGGGCTACCTGGCGCGGCGCCGCACCATCGGTCTTGCCGTGCGGACCAGATGGCACGACCTGTGGGTTGCGGGCCGACGGCACGGCTTCGCCGGGGATATGTCCTCCCATGTGACCGCACACGATCTGAACCCCGTGCATGGCGAAAATCCCAGCCAGGAGCATGAGGGCGAGCATCAACCGTCGCGGCTCGCGCGCACGCTGTACCGCGCCCTGTCGTGGCGTGCGCATCGCCGGCGCGGGAGCCGTCCGGGTCATCGACACGCCACCACCTTACGCAGTCGGTACTCCCCCGGCATGTACGCGAACCAGAAAAGATCAAGCCCGCTCCACATCAAGCGGACACCTGAAAAGGTCAACGGCCCTGCGGTTCATGCCCATGTCCCTGTCTCGTTGATCGCTTCTTTCTTCCGGAACGCTTCGTCCAAGTCTGGAAACATAACTCCACCGGAATCCGCGGGTGATCAACGCATGGCTGAGCACACGTCCCATAACGTTTGGCGTTAATATCGTATGGCGTTATCATGGGTGTCGTGATCCAGTCGTTCGCGGACAACACGACAAGAAAGGTGTGGATCCGCGAACGAGTGGCTCGCATCGGACTGGATGTACAACGGTCGGCCCACCGGAAGTTGCGACAGCTGAACGCCGCAGATCGCCTCGACGACCTACGTGTTCCGCCTGGCAATCGGCTCGAGAAACTTCGCGGCGATCGGGCTGGGCAGTACTCGATCCGGGTCAACGACCAGTTCCGAATCTGTTTCACTTGGACGGCGGCCGGGCCGGTTGCTGTGGAGCTGGTCGACTACCACTGATGGGAGGCGCGAATGACCAAGGCACATGAACCGATCACCCCCGGCGAGATCCTGCTCGAAGAGTTCCTGGTCCCGCTGGGCATCTCGCAGTACCGCCTAGCCCAGGCGATCGGAGTCTCACCGCGCCGGATCAACGAGATCGTGCACGGCAAGCGCCGGATCTCACCCGAGACCGCAGTACGCATGTCCAAGGCACTTGGGCTCAGCGAGCGGTACTGGCTGAACGTCCAGGCCGACTACGACATCGAGATCGAGAAAGATCGGCATCGGGCCGAGATCGACGCCATCACGCCGCTCACTGCGTGAAGCATGAGCGCCTCCGGTCACACGTTGAACTTGAACTCCACCACGTCGCCGTCGGCCATCACGTAGTCCTTACCTTCCAGGCGTACCTGCCCGCGTGCCTTCGCCTCGGCCATCGACCCGGCCGCCACCAGATCCTCGTACGACACGATCTCGGCCTTGATGAAGCCCTTCTGGAAGTCGGTGTGGATCGCTCCCGCGGCTTCCGGCGCCGTGGCTCCGCGGCGGATCGTCCACGCCCGCGCCTCCTTCGGCCCGGCCGTCAGGAACGTCTGCAGGCCAAGGGTTTCAAAGCCCACCTTCGCCAGCATCTTCAGGCCGGACTCGTCCTGCCCGGTCGACTGCAGCAGCTCCAGCGCCTCGTCGGGTGGCAGCTCCAGCAGCTCCGCCTCGATCTTGGCGTCGAGAAAGATCGCCTGAGCGGGAGCGACGAGGGCGGACAACTCCGTGCGTACGGCTGAATCCGCGAGCTCGTCCTCGTCGCAGTTGAAGACGTAGAGGAACGGCTTGGCCGTCAGCAGGTTCAGCTCGCGCAGGGCCACCAGGTCGAGGCCCGCCGCATAGGCGGTGACGCCCTTCTCGAGCGCCTCCTTTGCCTGGCGTACGACATCGACGCGTTCGGCGAGCTCCTTCTTCAGGCGGGCTTCCTTCTCCAACCGGGGCAGGGCTTTCTCGATCGTCTGCAGGTCGGCGAGGATCAGCTCAGTCGTGATGGTGCCGATGTCGCCGGACGGCGAGACCTCCCCGTCGACGTGCACGACGTTGGGATCGCGGAACGTCCGCGTCACCTGGCAGATCGCGTCGGTCTCACGGATGTGGGCCAGGAACTGGTTGCCCAGGCCTTCACCTTCCGACGCGCCGCGGACGAGCCCGGCGATGTCGACGAACTGCACCGTCGCCGGGACAACCTTGGCCGAGTCGAAGATCCGCCCCAGAACCTCGAGCCGCGGATCGGGTACGCCGACGACGCCGACGTTGGGCTCCAGCGTCGCGAACGGATAGTTCGCCGCGAGGACGTCATTGGCGGTCAGCGCATTGAAGAGTGTCGACTTCCCCGCATTGGGGAGCCCGACGATCCCGATCGACAAAGCCACAGCGCACAAGCCTACGCAGTGGGCGACAGAACGGCTTGGTCAGGCCCGGGAGTGCGATGCCGCTGGAATGACCACGTTGGGCAGGTCTGAGACAGCCCAGCCAGGCATGCACCCCTGTGCCCGCTCCCACCGGCCCGCCCAGCGTGGTCATTGTCCGACGTACAGGAGCGATCACGAGTGGAAGAACCTGCGTTGGGCGTGGCGATCCGGAGTTGTCGGTGCGACCCGACAGAGTGGATCTCATGAACGGCGCGCCTTCTCTCATCGTCATCAGCCTCGCGTTCGCCGTCGGCCTGCTCGTCGGCGCGGCGCTGGGCGCTCTGCTGGTCCGGGTGCGGGTCGGCGAGACTCTCGCCCGCACCGCCGCCGAGCGCGACGCCGCCGAGGGCCGGCTCGGCGAGCTGACGGCCGACCGGCGCACGCTTGCCGAACACTTCAGGTCCGTCTCGGCCGACGCGATGGCGCAGTCCAGCCGGCAGCTCCTCGACCTCACCGACGCGCGGATGCGGGCCGCGGAGTCGGCGACCGCCACGGCGGTGGGTCCGGTCAAGGAGAGCCTCGACCGGTTCGACGCGAGGCTGCGCGAGTTGGAGGAGTCCCGCGTCGCGTTGCAGTCGACCCTGCGCGAGCAGATCGACGCCGTACGCCTGACCGGCGAGGCCCTCCGCAAGGAGACCGGCGCGCTCGCGACCGCTCTCCGCAAGCCCCAGGTGAGGGGCCGGTGGGGCGAGCTGCACCTGGCCCGCGCGGCGGAGCTGGCCGGGCTGGTCGACCACTGCGACGTCAGCTTCCAGCACACCGCCACCACGACCGACGGCGAGGTCGACGGTGTGCAGCGACCTGACCTGGTCGTCCACCTCGCCGGTGGCAAGCACGTCGTCGTCGACGCCAAGGTGCCGCTGGAGGCGTTTCTCGACGCGGCGGAGGCGAGTGACGACGCCACCCGCGCCAGCCGGCTCGACGCCCACGCGCGGCAGGTGCGTACCCACGTCGACGCGCTCGCCGGCAAGGCGTATTGGCGGCGGCTCCCGGCGACACCGGAGTTCGTGGTGCTGTTCATGCCGGGCGAGGCGTTCCTCTCTCATGCCCTCGAAGCAGACCCGAGGCTGTTGGAGTACGCCGCCGAGCGACGGGTCATCCTCGCCACGCCGAGCACGCTGATCGCCCTGCTGCGCACGGTGGCCTACGCATGGACCGAGCAGGCCCTCACCCACAACGCCCGCGAGGTGTTCGAACTCGGGCGAGAGCTCTATCAACGTCTCGGACGGATGGGCCGACACCTCGACCGGCTCGGCCGTTCGCTGGCGGGAGCGGTCGGCTCCTACAACGAAGCAGTCGGATCCCTCGAGACCCGGGTGCTCGTCTCGGCGCGGCGCCTTCACGAGCTCAAGGTGACCAGCGAGGAGCTCGCGAGTCCCGCTCCGGTCGAGCAGGCCGTGCGGCCACTGGCGGCCGCCGAACTGGTGGAGTCCGCGGCCGAGTCTCGCACCATGAGGCGAGTCGGACACGTTACGTAGTCAGGTGGGGGCCGTATGTCCCCATAGAGCCCGCATTTGGTACCAGCTAGTAGCCCCAGGCGGGTGACGTGGCATAGCTCAGAGCAATATCGTGCTGGGGTGTCGGATTCCAGATGGGATGGTTCGCCCCCTTCTGCCTACACTCCTCCAAGTCCGCACACAATTGGTCGCCGACGGGCTACAGATGGTCATCGGGTGGACCCGGCGGCGCTTACCGAGGGTCCCGGCCCCGACACCTCTGCGTACGACACGTCTGCCTATGACACCTCTGCCCTCGACACGTCGAGTGACGATACGTCGGCTTACGACACCTCCGGGCGGGACGGTGCGCACGGGTGGTCGACGGGCAGTGGCCGGCGGGTCGCGTTCGGTTCAGACCACCGCGACCACCAGTGGCCACCACGGCGAGGTGGCCGGCGGGCACGCGTGTTCTCTGCGCCGGAACCGTCACCTTCCGACCAGCCCGCAGGCACGCCGTGGACAGCGTCACCCGATGCCCTCGACGGAGCCGACGACGCGTTCCCGCCCCCGCTGACCTACGGGTCGGAGGCCCCACCGCACGCACCATCCGCCCGAAGGGACGAGGCGCCTGACAGCGAGCGGTTCGGCCCGGCCGGCGGGGATCACTTCGCCTCACCGGGCGAGCACTACGCTGCTCCGGCGAACCAGTACGACGATCCTGGCTCGTCGTACGAGTCACCCGCCCGGTGGTTCGAGCGCCACCAGGACTGGTACTCAGCACCGACGGCCAGAGGCGAGGCGATCGCCGGCTCGTACGAGCCGCCGGCCGCGCGTGACGGGTCCCCGACGCCATCGGAGGACCCGCCGTACGGAGGGCCAGCCTCCTATGAGGGCGCGGCGTCCTTCGGGTTCGCTGACCGGTACGACTCCGGTCCGCCGTACGAGGAGCCCGCGCCGTACGAAATGCCGCGTGAGCATCCGAGCGGTGGCCGGCGGCGACGTGTGGAGCCCACCTTCGACCAGCCGTTCCCCCACCTGCCTTCCGTACCGCAGCCGAACCCACCAGCCGGCGACAGCGGGGGGCGATGGGATCCGTCCGGAAACGAGGCGGGCAGCCAAGAAGCGCTGGACGTCAGCCCGAGCCTCTTTGACTACCCGAGTCGCCAGCCGCACTACCCCGGGGGCGAGCCGCACTACCCCGGGGGCGAGCCGGACTACCGGGCTGGCCAGTTCGATACTCCGTGGGGCGCTGCGGCACCCCTCGACCGGTACGCCTCGTCCGGCTACTCCCCCGAGTTGTTCGACGATCTGTCGACGTCCCCGGAGAGTCAGCCGCTCACTGGCCCGCTTCCCGACCACGGCTGGAGCCGTACCGGTTCCGGCGGCGGCCACGTCTCGGACGTCCTGCCGGAGTCCACCGCCGCCAGCGAGGTCACCACCGGCTTCCACGCACTTCGCGACACCGGCCGGCGTCCCGCTGACGACGGTCGGCCGCAGTGGGGTGGCGATGGCGGAAACCCCTCTACCGGCCACCACCACGATCCCGAACTCCTCGGTGATCCCCGCTCCGACAGCGGCGGGCGGCGACGCAGCCACCGCCGCGAGGATCCGGACACCGACCTGGGAAGTGACGACCTCGTGGGCCCTGTCACCGAACCCATGGTGATGCTGCCTCCGGTCCACCTGACCGCGGAACCCGGCGCGGACGAACACGATCTCCTGCTGCCGGCGGACAATCCGTCCGGCACGCGCACCCGCTCGGCCCGAACCCCCACACCCGCCGCAGCCACCTGGCAGGCCCACGCACATGCCGAGGCCGACAGGCACGCCGCATCCACGCCGGACCTCGACGGCTATCCCGATGACCTCCGGCCGCGTCGACGGGCGGCGGGCAGGGACCTGACCGCCACCGCACTCGGCCGCCCGATGTCCAGCCCGATGGTCGAACTCGGGGCGGACCTGTCCACCGGTCCGAGCGAACCCATCGCGCTCACCGACCTCGGTGACGAGCGGGAGTCCGCCGCCCGTGGTCTCGACGTCCGCTTCACCGGCGGACAGGCGGCGCGTTCGGCCGGCTCGAGCACCCCAGGCACGGCCCGCTCGGCCCGCTCGGGACGCGCCAAGCGGTCCGGTCACCGGGTACGCCGTACCCGGCCGGTGGGTCTCCCGGCCTTCCTCGCGGTGCCGGTCGCCATCCTCGGCGGGCTCGGAGCAGCGTTCCTGGACCTGTACCTCACCGGCCACCTCGGCGTGCTGTTCAGCCTGGGCTTCGTCCTCACGTCGTTCGGGGTGGCCGCTGGGATCCGG
The DNA here is from genome assembly GCF_040195635.1 of Actinopolymorpha sp. B11F2. NCBI lineage: Bacteria > Bacillati > Actinomycetota > Actinomycetes > Propionibacteriales > Actinopolymorphaceae > Actinopolymorpha > Actinopolymorpha sp. B11F2. Next base: position 384,600 of record NZ_JBEFTX010000002.1, on the reverse strand, counting down.
CGGTCCGACATCTTCACCGCCGGCGTCCTGCCCCCGTTGGCCGCACTTGCCACATTCGCAGGGATCGGTGTCACGTCACCGGAGCGGCTGGGCGGCACGTCATCGCCGGTCGTCGCGGTGCTCTCCGGCCTGGCTACCGAGTCGTGGACGCTGGTCGCGGCGTCGTCGCTCACCCTCGGCACCATCGCCCTGCGGGTGGCCGTCGCGCGTTCCGGGTCCTCCGACCTCAGCGCGGAGGGGAGTTTCGCAGGTCCCTCCGCAGCTCAGGTGGCAGCGCGAAGATCAGGCTCTCGTCCGCCGTTCTGACCTCTTCGGCCGCCGGGAAGCCGCGCTCCCGCAGCAGGTCGAGGACGCCCTTCACGAGCGAGTCCGGCACGGACGCACCGCTGGTCACGCCGACGACGGCGACCCCGTCGAGCCAGGCTTCGTCGACCTCGGACGCATTGTCGACGCGGTAGGCCGCGCGGGCTCCGGCTTCGAGAGCCACCTCGACCAGGCGTACGGAGTTCGAGGAATTGGCCGAGCCCACGACGATCATCAGGTCGGCCGCGTGCGCGATCTCCTTCACCGCCTGTTGGCGGTTCTGCGTGGCGTAGCAGATGTCGTCGCTCGGCGGGTCCATCAGCTGAGGGAACTTCTCGCGGAGCCGTTCGACCGTCTGCATCGTCTCGTCGACCGACAGCGTGGTCTGCGACAGCCAGGAGACCCGCGACGGGTCGCGAACCTCGATCCGGTCGACATCGTCCGGTCCTTCGACCAGTTGGATGTGGTCGGGCGCCTCACCGGCGGTTCCCTCGACCTCCTCGTGCCCGGCATGCCCGATCAGCAGGATGTCGCGGCCGTCGCCGGCGAAGCGCTTGGCCTCCTGGTGCACCTTCGTGACGAGCGGGCAGGTGGCGTCGATGCTCTTGAGGGACCGGTCCCGCGCCTCGGTGTGGACGGACGGCGCGACGCCGTGTGCGGAGAAGACCACGGTCGCGCCTTCGGGGACCTCGTCCAACTCCTCGACGAAGATCGCGCCGCGCGCCTCCAGGGTGTCGACGACATGCTTGTTGTGGACGATCTGCTTGCGTACGTAGATCGGCGGGCCATAGTGCTCGAGGGCCTTCTCGACCGTGATCACCGCCCGGTCGACCCCGGCGCAGTAGCCACGGGGGGCGGCGAGCAGGACACGGCGCTCGGTCGACGTCATGCCCTTCATCGTAGGTGCCGGACCTGGCTCGGCCACCGGCCGTACGACGAGTGGCCGCCGACGTGTGGCGATCGTCACGAAGTCACGGGTCGCGGCTGTGGCAGGAGGGACAGAGCGGTCATGGGCCGCGACACTACGCTGAGCGGACATGGCCCTCCAGACCTCAGCTGAGCAACCCGCTCCGGTCCGCCAGATCGCCAACCTCATCGGCCAGTGGATCGGGCGGCTCGGTGCGGTGTGGGTCGAGGGCCAGGTCGCGCAACTGTCCCGCCGGCCGGGCACATCGACGGTCTTCCTCACTCTCCGCGACCCGGCGGCCGACATCTCCGTCCAGGTGACCTGTCCCCGGGTGGTGTTCGACGTGGTCGACCCGCCGGTGACCGAGGGGGCGCGGGTAGTCGTCCACGCCAGGCCGGCCTACTACATTCCGCGCGGCACCCTCTCTCTCGCCGCTTCCGACATCCGGCCGGTGGGGTTGGGCGAACTGCTCGCCCGGCTCGAACGCCTGAAGCGCCTGCTCGCCGCCGAAGGCCTGTTCGCACCGGAACGCAAGCGCCGGCTGCCCTTCCTGCCGGGCCGGATCGGCCTGATCTGCGGGCGGGGCTCCGCTGCCGAACACGACGTCCTGGAGAACACCCGGCGCCGGTGGCCGGCCGCGGAGTTCCGGATCGAGAACGTCGCCGTCCAGGGCAACCAGGCGGCCGGCCAGGTGATCGAGGCGTTGCGCCGGCTCGACACCGACTCCCAGGTCGATGTGATCGTCCTGGCCCGCGGCGGCGGGTCCGTCGAGGACCTGCTGCCGTTCTCCGACGAGGGCCTGATCCGGGCGGTCGCCCTGTGTCGTACGCCGGTCGTGAGCGCGATCGGGCACGAGCAGGACACGCCGCTGTCCGACCTCGTGGCCGACGTTCGTGCGTCGACGCCGACCGATGCCGCCCGCCGGATCGTGCCCGCGGTGAGCGAGGAGGCCGCCCGGATCCGGGACCTGCAGGCGCGGGCACGGCAGATTGTCGAGCACCGCCTCGACCGGGAGCAGGCGTTCCTGCACAGCCTGCGTACCCGCTCGGCGTTGCGTGATCCAGGCCACGACATCGGCCGCCGGGAGGACGAGATCCAGGCGCTTCGCGACCGCTCCCGGCGGTGCACGGTCCAGTTGCTCGACCGGGCACAGGACAACCTCAGCCACCAGCTTGCCCGGGTTCGCGCACTCTCCCCCAAGGCGACCCTGGAACGCGGCTACGCCGTCCTGCAGAAGTCTGACGGCGCGGTGGTGCGAGACCCGGACCAGGTCTCCGTCGGCGAGCCGCTCGACGCCAGGGTCGCGGCCGGCCGGTTCGGCGTGGAAGTACGCGATCGTGGGAAACCCTCAGGTGAAGGACGCAGAGGATAGGGTTCGAGTCGTGAGCGAGTCGACCCAACCCCCCACGGCCCTGTCCTACGAACAGGCGCGCGACGAACTCATCGAGGTCGTACGCCAACTCGAGACAGGCGGGACCACCCTGGAGGAGTCCCTCCGGCTGTGGGAGCGGGGCGAGGAGCTCGCGACCAGTTGTCAAGGCTGGCTTGACGGTGCGCGCGCCCGGTTGGCGGCTGCCCAGACGGGCACACCGGCAGACGATGCCGAGGACCTCGACAGCGACAACTGAGCACGACGACTGAGCTCGACGACCGAGCACGACGACTGAGCACGACGACCGGGCTCGACGACCGGGCTCGACGACCGGGCAGCAACGACTGAGCAGGACAAACACGCAGGGGGCATGTGAGATGTCGGACCCGACTCTGGAAGACGTCGTTCCACCCCCGCTGCGGACCGAAGCCGACGCACCGGACCGCAACCTCGCCCTCGAACTGGTCCGGGTGACCGAGGCCGCTGCGATGGCCGCCGGACGCTGGGTGGGGCGGGGCGAGAAGAACGGCGCCGACCAGGCAGCCGTCAACGCCATGCGTACCCTCATCGCCTCGGTGAGCATGAACGGCACGGTCGTCATCGGCGAAGGTGAAAAGGACAACGCGCCGATGCTCTACAACGGCGAGCAGGTCGGTTCCGGCGACGGCCCCGACTGCGACGTCGCGGTGGACCCGATCGACGGCACGACACTCACCGCCAAGGGCATGAGCAACGCCGTGTCGGTGCTCGCCGTCGCTCCCCGCGGCGCGATGTACGACCCGTCCGCCGTCTTCTACATGGAGAAGCTCGTCACCGGGCCCGAGGCCGCCGACGCCATCGACATCACCGCGCCGGTGGCCGAGAACATCCGGCGGGTCGCGCGGGCCAAACGTGCCGAACCGGACGACGTGACGGTCGTGATCCTCGACCGCCCCCGGCACGAGCAGCTCGTACGCGAGATCCGGGAGACCGGGGCGCGGATCAAGTTCATCACCGACGGCGACGTGGCGGGGGCGATCACCGCGGCCCGGCCCGACACCGGCGTCGACCTCCTGGTCGGGATCGGTGGTACGCCAGAAGGGATCATCGCCGCGTGCGCGATGAAGTGCGTCGGCGGCATGATCCAGGGTCGGCTGTGGCCACGCGACGACGCCGAACGCCAGAGGGCCATCGACGCAGGTCACGACATCGGACGGGTACTCACGACCGATGATCTGGTCCAGGGCGACGATGTGTTCTTCGTGGCGACGGGGATCACCGACGGCGAACTGCTCCGGGGTGTCCGGTACCGAGGCGACGGCGCGGCCACGCACTCGCTGGTGATGCGATCCCGCAGCGGCACGATCCGCTCGATCATCTCCGAACACGCGCTGGGCAAGCTCCGGGCGTACGCTTCAATCGACTTCGAACGCGCCACCTGAGCCAACGGCGGCAGGGCGTCAACCACCCCGCGCTCGGGCGGTTTGCGCGGGCGCCGCGTCAACGCCGGAACCAGCGGCGCTTCGGCGGGCGTGCGAGCAGCTCAGCGGCGACGACGAGCCCGCGCACGCGGATGCGCGGGGTCCCGGGCGCGGGTTGTCCACGACTTCGGTCCTTGCGGCTCACCATGACCTGCGTACCTCGTTCGAACTCCACCGCGATGTCGTCCGGCACGACGAGCGTGAGCTGGGCGAGACCCATCGCCACGTCCAGCACCACCTCGTGCGGGATCACCGCGTCGGTGAAGTCCAGGGTGACCTTGCCGAGCAGGGCGCGGATGGTGACCCGCGGCGGGACCAGCCAACGTCCGCCGAGTTTCTCGTCCTTCAGGATGGCGGTGATCTCGGGCGGACCGGGCACGGTCAGCGGGCCTGGGACGCCTGCCACCGCGGGACGCTGCCGGCCACGCCCGGCGCGCCTGCTGGTCGCGGCGGCGCCGGGCTCACCGACCGGGAGGTCGGTCGTCACGAGCGCCAGTTCGCCGTACGTCTTCGCCGCGAATGTCCGTTCGAGCCGCTCTTCGAGCTCGATGATGTCGAGGCGCCCTTCGGCGACGGCGTGGCGCAGCATGTCCGCCGTACGTTCGCGGTCGGCGTCGGACGCGCGGAGGTCTCCCACCCCACCCGCCAACCACTGGCGCGCATCGCCCGTAGGTGCCATCGCAAGCCGCTCCTGTCGCCCTGGTGGACCCCAACGGCCTCGCCGAAGGGCCACCGCCAAGGTCGAGGTTAGGCCATGCGCGCGACGGTGACCGACCTGGAGCAACCTCCGCCGAGTCCCGTGCCACGAAGTCGCCGATCACCACTGGCTGGATGGGCTACCGCGGTCCGGTGCTGCCTCCACTGCCTCGGGGGCGTCGGTTCCGAGCAGCCGACGTGAGCCGCTTGGGGTGCGCCGCGCGGAGTGGGGCGGTCAACTGCCATGATCGCGACTCAGTGACCTTCGTGAGCCGCTTCTGCAGATCGTCACGCTGGCTGGCAAGGCTCGCGACCTCGCTCCTCAACGCCGATGCCTGGCGGTGCAGCTGGGCCTCGCTCACCGACATGTCCGCCACCGGCCAGGGGTAGCTGACCGTCCGGTCCCGCCGTCTCCGCCGACGCACCCGGCGAGCCTGCTTCCGCGCGTACGTGAAGAAGTCCTCGAGTTCTTCCGGCGCCGGTGGCCCTGCCCCGGTCAACTCGTAGCCGTACTCCCTCAGGCGTTCGCCCATCACGGCCTCGCAGACGCGAAGCTGCCATGGCTCCAGCCGGTCCCGGAAACTCCCGACCGAACGCGTCGAGACCTCCTGCCGGGTCCGGACGTGCCAGGTCTGGTGCTCTGGTACGAAGGTGTCCGCGAGCCGCTCCGGGCTGAGCATCGCCTCGTCGTACGGTTCGTCGAGAAACTCGCACAGCGTGCTCAGGTGTTTCTCCGGATCGGCGACCAGCATTTCGTACTGGATCTCGTGGTAGGTGTCGGCGGGTAGGTCGTCGCGCGCCCGATTGCCGCGGTCGATCGCCTCCGTCCACGCGCGGACCCGGGCGCTGAATCCGAGCTCATCCCACGGGGGCACAGACTTCATCGAGGCAACGCAGTCGCGCCCGTCCCGGATGATGTGCACGAACTGGGCGTTGGGGAACATCCGCCGGATGAGCCAGATCGCCGTCCGGTAATAGGGTCGCTTGTCTCCCCAACGGAGCTTGCCGAAGCGATCGGAGTAGGCGCGGAGCACCAGCCCGACAGCGGATCCGACGGTCCACGCCTCGTCGACGATCCGGTCCGTGATCGTGCTCGGGTCGAGACCCAGATCGCCGAACCACTCCGAGGTGACAGTCATCTCGGCGAGCGCCCGCCGGTTCGCCTCGACGGCCAGATCGCCGAAGCGCTCCCGTTTGAGGTAGACGGGCATCAGGAACCGGTTCTCCGGGGGGATGGCGATCCGCGGATGCCGGTGCAGCATCAGGCTGAGCAGCGTGGTCCCCGACCGCGGGCACCCCAGAATGAAGATCGGCCTGCCACGGCCCTCGGAAATGGTGATCGCCTCCCGGCCCCCGAGGAGTTGGGCATGTCGCTCCGAGACCAGCGAGGGTAACGCAAAACCCTGCCCGGCCGAGATCGTCACCATCGGACCGGACAAAGACCGGCCGCATGTGGCCGAACGCCCCCCGGGGTCCTCTGAGGCTGGCCCGCGGCGCTCCGACGCCTGCCTCCTAAGGTGACGTTCGTGGCAGCAACAACGCACGGCAGTGGACCCCTGCCAGACAGTGCCGACGACCGCCCGGTGACGATCGCGCGAGCGGAGAGTGCGCGCGGTTCCGTGGTCTTGCGCCGGCGCCATGATGACCACGCCGGCGAGGTGTGGGAGCTGATCACCAACGGCATCTTCATCATGGACAGCCTGGAGACCACGACCGAACGTCTCCTCGCCAGCGCGGCTCTCCGCGCTGTGGCAACCCCCACAGAGCCCGGTCGGCACCCCGCGAGAGACTCCCTGCGCGTCGTCGCCGCAGGGCTCGGCCTCGGCTTCACGGTTCGTGAACTGCTCTCCCATGAACAGGTCGGTCGCGTCGACGTCGTGGAGATCGAGCCGGCCGTCGTCTCCTGGATCCGCATGGGCCTCATACCACCAACGGACGGCATCCTCGCCGACCCTCGGGTTCGTACGCACGTCGAGGACATCCGGCGCTGGCTGCCGCAACGCGCTGACGCGAGCATCGACATCGTCGCCCTCGACATCGACAACGGGCCGGACATCCTCGTCCACCTGGACAACGAAGAGGTGTACGAGTCCGGGTTCCTCGCCACCGTCAAGCGCACCTTGCGACCGGGCGGAGTGCTCGCCACCTGGTCGGCGACGCGCTCGCCCGCGCTCCGCAACCGGCTGGAGCAGACCTTCGACTACTGCGAGGAGATCCGCCGGCCGGTCATTCGGGAAGGCCGCGGGTTCGACTACTTCCTCTACGTCGCCAGCGCCGCTCACGCGACGGACGCCCGGTCGTGAGCCTCGTCACGTGGACCCGGCTCTCCAGGCGCACGACCATCATTACGTTGATGCGATCAACATTGACAAGGTATTGAGCGCGGGCGGACGCTCTGTCGTATCCACGAGGGAGGTCCGCGATGCCGTCCACGGGAAGTCCGCCGCGCCAGCCCGGCGAACCGATCGTCGTACCACCTGGCCTTTCCGGGGTTGCGGTCACCGACACGACGATCGGCGACGTCCGCGGACAGGAGGGCTTCTACCACTACCGGCAGTACTCCGCCGTCGACCTGGCCGAGCAGCGCACCGTCGAGGACGTGTGGCACCTGTTGTTCGAGGGAGAGTTGCCGGACGCCCAGCAACGCGGTGAGTTCGTCCGCCAGGTCCGTCCGATGCGGCACCTTTCTCCCGGCGTGCGTACGGCATTGCCGGCCATCGCACGCACCCGCCCGGCACCACTCGACGGGTTGCGCACCGCACTGTCGCTGTCCGGTGCCGCGGACGGGCTCCGCCCGCTGTGGGACCTGGACGAACCCGCCCGCCGTGCCGACGCGTTGCGCATCTGCGCCCAGGTGCCGACCCTCCTCGCCGCCCAGCACCGCCTCGGCAAGGACCTGGAACCGGTCCCACCACGCGATGATCTGTCGTACGCCGCGAACTATCTGTTCATGCTCACCGGCGTGGAGCCCTCCGAACAGCACGCCCAAGCGATCGAGCGCTACCTCATCTCGACCATCGACCACGGGTTCAACGCATCGACGTTCACTGCCCGGGTGATCGCCTCCACCGGCGCCGACGTCGCGGCGTGTGTGGTCGGTGCGGTCGGCGCGCTGTCCGGTCCGCTGCATGGAGGTGCGCCGAGCCGCGCGCTGGACCTGCTCGACGCGATCGGTACGCCGGAACGCATCGACTCCTACCTCCGCGAGCAGATCACAAGTGGCGAACGCATCATGGGATTCGGACACGCGGTCTATCGCACGGAGGATCCGCGGTCACGGCTGCTGCGTGACACCGCACACCAGTTGGGCGGGCAGCGCGTGGATTTCGCGGTCGAGGTCGAAGCGCGCGTGCTCGATCTCCTGGCAGAGCTCAAGCCCGAACGCGGGCTGTACACCAATGTCGAGTTCTACGCAGGCGTCGTGATGGAAGACTGTGGGCTTCCGCGGGAGATGTTCACTCCGACGTTCGCGTCCAGCCGGGTGATCGGCTGGTGCGCCCACATCCTCGAACAGGCCCGGGAACGCAAGATCATCCGCCCTGGCGCGCGTTACGTGGGCCCGCCGCCCCCACAGCCCGTTCCCGCCTCCGCCTGAGCGGAGGGACCCGGCCTTGGTTCCCTGGCCGGCTGACAGCTGGGCCACTCCCGTCGAGGCGGCCGCCGACGATTGTCCCTTCCCACGCACGCGAACCGGAGGCGACCGCTGTCCGCCTCCGGTTCGGTCTACTGGTTTTCTTCTGGTGTCGCTCACAGCCGGCCGGTGCGTGCGGTGCAGTTGGGGTCGTCCCGCCTGGACCGGTCGAAGGTGCCGGTGGACTCGAGGTTCACCGAACTGGTCGTCCTGGTGTAGACCGGAGAGGTGGGTGTGACGTAGTACCACATTCCCAGTCGCCGGTCATTGGGCGAGACGTTCTCGAACTTCGGCGTTCCCGCTTGGTGCATACGGATGCTCGCGTTGCTGTGGTCGCCGGTGCCGACCCCGAATCCGTCGAGTTTGTACGCGAACTGGAACCACTCGTAGAAGCCGGGTGACCCGGGCACGGTCCGGTACCACGCGGTGCCAGAGACGTCGAAGTCATGAGGATTGTTGAAGAGTCCGCCACCACCGCTGATCTCACAGGTGCCCGTGGGAACCTGACGGGTGATGGGGATCTGCTTGAGCTGACCGAGCAGGTTCGGGTTGATGCGGGCCCTTCTCGCCTGCGTCGGAGTGATCTCCCAGCTGGATCGTCTTGAACTGACCGACCTTGGCAGGCGTCGCGGGCGTGGCGTGGAGGTGACCAACCTGCCGACCTTGACCGGAGTCACCGGGCTCGTCGTGGGGGCTTTCGCCTTACCGGGTGTGACAACAGTGAACGTGGTGGGCTTGGCGGGCGTCAGCTGACCGTCCTGTGCGGCGACCAGGTTGAGGGGGTGCCCTTGTCAGGAACGGTGACGGCGAGCCCTGTCGCGAGCGCGCCAACAGCGAACGCCATGACCAACGTCGTACGCCGAAGCATCGGAGGTCCTTTCGTCGTGGCTGTGCGAATGACATGGCGGCTGGTTGGCCGCACCCCCAGTACGGCGTTGTCCCTGCCATGGTTCGCGGGAGCCGGGGCGGACGGCGGAGCCGGACTGGCCCGCGCGTTCGCGGGCCTGCGGCATGATCACGCAGGCCTGATCACTTCGGTGCTGGCCCGGTATACAGCGCACGCGGCCGGAATCGCAGGCGGTGCGGGTACTCCTCCAGCGCGTGGGCGATCATCCCCACGACGCGCGCCAACAGGAAGATCGCCTCACCGGAACCCGGTGTCAACCCAGCCTTGACAACGTAGGTGCCCAGACCGAAGTCGACGTTCGGCGCGGGTCCGTCGTACCGGCCGGCGAGGGCCAGGAGCTCCGCAACGGACGCGTCGACCGCGCTCTTCGGGCCCGCACGTCGCACCAGGTCGAGCAGCGCGTCGGCGCGCGGATCGCGTCCGGTGTAGACGGCGTGGCCGAACCCCGGCAGTCGCTCGCCACCCCGGAGTCGGTCACCGACGAGCTGGGCGACGCCCGACGGACCATCCTCGGCGGCCTCGCGCACCAGCGTCTCCACCGTGGTCACGCTCGCCGCGTGCAGAACCCCTCCCCCCGTCGCAAGTCCGGTCAGCACGACGAGGTACGGATCGGCCCACACGGAGGCCGCGACCCGGGCGGCGAGCGTCGAGGCGGGGAGTTCGTGGTCGGCCAGCAGGACCAGCGCGGCGTCGAGCGCCCGGATCTCGCCGCGTCTCGCCGGGCGGTCGGACAGCCGTGACCACAGCCGGGAGGCGATCGACGACCCCTGCGGCGGCGTTCGCTCCGGCAGCGCGTCGACCGTCGCGGCGATCAGCCCCCGCGTCGCCGCCACCACGGCCTCGGGTCTGCGGTCGTCCCGCAGTGGATCACACGCCGCGAGCGCCGCGACGATGACCCGCATCCGGTCGATGGGACGGGCCGACGCCGGAAGGGCGTTCTGTGCCTGCCGGGCCACCCGGACCGCCGCCGCCCGCGCCTGCCAGTCGCCCTCGCGCCGCCGCCGTCCAACCTTTGCCGGTGCGACATCCCAGAGCAGCTCGGCGACGTCCTCGAAGTGCGTCGTACGCGCCAACTCGATCGCGTCGTGGCCCCGGTAGTACAGCGCACCCACGGGGTCGAGCATCGTCAGCTCGGTGTCGATCACCACCTCGAGCGCTCCCGCCCGGCCACCGCGGCGGTGGCGGGCCGCCAGGCGTTCGACCTCGATCCGGTCGAACCGGGACGAACGCCGGTCCTCGCCGCGCTGCCGGGTCAGCGCGCCCCGGCTCACGTAGGCGTACACCGTCTCCGGCTTCACGCCGAGCAGGTCGGCCGCCTGCCGGGTCGTGAGCCACCGCGAGGCTTTCGTCACACCGGTAACCTCACCACATCCCGACGGTCGGACGCGGAATAGAGTCGGGTCCATGGTCGAGCAGCAGGATTACCGCATCGAACACGACACGATGGGCGAGGTCCGCGTGCCCGTCCACGCCAAGTGGCGCGCGCAGACCCAGCGTGCGGTCGAGAACTTTCCCATCTCCGGCGCCACGCTGGAAAGCCACCACATCCGCGCGCTCGCGCTCATCAAGGGTTCCGCGGCCAAGGTCAACGCCGAGCTGGGGGTGCTCGACCCCGACATCGCGAAGGCGATCCAGGGAGCCGCCGCGCTGGTGGCCTCCGGCGTCCACGACGACCACTTCCCGATCGACGTGTTCCAGACCGGCTCGGGCACGTCGAGCAACATGAACACCAACGAGGTTCTCGCCTCGCTCGCCACCGAGGCGCTCGGCCAGCCGGTGCACCCGAACGACCATGTCAATGCCTCGCAGTCGAGCAACGACGTGTTCCCGTCGTCGATCCACATCGCCGCGACGTACGCCGTCGTCGAGGACCTGCTGCCCGCCCTCACCCATCTGGCGGAGGCGTTCGAGGCGAAGGCGGCGGAGTTCGCTTCCGTGGTGAAGTCCGGGCGTACGCATCTGATGGACGCGACGCCGGTCACCCTCGGCCAGGAGTTCGGCGGCTACGCCGCGCAGATCCGTTACGGCATCGAGCGCGTGCAGGCGTGTCTGCCCAGGGTGGCTGAGCTGGCGCTCGGCGGCACCGCGGTGGGCACCGGCATCAACACCCCGCCAGGCTTTGCGGCGAAGGTGATCGAGGAACTCGTCGCCGCCACCGGTCTGCCGCTCACCGAAGCCCGCAACCACTTCGAGGCGCAGGGTGCCCAGGACTCGCTCGTGGAGCTGTCCGGCCAGCTGCGTACCGTCGCGCTCGGGCTCTACAAAGCCGCCAACGACATCCGGTGGATGGGGTCCGGGCCTCGCGCCGGCCTCGGCGAGATCGCGCTGCCGGACCTTCAGCCGGGGTCGAGCATCATGCCGGGCAAGGTGAACCCGGTGATCTGCGAGGCCGCGCGCCAGGTCGTCGCGCAGGTGATCGGCAACGACGCGACGGTGGCGTTCGGTGGCTCGCAGGGTGACTTCGAGCTCAACGTCATGCTGCCGGTGATCGCCCGCAACCTGCTGGAGTCGATCCGGCTGCTCTCCAACATCAGCGTGCTCTTCGCCGATCGCCTCGTTGCCGGCATCACGGCGAACATCGACCGCTGCCGGGAGTACGCCGAGTCCTCGCCATCCATCGTGACGCCGCTCAACCGCTACATCGGCTACGAGAACGCCGCGCGCGTTGTCAAGACCGCCTTGACGGAACGCAAGACCATCAAGCAGGTCGTGCTGGAGCAGGGTTATGTGGAGCGGGGCGACCTCACCGAGGACCAGCTTGACGCCGCGCTCGACGTCTTGTCCATGACCCACCCCTGAGGGTGCCGGCGGCCGCACCGGCCCCGGCTTGTTGGATGTTCGTCGCCTTCTATGCCGACGAACCTCCAACAACGGCGCGCCTAAGTCCACGGCCCGGCCCTGTGAACAAGATGATCACTATGTCGGTGGGCCGGCCACTGACCTGCGCCGATCTCGAGGCGGTGCCCGATGACGGGCACCGCTACGAACTCATCGACGGGACACTCATCGTGACGCCGTCCCCAAGGCCACTTCACCAACGCGCTGTCACGCGCCTCGTACGTATCCTCCAGGATGCATGCCCCGATGACATGGAGGTGTTTCCAGGACCATTGAGCGTCGTCCTTGCCAACGGAACCGAGCCGCGGCCGGACGTTGTCGTTGCGCGAAGCGCCGATCTCACGGACAGAAACCTGCCGGCAGCTCCTGCCCTCGCCGTAGAGGTGCTCTCCGACAGCACGCGGGGCATCGACCTACTCCTCAAGCGGGAACGCCTCCAACGTGCCGGCTGCCCGGCGTACTGGGTGATCGACCCGGCCAAGCCCTCCCTCACTGCCATGGAACTGCGCGGCGGGACCTATCACGACCTCGCCGTCGTGGCGGGGCGGGAGACCTTCACCACTGCCGTGCCGTACGCCATCACCCTGAGCCCACACGACCTGGTGAGCCGCTGAAGTCGGGCGGGCCGGGCGGACCGGTAAGTTGTCCGACGATGAGCACGCACAGGCATCCGTCCGACGTACCCATCCCTCCCGCCGACGTCCGGCCGTCGGGTGAACCGCCGTACTGGGAGCCGGGCACGCTCATCTGCTGGCGATACGGACGGGCGGTTCGACCGATGCGGGTGGTGCGCGATGACGCCGCCGGGCTGGTCGCCTGGCTGGCCCCGCAGACGCCCGTCCTCAAGTCCGTCCTGGCCAACGGGGACGACATCCGCTCCGTGCCGATCGGTCCCGCCCGGTTCACCAGCCCACGCGCGAGCAAACGTGACGTCTGGCACGGCACCGGCATCCTCAAGATCGCGCCTACCGGCGTCCCGTGGTCGGTCTGGGTGTTCTGGGACGACAAGGGCGGGCACCGCGAGTGGTACGTCAACCTCGAACAGGTCCACGTCCGCGACAAGGAGAACGTCTACACCCGCGATCACGTCCTCGATCTCGTCGTTCACCCGGATCGGCGGATCGTACGCAAGGACGAGGACGAGTTCGCCGCCGCTGTCGAAGGCGGGCGGTTCGACGCCGAGGTCGCCGCTCAGATCGAGGAGGCCGCGGACGAGGTCGAACGCAGTGTCGCCGCATGGGAGCCGCCCTTCTGCGACGGCTGGGAACGCTGGCGCCCAGATCCGGACTGGCCGCTCCCCGGCCTCCCGCCCACCCTCACCGCCCACCTCCCGTGATCACCCGACCTCCCGTCTTCACCGGACCTCCCGTGATCATGTTCGTGATCATGAAGGTTCTGTCGTCAGATCCGCCCGGAAGCCTTCATGATCATGGAACCACGTGACCGGCCATCCGCCACGACGGGTCCTGATCCCGCCGACCGGGGCACGGCGGCAATCGCCAGGCGTCTCCTCACGGACGGTCGCCGCCTCACTGGCGCTCGTCTCCTCGACGCCTGGCGCCTCCCATCCCCCACGGATGTACGACGAGCTGACGGCGGCACGAACAACGTCGTCCTGATCGTCGATGCCGGAGATTCGTCGTACGTCCTGCGGATCTACCAGAACCTCAGCCAGAAGCGGATCGCCGCCGAGCACCGACTGCTCGACGCGCTCGCCGGCGCCGGACTGCCGTTCGCCGTGCCGCAACCGATCCCGACGCCAGAGGGACGGACCTACGTCGAGACGCCGGACGGCTTCGCGGCCCTGTTTCGCTACCTCCCCGGACGCACTGCAGACGGCGACAGTCTGGCCGAACTCGAGTACGCCGGCGAGGCACTCGCGCTCCTTGGCCTTGCCCTCGCCGAGTTGCCGGCGGCACTCGCGCCCATCGACTGGCGGATGCATCCACTCGACCGGATGCATCCCGCGGTCACCGACCTGGACGACCTGGCCGCCGAACTCGCCCGTGCGGTGCCGGAGACCGACGGCGTCGAGTGGCTTCGCAGGCATGCCGGACCGACCGCCGGCAGGTATGCGGAGTTGTGTCGTACGCTTCCCGTCCGGATCGTCCACGGCGACTTCGCGATGTCCAACCTGGTGGTCGATGACGACGGTCGACCGGCCGCCATCCTCGACTTCGAGATCGCCGGACTCGACGTCGCCGTCAACGAGGTCGTCACGGGTGTCGCCCAGGCTGCTGGCGGATGGTGGAGCGCCGACGAAGGGCAGCGGGCGAGCGCCTTCTACCGTGGATTCGTCCGCCACATTCCCCTCACCTCGGGAGAACGCGCGGCCTTTCCCGACCTGGTGCGCCTGCGGGTGCTCGGAACCATCGTCTGGCGTGCCGGGCGCTGGCGGCTGGGGCAGTCCCACCTCGACGAGGTGCGACTCCGGCTCGCTACCGGCGTCCACATCGGCCGGTGGCTCGACGCCCACGCGGCTACGCTCCCGGACGACCTCGCCGCGCTCTGACCTACGTCCCAGGACGTACGCAGAAAGCCGCCGGCCGACTGACGCGACCCCTGCCCAGGAGCCGGAAGGCTGAGCGGCATGGAACCAGCGCAACCGGTACGAACTGCCGGTCCTCCCAGCACGACCTCGGCGTTCACAGGTCGGGCAGCCGCCTGGCGGCTCACGACCTTCCGGATCCTCCGGATCCTCGTCACCGTCCAGGCCGCGATCATCCTGGCGCAGGCCATCACCGCAGGGCTGCTTCTGTCGGGTACGCCGAACGTTCGCGGAGTGCACGGCCTGGGCGCGATTCTTCTCGTACTGATCGGCCTGGTGCAGGTGGTCGTCGCGATCCTCCACTGGCGTCCCGGCCGCGGCACCGCCCGACTCCTCGGACCGAGCATCGGCATTCTCGTCGGCGTACTCGTCCAGGCCATGCTGGGTGAGACGCACAACAAGGCCCTGCATGTGCCGTTCGGCGTCCTGATGTTCGGCGGTCTCCTCATGCTCACCCGCCAGCTGTGGTCCGCGCCGGCGGATCGAGCGCCCGACCAAGCACAGGGTCGAGCGCCAGACCGGGCACCGGATGCGGCGCCTGGCCAAGCACCGGATGCAGCGTCCAACCAGCAGTCCGGCCCCGCGAAGACCTCAACTCCGGCGAGCGGTGGGCAGCCGTGACCGCGCCCGGACTGAGTAGGCGGCAGGCGCTCCGACTGCTCGGCGGTGGCGCGCTCGCGGCTGCCAGCGCCACGGCCGGGCTCACCGCGGCCGCTGGCTGCGCGGCACTGCCGACGAACACGCCTGACCCCCGGCTACTGCCCAGCGACGCGCCACTGCCGCGGCCCTTCGCCACGCCGCTTCCGAGGGTGGCGACGCTCGAGCCGGTTCGGACGGACGCGACGACCGACTACTACGACCTGCCGCTGAGGGTCGCGGAGCAGGAGATCATTCCCGGGCTGCGGACGCCGATCTGGGGCTACGCCGGGCAGTTTCCCGGGCCGACGATCGAGGCCCGCAGTGGCCGGAGGATCGTCGTACGACAGCGCAACGACCTGCCCGTCCCCGCTGTCACCCACCTGCACGGCGGGCGGACGCCGCCGGCAAGTGACGGTTATCCCACCGACCTTCTCCTGCCGGCACGGGGTGGCTTCGCGTCACACGCCTCGCACATGACCGACGAGCGTGCCGACGTCGTTCGTGGCGTACGTAGGTATGAGTATCCGCTCGACCAGCGAGCCGCCACCTTGTGGTACCACGACCACCGGATGGACTTCACCGGCCCTGCTGTGTGGCGAGGTCTCGCGGGCTTCTGCGTGGTCCGCGATGACGAGGAGGACGCACTGCCCCTGCCGCGCGGCGACAAGGATGTGCCGCTGTTGATCAGTGACCGATCGTTCGCGGAGGACGGGACGCTGCTGTATCCGGCACTGGACGCGGAGGTCCGCGAACAGCCCGGCGTCATGAAGGCCTACGGCGGAGGTGTCCTCGGCGACGTCGTCCTCGTCAATGGTGCACCGTGGCCCGAACTCGAGGTCTCCCGCAGCCGGTACCGGTTCCGGGTCCTCAACGCGTCGAACGCCCGGCGCTACGTGCTGCGGCTCGCTCCCCGCTCGCGCGACGGTGCGGAGCTGGGCAGCGACGAGTTACGCGGCGAAGCACGGATCGTCCAGATCGGCACCGACGGCGGGCTTCTGGAGCGCCCATGGCCGCGCACCGAGATCGCCCTCGCCTCAGGTGAACGCGCCGACGTCATCATCGACTTCTCGGCGTACCCGATCGGCGCGACGGTCGTCCTCGCCAACGTCGCCGGCGACGGACCTGCCGGCCAGGTGATGCGGTTCCGGGTCACCGGCGAGGAGGCGGACGACACCGCTGTCCCTTCGCGGCTGTCCCAGGTCGAACGCCTGGATCCGGCGCGGGCGCGCGTCACCCGCGACTTCAGGTTCGAATCGGGCGAGGTCCACGGGCACACCGGGTGGCGCATCAACGGCAAGCCGTTCGACCCGGCACGGATGGACGCGCGACCCCGGCTCGGTGCCACCGAGATCTGGCGTCTCACCACAGACGCCGCCCACCCGATCCACCTGCACCTCGCGCACTTCCAGGTGCTCTCGATCGACGGTGAGCGAGCCGAGGACCCGGTGGCGTGGAAGGACACCGTCGATCTGGGCGCCGTCCAGACGGCGGAGATCGCGGTGCGCTTCGGAGGTTACCGCGGCCGGTACGCCTTCCACTGCCACAACCTCGAACACGAGGACATGGCGATGATGGCCAACTTCGAGGTCATCTGAGCCCGAGATGCGGCCGGGAAAGGTCCCACCCCGGCCACATCGAACCCGCCTAGGACGTGCTGGGGGCAGTCGTCGATGTGGTGGCAAGGTTGGCGCCGGTGTGGGGGTCGAAGAGGTGCATGCGCGACACATCGACCCAGAACTCGGCCTCCCCACCTTCCGCGACCTGGCTGGCCGGGTCGAGCGAGACGATGAGTTGGGGCCGCATCGCTTCCATGTCGAGCTCTTCGGCGAGCGCGTCGATCTGGGAACGGATCTCGGCCGGCGATTCGTACGGCACGTAGGCGTACTGCTCGTTGCCGAGCCACTCGGTGACGTCGACGGTCGCGGAGAAGGTCTGGCCACGGTCGCGCTTGGACGCATCGACGTAGGCCGCGTCCTCGAAGAACTCGGGCCGGACGCCGGCGACCAGAAGCTTGCCGTCGATGTCGGCGGCACTGATCCCTGCCGGCACGGGGACCGTGCAGAACGGCAGCGACACCTGGCCGTTCTCGACGGTGGCCGGCAGGAGGTTCATCGGCGGGGCGCCGATGAAGCCTGCGACGAACAGGTTGACCGGGTGCTCATAGAGCTCGCGCGGAGTCGCACACTGCTGCAGGATCCCCTTGCGCAGCACCGAAACCCGGTCGCCGAGGGTCATCGCCTCGGTCTGGTCATGGGTGACGTAGACCGTCGTGATGCCGAGCCGGCGTTGCAGCCGGGAGATCTCCGTCCGCATCTGCCCACGCAGCTTCGCGTCGAGGTTGGACAGCGGCTCGTCGAACAGGAACGCCTCGGCCTCACGCACGATCGCCCTGCCCATCGCCACCCGCTGCCGCTGCCCACCGGAGAGCTGGCTCGGCTTGCGCTGCAGGTGTTCCTTCAGCTCGAGCAGCTCAGCGGCGTGTTCGACCTTCGCCGTGATCTCGTCCTCGGGCAGCTTCGCCAGCCGCAGGGGGAACGCGATGTTCTCGAAGACGGTGAGGTGCGGGTAGAGCGCGTAGTTCTGAAACACCATCGCGAGATTGCGGTCGCGGGGTGCCTTCTCGTTTACTCGCTGACCGCCGATGGTGAGGTCACCGGAGGTGATGTCCTCGAGCCCGACGATCATCCGGAGGAGGGTGGACTTCCCGCAGCCGGACGGGCCGACGAGGATCATGAACTCGCCGTCGGCGATGTCGAGGCTGACGTCATTGACGGCGGGGAAGCCGTCGCCGTAGCGCTTGACGAGGTTCTTCAACTCGATGGCTGCCATGGTGTGAGACCCTCCGGGGGGATGGAACGTATCAGCCCTTCACCGCGCCGGAGGTCAACCCGGCAACGATCTTGCGCTGGAAGAGAAGGACGAGCACGATCACCGGGATCGTGACGACAACGGCAGCCGCGGCGATGGCGGCCGTGGGTTGTTCGAAGAACGACTCACCGGTGAAGAACGCCAGCGCCGCCGGCACCGGTCTCGCCGCGTCGGACGCCGTGAGCGAGATACCGAAGACGAAGTCGTTCCACGCGAAGAAGAACGTCAGGATCGCCGCGGTGAACACACCCGGTGCGGCAAGCGGCACGATCACCTTGCGGAACGCCTGCCACTGGGTCGCGCCGTCGACCTGGGCGGCCTGCTCCAGCTCCCAGGGAATCTCCCGGAAGAACGCCGTCAGCACCCAGATCGACAACGGCAACGTGAACGACATGTACGGGATGATCAACCCGATCCACGTGTCGTAGAGACCGATGCTGCGCCACATGTCGAACAGCGGCGGCACCAGCGAGATCGTGGGGAACATCGCGATCGCCAGCGCCATCGACAGGATGAGCTTCTTGCCAGAAAAGTCCAGCCGCGCGATCGCGTAGGCCGCCAGCGTCGCGAATGTCACCGACAACACCGTGGAGATCAACGAGATCCCGATCGAGTTACGCAGGGCAGAAGTGAACAGTCCTGACTCGAAGACGGTCCGGTAGTTGTCCAGCGACCAGGCGCTCGGGAAGAACTGCTGGTTCTGGACGTCCTCCCCCTTCTTCATCGACAGGGAGAGGATCCAGCCCACCGGAAAGAGGGTGTAGACGATGACACCCAGCCCAGCGACCACCCATCCGGCGGTGAGTCGTCCCTTCATCACCGATCACCTCTCACCTGGGACAGGTCGGTCCGGAACACCTTGATGAAGATGACGGCGATCAGGACAACGGTCAGGAACAACAACACTGACACCGCCGAGCCCAAACCCACTGCGGTACGGGTGATCATCTCCCGATAGGCCAGGAAGGACACCGTTTCGGTGCCCTGTGCGCCATTGGTCATCACGAACACGTTGTCGAAGATCCGGTACGCATCAAGGGTCCGGAACAGCAGTGCGACCATGATGGCCGCCTTCATGTTCGGGATCGTCACCTTCCACAGCCGCTGCCACCAGGTGGCGCCGTCGACCTTCGCGGCCTCCTGCAACTCCTCCGGCACCTGCGCCAGACCGGCCAGCAGCAGAAGCGACATGAACGGTGTGGTCTTCCAGATCTCCGACAGCGAGATGGCCGCGATCGAGGACCAGAACTGCGCGAAGAAGTCGTAGTTCTCCAGGCCGAACCAGCCGTTGATGAATCCCGAGTCCGGCGCGAACGCGAACTTCCACGCGAAGGCCGACACCACGGTGATGATGCCGTACGGAACGAGAATCGAGGTACGCACGATGCCGCGTCCGAAGATGATCCGGTGCATCACCATCGCAAACGCGAACCCGATCACCAACTCGACCGCAACCGTGATCACGGTGATCAACACTGTGACACCGACATCGCGCCACCACAGACCGTCGGTCAGTATCACCGCGTAGTTGTCGAACCACACGAACCGCCGCGACTGCGGATCGGTGATCCGGTAACTCTGCAAGGACAACCAAACCGCCTGCAGCATCGGATAGGCGGTCACCGCGAGCATCACGACGAATGCCGGCAGGCAGAGGTACCAACCCAACCGCTGCTCGTGGCGAGCTCGCTCGGTCACCTTGGGCCGCTGGACGGTCGGAGCGGCCGTGGACTCGACCGTTGTCATCAGACCTCGGGCCCCCTAGCTCAACTCGTTGTCTTGGAGGACGGCGACGATCAGGTCGGCCGACTGGCCGGGCGTCTGTGCGTTCAACCCCGCCGGCGGATGCCACGTGCGCTGGATGGTGGCGGTGATGTCCGGGTAGTACGGAGTGACGGGCCGGGGCGCCGCCTCGTCCACCGACTCACGCAGGAGTTCGGCCATCGGGAACGCCTTCCTGATCGCGGGATCGGTGTACACCGACTCGACTGTGGCGAGCAGTCCCTCGCCCAGCATGTAGGTCTGCTGGCTCTCGGGCGAGGTCAGGCACTCCACCGCGTCGACCGCGAGCTCCGGGTGCTCGGAGAACGCACCCACGGCGAGATCGATGCCACCCAACGGCGGTGCGCTGGGCTCACCCTCGACGACCGCCGGCCACCGGGCCCACCCGATGTCGTCGATCCGGACTTCCTGGTCCTCGACCGCCTGACGGAGTTTTTCCTTGTCCGCTTCGGACTTCGCCGACTCAAGCTGACCTTCGAGGTCGGTGAGCATGCTGGTCTCAGCGGTGTAGACGAACGGCCAGTTGGTCATGAAGCCACCGTTCGCGGCAAGGAAACCCGCCTGTGCGGTCCCCTCGTTGGAGTTGCTGATGTCGGCCGGCGCGGCCTTCGACCTCGCGAGAGTCCGGACGACCTGGGCCGCCTCACGACCCGCGGCGGAGTTCAACGCCGGCGTGACGTCCTTGCCCGCTTCGGGATTCTTCAGGATCTCGCCACCGGCCGAGGCCACCAGCGAGTTGATCAGCACGGTGTAGCCCTCGTACCGCGACGCCTGCACCTGGACGGTCGTGCCGGTGTCCTCGGCAGCACTGATCACCTGATCCCAGGTGACGGCGGAATTCGGGCCAACGTCGAGTCCGGCCTTGCGGGCAACGGATTTGTGGTACCAGAGCAGCTGGGTGTTGGTGTTGAACGGAACGGCGAAGAGATCGCCCTGCCACTGCGCGGACTCCAACGGCCCCTGCAACATTCCTCGGGTCAGCCGCTCGCGCTCCTCGCCCGTGAACTTGCGGACGAATCCCGCGTTGGCGAACTCCGCGAGGTAGGGGACGTCAAGACTCATCAGGTCGATACCCGAGTCGCTCGCGGCGAGCCGGCGGACGAGTTGCTCACGCTGTCCGGTGGACTCCCGCGGCAGCAGGGCCGTCCTGATCCCGTAACGTCCATCGGCGGCCTGTGTGCACTCGGCGGCGAGCTTCTGCTGCGTACCGTTGTCCGGGTTGATGTACCACGTCAGCACCGGCACATCGGACTCGCTGCCACACCCGGCCAACGCCGCACTGGCGATCAGCGCCGCCGAGGCGAGAACCGCGCCGGCACGACGCCTGGTGGAACGCCTCACACCCGGACCCGCTTGCCGTCGTCCACGGTCGGCTGCGTCGTGCACTACGCCTCCCCGTTTGCCTCGTCTCTTCCGGCCCGTGCGGACGGCCCAGAGGGACCGCGGAACCACACGCTGCGCCACCTCGGCTGGGTGGTCGATCTTTCGGAGCCGCAAGTAAACCACGTCTGGTGGCGTCTCGCGAGAGATCTTGCGGCGGCGTCGAGGCGGAAAACGAGAATGCTCAGGCGGCGAACACCATGGGCACCCTGTCGGTGTACTCCGTCAGAACTCGTGCTGTCGAAGCCTGGTCAGTACCAGTTGTTTGCCTGCCAGAACGACCACGCACCACACGGAGTCGAGTAGCGGTCGGCGATGTAGTTCATGCCCCATTCGATCTGGGTGGCCGGATTCGTCCGCCAGTCGTCGCCATAGGCGGCCATCTTCTCGCCTGGCAACGCCTGCGGGATGCCGTAGGCGCCAGAGCTCGGATTGGTGGCGCTGGGGTTCCACCCGCTCTCGTGCTCCCACAGCGTCTCGAGGCAGGAGAACTGCGACGAGTCCCAGCCGAAGTCGTCCATCATCCCCGAGGCGATCGCCTTCGGGTCGCTGAGTGCCAGGCGTTCACGGGCGCGGGAGGCACGTTCCTCGGCCCGGATGCGCTCGATCGCGGTGCGGTCGAGGACCGCCTGTCCGGTGGCCGGTGTCGCCGCCTCGGTGGGCGTGGGTGTCGGAGTGACCGTCCTGGAGGCGCGAGGGGTCGCCGTGGGTGAGGCGGTCCGCTTCGGAGCCTTCTTGGCCCCGAGGATGCCCGAGTTGCCGACGTCGGACAGGACCAGCGTGTTGCGGGGCCCGAACTGGTCGCTGCTGATGAGTACGCCGCCACCAACCGCGCCGGTCACTCCGATGCTGGCCGCCGTCATCGCCGCGAAGGTCGGGCTCAGGCGCGACGGGCGCCTGCTCGCAGCTCTGGTGGCGAGCTTGCTCGCCGACCTGGCCTTGGGCTTCGCCGCCGAACGGGACACGGCCCGGGCCGCCGGTCCGGAGGCCGCCTTGGCCAGGCCTGCCTTGATCCCGCCCGACCTGGTCGCCGGTTTGGTCGCCACCTGCGCCCCGGCCCGGGCGGGCACGGGGGCGGCCATGGGGCGAGCCACCGGCGGTCGGGCGGCCACCTGCCACCGCGGCACGGCCGCAGCGGGAGATGGCGCGGCCGCGGGCGGCGCGACAGGAGAGGGTGCGCCGGTTGCTGGCGCGACACGTGAGGGTGCGGCTGTTGGCGGCGCGACAGCAGAGGGCGCGGCAGGAGCTGGCGTCGGAGCGCCCGCACGTGGTGTACGCGAACCGGGAAGCCCTCCTGGCCAGGCGACCGACGGCACCGTGCGGGGACCACCTGGACGAGCCTGCGCGGTGGTGCCGGGTCGGGTGACCGCGAAGCCGGAGACCCGGGAGGACGGCGGCGAGACCGGGGAAGGCGACCGCGACACCGGCGAAGACGACCGCGAGACCGGGGAAGGCGACCGCGAGACCTGGGAAGGCGACCGGGACACCGGCGAAGACGACCGGGACACCGGCGAAGACGACCGGGACACCGGCGAAGACGACCGCGGCACCGGCGAGGACGACTGGGACGCCAGGGACGACGGGGAGGAGGAGGTACCCGGCGACGGGGCGGCGATGCGCTTGCCGCCCCGGCTGGGTGGTGGCATCGGCGTGGCTGACGGGCCACGGGACGCCGAAGCGAACAGCCGACCTCGTGCCTTGTGTTTGGGCGGTGCCTTATGCCTAGCCGAATAGCTAGCCACAGCTGCCTCCAGACGCCATTCGCGGACCGTTCGATCGCGCGACGTGAGCCCGATTTGCCCCTGCTGCACGCACAACGTAGCAGTGCTGCAACTTTGTGTTACTGGTTGGGGATGCCCGGCGCGTCATCGTGACACACCTGGCCGCGGTCACAGCGAGATGTCCTCGAGCATCTCGGTGACAAGTGCGGCGATCGGCGACCGCTCCGAACGGTTCAACGTCACGTGCGCGAACAACGGGTGCCCCTTGAGCTTCTCGACAACTGCAACGACACCGTCATGGCGACCGACCCGCAGGTTGTCGCGCTGACCCACGTCGTGGGTGAGGACGACCCGCGAGCCGGAACCAATGCGCGACAATACCGTGAGGAGCACGTTGCGTTCCAGTGACTGCGCCTCATCAACCACGACGAAGGAGTCGTGCAGCGACCGTCCCCGGATGTGGGTCAACGGGAGCACCTCGAGCATTCCCCGGTCGATGACCTCCTCGACCACGTCCGCGCTGGTCACAGCGCCGAGGGTGTCGAACACCGCCTGCGCCCACGGCTGCATCTTCTCCGCCTCGCTGCCGGGGAGGTACCCGAGGTCCTGTCCTCCGACGGCGTACAACGGCCGGAAGACGACGACCTTGCGGTGTTGCCGGCGTTCCATCACGGCCTCGAGCCCTGCGCACAGAGCGAGCGCGGACTTGCCGGTTCCGGCCCGGCCGCCGAGGCTCACGATGCCGATGTCGGTGTCGAGCAACAGCTCCAGCGCGACGCGTTGCTCGGCCGAACGACCATGCAGGCCGAACGCCTCGCGGTCACCGCGGACCAGGCGTACCTGCTTGTCGGGCGTCACCCTGCCCAGGGCGCTGCCACGTTCGGAGAGCAGGACAAGGCCGGTGTGACACGGCAGGTCACGCGCGACCTCGAGGTCGATCGTGCCCTCTGCGTACAGCCGGTCGACGTCGGCGGCGGTGAGATCCGCCTCCATCATCCCGGTCCAGCCGGTGACGGCCGGAATCTCGGCGCGGTACTCCTCCGCCGTCAGGCCCAGCGCGGACGCCTTGACCCGCAGCGGAAGGTCCTTGGAGACGAGGACGACATCGCATCCCTCAGCGGCAAGGTTGCGCGCCACGGCCAGGATCCGGGTGTCGTTGTCAGGGACGCGGCCGTACCTACCACCGGGCACGCCACCAGCCCGCAGGTCGGGCGGCAGCAACTCCGGATCAGTGTGGTTCAGCTCGACCCGCAGCGTGCCCCCGGCCGCGCCGACCGGTACCGGCTCGTCGAGCCGGCCGTGCAGGACGCGCAGCTCGTCCAGCAGGCGCAGCGCGGTGCGAGCGAAGTAGCCGAGCTCAGGGTGATGCCGTTTGCCCTCCAGTTCGCTGACGACCACGACCGGTATGACCACATCGTGTTCGTCGAACCGCTTGAGCGCATGGGGATCGGCGAGGAGAACGCTGGTGTCGACGACGTAGGTACGCGTGCCGGTCGGACCCTTTCCGGCACCGCCGTCCCGGGTCGCCCCTGCGGTCGCGGGCTTGTGTCCGGCAGCTGAGCGGGCGCTCGACTTGCTCGCACCCACGGTCGCGTTCGGCTTCGATGCAGCCACGTGCGTCCCCTTCGGGCCAGCGGCGCGCACCAGCGCCCGGCCCTCGCCTGTCGAGATGGTGGACCGGGACCAAGCCGCAGGGCCGGGTGCCGGCCCTCTCGCGACGCGGCCGAGAGTTGGCAGAACCCAACCCGTGGCCACGTTCACCATGCGTACCCTTCCCCGCCTCGCGGCGGGAGGAGGACGACTGCGCACGCATCGATGGGCCTCCCGAACAGCCGGGGTCTCTCCGACCGTCAGGATCGAAAATACGTGGGGTTGGCCCCCGCGAACAGAGGGACACGCAAACAGGCAGGTTAACTGGGAGTTCAGAGCCCGTAACGACGGTTACGCGCTGCGTAGGCACGAATCGCCCGGAGAAAGTCGACCTTGCGGAAATCCGGCCAGAGTGCTTCACAGAAATAGAACTCGCTGTGCGCACTCTGCCACAACAAAAAGCCGGACAGGCGTTGTTCGCCGGACGTACGAATAATCAGGTCGGGATCCGGCTGCCCTTTGGTGTAAAGGTGTTCGGAGATGTGCTCGACATCGAGCAGCTCCGCCAACTCCTCCAGTGTCGTGCCCCGGCTCGCCTGCTCGTGCAACAACGAACGCACGGCATCGGCGAGTTCCTGCCGGCCGCCGTAACCGACGGCAACGTTGACGAGCATTCCCGAAACATTCGCCGTGCGTTCAACGGCGCGTTTGAGCCGGCTCGCGACCGAAGTCGGCAACAGGTCGGACGCTCCCACCGGGTGCAGCCGCCACCGGCCGGTTGCGGCCAGTTCCTCGACGATGCGCTCGATGATCGTGAGGAGGGGTTCGAGCTCCTCCGGCGGCCGGGACAGGTTGTCGGTCGAGAGCATGTAGATCGTCACGACGTCGACGCCGAGTTCCTCACACCAGCCGAGGAACTCCGGGATCTTGTCGGCACCGGCCTGGTGACCGCTCGAGACATGGCTGCCGGACGCGCGAGCCCACCGGCGGTTGCCGTCGATCATCACCGCGATGTGCCTCGGCACCCGGTCGGCGGCAATCGACGCCATCAGGCGTCGCTGGTAGATGCGGTACAGCAGGCCCGGACGGCCCATGGAACCCGTCACCTCCTCAGGGTGTCCTGCTGCCCGAGGCTACCGCCGCGGGCACGGCACACGCGCGCCGAGTCGGCAAGCCGGTACGACGTGTCTCGGGCGCCCCTTTCACCTTCATAGACTCGTGAGGTGCCGTCCTGGTGACGTCGTACGGACGAACCGATGGGAACCGCCCGCCGGCCCGACGTGCCCTTGGATGAGGGGCACCCTGTTGCGAACCTATTGGATGGGGGCGCCCCTCATGCGGCGGGTCGTTGGATGGGGGCAACCAAAGCCGGGTCGGGAAGCCGGGTCGAGAAGCCAGGGAGAGAGCCCGGTCCAGGTGCCCGGTCGAGAGGTCGCGAGGGTCGAAGGGACAAGGGAGGAGCGTCTATGCGCATCATCAAGTACACCCATTCGTGCGTACGCCTGGAGAAGGGTGACCACGCACTCGTCATCGATCCGGGGTCGTTCAGCGAGGAGGAGCCGCTGGACGGCGCGGAGGCGGTGCTCATCACCCACGAGCATGTCGACCACCTCGATGCCGGCAAGCTCCGCCGCCATCCCGACGTCCAGATCTGGACCAACGCCGCCACGGCCGCGCTGCTGGACGATGTTGATCCGGCGCGGGTCCACGTGGTGGCCGGCGGGGACTCCTTCACGGCGGCGGGATTCGAGATCGGCGTGCACGGCGAACTGCACGAGGTCATCCATCCCGACCTGCCGCAGGTGCCGAACGTCGGGTTCTTCGTGGATGCGTCGTTCTTCCACCCCGGTGACGCTTTCACCGTGCCTGAGGCTCCCGTGCGTACGTTGATGGTGCCGACCAGCGCGCCCTGGCTGCGTGGTGCGGACTCGATCGACTACATCCGTGCGGTCAAGCCGACTCTGGCGTTGTCGGCGCACGACGGAATGCTCAACGACATCGGCCTGCAGGTCGTCGACGGACTGGTCGGATCGATGGCCGAGAAGTCCGGATCGCGGTTCCGCCGGCTCGCCGTCGGCGAGGCGCTCGACGTCTGATCCGGCGCTCTTGTCGGCGAGGCGCCCACCGTTCTGATCCGGCGCCCTGTCGGCGTACCCGCCCGGTCGCGGTTCAGCCGACCGTTCGGCGCGCCCGTTCGGCGCCCGCTCGCGTGGGCTCTCGACAGGCCTGGAATCGTTGTCCTCATGCCGCGCTACGCCCTGCTGATCCTTCCAGCGACGAACCGTGTCTACGCGGAGGCGTCGGTCGATCTCCTGCGTGCCGAACTGGCGGTGTTCGCCGAGCGGGCGCTCGCCGGGCGGCTGGGTGAGGTGGAGGAGGCAAGGCTGGGCGGTGTGCCGTACGTCCTCTTCACGGCCGAGGAGTTGAGCGGCCGCGACATCGCGTACCTCTCCCAGCTGTCGTCGCTCTACGCACTCTTCGAGGTCTCGGGCGCGGATGGTGACCCGAGTGGCGGCGCGGGCGATGGAGCCGACCTGCTGCTGCGGCCCGTCGAGCTGACGCCGCTCGCGGTGTTCGACGACGACCTGCTGACGATCCAGAAGTACGCCGGAAAGACGAACGAGTACTTCACCAAGCTGCTGCTCAACGTCACCGTGTTGTCGTCGGACTTCGCCGGCGCGATGCTCGACCGGCGGTTGCACGTCTTCGATCCGCTCTGCGGGCGTGGCACGACGCTGAACCAGGCGCTGATGTACGGATACGACGCGACCGGACTCGAGCACGACAGCAAGGACGTCGAGGCGTACTCCGCCTTCATTCGTACCTGGCTCAAGCGCAAGCGGCTGAAGCACCAGGCGGAGTTCACGCCGGTACGCAGGGACCGCAAGGTGATCGGGCGGCGGCTGCACGTCACGCTGGCGGCGGACAAGGAGGCGTACAAGGCAGGGGACGCGTTGTCGCTCACGGTGGTCAACGGGGACACGACGCGGGCGCGCGACTTCTTCCGGCCACGGTCGTTCGACGTGGTCGTGGCGGACGCGCCGTATGGCGTGCAGCACGGGAGCCGCACGCGCGGCGGCGGAGACGGCGGGCGCGGCGGCGGGAACGCGCGCGGGTCTGACGGTGCGCGCGGCAGTGACGGGAGACGCGGCGGCCGTGGTGGTGACGGCGGTGGAGGGGGCCTGTCGCGACGGCCGCTCGACCTGCTGAAGGCTGCCGTACCGGCGTGGGTGGAGTTGTTGAGGCCCGGAGGCGCGGTCGGGATCTCGTGGAACATTCACGGCGCCAGCCGCGACGACGCCGCCCAGGTGCTTGGGGACGCGGGGCTCGACGTCTGCGAGGGCGCTGCGTACGAAGGATTTCAGCACCGGGTCGACCAGGCGATCATCCGGGACATCCTGGTCGCGCAGAAGCCCTGACCCCCACCTCGTTGTCGGGGTCCCCAATGACCAGTGCTCGGTGGCGCTGTGCTCGGTGGCGCTGTGCTCGGTGGCGCGAGCTCAGTGGCGCTGTGCTCAGTGGCGCGGTGCTCAGTGGCGCGGTGCTTCCATGATCATGAAGGAAAACCGGCCTATGTGCCGACAAACTTTCATGATCACGGACGGTCGGGAGTCGCCTCCCCAGGCTTCGCCTCGTCCTCGACTTGCGGGCCACTCCGAAGAGTTCACCTCGTCCTCGGCCCGCGCGCGGGCCCGAAGCGGTCGCGTCGTCCTCGACCTGCGCGCGGCGCCCGGAACGCTTGGGCTATTTCTCGGGCGGCGGGTCGCTCTGGGTTTTCGCGGGGTCGCCCTCGGGGGCGGGGTCGTCGAGGCCGTCGGTGCGGTCGGCCGCGTCCGGGCCCTGGGAACGGACCTGCTCGACATGTGCCATGGCGGCGCGAAGGTCGGCCAGCCACGGTTCGACGTTCCGGCCGACGAGCTTCACGCACCAGGCCAGCGCCTCCGAGCGAGTCCGCGCGACACCCGACTCGACCAACGTGTCGAGCACCTGGCGTTCGGACTGGCGGAGCCTCGTCATGACCGGCACCGACTGGGTGGTGAACGTCTCCCGACTCTCCCCACAGGCCGCTCCCCACGCCACTTTCTGGCCGGTGGCGTGTTCGAGTTCACGGGCGATCCGGATCCGATGTTCGCGCGTACGTTCCCGGAACTCCTTGATCCGCCCGGACTCGGCCGCCGAGCGCTCGACCGCGGACGCCTCCTGCGCCACCTTCGGCGCCGCAAGAGTCCCGATGACGGT
Organism: Actinopolymorpha sp. B11F2; assembly: GCF_040195635.1. Classification (NCBI taxonomy): domain Bacteria; kingdom Bacillati; phylum Actinomycetota; class Actinomycetes; order Propionibacteriales; family Actinopolymorphaceae; genus Actinopolymorpha; species Actinopolymorpha sp. B11F2. Next base: position 355,719 of record NZ_JBEFTX010000002.1, on the reverse strand, counting down.
GATCTCGTCCCGGTCCGTGGTCAGATCGACTGGCGCGGTGAACCACTCTTCGGGCAGCCGGCCGACGAGCCAACCGCGGATGCGTTCCTCGCGTTCCTGACGTGTCATGTAACCATGATTACACGGTTACAGTTCACGGTGTCAACGTCTCAGCTCTCCACACTCCCCTCGGCGCGGGCTTGACCCCCCCCCGTAGCGGGAGGTTCTACCGTCTGGTGCGTGAACGACGACGACATCCAGCGCAGGTGGAGCATCGGGAGGCTGGCCGAGGCCAGCGGTGTCACGGTCCGGGCCTTGCACTACTACGACGAGATCGGGCTGGTATCCGCCAGCGAGCGAACCCGGGCCGGTCATCGCCGGTACACCGACGCGGACGTACGCCGGCTCTACCGCGTGCGCGCCCTCCGGCAGCTGGGCCTGTCGCTGGACGAGGTGGGCACCGCCCTCGGGCGTACGACCGACGATCTGACCACCTTGCGTAAGCTGCTCGACTCCCAGCTCGCCGATCTGGAGACCAGAGCCAGCCAGATCGCCACGCAGACCCGGCAGGTGCGGAGGCTGCTGGGGCAGCTGAGCAGGTCGGACATGCCCGACCCGGAGGAGTTCCTCGCCGCACTGGAGACGACGGTCCCACTGACCAGGGCCGAAGCGTACTTCTCGGACCGACAGCGGGCCGCGCTCACCCAGCGCGCCACGGAACTCGGCGAGGAGGCGATCGACGACCTGAAGTCGGAGTGGCTCACGCTGGTGGCGAAGCTGCACGAGTACGCCAAGGACGGGACGCCGGCCGACGATCCCGGCGTACAAGCGCTCGTCACGCGCTGGCAGGAGATCGGGGCCACGTTCCATACCGGCGACTCACGCCTGGACGAGCAGATGACCGCCGCCGCGACCGCCCGGTGGCGGCACGGAGGCACTGCCCTCGCCCGGCAGGTCACGGAACGCGTCAGCGGACGACTCGGCGGACTGGACGCCGATGACGTGGCCCGCGTGGTGAGGAACGTCGAACACGCCCGGCACGTTGCCGGTAGCGACATCACCGAGGGGCCGCCGTCCTTCGCACGCTCGATCCCGGCGACGAGGACGTCAGCGACCTCGAACCGTTGCGGGAGATCGTCGGCGACGCGCGCGTGGTGGCGATCGGCGAGAGCACCCACCGGATCCACGAGTTCTACCAGCTGCGGCACCGGCTGACCCGATTCCTGGTCGCCGAGCTGGGCTTCACGGCGTTCGTGATGGAGTCGGGCTTTCCAGAGGGCCTCGCCGTCGATGCATGGGTACGCGGCAGGCCGGGGAACCTCGGCGACCTGCTGCGCCACGGCGTCACGTACCACATGGGCACGTGCGCGGAGATGGGCGACCAGTTGGCGTGGATGCGGTCGTTCAACGCCTCTCATGAACGCGCGGTGGGGTTCTACGGCATGGACCTGCCGGACTCCAGCGCCTCGGCACTGCCGGCGGTCAGTGCGAGCATGGAGTTCCTGGACGAGGTCGATCCGGCCTATGCCGAGGTGGCACGGCGGACGCTGCTCCCGCTGTTCGACTATCTCCCGACCGACCGCACAGGTCTGGCCTGGGCCGCCCCGACGCTGCACGCGTACCTCGCGCTCGACCCGGGAGCGCGGTACGAACTGACCGCGCGGATCGGCGACCTGGTGGAGCGAATGCAGGCGCAGCGGGTCGTCTACTCCGGACGTGCGGACCGGGAACGATTCGAACGGGCCTACCGCTGCGCGTCCACCGCTCGGCACATGGACGCCTTCCCGCAGGCGATGGCGGTCGGACCCGAACGCACCTACGAAGGCGCCAACCTCCGCGATGCGGCGATGGCCGAGACCGTCGAGTGGATCCTGCGGCGGGAGGAGCGGGTCGTCATCGCGGCGGCCAACGGTCATGTCCAGCGCTGGCCGTTCTCGGCGCCGCCGATCGTCAACGACCGGCTTACCACCGCCGGCGAGCACCTCGCGGCGTCGCTCGGCAACGAGATGGTCTTCATCGGCAGCACCCTCGGCGGCGGCGAGCTCTTCCTCCACCGGCCGATCCCTGGCGCGCCCGCCGGTCACACCGAGACCTTCGTCCAGGACATGCCGGCACCCGATCCGCACAGCCTGGACGCGCTGCTTGCCTCGGCCGCGCTGCCGTACTACCTGGTCGACCTCAGGAAGGTTCCCGGTGGGGCGCCGTGGCCGAGGAGTTCGCGACGCGGACGTCGGTGATGACCGGCGCCCAGCCGACGCCGGTCGATCCATTGACGGCATTCGACGCGGTGGTCCACGTCGACCGGGTGACGCCGTGGCACACCTTCCTCAACGCGCCCGGGTGACGGCCCGACCCGCGCCGACACGCCGCAAGAGTCCGTCGACCCGGCGTGCCCGTCAGCGCGGTGCGGACGTCAGTGGTGTGCGGGCGTACGTCAGTGGTGTGCGGGCGTCCTGCCGTTGGACGCGGACTCATCCTGCGCCACCGCGGACGAGGCGAGCTTCACGACGCGGCCGATGTTGAGGTCCCAGCCGAGGCCGTACGCCGTCGGCTGCACGAGCCGGTCGTCCTCCGGCGCCCACCAGGTCGAACGCAACCGGTCGATGGTCGGCGGCCGGTAGTCGTAAGGAACTCCGGCGACCTTTCCGCGCCACGTGCGTTCGGGTGCCGGGCGGCGCAGCTCCCTGACCACCGACGTCGCGACGAGAGCGCCGACCGCGCCCATGAGCAGTGCGTCGAGCCGGCTGAAGCGACCCTTCTTCTGCCTCGCCATGCTGCATCACTCCGTTCCGCGTACAAGGACTCACTGAATGTTACGTACGCCGATCCTCGCACCAAGCTCGCGGGGGTCTGTCACCGGGCGCTCGCAGACGAAGTTCCGGCAGACGTACGCAGCGGAGCGACCGTCGACCAGGCCACGGCCGGCAAGCAGGGGAATCCGCCCATCGCCGCCGCCGGAGGACGATGCGCCTGCCGTCGACGGCGTTCCCACCGCGACGACGGCGCCCGGACTGGGCGAGAACAGCGCCGTCCGGCGGAGGGCCGACCGGTCGGGGTCGTCGGGTCCGACGACCGCGACCTCCACCGGCCCGGCGGCCAGCGCCTCGGCGACCGCAAGGCCCCAACCCGCGGCGCGTGGGGCGCGATCCGCCAACGCACCGGCGACGCCGAGTGCCGGCTCCACGGCTTCGCGGTGGCGTGACGAACCGGTCAGGGCGGCGTACGTGAGCAACGCACCCGCCGCGGCCGAACGACCGGACGGCGTCGCGCCGTCGGTGGGATCGCGGGGACGGCGGACCAGGCGTTCGGCATCGTCGGCGGTGTCGAAGAAGCCACCCTCGCCGTCGGAGAACCGGGTGAGTACGACGTGGAGCAACTCCCCCGCGCGTTCCAGCCAGACCTGATGACCCGTCACCGTGAAGAGAGCCAGATAGCCCTCTGCGACATCGGCATAGTCCTCGAGCACGCCGGGACTCGTGCCCGCCACGCCGTCGCGGGAGGTACGCACCAGGCGGGAAGCATCGTCGGTGTGCAGGCGTACGAGAAGGTCCGCTGCGGCCACCGCCGCCTCGACATAGGACGACTCCTCGAGCAGCGCACCCGCCTCGGCTAGCGCGGCGATGGCGAGACCGTTCCAGGCGCCGACCACCTTGTCGTCACGGCCGGGCGGGACCCGCTGCGCGCGTGCCGCGAAGAGGCGCGCCCTGCTGTCGGCGAAGGCCGCCGGATCGGCCGGGTCCACCGGCAGCTGCAGGGTGGAGGTGCCGTGTTCGAACGTCCCCTCCTCGGTCACGCCGAACAGCTCCGCCGTGGCGGCACCGTCGGCGTCGCCGAGGACGGCTCGCAGCTCTGCCGGCGTCCATGCGTAGAACTTGCCTTCCACGCCCTCGCTGTCGGCGTCGAGGGCGGAGGCGAACCCGCCTTCGGGAGTACGCAGGTCCCGGAGCAGGAAGTCGGCGGTCTCCCGTACCACCCGCTCGGCCAGCGGGGCGCCCGTCTGCCGCCACCAGTGCAGGTAGACGCGGAGCAACAGGGCGTTGTCGTACAACATCTTCTCGAAGTGCGGGACCACCCACGCCTGGTCGACGCTGTAGCGGGCGAAGCCGCCGCCCAGCTGGTCGTACATACCGCCGCGGGCCATCCGTTCGCCCGTCTGCTCGACCATGGCGAGCGCCTGCTCCGATCCCGTGCGGGCCGCGTGGCGGAGCAGGAACTCCAGCACCATCGACGGCGGGAACTTCGGCGCACCACCGAAACCGGCGTGCACCGGGTCGAAATCCTTCGCGAGCGACTCGACCGCGCCGTCCAGGGCCGCCTGGTCCGGCGCTTCTCCTGAGGGGATCTGCGGGCTGTCGAGGTGGGCGACGATCTCGCCCGCGGCCTGGGTCACCTCGTCGCGACGTTGGTTCCAGGTCCTCGTCACGGCCTCCAGCACCTGGGCGAACGCCGGCATGCCGTGCCGTGGCTGCGGGGGAAAGTACGTACCGCAGTAGAAGGGCTCGGCCGCCGGCGTGAGGAAGCAGGTCATCGGCCAGCCGCCCTGGCCGGTCATCGCCTGCGTCGCCTCCATGTAGACCGAGTCGACGTCAGGGCGTTCCTCACGGTCGACCTTGATGTTGACGAAGTGGTCGTTCATGTAGGCGGCGGTGCCTTCGTCCTCGAACGACTCGTGGGCCATGACGTGGCACCAGTGGCAGGCGGCATAGCCGACGGACAGCAGGACGGGGACCTCACGGCGGCGGGCCTCGGCGAACGCCTCGTCGGACCACGGCCACCAGTCGACCGGATTGTCGGCGTGCTGCCGGAGGTAGGGGCTCGTCGCTGCAGTAAGTCGGTTCATCACTTCCACCGTAGTCCAGTACGCGGGTGCCGCCAGGCGACAGCGCAGCGCCCATCCCGCACCAGGCTCCGCCCGGGACTTGTCAGAGGTATCTCGGCATAGAAGGCGACAAACCTCTGACAAGTTGATCAGCGGGCACGGGAGCGCGGCGAGCCGGTGCGGCGCTGTCGGCGGGCGGGGCTAGCCTGCGGTGCGTGGGTGGTGAGGGGAAGGCGCGCGGCCGACGGCCGGGCGTTCCGGCGTACGAGCTGTGTCACGGCGACGTCAGCAAGGCTTACCGCCGCTGGCCGACGCCGGTGACGATCATCAGCGACGGCGCCTATGGCGTCCGCGGATTTCACGGCGACACGACCGGCACCGCCGACTTGGTGGAGTGGTACCGCCCGCACGTCGAAGCCTGGTCCGCAGCCGCACACCCGGCCACGACACTCTGGTTCTGGAACACCGAGGTGGGCTGGGCGACTGTCCATCCACTGCTGGTCGAGCACGGGTGGGACTATGTGCAGACCATCACCTGGGACAAGGGCATCGCGCATGTCGCGGGCAACGTCAACGGCAAGACGATCCGCCGGTTTCCGGTGGTGTCGGAGGTCTGCGTCCTCTACCAACGCCGATTCACGATCGACACGCCCGACGGCCCGCTCCCGGTGCAGCAGTGGCTGCGTCACGAGTGGGTACGTAGCGGCCTGCCGCTCTATCGCGCCAACGAGGCGTGCGGCGTCCGCAATGCGGCGACCAGGAAGTACCTCACGCAGGACTGGCTGTGGTACTGGCCGCCCGGGGAGATGCTGGAGAAACTCGCGACGTACGCGAACGAGCGGGGCCAACAGACTGGTTGGCCCTACTTCAGCCTCGACGGTCGGGGCGTCGTCACGGCCAAGGAGTGGGACTCGCTGCGCCACCGGTGGAACCACCAGCACGGGATCACCAATGTCTGGCACCGGGGACCGTTGCACGACGACGAACGGCTCAAGGGCACCCTGCGGCGCGCTGCACCGCGGGTCTACCGGCCGACCGCCGGCAGTTCGGCGCACCTGAACCAGAAGCCGCTGGAGTTCATGGAACGCCTGGTCAAAGCGGTGACGGTGCCCGGTGACGTGGTGTGGGAACCGTTCGGCGGGTTGGCGTCGGGCTCGGTCGCGGCGGTCGCGTTGGGCCGCCGTGCCTACGTCGCCGAACTCGACAAGGAGTTCACGAAGCTCGCCCGCGAACGCCTGCGGTCGGCGCGAGCGGCGGCCAATCCGGCGGCGGAGGAGGCTGCCGTCCCCTCCGACCGTCCCGACCTTGCCGTGGCGGGAGAAAGCGCGACGGGCGCGCCGGCGACCTCGGACGTCGTGAACGCGGCAGCCCGAAGCGCGGCCACAGGCGGCAGCATCGCGACAGGTGGCAGCGTCGCGACAGGCGGCAGCGGGGCGGCGGGCGGGAATGCCGGGCGGCAGGGCGGGAATGCCGGGCGGCAGGGCGGGAACCCGGCCTGTAGCACGGACGCGAGCCCCCGCGGCACGGGTGGCGAGGCGGCGACGACGTGACCGCCAGCACTGACGGGCTCTTCGACGCGTCGCCGGATGCGCCGCTCGGACCACCCGCACCGGCGGAGCCCGCCCTCGACCCCGACGACCCGCGCACCACACTCCAGCAGCGGCTCCGCGTCGTGCTGGCCGGCCTTGCGGCGTACTTCGAGTTCCACAACCACATCGCCGGCGTCAACGCGACCGACCTGCACAGTCTCAACACCTTGCTGGGTACGTCGATCGAGGGTCAGGTGGTCGCCGCACTCAACCAGCAGCGTGCCCTGTGGGATCCCGACGACGCGTGGCTGGGTTACACGTTCGAACGTCAGTCACAACGGTTTCCCGACGTACGCCTGCTGCGCAAAGGATCGCCGGGCGGTCCCGACATCGCGCTCGGCATCGAGCTCAAGGGCTGGTTCCTGTTGGCCAAGGAGGGCGAGCCGAGTTTCCGGTTCACCACGACGCCCGCCGCCTGTGCCGATCACGACCTGCTGGTGGTCGTGCCGTGGTACCTCGACAACGTCCTGTCCGGGTCGCCGGTGGCCGCCGAGCCCTATGTCGTGTCGGCCCGGTGGGCGGCCGAGTACCGCAACCACTACTGGCAGTACGCCCGAGATGCCGCAAAGGGCGCTGACCGCGGCGTCCGCGCACCGGCCGACGCCCACCCCTACCCCGGCAAGGATGAGCAGATCGCGGACCAGCCGGCGTACGACGGCGGGAAGAACTTCGGCCGGGTCGCGCGGGTGCGTGGCCTGATGGACGAGTTCATCCAGGCCTCGCACGAGTTGGAGGTGCTGGGCATCCGGATCCTCGACTGGTACCGCTTCCTGCGCCTGCACAGCGACCAGGCAGATCCGGACGCCGTGTCGGTGCAACTGGAGCGGGAGCTACGGCGAACCGTCAGCAGCCGGTCCGCCGAGGACGCCGCCCGCGCCCTCGCCGCCGCCCGTCAACTCGGCGACCTCCTGGGCCCGAGCTGAGACGGCGGTCACGAGGACTCGCCGGGATCGGCCGGCGGCCGCGACGACAGCCGCCCCCGCCTGCGTAGGGTCGCGACGGCGCCCACGATCAACCCCACGCCGATGAGCAGCAGGACGACACCCACGAGCAGGGCGTTGTCGAACATCACGCCCAGCGCGGTCGGCGGGATGACGAGTGCGCCGGCCGCCCCGAACACCGCGTACCACCAGCGGCGGCTGGTCCAGAACATCGCGAACATCGCCGCGATGCCCACCAGACCCAGCAGCAGACCCACCCAGGCGTAGTCGTTCTCGATACTGGCGAGCTCGGCACCGATCAGGCCGATGGCGCCGCCGAGGACTCCGGCGACGTCGCGTTCGGCGAGGATCCGGCCGAGGCCGATCCACAGGGCGCCGTACGCCATCAACACGATGCCGGTCAGCACGAGCGCCGACCATGCCTGCGGACGCATGTCGATCAGCGCGATGGCGATCAGCAGTCCACCACCGAAGGCCGCGCAGACGAGCGGCGCCCTGCCCCACATGACGTAGCTGGCGGCCGCCACGACGACCATGGCGACACCGGGAAGGACCAACGCTCTGAACCCGTCCACGTCGATGGCGACACCGACCGTGAACGCCGCACCGCCGGAGCCCAGCGCACCGAGGGTGGCGGCGAGCGTGTCGCGCTGTCGGTTGCCGGAGTCGGCCGATCCGGGTTCGCCTCGCCCGGTAGGCCGCATCGCCGTACGCACCAGCCCGCCGACCGCCATGGCCGCCACGAGGAGGAGGACGGTGGCCCCGCCGCAGATCGCCAGCTTGCCGGCGCGGTTCAGGTCGCTCCAGGCCAACCCGACGATGAGAATCAGGGCACCGATGACCAGCGCGCCGCCGAGGTAGGACAGCACCTCGACCACGCGCTCCCGGCGTTCTGGCGGGACGTCGCGAGGCTGCGCGGGGGCGACGCCCGAACGGCGCAGAACGTCACCGACCCGCCGCGCCTGATCCTCCGACAACGTGCCCTCGCGCACCAGCCCGGCCAGGGCGTTGCGCATCGGGTCCGTGTCCCGGTGATCGGTTGACATCCGTGTGCTCCCTACTGGGGGTGTGCCGCAGCGGATGCTGCCGGCGCTCCTCGCATTCGCGCAGGTCGCGTCGACAGCCTGTCGGGCAGCTTGGCAGCTCCACACACCTACCGGCAACGGCTGCAGGGGTAGCGGGCCGTACGCCTGGAGGGGCGGCTGGACATTGCGGTCAAAGCCCGTCAGGCGCCTCCGTGACCAGGAACTCCGCCACGGCCACCCAGGCCCGCGCGCCCTCCTCGATCGGCCGCCCGTTCAGTGTCGTACGCCCCTGCTGGAACGCCGACAGGACGGCCGGAACGAGCCAGCCGTACTTCGCCGTCGCCCCGGCCGCTATCGCCCTGCGGACGTCATCCACCGGACGGACGCAACCACCGTCGGCGAGCCCGGCCGCGTAGCCGTCGACCAGGTTCTCGAACAGCTCCGGTAGCAGGGTTGGCTCCAGCCGGAAGTCGGCGACCGCGTCGACGAGCAGGGTTCCGGCATCCTCACCGAGGGCGCCGACGCCGGCGAACGCCCAGTCGATGACGACGGTGTCGCCGTCGACGTCGAAGAGATTGCCTGGGTGAAAGTCCAACTGGCACAGGGTTCTGGGGTAGTTGTCGAGGACCGACCGGAAGCGGTGCCGATCGGCCCAGAGCTGCCGGAAGGCCCAGGCCCGACCGGCCGGCACGACCGCCTCGACGCCTGGGTGGGACCAGGCGCGCGGGTCGTCCAGGATCTCGCAGTGGACAGACCGGCGGTCGACGTAGACCCGTAGCCAGTCGCGGCTGAGCCACCGCTCGACGAGTGCCGGGGCGTCGGCAAGGCGGCCCTGCATCCGGCCGAGATCCCTTGCCGCGCGGCGATAGCGGTCGAGTGACCAGTGGGAGGCGGGTAGGCCAGCGACGTCCTCCATCCAGATCGCCGTGGTGCCATCGGCCCGGTCCACGACGCCGTGACAGGCGGGCGCCCGGAGCCCGTCACGAAGGCCCGCGAGCAGGTCGCTCCCGAACGCCTCCGCCTCCCGCCGCCAGTAGAACGGGTGGTCCGGGTCGGGGTGCGAGCGCCACGTCGTGCCGGCGCCGCCGGCATGCCGGATGACCTTGCACACGAGGGACCAGTCACGCTCTGGACCGTGGACCCGCCAGATGCCGACCGTCGCGAGATCGGCGATCGTCGGTCGAGCAAGGAGCTCGACCTGGACTTCGCCGCACTCGTTGGTCGTATGCCCGTGCGCCGGGGCCATCACCGCCACCTCGGCCGCCGTCACGCCGCAGTCCTCACCGTCGTCCTGCACGACGACACCCCTACCTTCCCCGATCCCCCGAGTGGACGATTACTGTAGCACCAGAGGTGCTACAGTGGTTCGGCATGGAACGCATCGGAGTCCGGGAGCTGCGCCAGCACGCCAGCCGCTACCTCGACAAGGTGAAGGCCGGAGAGACCGTGGAGGTCACCGAGCGCGGCCGACTGGTCGCGCTTCTCGTGCCCCCGCCCGCCGAGATCACCGCGCGCGAACGCCTGATCGCCGAGGGGCGGTTGATCCCTGCCTCCCGGCCATTCCACCTGCCCAGCCGACGCCCGGCACGTGCTGGAGAGCCCACAGCCGAGGAGATGCTCGACGACATGCGCGAGGAACGGCTGCCGTGATCTACCTCGACTCCTCGGCACTCATCAAACTCGTGCATGGTGAGGCGGAGAGTCCAGCCCTTGAGGAGTGGATCGTCGCGCACCACGGACCTCGCCACGTCACCTCGGAGCTGGCCCGCCTCGAAGTGATCCGAGCATGCCGACGCCACTTCGCAGATGCCCTCCCCCATACGCGCGCGCACCTTGGAAGCCTGGATGTGGTGGCACTCACCGCCGACATCATCGAGGACGCCGCCGAGATCGGAGACCCTTGGCTGCGAAGCCTCGGCGCCATCCACCTGGCCAGTGCGCTGGCAATCCGCGAGGAGCTGACCGGGTTCGTCACCTATGACCGGGCACTGTTCGATGCAGCGAAGGCGGAGGGACTCGACCCGGTGCGCCCCGGCGCCTGACCCTGGCGGCGCGGATTCATTCCTACGTTCGGACAATGCAGTTGCGCGGACCACCCGCCAGAGGGTGCCCTGGACCGCTGGCCGGACCCGACACGCGTGAGAGAGGAACCTGCCGTGAGCACAATCTACGAACGGCGTCCTGACGACTTCGAACGTCATGCCGCGAACGGCGCCTACAACGCCCTGCTCGACCGGCCGGCGGTGTTGGAGCTGCTGGGCGACGTCGACGGCCAGCGGGTTCTCGACGCCGGCTGTGGTCCCGGCCTCTACGCAGACGAGCTTCTCGCCCGCGGCGCATCCGTCGTCGGCTTCGACCAGAGTGCGGGCATGGTCGAACTCGCCCAGAGTCGGCTCGGTGACCGGGCGGAACTGCTTCGTGTCCATGACCTCTCCCAGCCGCTCGACTGGCTGGCGGACCAGACGTTCGACGCCGTGGTCCTCGCACTCGTTATCCACCACCTGGACGACCGGCGGGCGGTGCTGCGGGAGCTGTTCCGGGTCCTGCGCCCGGGCGGGCGACTGGTGCTCTCCACCGCCCACCCGATGGAGGACTGGCTGAATCACGGCGGCAGCTACTTCGACGTCGAACTGGTGGAGGAGGTCTGGAAGGACGACTGGGACATGCGGTACTGGCGGCAACCGCTCACTGCCACCTGTGCTGAAGCGACGGACGCCGGTTTCCTCATCGAACGCCTCGTGGAACCCCAGCCATCGGAGGAGCTTTGCCGCCGCTTTCCCGAGGTTCACGCGAAGCTCGCGGAGCGCCCGGCCTTCGTGATGCTCCGCCTTCTCCGCCCCCGCTGACGATGGCGAGGTTGCGTGGCGAGGAGTTCCGATCAACCGAGCTGTCGGCGACGGCCTTCGTCCGTGGCCTGTCACACAGGTGGATTCCCACCCGTCCAGGCGTGGGAATCCACCTTCATCGGTGCGGTTGGCTGGATCAGCAGCAGTGGCGACCGCTGTCGGCGAGACTTGCCGGCGCGCTCGCAACCTGGGCGACGAACAGAGACGCAATCACACACAACAGTGCGGCACATGCCTTACGCAGTCGCATTCTCGGTGCTCCTCCTCACGTCCCTTCGACTTCTGGTCCGGAGTCGTCGGGACACAGCTCAGAAGATCCACTGACGCCTTCACCGTGAGGAGGGGACGACAGCACGTCAAGATCACCCAGGTTCCAGTGCACGCAAGCGCTGATCGGCTTCCCTGTACGTCCATCCGCCCGGCATGGGCGGCTTCAGGTCCCGGTGGGGTGACCTTCGAATTTCCCTGCTGTCAAAGGGCGCTCGGCTCGTGCGTGTAGGGGCGGTGGAGGTGGGCATCGGGGTTCAGGCGTACGCCGAAGCCAGGGGTCTCAGGCAGCCGCAACCGGCCACCCACCGGCACCGGCTCGTCGAGCAGCAGCGGGTGGAACATCGGCACGACCTCGCTCGCCTCGGGATGCATCATCAGGAACTCCGAGAACGGACTGTTCTGCCGCGTGATCACGAAGTGGTACGAATACACGCTCGAGCCATGCGGGATCACAGGTACGGCGCGGGCGTCGGCAAGTGCCGCGATCCTGACCAGCTCGGTGATTCCCCCGCACCAGTTGACGTCCGGCTGGATGACGTCGGCACACCCCATCTCCAGCAGCAGCCGGAATCCGTACCTTGTCCACTCGTGCTCACCGGTCGTCACCCACATGCCGGTCGGCACGCGGCGGCGCAGCTCGGCGTAGCCCCAGTAGTCGTCGGGCGGCAGCGCCTCCTCGATCCACTTCAGCCCGAGGTCGGCGCAACGGAGCGCCAGCCGGGTGGCGTAGTCGAGGTCGAGCGACATCCAGCAGTCCCAGGCGAGAAAGAAGTCATCGCTCACCCGTTCACGCATCGACCGCAGCCTGTCAAGGTTGGCTTGCATGCCGCCCGGACCCTCGGCCGGTCCGTGCTGCAGGGGCAGCTTGCCGCCGATGAAGCCCAGCTTCTCCGCAAGGTCGGGACGCGCGCCGGTCGCGTAGAACACCAGCTCGTCGCGCACCGGCCCGCCCAGCAGTGCATACACCGGTTCGCCACGGAGCTTGCCGAGCAGGTCGTAGAGCGCGAGGTCGACCGCGCTGATGCAGTTGACCACGATTCCCTTGCGGCCATAGAAGAGCGTCGAGGCATACATCTGGTCCCAGATCTTCTCGATCGACGTCGCGGGCGCGCCCTCGACGAAGCGCGCGAGGTGTTTCTCGACGATGTACGCACCCGGCTCCCCCGCCGTCGTGGTCGCGAACCCCACGGTGCCGTCGTCCGCCTCGACCTCGACGACCAGCGTGCCGAGGACGTTGAGACCGAACGCCTGCCGGCTCTCGCGGTACTCCGGATATCGGGCCATCGGCGTCGCCACGTGGTCGTCGATCCAGTGCTTGGTGGTCTGGTCGTGGTAGTCGGCGCCGCCGCCACGGACGACGTACGCCCGGACCTCCCGGATCCTCGGCAGTGCCATCGACGTCTCAGCTCCCCTCTGGCTGTGCGGCTGTCCCTGGTGTGGCCGTCCTCGGTCTGGCGGCCGGCTGCATCGCGGTGGGCTGTGCGGCGGTCCGCAGGGTGACCGGACCGAGCAGGCCCGACAACCGTTGCCCGGGAAAGACTCCCATCGTCGGCGAGCAGTCGTCGAGGTACGGCGCGAGGGTGTTGTAGACCGTCACCTCGACCTCGTTAGCGCCGTTGCGCAGGAGTCCGGAGAGGTCGAACCGGTACGGCGACCAGATGCGCACACCGGCGGGTTGGCCGTTGACGACCACCTCGGCGGTGCCACGCACGGCTCCGAGGTCGAGCACCGCCGATCCCGGAACACCGTCAAGGTGGGCTTGACGTCGGTAGCGGACGCCGCCGGAGTACGAACCCAGCCCGGCGTCGGCCCACGGGCCAGCTGACAATTGCCCTTCCCCGCACTCGAACTCCACCGGACCGTCCCACAGCGCCCCGCCGGAGCGTCCGTCGATCGGCTCGATGCGTACGGCGAGAACCCGGCCCTCCACGTCAGGTCCCGGCAACGCCACCCCGCCTTGTGTCACAGGGATCTCCACCCCGTCAAGCCAGGCTTGCACCCGCTCCGACGCGACCGGCATGGTCGCCGAGGTCGCGCCGGGCGGTACGACGAGCCGGAACCACTCGGCCGGCTTGGGTGCCCCCGGCCGCGCCTCGGGCACGAGGTCGAGCACGCTGCCGTCCGCGACCTCGGGTTCGAGCCAGCTCGCGCGCGGCAGCGGATGTGGCCTGGGGCGCAGCCACGCGAACCGCGGATCGTAGGGCTGCAAGCGTCGCAACGCCGTTCCGACCGGCAGGTCGTCCCGCGTGAAGGTCCACGACGAGGCGTCGGTGACGAACGTCGACGTCGTCGCGTCGGCGAACTCGATCGCCGCGTCGGCGAAGACCGCCAGCGGCCGGCCGATGTCGGTGAAGCGGACCTCGATCGGGTTGTCGCCGGGCACCAGGTGCTCCGTAACGTCGTACGGCAGCACGCGGTCCTGCCCGCCGTACGGCTCGAACGCCCCCTGAGTCGCGATCTCCTTACCCGCAACGACAAGTCGTGCCGGACCCTCGGTGCCCAGCTGCAACACAGCCCGCTGAAGGCGAGTCGCCGGGAGGGTGAGGACGCCGCGCGCCACGAGCTCGGTCCCGCGGACGGTCCCGTCCTCCGGCACCAGCCAGGCCGGGCGGGCGAAGGCGTCCGGATCCGTCGTGAGCGCCCAGTAGCCGCGCAGGTCGCACTTGACGTCGGCCGTGACACGGACCTCCAGCAGGTTGTCGCCGGCCCGTGCCCGTACCTGGTCGAGGCGGAGGAAGCCACCGGGGTCGGGCCCGAGCGGTTCGCCGTTCCACCAGACGTCCTTGGCGCCATTGGCTTCCACCGCGAGCGTCACCGTGCCGGACCGCTTCGCCGGAAGGCTGGTCCGGAAGGCCACCACCTGTCCCGCCTTCACCCCGGCGACATGCCAGAAGTCGTCAGGCACTCGTGCCTTCGGGCCCAGCATCATGGCCTGGAAGGGATCCTTCTCGATGCCGCAGGAGAGGGAGTAGCGGACAGGTGTCCAACCCGAACCGTCGAGCGGCCCGTCATGACCCGCCGGCAGAGGCGGCGGCACGGCGTCGGCGGCCAGCGGCGCGGTCCGCCACGCGAACGTACCCTGCCCGACGAGCACGTCGGACCATCCGCTGTCGTCGAGGTCGGGCCGCGCCCAGTCGGCCGTGACCGCGAGCGTGGACGCGGCCGCCGCCGCGGGCGTGGAGGTGCCCGCGGCCGGGGGTTCCGGCTGGTGGCGCAGACGCCACTGCTGAACGGGGAACGGATCGCTGCCCGCCGGCAGCGCCAGGTCGCCGTAGCGGTTGTCGAGCGTGCGGACGAGCGACGCCGACCACGCACCACCCAGCGGGACCTCCACCATCTCTGCAGCGGCGCCGCCTGCCGCTTTTCCCGCGCACGCGTCGCCGGCCACCGCTGTGTCGTCTGGTGCGCGCCGCCACACCAGGACCGCGGCTGGCGCCTCGTCGAACCGCACCGTGACCTCGACCGTGCCGTCGCCGAGTCGCCGCGCGTCGGCGGGCCGGCTCGTGCCCGACACCGGATCCCACTGCTCGATGTCGTCCGCCGCCGGGTCCAGGCGTAGGACCACCGCGTCCCGTCGCCGGGCAGAGTCGAAGTCGTAGCCCTTCTTCCACAGTCCGCGGATCCAGTCGCGGCCGCCCGAGAACCGGGTCGCCCACCCGGTCGGCTCCGCCGGGACGAGCAGGACCTCGAGCTCGCCCACCCGGCGACGCAGCGTCGGGCCGTCGACCGCGACGGGTCGCTCGAGCCGGTTGAGGGCCGCCGGCAGAGCCTCCGGCGATGCCACCTGGACGACGGTCCCCGTGGCCAGACCCGTGGCCAGCATGTGCCGCAGCCGGCGTACCGCCTCTTCACCGTCGTCGGTGTCGGCGTGCTCAGGCGGATCGCCGACGACCACCAGCAGTCCACCGTCCGCGCAGAAGTCGGCGAGCACCTTCGCGGTCGCGCTCTCCAGGAACCGGCACGACGGCAGGACGACGGCGCGGTACGACGCCGCCCGCGTGTGGAGTGCACGGTCCGCGACCCGCGCCGCCGCAACGGTGTCGTCGTCGAGCACGACGAAGTCCCGGTCGTCCCGGTGCAGCACGCCACGCGCCGGGTCGTGCCACACCATCCGTCCGACGATCGCGTTGTAGGTCTCGTGCGCCCGCGTACCCTCCGGCAGCGCGCCAGCCACCAGCGTCGCGGACTGCACGGTCGCGGACGGGTACAGCACCCCGACGTCACAGACGTGCTCGCCCCGGGTCAGCAGCCAGCACAGTCGGCTCACCGTGTCGGCGAAGTGCTTGTAGTGCCGCCAGTACGGCTGACGCCAGCAGGTGCTCGGCGGCGCCCACTCCCACCAACCGCCGCGCGTGGAGTAGTAGACGGCGTGCGGGTTGTAGAGGTTCGCGCCGGCGAGCAGCCACGGCATCAGCCAGTCGAACGTCTCCTCCAGCGTCCCGCCCCAGCCGCTGGAGTGGAACGACTCGATCCACGTGCGCGGCCGGCCGTAGTGCTGGGCCAGCGAGCTGTGGATCTTCGCCTCGCCGTGGTGGTCACTGCCGGGCGCGCTGAACCACCGGTGCGTACGCATGTAGTCGGCGTACTGCCGGGTGGAGCCGAGCGGCTCCCCCGCCCGCGCCGGGCTCTGCTGGTCGACTCCGACGGTCAGGCCGTGGCGTTCGTGCCAGGCGTGCAGGGGTTGGAAGAACGCCTCCTCGGCGAGGGTCGCCCGAACCCGCTGGTAGTCGGCCCTCACCCGGGCCGGGTCGAGGCCCCCTGGAAAGGAAGGAACGGCCTCCCAGAGGGCGGCGATCGTGTCCTCGATGCGGTAGCCGCGACGCCTGCCGAACTCGTCGGCGTACGCCGGACCCCAACTCGGCAGGGTCGGGAGCTCGTCCTGGAAGGACCCCACGATGACGGTCCCGAGGTAAGGGCCGAGCCGGCGTTCGAATGCCCCGTGCACGATGTCGAGCAGCGCCGCGCAGGCGTCGGCGGAGGTGTAGTCGAACCCCTGGCGCAGGGCGTACGCCAGCATGACGCGGTGCCGACCGGGTTCGGCGCCGTCCCAGCGGACGCGGCCGTCGACCACCTGCAGCGGGATCGGCGGTCCCGAAACGGTGCCCGCGGCCTCGGGGCCGTCGGCGGAGAGCGGAAGTGCGCAGGCCGAGATCGGCGAACCGGCAGCCGGGCAGACCAGCTCGACCGGGCCGTCGACGTCCTGCACCACCCGTTCGAGCGACGCACCGGCGTACTCCGGGTGCGCGGTGACGAGCCGACCCTGCAGGTTGGCGCCGGAGAAGCCGATCTGGTCGTAGAACCACAGCAGGGCGCCGCGCTTCCCCGCGTACTCGCATAGGCCCTCCCACAGCGCCCACCACTCCTCGCTCAGCAGGGGTGGGTCGTCGGCGAGCGAGCCGTACGTCGGGCCGGTGGGTGCGAGGTTGAGGACCACCATGTTGTGGACGCCCGCCTCGACCAACTGGTCGAGCTGCCAGCGGAGCCGGTCGAGCTCGACGCGTTCGCCACTCCACCACCAGATCGGTGCCGGCGAGAACGCGGCCTGGGGAGCAGCGAAGCCTTCGAAGAGTTCGCGGTGACCTGATCGATGCGGCACGACTTCACCTCGATGAATCTGTCTCCTCGACGAAACACACTGGCCCTCACGCCCTTTGTCGGCGTAGGTTATGCGCAGTTTCAGCTTGCTGAACAGGTGTTCACATACCCGAATCGCCATCGCAGGAGCTGCCAGGGCGGCCACGACGGGGCCCCGGAGCTCGACCAGGGAGCACCGCCGTGAACGACATGACCAAGGGCGCGGTGAAGTCGGCCGAACGGACGCTTGCGATCCTCGAACTGATGACCCGGCACGAACAGCCGCTGACCTTCACCGAGATCGCCCAGGCCCTCCGGTATCCGCGGTCGAGCCTCCACGGCCTGCTCCGGACCCTCGTCGAACGCGGGTGGGCGGACTTCGATCCCGACCAGCGGGCGTACGCGCTCGGCATCCGTACGCTCGAAGCCGGCAACGCCTACACCCGCGCGCTCGGCCTGGTCGAGCGGGCCGTGCCGCTGATGGAGAAGATCCGCGACGGCATCGACGAGACGGTGCAGTTGGCGGTGCTCGACGGGCTTCACAACGTCTACGTCGCCAAGGTCGACGGGCGGCAAACCCTGACGCTCGCATCGGAGGTCGGCCGGCGGCTGCCCGCCTACGCCACGGGCGTCGGCAAGGTGTTGCTGGCCGGACTCGGCCAGGAGGAGCTCGACGCGAGGCTGGCCGGCGGGCCGCTCCAACCCATCACCTCCCACACCATCACCGACAAGGCGCAGCTGCGTGAGCACCTGCAGCACGTGCGGCGGCGGGGGTTCTGCATCGACAACGAGGAGTACACGATGGGCATCCGGTGCGTCGCCGTGCCGATCTTCGACTACAGCAGGCGTGTCGTGGCCGCGATGAGCGTGTCGGTGCCGGCGATCCGGTTCACCCCCGCGCATCGCGAACGCGCCCACATGCTGCTGAGTGGTGCCGCCCAACGGATGTCCGAGGCGCTCGGCTACCGGCCGGCTCGCGCCGTGGACGTTCGCGGCGCGCAGTGACCGCGTTCATGATCATGAACGTGATCATGTCGCTGATCATGAGGACCGCCCTGATCGTGATCATGACGGCGACCGGGTTCGTGATCATGACGGTGGCCGGGACCATGGTCGTGACGGGAATCGTGATCCTGACGGTGATCACGAACGTGATCATGAACGCAGAAGCAGCCAGTGGTCGCAGGCGAACGCAACGAGGAGTGGTGAGCGTCCGATGAGTACGTACAGCGTCCAGGTGCTCCCCGTGGGTCGAGGCGACATCCCGGGCCCAGAGCTGTTCTGGATGAGCGACTGGGACCAGTGGCACACCCTGCTGTTCCAGGCGGTCCTCATCCGCGGTGACGGTGTGACCGCTCTCGTCAACACGGGCCCCGCCCGGGACCTCGGTCCGATGAACGCGCACTGGGCCACCGTGCTGGGCGAGCGGGCGATGATGCGCCGGGAGCCCGACGAGTTCATCGTCGACCAGCTCGCCAAGCATGGCGTCACTCCCGCGGACGTCACGCACGTCGTACTGACGCCGCTGCAGCTCTACACGGTCAGCAACGTGGCGCTGTTCAGCAGGGCGCAGATCTGCATCGCCGAGCGTGGCTGGGTGCATTTCCACACCACACACGCGCATCCACACGACAATCGGGCCACGTCCCTGCCGGACGACATCCTCGTGCACCTGGTGACCGAGGCGTGGCCACGGGTACGCCTGCTCGCCGACGAGGACGAACTCGCTCCCGGCCTGCGTACCTGGTGGTCAGGCGTCCACCACCGCGCGTCTGTGGTCGTCGAGGTCGACACACCAGCGGGGGTCGCCGCGATCTCCGACAGCTACTTCGTCCGCGAGAATGTCGAGAAGAACATCCCGATCGGAATCAACGAGAACATGTACGAGGCGATCTCGACCTATTCCAGGGTCCGCGAGAAGGCCGATCTCGTCGTACCGCTTTATGATCTCGGAAACCTCGAACGCTTCCCGGGCGGGAGGGTGGCATGAGCACTCCGGACGCGGCGTCGGTGGCGGCAGTTGAAGCGACCCGTCCGCGCCAGGTTCTCGTCACCGGATCCGCGCGCGGGATCGGGCGCGCGACGGCCGCCCGGTTCGGCGCCGAGGGTGCCAGGGTGGCGGTCAACTATCCCCCCGGAGAGCTTTCCTACGCGCAGGAAACGGGCCAACTCGTCGAGGACGCCGGTGGCGCGGCGCTGCTCGTGGAAGCTGACGTCGCCGACCCGGATGCGGTGCGGGCGATGGCCGAGACGGTGCACGCGGAATGGGGACCGCTGGACGTCCTGGTCAACAACGCGGGAATCTGCCCGTTCGCGGACTTCTTCGACATCGACCTGGAGTTGTGGGACCGGGTCCAGCACGTCAACCTGCGCGGCGTTTTCCTGGTGACCCAGGCCTTCACCAAGGCGATGGTCGACGCCGGACGCGGCGGTCGGGTGATCTCGGTGTCGTCGATCTCTGCCTGGGTGGGCGGTTCACGACAGGTGCACTACTGCGCGACGAAGGCGGGGATCAGTTCGTTGATGAAGAGTCTCGCGATCGTGCTCGGGCCGCATGGGATCACCTGCAACGCGGTACTGCCGGGCGCGATCGCGACCGACATCAACCGTGCCGACTGGACGAACACCGCGAAGCTCGACTACCTGGGGGGCCGCATTCCGGTCGGCCGGGTCGGCGAACCCGCCGATATCGCGGGGATGATCTGGCTGCTGTCCCAGCCGGAGTCGGCGTACATGAACGGCGCGGAGATCCTCGTCGACGGCGGGATGCTGGTGAACCTGCAGTAGAGGCGCGCCGCTCTCTCGTCATGCAGTAAGTGCGCGCCGCCGATGCAGTAAGGGCGCGCCGCCCTCTCATGATCATGAAGGGAAAGCGGCAGATACGCCGGCAAACCTTCATGATCACGATCATGATCACGTGGGGTCGGCCGCAGGCTGCAGGTGGAGGCGTACGGACGTGCGGGCTTCGATGGCGGCACGGCTGTAGAGGAGGGGTACGTAGTCGCCGCGTCGCCAGGTCTCCGCGAGGTCGCGGTAGTGCGGACTGCGTGGATCGCCGGACTGTCCGGGTGTGTTGATGGCCATCGAGTTGTCCCAGGCGCCGACGTCGAGCACCATCCGGAACGACGCACCGATCGTTTGTACGAGGTCGGGCGAGTAGTACGGGCCTGCGTTGACGGTGGTCCCCGACCCGCCGACAGGCATCGGCCCGACGTCCAGGCTGGAATCGAGGTGACCGAGCGGGTGGCGCTGCCGGTTGACGTGCAGATCACCCCAGGCCCAGCGCGACGGGTCAGGTCCCAGCAGCTGCACGAGTTCGGCGTAGGCGTCGCGCAACGTCGACGTCAACAGGAGGTCGCGTCGTTCCGTCGCCTCGGCTCCCCAAGCTCCCCACCATCGCGCCGGATCGCGGAGGGCCTCGCGCAGCCCGTGCGGATCGACGTCGTCCACCACGTCCGGCCCACCGGGAGGGAGGACGGCGCGGACGAAGCCCGGCATGAGATGCCGGGAGACCCACACCTCGTACAGCGCGGCGGCTGCCGAGTCTGCCGACTCGACGGCGTCCCAGTCGCGGAGGAGTCGGACCGCGGCTGTGACCTGTGGGTCGTCGTCGACCCGAATCTTGTCGAGCAGATCCGTCACCTCACGCGCGGCAACCGAAAGCTGGTCGACCTGCAGCTGCATGGAGTCGCTGAGCGCGTGCGCGGGCTGGGACGCGAGAACCTCGACGATCCGCTGGTGCCGGGCCGGGTCGGGCCACTCGTAGCTGGGTACGCGATCGGCCGGCTGGTCGTCAGCCAGGTTGAACTGGTTCGCCGTCGCCACGAACCCTTCTGGCGGATCGACGATCTGCGGAAGATCCTCGGCGGGAAGGAAACCGTCCCATTCGTACCGTCCGTCGCCTGGCACCGGCAACAGCCCGTCCCATCCCCGCCTTCGCGGCACCAGCCCTGCGGCCGTCCACCCGATGCTGCCCGCGACGTCGGCGTACACGTGGTTCTCGCCCGGACTTCCCCACCCCGCCAGCGCCGCGCGGAACTCCTCGGCGTCAGCGGCGCGGAGACAGGCGAGACTGCCGACGTAGGCCGCCGTTCCTGGTTCGAACCAGGTCGAACGAACGGCATAGGCCTTGTGCTGTTCGGCGTCGACGTAGATCACCGGGCCGTGCCGGGTGAACGCAAGGTCGGCTTGACGAGGCGACTCTCCCTTGACAGCGAGGGTTTCCCGCATGATCCGCAGCCGTTCCCAGTCGCCGGCGTACCGGTAGCGCGTCGGGTCGGCCGGGTCCAGCTCATAGACGTAGAGGTCCTGCGTGTCGATGGGAAAGATCGTGAACCCGAACGCCACCTTGCCGTTGTGGCCGAGCGTCACGCCCGGGAGCGCTGGCTCACCGGCACCGATGACGTCCAGTCCTGGTGCCGACACGTGGGCGATGTAGCGCAGCGACGGGGTCGCGTAGGACCGGTGCGGATCGCTCGCCAGGATCGGCCGGCCCGTCGTCGTGCGTGTGCCCGCCACGACCCAGTTGTTGCTCCCCTCGCCGGAAGGGTGGTGCCCGCGCGCAGCGGAACGACTGTCCGGCGCGTACTCCCCGAGCGTGCCCTCGCCCAGCGGGTCGCGCGGGTCGTCGGCGAACACCAGGGGCTGGGTCGCGAGCTCGAAGACCCGCAGCAGGTCATCGGGAAGGTGCAGGTCGAGGCCCTCAGCAAGGTGCGGTTGACACCGTGGTTTCAGGTGCTGTCGCACGACATCGGCGGCGATTCCCAGGCTGCTGCCCGTGTCGGAGCGTGCCACCTCCTGCAGCAGATTGTGCGCGATCCCATGGCTGCGGATACGGACGACGTCCTCGGGCCGCCAGCGATCGGGTCGATGTCCCAGCATCGCGAACTCCGGCGGCATCGCGTCAGGATTTTCTTCCACGTAGGCGATGTAGGCGTTGATGCCCGCGGCGAACCGGGTCGCAACGCGTTCGGCGTCGGGACCGTACGCCGCCCACTCGCGGGCCATGTCGCCGCGGTAGAGGAAGAGCCGCGCCGCCCGGTCGCGTTCGACATAGTCCGGCCCGAACGCCTCCGACAGCAGGCCGAGGCCGCGCCGCCGCCACAGGTCGATCTGGAACAGCCGGTCGCGGGCGGCGTTGAACCCCTGGACGAAGAACGCGTCGTCGGCGGATTCGGCGTAGAGGTGCGGGATTCCCCATTCGTCGATGAGGATCTCCGCCGGTTGGACGAGGCCTGCGACCTGGATCGTCTGGGTCATGAGCGTCATGAGAGCAGCGGCCACCGATCAGCGCACGCGCCGGCGGCCAGCAGCCTGCCGGCGGCGGCACCGTCGGCGATCTCGGCGGCGATCTCGGCGGCGATCTCGGCGGCGATCTCGGCGGCGGTCTCGACGGCCCGGTCGGCGATCCCGCCGTGGTAGTCCGGGCGCGTGCGGTCGGGACGCCGGTAGTAGTCGTCGGGTTCGGTTATGCCCGGCGTGGACGAGTCCGCCACCCGGAGCGGATACGGCGGGAGGACCACTGCGATGTGGATGATCAGCTCCTTGACGTCCCACGGTGGGCAGTTGGTCGGACGGCGGAAGTCGTCGGTGCTCAGCTTCTCGACCACGCTGTCGAGCGCCTCCGCCTCGTCACGGAACGCTTCCAGGACTTCGTCGGTCACGCGTCCGATCCTCTCGCCCACGTCAATCGCTTTCCAGGCTGCAGCTGCGGTGTCCCGGCGCGAGCGGGACCTCCTCATCCGCACCGGCGGCGCGACACCGGGGTGGAGGTCGACGTCGTGGACGAGGAGCATCGAGGCATCCTCCCAGACCTGCCGCGCGCCCACGAGTGCGCAAGACCTGCAAGGTGCCGTTGTTGGCCGGCCAACCTGGCTGGAACACGACCAGGGTCCCGAGCCGCCCTGCCTCAAAGCCGAGGGCGGTCGAGCACGAGCTGGTCCTTCTCGTCGCGGATCTCCCATTCGCTCCCGAGGGCCGCACAGGCCGCCACGAGACGCCGCGCGATCCAGGCGTACTCCTCCTCAGACGCCAGCCGCGTGAAGCAGAAGTCCAGCCCGAGCGGCACGATCCGCATCCGCCGCGGGCCGTCCCCGTCGAGCGTCAGCAGTACCAGGATCCCAAGGTCGTTTCGGAGGTACGGATCGACCCGGTAGTCGTCGACGAAGTCGCCCAGGTCGTAGGCGACCGGCCCTGCGACACCGTGGAAGACATGCGCCGAATGGCCGGCCACGAACGTGGCACCGGCCGCCAGCAACGCCCCGGCCGCCTCGCGCACATAGGTCAACGGCTCCGACGCCATGTTCGGTCCCCAGTGCGGAGAGACCAGTACCGCGTCGACACCGGCAGCACGATGCTGGGCGCCGACGTTCCTCGCCAGCCACGCGGGAACACCCTCGCGCAGGTCGGCGTACGCCACACCGGCGCGGCCAGGACCCGCGGTGTAGTCAGCGGGATGATCGGTGACGCCGACCACCGCGAGGCGTGCTCCAGCAGCATCGAGGACGACGGGTTCACGCACCTCGTCCTCCGTCGCGCCCGCACCGACGCTTGCGATGCCAGCCGCAGCCAACAACGACCGGGTGTCAAGAAGGGCTTGCTTGCCGAAGTCCAGCGCATGGTTGTTGGCCAGGGTCACGCAGTCGACACCCAACCAGGCAAGCGTTTCCGCCGCCACCGGTGGCGCCCGGAAGAAGAACGGCTTGCCTGGGGCGGGCCAAGGCTCACCACGGTCCGAAACGCAGCACTCGAGGTTCACGACACACACGTCGGCGGTCCGGACAACGTCACGGATCTCTGGAGCGAACACCGACCGCGGACCGAACTCCCGCAGGCGTTCGGCCACACCTCGACCGAGCATCGTGTCACCGGCGAGAGCCACCGTGATCGCCATGTTCGTAGGTCCCTCTCCTGCCCTTCCGGCGGAGGAACGCAGACAATAGTTGCAGCGGCCACGCGTTGATCACGTCGTCCGGCGTGACGGCACAGGTACCGCGTAACGTCCGCGCACACGCACCGACCGGCCAATACCTTCGAGTCTATGGCCTGTCTGGCGACGCCGGACCGATCAGCTGAGCGGCCTGCCACGCCGTGCCTCCCGCATGAACGACCACAGGCGAGGCGTTGATCATGAAGCCTCCCGGAGTCCTCCCCCAGAAGTCTTCATGATCAGGGACATGAGTTCCGCCTCACTGGACGAAGCGGGACTCCTGAAGGAACGACCGCGCCACCGGCCCCGCATCGCGACCGCCCCCGCCGCCGTCCTCGACGACGACCGCGAACGCGATGTCGCCGCGGAAGCCGATCATCCACGCGTGCGTACGCGGCGGGCTCTCGTTGCCGTACTCGGCCGTCCCGGTCTTCGCATGCACGGGCTCGCCGATCAGGTCAAGACTCCGAGCCGACCCGGACTCGACCACTCTCCGCATCAGTTCGCGGAGGTTCGTCCGCAGCCCAGCCGGCAGGTTCTCACCCACCGGCCCACCGGGCTTCACTTTCGGCACCAGCACGGGCGCACGCGGCTGGCCGGAGTCGACCGCCGCCGCCACGAGCGCCATGCCCAACGGGCTCATCAGGACCCGCCCCTGCCCGATCATGGTGGCGGCCCGGTCTACCAGGTCCTTCGGCTCCGGCACCGAACCGGAGTACGCCGGCAGGCCGAGATCCCAGTCCGCACCGATCCCGAACCGCTGTGCCATCGCGACGAGGTCGCCGTCGGCGAGGTTCTCCGCCCGGTTGACGACGGTGGTGTTGCACGAGAACGCGAACGCATTCCACGTCGGCCCGTTCGGCAGGCTCATGTTGTGCGCGTTCTTGAACCGCTTCCCACCCACGTTGGTCTCCGCCGGGCACTCCACCGACTCGACCATGCTGAGGCCGTTCTCCAGGAGAGCCGCGACCGAGACGACCTTGAACGTCGAGCCCGGCGGATACTCACCGACGAACGCGCGGTTGTACGACGTCACCCCCGGACCGTTGGCGGCGGCGAGGATCTCACCGGTACTCGCCCGGACGGCCACGATGGAGGTCGGCTTCTCCTGCGCCTCGACGACGTGCTCGGCGGCCTCCTGCGCGAACGGGTCGAGAGTGGTACGCAGTGCCTTGCCGGGCCGCGGCTCCAGCGTGTAGACCTCGTGCAACTTCTTGCCGTTGCGTACGTCCACCACGTCGATCGAACCACCGGGCCGTCCGGCGAGCTGTTCCTCGAACGCGCGCTGCAGCCCGCTGACCCCCACCGGGTCACCGATCACCGCCAGTGGTCCCGCGTCCTTCAGCATCTTGTCGGTCGCAGGTGACATCACGCCCAGGACGCCGCGCGCGTAGGACGACGTGGGCGCCAGCGACATCGTGGCCTTCCTCGTCGTGACGCCGGGGATCTCGTCGAGAACATAGGAGAGTTCGTCGTAGGCCTGCTCACGGAGGGCGAGAACGTCGACGAACTGCTTCGGTGAGGCGGCATCGGCGCGCTTGCGCAGGTCGGCCGCGTCGATGCCGAGGTTCCGGCCGAGTTCGTAGTAGGTCATGTCCGGCTTCGCCTTGCCGGGAAGCACGCCGACCCGGACGACCGGTCGTTCCTCGGTCAGCGGTTCACCGTTGCGGTCGAGGATCGACGCGCGGGGTGGCAGAGCCCGATGCCGCTCCAGCCTCGTCGTACCGGTGAGCTTCGGGTGGAAGGTCTCTCGTGTCCACCACACGGCCCAGCCGCCCTCGGCGTCCTCGCGTACCTCCGCCGTGGTCGTGTAGCGCCACCGGCCCAGGCCGGCGAGTTCGTGGGTCACGGCGAGGTTCTGCCGGCAGACGCCACGGCCGGCGTTGATCGACTCCGCCTGGTCGTCGTCGAGGCAGGCCAACTTCCCCTTGGGTGTCACGGTCGTCGTCGTGATGGTGAGCGACTCGTTCAGGTCGCGGACCGTGGTGGCGGCGGTGCGTGCGGTGTGCGGGTCGACCGCCTGCGCCGCCTTCCCGCGCGACCACTCGGTGGCGAACCCGCTGACCGCGTCGCGTGCCTCGCGCGGCGGTATGTCGGGGCCGCCACAACCGAGCAGAACGACGGGAAGGAGCACGACGCCGGCGGCAGCGACTGCCGGCCAGCGGCCACGGCTCCGGTACGGGACGCGCTTGACGTGCATGGTTCCCCCCACTTGCCTGGATCGAGCTCACTCGAGATCCCGCAAAGGAGTACAGCACACGAAAGGGCAAAATGCCGGCCGGAGCCGGTCAACCGTTCGGAACCCAGGGCCTACAGGGACCAGTCGACCGGCTCCCCGCCCTGGTCGGCCAGCAGGGTGTTGGCCCGGCTGAACGGACGCGACCCGAAGAACCCCCGGTCCGCCGACATCGGGCTGGGATGGGCGGTCTCGATGCGTGGCACCGACCCGAGCAGCGGCCGAAGGCCCTGGGCGTCACGCCCCCACAGGATCGCCACGAGCGGGGTGCCGCGCGCGACCAAGGCGCGGATGGCCTGGTCGGTGACCTCTTCCCAGCCCTTGCCACGGTGGGACGCGGGACGGCCGGGCTCGACGGTCAGGGAGCGGTTGAGCAGCAGGATGCCGCGTTCGGACCAGGGCGTGAGGTCGCCGTTGGCGGGCAACGCGTGGCCGAGGTCCGCGGCGTACTCCCGGTAGATGTTCTGCAGGCTGCGCGGGATCGGCCGGACGTCGGGCGCCACCGAGAAGCTCAGCCCGACAGGATGGCCGGGCGTCGGATAGGGGTCCTGGCCGACGATGAGGACGCGAACGTCGGCGAACGGCTGCTGGAAGGCGCGCAGCACATTGGCGCCCGCGGGGAGGTACGCCCGACCGGCAGCGATCTCGTCACGTAGGAAGTCACCCATCGCGCTGATCCGCTTCGCGACCGGCTGGAGGGCAGCGGCCCAGCCGGCTTCGACCACCTCGTCCAACGAGGGACGCGCCACGCCCGCCGGCGACCCGGTGCCCGCCGACGTCGCGGAAGCTGCCGGCGTTGCTGAGGCGGTGTCCGTGGAAGTTGTCGCCGTCGCTGATGGTGCCGGGTTGGTCACGCCTACCTCCGGATCGAGTCCCCGTTGATCGAGTCCCCGTTGATCGAGTCCCCGTTGATCGAGTCCCCGTTGATCGAGTCCCCGTTGATCGATGGCCCGGCGTTCGATGGCTCGCCGATCGAGGTCTCAGTGATCGAACGCTCGGTGATCGGGCTCGCCATGCTAGCGCCTACCGCGGCAGGCACCGCCGCAGCTGTACGGCGTGCCTTCGCCAACGCGCGACCGCCGAGCAACAGGCCGACCACCGGACCGGCGACGAGGTATCCCGCGCCCTGCCAGATCAGCATCGCCATGGCTCCGAGGTCGTCACCGAACGCGCCACCGAGCGCGGCACCGAGCATCATCGCGAGACCCATCGAGGTACCCATGACCGCGAACACGCGTCCGCGGAACTCGTCGGGTGCCGCTCCCTGGATCTGCGCCGTAACGGTCGAGCTGACCAGGACCGCTGGAACGCCGACCAGGATCAGCAGCACCATCGCCGGCCAGAACGCCGACCAGGCGAGTGGATAGGCGAAGAGCACCACGTCGATGACACCGAACACGGCCGCGCCGACGGTGAGCAACCGGATCGGCGAGAAGCGCGTGAACCAGCCGGCCACCACTCCCCCGACGATGCCGCCGACCGCCTGTGCCGACATCAGCCAGCCCACCTCGGTGACGCCACCGTGCAACCCTTCCTTGACGTACACGGCGAAGAGGGCACCCATGAGGCCTTCGCCGACCGACGTCACCGTGAACGTCGCGATGAGCACGACCAGCACCCGCGAACGCGCGATGAACGCCAGGCCATCGACCAGCTCCGTTCCGATCCTGGCGTACGACCGAAGGAACCGCCGATCGCTCGGCGTCTCCGTCGCGACGCCCCCCGCGAGCCGGTCCATCCCGGCTGCCGCGTACGTGCCGCGGACGCAGGCCAGCAGGAGTGCCGCCACCACGAATGTGGCGGCGTCGACGTACGCCACGGCGGTGAGTCCAGCCCATGCGGCGACCAGCCCACCGAGGGCGGGCCCCACCAGCCGGGCGAGGTTGTTGTTGACGGCGTTGAGCGAGTTGGCCGCGATCAGGTCCTTGGCGTCGACGAGCAACGGGAGGAGCGCCGACTCCGCGGGCTGAACGAACTGGGCCAGAGTCCCGACGGCGAACGTGACGGCGTAGCAGACCCAGACCGTGCCTGGCCCGTCGATCACCGCCAGCGGAAGCACCGCGAGGGCCTGCCCGAGCGATGCCACGAGCATCACCCTGCGGCGGTCCCATCGGTCGACGAAGACCCCTGCCACCCCGCCGAAGAAGAGTGTCGGAAGGACGCCCGCGATGGCGACGCCACTGGTCGCGGCCACCGATCCGGTGCCCTCGAGCACCAGCATCGGCAACGCGATCTTGAGTGCCCAGTCACCAGACATCGAGATGAGTCCGGCGCACCAGACCAGCAGGAAGCTCTTCCTCCGCAGGGGCCGAAACGATGCTGCCCACCATTGCTGTCGCCGTCGCGTCGTCATGACGTCATAGTGACGTCATGACGGGGTCACGTCAAGGTCATGCGGCGTCGCGAGGTCCCGCGGACGACGTCAGCGATCGGCGGTACCCGTGGACTCCTGCGAATCCCCGGCCGTGCCCTCTGCGGCCGTGGACTCTGCGGCGTGCCCGCCGCTTCCCTGGTCGGACGTGTCGGCTGCGGACGCGGGAGACCCGTCCGGGAGTGCCGAAGACGACGGCGCACCTCGACCGCTCCGACCTGGGCGTTCCTCGAACTTGACCCTGCGAAGCTGCTTGTTCATGTTGCGCCAGAGCAGGAAGGTCGCCACACCAATCGACACGATCACGACGAAACCGAGCAGGCCCGGCCCGACCCACTGGCTCGGATCACGTGGCGCAGCGGCCAGGACTCCGAGCGGCTGAACGGACGGCATGGGTTGTGTTGATCCTTCCCGGTCGTGGAACAGGAACATCCCTGACACCATCGTGTACCTCGCGGCCGGAGCCCTCACCAGCAGCCGCCGACGCAGGTCCCGGTCTCCTGCGCACAAGGCGTGTCTCCGCCCTAGGCCCTAGTCAGATGCACCGCACGACTCGGCCGCACCCCGACCGTCGGCGCCGCCGGTCGAGGCCACCGGCGTCCGTATTCCCGCGAAGAGGTCGTCCTCCGGCACCGGCGACTCGACGAGGCTGCGGGCCAGCTCGAAGTCCTCGGTGGGCCAGGCGGCCACATGCGCCTCGTGCGGGCAGGCGAACCAGGCCCCGTTCGGGTCGATCTGCGTGGCATGGGCGAGCAACGCCTTGTCGCGTACGGCGAAGTAGTCACCGCACGGCACCCGGGTCGTGACCCGGGCGGCGTGTGCCGGGTCGGGCTTCCAGTCCTTGAGCCGGTCGGCATAAGGGGATTCCAGACCGCGCCGCACCATCTCGTCGTGCAGCGCCTTCGTACGCTCGCGGTGGAACGAGTGGTGGTAGTACAGCTTGAGCGGCTGCCAGGGGTCGCCTGCCTCGGGATAGGCGTCCGGGTCCCCGGCCGCCTCCCAGGCCGCGATGGTGACCTTGTGACACATGATGTGGTCCGGGTGCGGGTATCCGCCGTTCTCGTCGTACGTCGTCACGACGTGCGGCTTGAACTCGCGCATCACCTTCACCAGCGGGGCGGCCGCGTCCTCGAGAGGCGTCGCCGCGAAGCAATCGTCCGGCAACGGCTCCGGATTGTCGCGGTCGGGAAAACCCGAGTCGACGAAGCCCAGCCACGCCTGGTCGATCCCGAGGATCTCGCGCGCCCGGTCCATCTCCTGGCGGCGGATGTCGGCGAGGTTGGCGAGGACCTCCGGGCGGTCCATCGCAGGATTGAGGATCGAGCCGCGTTCGCCGCCAGTGCAGGTCACCACGAGAACGTCGACGCCTTCCGCGACGTACCGTGCGGTGCTGGCGGCACCCTTGCTCGACTCGTCGTCGGGATGGGCGTGGACATGCATGAGCCGCAACTCGTCGGGTGCTGTCGATGGCACCGTGGTCTTCTCCTCCGTCTGGTGGCCACATGCGGGCCAGCGGTGGCGAACCGGTGGGCGAGGCCCACGGGTGGGCCTCGGGTCGGGGCCCACGGGTGGGGCCGCGGATCACATGGTGGACCCGCGAGTCACACTGGGTCTGGCAGCGGACGCGCCGGCACCATGGTCGCCGACGCCACCGACGACACGGACACCGCCCTTGGTCAACGGCGCGCCCAGAATGGCCGGATGGGTTCGGCGTTGTTAGCCTCATAGGTCAGTCCGCACTCTTCCGGACACGCACTGACAACATCCGCGGGATATCCCGGCATTCCGGGATGCCGATATGTCCCCACGATCGAGGAGCGACAGACCGTGACGCAGTCGACCGACGAGAACGTCATCTGGCTCACCCAAGAGGCCTACGACCGTCTCAGGGCGGAGCTCGACCATCTCACGGGCACTGTGCGAGCGGAACTCTCCCGCAAGATCGGCGAGGCCCGTGACGAGGGCGACCTGCGCGAAAACGGTGGATACCACGCCGCCAAGGAGGAACAGGGCAAGACCGAGGCCCAGATCCGCAAGCTCCAGGACATGCTGCGCCGGGCGCGGGTCGGCAACACCCCGCCCGACGACGGGATCGTCGAGCCCGGGATGAAGGTGACGATCCGGTTCGAAGGGGACGACGACACCGAGACGTTCATCCTCGGCTCGCGTGAGCTCCTCGCCCTCGACGACTCCGTCGACCTCGAGGTCTACTCGCCACAGTCACCGCTCGGCTCCGCGATCAGCGGCAAGCGCAAGGGCGACAAGGCGACGTACAAAGCCCCCAGCGGCCGCAAGCTCGCGGTCGAGATCGTCGACGCCGTACCGTTCGGCGCCTGATCGCGTCCTTTGACGTCGTAAGACGCGCCTGCGCCTCGCTACGCCGCCCTGGTCCGCTGCGCCTGAGCTGGCCACGCCGGAGCCTCGCCGCCCTCGGGTCCGCTGCGCCCGACTCTCGCCGCGCTCCGGACCGCTGCGCCCGACTCTCGCCGCGCTCCGGACCGCTGCGCCCGACCTTCGGCAAATGACCACGTTGAGCATGCCTGTCGACCCCGGAACAGGCGTCGACACCTGTCCAACGACAAATGGCACGCTCAACGTGGTCATTCAATGACAAGTGGCATGCCCAACGTGGTCATTCACAGGGTGCCGCCGCACTGACCGGGACGACGCCGGCGCCGACCGGCCGGCCGCGGTTGATCAGCCAGCGTCGCGGAGCTGCAGCGCTGCGGTGTCGACGTCGATGTCGCCTCTCGCCAGACTGGCGAGGACCTCTTCGCGGCTGTGCCCGGCCTGAGCAGCCTCGGCGGCACCACCGGCAGCGGCCGGGGCCGGCTCCAGACCCAGCTTGGTGAGCAGGTCGGCATACCGCTGGCGGGCCGTCGGATAGCTCACCCCGAGGTGCCGTTCGACCTCTCGCATGTTGCCGCGGGAGACCAGGAACACCTGCAACACCGAACGCTCGGCGTCGGTGAGACCGCAGAAGCCGCACGATTCGAAGACGCCGGAGAGCTCGCTTCCGCACGACCCGCAGCCCAGCCGGGTGACCTGCAGGCCCGCGCCACAGACCGGACAGTCACGTGGTGGCCGGTACTCCGGGATCCCAGACCCGCCATGCCCGTACGCATGGGATCCCGTCACGGCGCCTCTTTCACGGTCGCCGTGCCCATCACGACCTCGAGGTTGAGTACCGCGTCACCGAGACCGACGATGTGCTCCTCGCGGTCCTTGCCCGGAGGCTCCCACTGCACCCGCCCGAGTTGGACGTCGGGACGCACCCGCACACTCGACCCAGGCAGCAACCGCAGCTGCAACGAACCCGACTCGGCCCGCAGCCGCGACCGACCCTTGGTGATCTTGCCCTCGACCTGCGCCGATCCTGCCTGGACCAACAGGTCGATCGGGCCGTCGACGTCGCGGACGCGTGCCGACCCTGCGGTGACGCGCACCTGTTCGAGACCGGGGAGGCGTTCGGCGTTGACGCTTCCGGCGGTGACCTCGACCTCCACCGTCATGCTCGGGTTGACACGGACGGACAGCTCGCGACCGATGTCGAAGACCCGCTCCTGCACGTCGCGCAGGTTACGGCTCCGCATCAGGGTGAATCCGTCGATGGACGCGCCGAACTCCCCCTCGCTTGTGACGACCAGCGTGTCGCCTTCCTGACGTACGACATGGGGGCCGTCGACGGCCACGGTCGAGACGAACGGTTCGCCGATGATGCGCACCCGCCGCCCGACTGCGCGCACCCGGAGCCGGGTGATCGTTGCGGCGACCGGTACGGCCGTCTCACCTGCGTCCTCACGACCGGCGTCGGTTGCCTCTGTCGCGCCCGCGTCGCCCGTGGCTGTAGCGGCGTCGCCGGGCTCCCGGGCGGCATCGATCAACGGGGCGGCCTGCTCGGGGGTCAGCTTCCCGGCGGCCACCTCGGCGAGGATGGCGCGCACCGAACCTTCGGGTGTCACACTCGTCCCGCCGCCTGCGGCTGCTCGGGCCGCGTCGCCACCCGAACGCGCTTCACCTACCGAGCGTGCCGCCTCGCCGGCCTTGCGGCCCATCTGGTCAGCCGTACGCGCTGCCTCGTCGGCTACCCTGGCGGCCTTCTCGCCAGACCGCGCGGCCTTCTCACCGGACCGCGCGGCCTTCTCACCGGACCGCGCCGCCTTCTCGCTGCGCTGGTCCGCGTCCGCCTCGGCCGGAGTGGCCGCGCCCTGGCCGGGGCGTACCTCATCGGTCGCCTCCGCCCACGGGTCGGCGGATGTGCCCTCTGAATCGTGGGGTGTGTGCTCAGACATACCTTGATCTCACCCGCCACTACGGCAACTGTCAAGGGCGATTTTATAGATCATCAAGATCACTTACTAAAACGTGACTGGGTACCCTGCTTTGCGCAGACGGTCGAGGATCTCCTCACGATGGTGATTCCCTCGCGTCTCCACCTGAAGCGCCACCTCCACCTCGCCGAGATGCAGGCTCGCCGACGTCCGCTCGTGGATGACGTCGAGCACGTTCGCCTCCGCGGCCGCGAGTTCGTTCAGCAGGGCCGCGAGGCCACCCGGTTGGTCGGGCACGCGGACCCGGATCGACAGATAGCGCCCCGCCGCCGCCATGCCATGGCGTACGACCCGCATGAGCAGCAGCGGATCGACGTTTCCGCCGGACAGGACCGCCACGACGGGCGGCTCGTACGCAGCCGGCGAGTCCAGTAGGGCCGCGACTCCGGCGGCTCCCGCCGGCTCGACCAGCAGCTTGGCGCGTTCGAGCAGCAGGAGCAGGGAGCGCGACAGCGACTCCTCCGAGACGGTCACGATGTCGGAGACGTAGCGGCGTACCAGGTCGAACGGCATCACACCCGGACACCCCACCGCGATTCCGTCCGCCATCGTCGCCATGTGCGGGACTGCGACCGGATGGCCGGCCGCGAGCGAGATCGGGTACGCCGCCGCGCCCGCCGCCTGCACCCCCACCACCCGCGCCGCCGACCCGCTTCCCGCCAGGGCTGCCGCGACCCCGGCCACGAGCCCACCGCCACCGACCGGGACGAGGACCGTCGCAACATCCGGGCACTGCTCGACGATCTCCAGGCCGAGTGTTCCCTGACCGGCCACGACATCCGGGTGGTCGAACGGATGAATGAGCACAGCACCTGTCTCATCGGCGAACGCCCGCGCCGCCCGCAACGCCTCGTCCACCGTGTGCCCGACGAAACGGACCTCAGCACCGTAGGAGCGGGTCGCCTCCTCCTTCGGGATCGGCGCGCCCAACGGCATGAACACCGTTGCCGCCGTGTCGAGCAGGCTCGCCGCCAGCGCGACACCCTGGCCGTGATTGCCGGCACTCGCAGCGACCACACCCCGCGCGCGTTCGGCAGCCGCCAGCCGGGCGATGCGGACGTATGCACCACGGATCTTGAACGAACCCGCCCGCTGGAGGTTCTCGCACTTCAGCTGGACCGGCCCACCCACCCGGTCCGACAGCCAACGCGATCCTTCCATCGGCGTTGTCCGGGCGACTCCGTCCAGCGTGTGCGCCGCACGGGTGATCTCGTCATAGATTGCCGCCAGCTCGAGCGGTCCCGGAGTCATGTCCGGCAGTCTCGCACTCCGCGGCGTTGGTTCTGCGGCAGTCGGGCGAGCCGCCCTCGCTCGCCGTACCTAGGGGCGTATGACCCGAACCGCGTCGGACCGGAGTGGCGGTGTGGAAGAGGCGCGCGGTACGGGCGTACAAACAAGTCATGCGGATCGCCCGGCCACCAGGACCACACGGCGTTTTGCTCTATGCAGGCCTGCTCGCCAGCGGCTCCCCGACCGACTACCTCACCCGCGTCACCGCGCGGCATCCGCGGGTCGCCCACCTCCGGCTGGGGCGCGAGCACGTCTACGTCCTCGGCCACCCCGATCTGGTCCACGAACTGTTCGTCGTCCACGGCCGCTCCACGCGGAAGGGTCGCGCACTCGAACGGATCCGGATGCTCCTCGGCGACGGCCTCCTGACCAGTGAGGGCGAACTGCATCGTGCGCAGCGAAGGCGCATCCAGCCGGCCATGCACGGCGGACGGGTGGCGGCGTATGCGGAGACGATGGTCGCAGCCGCGTTGGAGCACGATGCCCGTTGGCGGATCCTCTCCGGGGCCGGGCCGGCAGCCGAGGAGACCGCCGACACTCCGGTCGGCGGGCCGACGCACGGTCCGGTCGGCGGGCAGTTCGACGGGCAGTTCGACGGGCTGGTCGACGGAGCGGTGGACACGCCGGTCGGCGGGCCAGTCGGAGCGGCCGCCAACGCACCCGCTCCCGCGACCGTTGACATGGCAGAGGAGATGTCGGGGCTTACGCTCACCATTGTCGGGCGGGCCCTGTTCGGCTCCGACCTGCGCGAACTCGCGAAGCCGGTCGCCGAGTCGCTCGGCGTACTTCTGCGCGGGTTCCAACGGCACGTCCTGCCGGGAAGTGACCTGCTGCTCCGGCTCCCCACCCGCCGACGGGCTGGCCTCTTCGCCGCCGTCGACCGGCTCGACCACCTGGTCCGGCAGCTGATCGACCAGCGCCGGGCGGCCCCTCCGGGACCAGACCTTCTGTCGGCGCTCCTCACGAGCATCGACGACGACTCTCTCGTCCGCGACGAGGTGATGACGCTGCTGCTCGCCGGACACGAGACCACGGCGACCGCGCTGACCTGGACGTGGTGGCTGCTCTCGGAACACCCCGAGGTCGCCACGTGGCTTCATGAGGAGGTGGACGGGTACGACCGGGACGACCTGTCGTCCGCCGACCTGGACCGGTTGCCCCGGACCAGGGCGGTGTTCGCCGAAGCCCTGCGGCTCTATCCACCATCGTGGATTCTCGGCCGGCGTACGCTCGTCGATCTGGAGCTCGACGGCTGGACGCTACCGGCGGGGTCGCTGTGCGTGGCCAGCCAGTGGGTCCTCCACCGGGATCCGCGGTTCTGGAACGCGCCTCTCGAGTTCCGGCCCCAGCGATGGATCACCCGCGAAGGCCGGTGGGACGAAGCCGCGCCGGGGCAGCCGCGCGCTGCGTACCTTCCGTTCGGGATCGGGTCGCGAATCTGCGTCGGCTTGGCGTTCGCGTGGATGGAGGGCGTCCTCGTCCTCGCCACGCTGGCCCGCCGGTGGGCCGCGCAGACCCTGCCTGATCAGGTCGTCGCCGTACGCCCGGCGGTCACCCTGCGACCAAGGAACGGCATCCGGATGAGCCTCCACCAGCGTTGACCCTCCGCCCCGTGATCATGATCGTGATCATGGGAGTTTTTGGGCACATAGCACCGCTTTCCCTTCATGATCACGGCCGACTGCCCCGCCCAGCACCGCCTGCCGGTGGAGCTCGCCCGGACCGCCATTTCATGATCATGAAAGTTTTTCGTCACATACGCCCCTTTCTCTTTCACGATCACCATCATGATCACGGGAAACGCCGGGGGCAGCCCGCCGGCCGCTGGGCGCAGCTGGATACGAGGCGCACGAGCGTCACTTCGTAAAGTAATACTTGCATGACGCAACTACCGACCTACACTTGCACGGTGCAAGCAGTTCACTCGTCGGCCGCCGACCGGCCCGGGCTCTCCCGCGAACGTCCGCGTGACACGCCGGAGGCGCTCCTCGTCGCCCTGATGCGGATGATCCGCCTGATCAAGCGGACGCAACCCACCGCGATCGAGCCCGCACTGCAGTACGTCCTCTACACCGTCAACTGTGCCGGACCGCTGCGGCTCTCCGACCTCGCCGAACAGGTCCAGCTCGACGTCTCCACGGTGAGCCGGCACGCCCGCGCGCTCGAGACCTCGGGTTATCTCCAGCGCACCGTCGATCCCGACGATCGCCGTGCGGCCCATCTGTCCGTCACGAACGCCGGACGCCAGGTGCTCGACGATGCGTTCGCGCGCCGTCGGGCGAACCTCGACGCCGCCCTCGCCGACTGGCCGGAAGGCGATCTTCACACGCTCGAACGCCTGCTCAACCGGCTTGCCGACGACCTCGAACACCAGTCCTCACGAGGCGCGGGGACAGGTGCGGGGACAGGCGCAGGCGCAGGTCCGGATCCTTCCCGTTCATCCGTACCGCCCGCTCCTGACCCACCTCGGCCCAGCACTCCGGAAGTGCACGACGCCTGACCACGGGTGACCCGGGACACCCGGCGTCGCCGGCCTCGCGCCACCCAAGCGCGAGTGACACCACGTCCGTCACACCGTTCCCACGTAACAACCCGCAGGAGACCATTCGATGACCGAGCAGCAACCTCCGCCCTCGACCACACCCGCCGCCGCATCCGCCGCATCCGCCACATCGGCCGCTGGATCGGCCGCACCCGGCACACCGGCGGCCGTGCCCGCGGGCGCGGCGCCGGCGGAGGTCGAGGGCAACACGTACCTCTCCCACCGGCAGATCCTCATCGTGCTCGGCGGCCTGATGGCCGGCATGCTGCTCGCGGCACTCGACCAGAGCATCGTCGGTACGGCACTCCCGCGCATCGTCAGCGAACTCGGCGGCCTCGACAAGTTGTCCTGGGTCGTCACCGCCTACCTCCTCACGTCCACGGCATCCACTCCGCTGTGGGGCAAGATCTCCGACCTCTACGGCCGCCGACCGATGTTCCAGGCGGCCATCGGGACGTTCCTCGTCGGCTCGGTGCTCTCGGCGCTCTCGCAGAACATGCTCGAACTCGTCGCCTTCCGGGCCATCCAGGGCCTCGGCGGCGGAGGCCTCATGGCGCTGGCGTTCGCGGTGATCGGCGACATCATCCCGCCCCGCCAACGCGGCCGGTACCAGGGTTACTTCGGCGTCGTGTTCGGCGTCTCCAGCGTCGCCGGACCTCTGCTCGGCGGTTGGTTCACCGATGGCCCAGGCTGGCGGTGGATCTTCTGGATCAACCTGCCGATCGGCGCCGCCGCGCTGGTCGTCACGTCGTACGCCCTGCGGATGCCGAAGATCCGGCGCAACCACAAGATCGACTACCTCGGCGCGGCCACCATCGTGGCGGCGGTGTCCTGCCTGCTGCTGTACCTGTCGTGGCGTGGCGAGTCGGCCGGCTGGACCGAGGGATGGGCGCTGGCCCTGCTCGGGGCGAGTGTCGTGCTCGTCCTGCTCTTCGTCCTGGTCGAGTCGCGTGCCTCCGAGCCGATCATCCCACTCCGGCTCTTCCGCAACTCGGTCTTCACCGTGAGCAACGCGTTCGGCCTGCTCGCCGGGTTCGTGATGTTCGGCACGATCATCTACCTGCCGTTCTACCTGCAGGTCGTCCAGGGCATGTCGCCGACGGCCTCCGGGCTGGCGATGCTTCCCACCGTCGCGGGAATCTTCACGTCCTCGATCGGGTCCGGCCAGCTCATCACCCGCTCCGGGAAGTACAAGATCTACCCCGTCATGGGTGGCCTGATCATCGCGTTCGGTGTGTGGCTCCTGTCCCGCCTCCACGCGGACTCGTCGTTGTGGACGATCGGGCTCTATGCCTACGTCGTCGGATTCGGGCTCGGCCTCACGATGGCGACGATCATGACCGCGGTCCAGAACTCCGTGCAGATGCGCGACATGGGCACCGCCTCCAGCTCGGTGACGTTCTTCCGGACCATGGGCGGAGCGATCGGCACAGCGATGTTCGGGGCCATCCTCACCAGTCGGCTGGCGACCCACCTGGCGGAGGAACTGCCCGCGCGGGCTGCGGCGCAGATCCCTGAGGGCGCCACCCAGAACGTCACCGCCATCCAGAACCTCCCGCCGGTGCTCAAGGAGCCGGTGATCGAGGCGTTCGTACGTTCCCTGCACGACGTCTTTCTCGCCGGCGTGCCGTTCGCGCTCGCTGCGTTCGTCATCGTGCTGTTCCTGAAGGAGCTCCCCCTCGCGACCGGCCAACCGACGGCGGGCGGCTCGGCACCCGAGGGCGGCACGGAACCCGAAATGGCCCGCTCCCGCTAGCCAGCAGCGCGCCCCAGCAACAGTCGGCGGGTCCGCGCGGCCAGTGACCGCGGGGCCCGCCGATCGCTGTCATGGGGCGACGGGAGGCGATCGCGGGTCAACCTGGCGGTGGCGCCGGCATCTGTCGCGTGTCCGCGGTCGTACGCTCCTGCGCGAGGTGCCGGACGATGCCGTTCAGAACCGCCACGAGGGGTACGGCGAAGAGCGCACCCGCGATGCCGGCGAGGTAGGCACCGGCACCGATTCCCAACAGGATCGCCACCGGATGCAGCCGGACGAACCTTCCCAGCAGGAACGGCTGCAACACGTGCGCCTCCAGCTGCTGTACCAGCAGGACGCCGCCGAGCATGATGAGCGCCACGAACGGTCCCTTCGCGACGAGCGCGACCAGCACGGCGACCGCACCCGACACGAGCGCACCGATGATCGGAACGAACGACGCGAGGAACACCAGGACCCCGATGGGTACGGCGAACGGCAGGCCGAGGACCAGCGCGACGATCATGATGCCCACCCCGTCGACGAACGCGACGATCACCGTCGCCCGGACGAACGCCGTCAGCGACACCCATCCGCGCCGCCCCGACGAGTCGGCGAGGACGCGTGCCGACCGCGGGAAGAAGCCGACGAGGAAGCGCCAGATGCGTTCGCCGTCGTACAGCATGAAGTACGTCGTGAACAGCGCAAGGAAGAGCCCGCCCACCACGTGGCCCACCGTGGTACTCACTCGGAGGGCACCCTCGGTGAGCTGGTTCGTCGTGACGAGCTCGCCCAACGACTGGAAAGCGTTGTCGATCTCGGCCTCTGACAACTTCAGCGGACCGCGGATGAGCCAGATACGTACCTGGTCGATCCCGTCGACAACCTGGCGGTAGAGCCCCTGGTAACCGGTCGCGACCTGTTGGCCGACGAGCGCCAGCAGACCGAGGACGACGATGATGAGGCCGAGCAGGGTCAGACCGGCGGCGACCCCGCGCGGCAGCCCGGAGCGGTGCAGCCAGTCGGTGAGCGGAACGATCAGCGCGGTGACCAGGGCCGCGATCAGCACGGGTACGACAATGATGCTGAGCTGGAGCAGCAGGTAGCCCGTCACCCCGGCGGCGGCCAGGATCAACAGCAGGCGCCACGACCATTCGCTGGCAACGAGAACGCCGTGTGGGATGTCCACCTCGGGGACGCGCGGTGCGGCCGTGCTCGTGGTCTCTGCCCGGCGCTCCGCATCACCAGGAACAGGACCAGCGTCAGTCGGAGGAACCGGAGCTGCGCCAGTGTCACGGGCGGGGCCAGTGTCACGGGCAGCGTCCACGTCACGGGTGGGGCCCTCGCCACCGCGCCGGCCGGGGGTCTCCGGCCGGCGGCCCGCTCGGCCGGACAGGCGCGCCGCCACCCGACGCAGCCGACCCCGCCAACCAGCCCTCCCGGTGATCATGCCGGGCTCCTACCCGGGAACGAACACCCGGAACGCGGCGCGCCCGAGCTCGCCACAGGATGGTCACCCGGTGGGTACTCCCGGCCGTCACTCCTGCCGGTCATCCGGGTCGGTCATCCCAGCCGGTCCCCAGCCGCTCATCCCAGTCAGCCATCCCAGCCGCTCATCCCGGTCAGCCATCCCAGCCGCTCATCCCGGTCACCCTCGGTCGGTCACCTTCGGTCGGTCATCCGGGGGCCCAGTACTGATCGCCCGCCAGGACGAACGCGGCCGCTCCGACGATTCCGGCGTTCTGGTCCAGACTCGCGCGCCTGACAACCACGTCCCGGGCGAACTCGATCCTGGCGTACGTTCGAAGGCTCTGTTCGAGCGGCTCGAACAGCAGGCCGCCCACCTGGGAGACGCCGCCACCGACCACCACGAGCTCAAGGTCACAGAGTGCGACGGCCGAAGCGATGCCGATACCGACCGCATGCCCCGCGCGTTCGAACGCCTTCCGCGCGATCTTGTCGCCGGCCAGCGCGTCGTCGGCGAGATGCTTGGCCGTTGCCGCCTCGTCGTCCTGGCGCCAGCCCTGCTGGCGGGCCCACGTGACGAGCGCCGGCCCTCGAGCGATGGCCTCGACGCAACCGCGCCCCCCGCAGCCGCACTCCGGCCCGGTCGGGTCGGCGACGATGTGACCGACGTGGCCAGCGTTGCCGCTGCGGCCGTCGATGAGCCGGCCGCCGAGTACGAGCCCGCCACCGACGCCGGTGGACACCACCATGCCGAGCATGTTGGCCACTCCGCGACCGGCGCCCCGCCAGTGTTCGGCCACGACGACGGCGACCGCGTCGTTGTGCACCCGGACCGGAACGTCCGGGTAGGCAGCACTCAACCGATCCCGCAACGGGAAGTCCCGCCAGGGCAGCAGGTTCACCGGCGACACCACGCCGGCGGGCCAGCGCATCGGACCGCCGCACCCTACGCCCACGCCCTGGATGGCCGGTCGCCCGGCAGCGTCCAGAACGTTTTCGCACAAGGTATGCAATCGTTCCCAGATGGCGAGGTCACCGTCGTCAGGACCCAGAGTGGTGGGCGCGCGGTCGCTGACCAGGACGTCGCCTTGCGCGGACACGACACCGGCCGCGATCTTCGTACCCCCGATGTCCACGGCGAGCACCGGGGCGGCCGACTCGTCCCTCATCCGGCCGGCACCGGTGCTCGACCCAGAGTCCGCCGACCCAGTATCCGCCGACCCAGTACCCGCCGACCCAGGATCCGGCGACCCAGGATCCGGCGACCCAGAGTCCGGCCACCTGGAGTCGGCGGGCGGTTCAGTGGGGCTGCCGAGGTCGTTCTGGCCGGGCCGATGAGTCGCGCCCTGGCCCGAAGTGCTTTCGCTGGTATCTCCGGAGGTGTCGTCGGTCATGCCAGCATCTTGCCGGGTGCTGCCACGATCCTTCTCAGGAGGACGACACTGTGCTCATTGATCGAGACGGCTCCCATCGATCGAGACGGGTCCACCGATCACGACAGGTAGATCGATGGGCCGGGCTCATTTGTCGGTAGGGGCTCGTTGATCCAGTCAGGCTCATGGAACGGGACGGGTGCCATGGCATGGGACAGCGGTTGGCGCGACGCCTCACCCGACGTGGCCGAGGTGGTCGATCCCCCGCGCCGCGGTCCCGGCTGGGCCCGCCCGGTCGCCGTCGCCCTGGTACTCCTCGTGGCGGGTCTGCTGCTCTTCGCCCGTCTCACCAGCTCCGCCGTTCGCGCCGAAGCGGCACCGGCGGCCTTCCTCGACAGCTACACGGTCGAGCTGGCCATCCAGCTCACCAACAGCGGCGATGACCACCTCGAGATCACGCCGGACCTGCGGCCACTGGCCGGGATGGAGTTCCGTGGCGCCCGCGACACCGCCCGCCAGCCCGTTCATGCACAGCATCCGATCCAACTGCCCGCACAGGGTCGTACGACACTCTCCCTGACCTGGCAGGTCACCGACTGCGTGCCGGCCCGGGCGGCCAAGGCCACGGAGATCGCCCTTCCGATGCTGGTCAGGCCGTTCGTCGGCGCGGCGGACACGATGGACGTGTCGGCGGGAACCCTCTACGACCTCACGCCTGCGGTGTGCGACCAGCACCCTGGGCGCGGAGTTCCTCGGCTCGTCGGGCAGGAAGTGACGCCCGGCCCAGAGGGGGTGTCGGTCGCGCTCGACGTCTTCAACGGTGGCGGTCGACCGTTGACCTTCCGCGCCGCTGACCTCCCGGCCGGATGGATCCACCTGAACAACGTCACCGCGTCGCCCGCCACCGACCGGCAGATCCCGGTCGGTCACGAACGAACGGTCCGGCTGCGCTTCGCGCCGCACGACTGCTCGGCACCCATCGAAGGTCCGGCGATGCTCAAGCTGCGTTTCGACAGTGGAGACGGCACCCGCTCGCAGCTTCTCTCCGTACGCCTGGCGGAGAGCTGGGCGAACCTGCTCGGTGTGTGTTCGCCGGAGTACTGAGACAGCTCGCCGGGGTCATCCCCCCACCCGGCTGTCGCGCGTTCCGACCACCACCGGGCGAATCGCGGGGGCGCCGAGCGAGGCGTACCTTCCTGCGACTCCGCCACCCCGTCGCCGTGCCGTGGGCAAGCGCCGAGCGGACCTCCGCGGGCGGCGTGCGTCAGCGCAACCGGCCGAGTCGGGAGTATGCCCCAGGCTGGGGACCGTCGGCGACGTGCTGGGGTGGCGGTGGCTCGGACTCGAACCGTGGCAGGTCGGCGAGGTCGACCATCGGTGGGGACGACCCGTCCGTACGCCTGCGCGCCGCGTCGATAGCCATCTCGGCGAGGTAGGCGGCCAACCTGGCGTTGCGAAGCTGGCCCTCGGCGGGCGTGGCGGCCAACATGTCACCGGCCCGCCGGGCGGCATCGTCCGTGGCGACCGCGCCGCGCTGCTCGACGACCCGCCCGAAGATGGTGGCGTAGTCACCCGCGTCGAAGTCACGGGTACGGACCACCCGCCACCATGCCGCGAGCGCCGGGTTGATATCGACCAGACGGCGGTATCCGTCGGGCCCGGTGAACACCACTACCTGCAGGTCAGTTCCGCAGATACTGATCAGCCGGTGCAGTTCCTCGGCCAGTGCCGCACCACGGGCGCCGTCGCTGATGATCTGGTCGAGGTCCTCGATGGCCAGCAGGCGTTCGCCGAGACAACCGTCCACCCATTCACGCAACTGCCCGACGGCCGTCGTGGGATCGAGCCGGGCGAGATGCTCGTATCTGATCGTGATGGCGGTGCCGTCGAACCCGCGCGCCGTCACCAACTTCGACAGCACGTCGACGGTCATGCCCTCGCCCGTGCCGGGTGGTCCGGCGACGAGGAGACGCAGGTCCTGTTCGGGCGCGGCGACCGCCTCACGAAGTGCGGTGACCAGGGCAGGCTGGCCGACGATGCTGTCGATCAGGGCCAACACCTGGGCGCGCGGGCCTGTCGGCTCGCGGCGCGTCCACATGGCATAGTCGCCGGGCTCAGACTCGGCCTCGACCGGTTCACGGTAGTCGCCGGGCGGTGTGGCGTTGTACCACGCGAAGTCGTTGCTCGGGCTGCCGACCAGGCTCGCGGGCGGAGCCACGGGAGCTGGGAAAGCCGGCCCGCCAGAGCCTGCTTGGCTACCAGAGCCGCGTTGGGCGCCATAGCCGAGCTGGTCACCGGGGCCACTCTGTACGCCGGGCCCACTGTGTACGTCGGGGCCGCCCTGACTGGCCGGTGCGCCCCGGCCGGCCGTGCCGCCATAGCCACCGTGCCCCCCTGAGACCCAGGCGCCGCCGTGTCCGGCGGTTCCCTGTCCACCGGATCCCTGTCCACCGGATCCCTGTCCACCGGATCCCTGTCCACCGGATCCCTGTCCACCGGATCCCTGTCCACCGGATCCCTGTCCACCGGCGTGCGGGTGAATCGGATCAGCGGACCG
Source organism: Actinopolymorpha sp. B11F2 (assembly GCF_040195635.1). Taxonomy (NCBI): domain Bacteria; kingdom Bacillati; phylum Actinomycetota; class Actinomycetes; order Propionibacteriales; family Actinopolymorphaceae; genus Actinopolymorpha; species Actinopolymorpha sp. B11F2. The sequence goes on along the minus strand of NZ_JBEFTX010000002.1, from coordinate 311,846 downwards.
GTCGGCCGGTATCCGGCCTCCGTTGCGCTGGTGGTCCGGGCCAGGGCTGTCGGGGTGCTGTCCGTGACTGGCGAACGCCTCGAACCCCCATGTACCGGCCACAGCCTCGGAGGATGTGTGCTGCTCGTGTTCTGATCCCGCGCCGTGTGATGCCCCGTGCGGACCAGTGTCGGCGTGGTCTCGCCCCGACTCGTTCGCTCGGCGTCCTTGCGGAGGGGTCGACGGCCCGATCAGTCCGAGCATCTGCTGGGAGAAGGCCGTGGTCGCGTCGCCACCCTCAGGTGGCATGGGCTTGGCGTGGGCTCCCGTGATCTGCTCGGGCGGGACGGACGATGCCCCCGCCTCCGACTCCGCGATGGACAGACGATCAGCGACGGCGCGTCGGCCACGTTCGGACTGGGCCGGTTCGCGGGTGCTTCGTTCCGGTTGAGCTATGTCGGAAGGGGGCGAACCCGCTGCAGCGTCGGCAGCTGCCGGGTCCGAAGACGCGGTCTGACCAGCCTCGCCCTGCTGCTCGGGTCGCGTTGGCTGTTCGGGAGGCGTCACCTGTCCAGCACGTGCAGGAACTCCGGCTTCGCCTTCCTGCCCGGCCCGCGCGGGCTGGTCTGGCTGCGTGGCCGGTGTCGCGCTGGCCGCCTGGTCCGGTCGTGCAGGCCGCTCTGACGCTGCGGTGTGGTCGGGGTGTTCTGGCAAGTCGTGCCCAGCGGTGATCTGGTCCGGATCCGCACCAGTCGGGTGTCCCTCGGCCGCCGAACCGTCGGCTCGGCTCGCGCCAGTCCGGTCCGCTTCGACGGGTTCCCCAGGAGCGTCTCCCTGTGCCTGTTCCACCAGGTCTGGTTCCACCCGGCCTGGTTCCACCGGAGCCGGGTCGAGTGAGGCCCGCTCCGCCGCGGCACGGTCCCGGCGGGCGCCAGCGCCCTCACTCATCGGCTGGTCGCTGGCCGACTCCCGGACAGCGGCCTCTCGCGTTGCAGGGTCCCGCGCACCTGCCTCCTGGGGAGCCGACGCCGCGGCCGACTCCTGCGTACGCGCCCTTTCTCCAGCCGCCGGCTCGACGGCGACCTCATCGCCCGGCCGCTCCTCCGGGGACGGGCCTGAGCCGAGACTCTCGCCAGCGAACTCCTCCTCGGGAAGCCGACCGCCAGCCTGAACGCCGAAAGGGAACGCGGCATCAGCCGCCACCCACCCCGCCACCGAGCTGGACCCGGTGAGAGGGTGCCGCACCCGGCGTACCCGGAAAAGCCGGCGTACGTCCTCCTGGAAACAGTCGACGGGCACGAGGCACGGGCGGGGGGTCGCCGGAGCCCCCGGGAGACCCTGGACCGCGCCTGTGAGGCGTACGGAAAGGTCGAGCCAGGCGCGGCTGAGCTCGAGTTCGCCGGCGACGAGCGCCCTCGCGAGCCAGTCGCGGACCCGGCGCCGCCAGGCCCCGGCGTTCCAGGTCCGCAGGACGACGCGCAACTGTTGCTGCACCTGGGAGTACAGCTCGCCCCGGACCCCGACCGCGAGCTCGGCAGGAGCCTCGGTCATACCGGCCTGGATCAGCAACGAGACGAACGCCTGGGTCGAGTCGCCGCCGCCCGGGACAAGGGTGCCGAGTCGCTCGTGCGCCGCGATCCAGCCGTCGACGATCCAGCTGAGGTAGCCGACCGGTCCGGTGAGCTCGGGCAGGATGGCCACCAGGTCGTCGCCGGCGAGCTCGGCCCAGCGTTCCTCGAGCCGGCCCCACTCGGAGCGGACGTACGGCGTGGTGAGGGTTGCCTCGAGCAGGTCGGCGTCGCGTCGTGCCTCGTCGTACAGATGCAACAGTGCCTGCCGACGTTCGTTCAGTGGGACGACACCGTCGAGGGCTTGCAGCGCTTCCGTGGTGAGGTCGAGCGCCACCGTGCGGCGGGCGCGGTCGTCTCCGGCGGCCTGGAAGAGGTTCCGGCCGGGCGGCCGCCAGGAGGATCCCTGTGCCACCCAGCGGCGGTCGGGTTCGGCCTCGATGACGGGATGGATCCGGAAGCGCTCGACCAGGTCGTGTTCAACCCGGCGACAGACGCCGGCGCGCACGGCGGCGTCACCGCAGAGGAACGCCACCATGCCCAGGACGTCGGCGACGACGGCGGGGGTCGGGGTGCGCAGTCCGGGCTGCTTGCCGAGGGTGAGCTGTGCCGATCGCCGGTCGGCGACCAGGGTGTCGATGCGGGCCGCCGCCTCGTCGAGGAGGCCATCGGGCACCGCCCACGGCCCGTGAGAGTAGACATCCAGCACGGGCCCGTCGGTGAACAGCAGGTCGAGAGCTCCGCGTAGCCGGGACTCACTCGTGACCACAGTCGTCCTCCGTGCCGACGGGTGTCGCGTTGGCCCTCAGGGCGACCCCGACCGGCGGTCGGATCGCGAACAGGACAGATCGCCGCGAAGCCTAGCGGAGTGGTGCGAGAAAGACATCGGCTGGCGGGGGCGGATGGATCACACCGAGCGGCGGCCGAGGATCTCATGGCCAAGCCACGAAGTGGTGGCACCACGCCCGGCGTGTCCCCGATTCTTTTCGCGCCGTCTGCGCGGCGAGTCGGGGACGTGAACCGATCGACGAGGCAGCCCGGGACGTCGGCAGCCCACGACGTCGGCAGGCCCCGGACGTCGGCAGGCCGGGGCGTCGGCGCCGCGTTCGCGGCCAGTGAAAGCATCAGCCTCATGGACACCGCTGCCGGGCCCTCCCTCACGGTCCGTCCGCTCGAACAGCCGGCGGAGATGAAGGCGAGCGTCGAGCTCTACCGCGCTGTCCTCGAACTCGGACCGACCGCGCCCGCCGTCAGCCCGCGGCTGCTCTGGGCACTGCGCCGCAACGGTGGTTCGGTGATCGGGGCGTTCGACGGCGAGCGGCTGGTTGGCTTCGCGTACGGATTCGTGGGGAAGGACGCCACCTCGGGCGAGGTCTACCACTACTCGCAGGCCGCTGTGGTGCATCCGCAGTGGCAGGGGCGCGGGGTAGGTCGGGCGCTGAAGTTCGGCCAACGCGCGTACGTCCTCGGCACCGGAATCACGACCATGCGCTGGTCCTACGATCCGGTTCGCGCCGGCAACGGGCACTTCAACCTCGACGTCCTGGGGGCACGGGCGAGGTGGTTCGTCCCCAATCTCTACGGTGTCGAGGACATGGGGCGCGACCCCGGCCATCCGAGCGACCGGCTGATCGTGGAGTGGGACCTTGCGGGGCCGCCGTCGCCACCGGCCGTGGACCAGGTTCCGACCCGTCTGCCCGGATGGGGCGAACTCGTCCGGGAGGGCACGGACATGCTGATCGGCATTCCGCGCTCGTGGTCCGACGTCGCGCGTGAACCGGACCGTGCGAAGCAGGTGCGGACAGCGGTGAGTACGGCGTTCGAACGAACGTTGGGCCAGGGATACGTCGCGGTGTCGTGCCGGGCCGACGACACGGACTCGGCGTGGTACCGGCTCCGGCCTGCGTCCGCGAGCATCGGTCTCACGCCGGCCGCGCCGGGCTCACCTTCCGCCACCGGCGACAGGACGCAACGACCGTGAGCCAGCTACGGAGGACGACCCGATGAGCCCGGAACCAGCCAGCCCGGAACCAGCCAGCCCGGAACCAGCCAGCCAGAAACCAGGCAGCCAGAAACCAGGCAGCCCGGACCCGACGACACCCGAGCCGACTACGCGAGGGACGAAGGCACCCGACCCGAGGACCCAGGCACCGACGAACGACAGCTCGGCGGTTTCCCTCGTCGGCGTGGAGGCGTTCCGGGTCCGCCTGCCGCTGGTGCACGAGTTCGAGACGAGCTCGCACCGCAAGTCCTACCTCGAACACATCCTGGTCCGACTCGAGGACACGGCCGGCTTCGTGGGCTGGGGCGAGATCGCGTCGCCGAGCGATCCGTTCTACTCGGCGGAGACGGTCGACACGTGCTGGTGGATGCTGGCCACCCACCTTGCACCTGCCGTACTCGCGCACCGGTGGACGACGCCGTGGGAGGCCGACCTCGCGTGGGCGCGGATCCGGGGACACAACTTCGCCAAGGCCGGCTTCGACATGGCCTGCTGGGATCTCGCGTGCCGGCGGGAGGACATGTCGCTCGCGAGCGCGTTGGGCGGCACCCGAACCACCGCGCCAGCGGGCGTCAGCCTGGGCATCGAACCCACCATCGACGATCTGCTCGCCCAGGTGAGCCACCACCTCGACGACGGATACCGGCGGATCAAGCTCAAGATCGCACCCGGGTGGGACACCGAACCGGTCCGCGCGGTCCGCGGCACCTATCCCGATCTCGCGCTGCAGGTCGATGCCAACGGCGCGTACGACGAGGATCCCGTTCATCTGAACGCGCTCCAGGCCCTCGACGCGTACGACCTGCTGCTGATCGAACAGCCCTTCGCGCCGGGAGCCCTGGCCGCGCACGCACGCCTGCAGGCGCGTCTTGACACCGCACTGTGCCTGGACGAGTCCATCGACGACCTTGATCAGCTCGACACGGCAATGGCGCTCGATGCGGCGAAGATCCTCAACATCAAGGTGTCCCGGATGGGTGGGATCACGCCGGCACGACGTGCGCATGACCGCGCGGTCGCCGGGGGGTGGCAGGTCTGGTGTGGGGGGATGCACGAGTTCGGGATCGGTCGCGCGGCCAACGTCGCGCTCGCCAGTCTGCCCGGTTTCGCCTTACCCAGCGACGTTTCGGGCTCGGACAAGTACTACACCCAAGACGTGGTGGATCCGCCGATCCGGGCGTACGACGGAGAGGTGCCGGTGCCGCTCGACCGCCCGGGGCTGGGCCACGACGTCGACGAGGACCTGATCCGCTCCCTCGCCGGCGACACGTTCGCTCTGCGCCCTCCCCCGTGATCATGAACGCGATCGTGAAGGTGGCGGCGGCGCGGCCACCGCACCTCACGCCCGCGGTGCGATAGTGGAGAAGAGTGCTCTCGGTCTCGCAGCCTGCTGGAGGTGGCTGCCATGGGATTCCGGGCCCTCGTCGTGGCCGCCGCCACCGCGCATTTCGCCTTCATGGCCTACGTCATCTTCGGTGGATTTCTTGGCTGGCGCTGGCCTGGCGCCATCGGCCCTCATCTGGCTGCGGTGTGCTGGGGGCTGGTCGGCACGCTGGTTCCGCTCGCCTGCCCCCTCACCGCGACAGAGAACTGGGCACGTGGCAGGGCAGGCGAACCCCTTCTGCGGGGAGGGTTCATCGACCACTACCTCACCGGCGTCGTCTACCCCGAGCAGCTGGCAGGCGGTCTCAGGTTCCTCGCCCTGTCGATGGCCCTGTTGTCGTGCACCGTGGCCACCCTGCGGTGGCGGCGCCGGCGGATCCCGCGGCGAAGAGACTTGTCCGTAACTCGCTGAACGGTGATGGATACCGATTCTTCGGACAGGTCCCTTCGGACACGTACAGCTGCCCGGGGCGGTAGCGACGACCCGGCCGCACCGTGACACCTGCGCTGTCAGCCGATCGACCGCAGCTGCGGGAGGACGGTCGCGACCTTCTCCGCCCGCGCCACCGCGTCACCGCCGCGCAGGACGACGATCACCTCGCCGATCCCGATTCCGGCGTAGGACTCGACGATCGGCAGGAGGTCCGCCGGGTCGGTCAGGTTCTCGCCGAACCGGACCTGCACCGTGCGCCGGATCGCGGCCGGGTCGCGTCCCACGTCCGCACAGTGCTGGTCGAGTACCCCGGACAGCTCGGCGATCTCCTCGATCGACCCACCCGCGGCGTTCCACGCGTCGGCGTACCTCGCCGTGATCCGCAAGGTGCGCTTGCGCCCGCTGCCGCCGATCCAGAACGGAGGGTACGGACGCTGGACCGGCTTCGGGTTGGAGAGGGCGTCGGACAGTTGGTAGTGCTTGCCGGCGAACGTCGTCGTCGGCTGGGTCCACAGCGACGTGATGATCTCGCAGGCTTCCTCGAACCGGTTCATGCGTTCGCCCACGGTCCCGAACTGCAGGCCGAGCATGGAGTGCTCGACCTCCGCCCACGCCGCGCCGAGGCCGAAGTCCAGCCGTCCGCCGGACAGGTGGTCGACCGTGACCGCCATCTTGGCGAGTACGGCTGGGTGCCGGTAGGTGTTGCCGCTGACCATGCAGCCGATGCGTACCCGGCTGGTGCCCTCGGCCATCGCTGCCAGCAGGGTCCAGCCCTCGAAGACGTCACCGGAAGGGTCGTCGCTGCCGATGGACGCGAAGTGGTCGAAGTTCCAGACGCTGTCGAATCCGGCCTCGTCGGCCAGCTGCCATACGCCGCGGAGCTCGTCGATGGTGGTGTGCTGCGGGGCGAGCTTGACGCCGATCCGCAGCGGGTTCTGGGGGGTGGTGGGGCTCGTCATGGAGCTAGTCATACCGCGCGGCAGTCACCTCGTGCGACGCCCGAGCGGCGGTCGTGGACACCATCGGAACGACCTGCGCCGACTCGCTGGTGGGACGCGGAAAGCGGGCCGCCGCCCCAGGCCAAGCGCCACCCTCGCCATGGTCCGGACGCCCTCGCGCCATGATCATGTACGGGAAACCGGGCGGTTCGTGCCGCCCTCGACCCCGGTTTCCCGTACATGATCATGACCAGGCCGGCTCAGCCTTCGCGCAGTCGGTCGGTGAGCGAAGCGGCAAGCTTCTCCGTCATCTGCTCGAACTCCGCATCGAGATCCACGTCGTAGAGCCGGGCGAGAACGAGCACCGACCAGAGACAGTCGGCCAGCTCGTGCCCGAGTGCTGCCCGGCCTCCCGGCATGTCGCGCGCGCCCTCGGCCGCCATGGTGAGCTTGGCGAGATCCCCGACATCGCCCACGAACCCGAGGACGAACTCCTCCCGGTTCCAGGTGCGGCCGCGTTGCCGGTGGTTGAGTTCGTCGTACAGCGCGTGGACCCGCATCGCCCGCGCCGTCAGGTCGTTGATCGTCACCGGCGCAAGCGTAGAGGGTGGCCGAACGCCAGCAGAGGAGTCCGCCGCCGAGGACGCTCGTGGACGGTAGGAGTGGGCCTCAGCCCGCGCTCACCCGGCGGGGGTCGCGGGCTTGTCGGTGACCAGGCCGAACTGGAGCCCCGACGGATCGGCGGCCGTCGCGAACCAGCCGTACCCCTCCGAGATCAGCGTCCGCGGCTGCACCACCGCGCCACCCGCCGCCTGGACCGCACGAAGGGTGGCTTCGAGGTCGTCGGACCGGAAGTACACGTGGACGCGGCGGCCCGCCGGAGGGGCGTCACCGGCGGAGGTGTCGAGCCCACCGACCATCGTGCCGTCGGCCGTCTTCGCCACCACGAAGCCGTCCTCGAACGGCTCGAACGTCCAGCCGAAGACTGCACCGTAGAACGCCTGAGCCACGTCGAGATCAGGGACCTGGATCTCCCACCAGGCCAGTGGGTTCGGGCTCGCGGGCGTACTCTCACTCATCGTCGTTCCTCCTGCCACGCAAGGCCATCTCGGCGGTTCGCACCTCGGCACTCCAGCGGTTCGCCCCACGCGCGTCAGCCGAACGGGCAGGCCGGGTCAGCCGAACGGGCACGGCCGGTCAGCCGAGCGCCTGCGCCAGATCGTCGAGGAGGTCGTCAATTGTCTCGATGCCCACCGACAACCGCACCAGGTCGTCGGGCACCTCCAGCGGCGACCCGGCCGCGCTGGCGTGCGTCATCTGTCCCGGATGCTCGATCAGCGACTCGATGCCACCGAGGGACTCGGCGAGGGTGAAGAGGGTCGTCCGCTCGCAGACCTCGATCGCGGCCGCGGCACCACCCGCCAGCCGGAACGACACGATTCCGCCGAACCGCCGCATCTGCTTCGCCGCCACCTCGTGGCCCGGATGTTCGGGCAGGCCCGGATAGAGGACCTGGCCGACCTTCGGATGGCCGGCGAGGTACGCGGCGATGCGCTCGGCGTTGTCGCTGTGGCGTTCCATGCGTACGGCCAGGGTCTTCAGGCCCCGCAGCACCAGCCACGCGTCGAACGGGCCCGCCACCGCACCCATCGCATTCTGGCCGTACGCAAGCCGCTCACCCAGTGTCGCGTCGGCCGTCACCAGCGCGCCGCCCACCACGTCGGAGTGGCCGCCCGCGTACTTCGTCGTGGAGTGGACGACGACATCGGCGCCGAGCGTCAACGGCTGCTGGAGATAGGGCGAGGCGAACGTGTTGTCGACGACGAGCAGCGCGCCGGCCTCGTGGGCGATCTCGGCGAGTCGGGCGATGTCGGCGATGGCGAGCAGCGGGTTGGTCGGCGTCTCGACCCACAGCAGCGCGGTCGGCCGGGACCTAAGCGCCGCGCGTACGGCGTCGACGTCGGCGACGTGGACCGGCGTGTGCGCGAGGCCCCACGGCTCGCCAACCTTGGCGAAGAGCCGGTAGGTGCCGCCGTAGGCATCATCGGGGATGACCACGTGGTCGCCGGGTTTGCAGAGGGTACGCAGGAGGGTGTCCTCGGCTGCCATGCCGCTGGCGAAGGCGAGGCCACGGGCGCCGTGTTCGAGCGCGGCGAGGCACTCCTCCAACGCGGCCCGGGTGGGGTTCTGCGTACGCGAGTACTCATAGCCCTGGCGCGGCTTGCCGACGCCGTCCTGGCGGTAGGTGCTGGTGGCGAAGATCGGGGTGATCACCGCGCCGGTCGCGGGGTCGGCCTCCTGGCCCGCGTGGATCGCCAGAGTCTCGAAGCCGTGGTGCTGCTCGTTCATGGCCTGAGGCTACCCAGCGCGACGTCCGGGAGCGGCCATCGCCCGGCAATACCGACTCATGAGAGACGGTTTCGCCACAGGGGCACGCTCACCCAACGGCACGCTCCCACAGGGGCGCCCTCATCCAACGGCACGCTGCCGCTCGTCGAGCGCGGAGGCGCTGGCCACGGGTGCCGGCACCGTGAACCGCGGCAGGAAGATGTGCACGAGTGGGCCGATGCTCACGGCGTAGAGCACCGTCCCCACACCGACCGTGCCGCCGAGCAGCCAGCCGATCGCGAGCACGGTGACCTCGATGACCGTACGTACGAGCCGGACGGATCGGCCCGTACGACGGACGAGCCCGGTCATCAGCCCGTCGCGAGGTCCGGGACCGAGGCGCGCGCCGATGTAGGCACCGCCCGCGACCGCGTTGAGCACGATGCCGGACACCATGAAGACGATCCGCAGCGTCATCGACTCCGGTGCCGGCAGCACGAGCAAGGTGGCGTCGACGACGATCCCGATCACGACGGCGTTGCAGACAGTGCCGATTCCAGGCACCTGCCGAAGCGGAATCCAGGCGAGCAGCACGACACCGCTGATGATGATCACGATCATCCCGAACGACAGTGGCGTGTGCTCCATGAGCCCCTGGTGGAACACGTCCCAGGGGTTGAGACCGAGTGTCGAACGGATCATCAACGCCATCGAGGCGCCGTAGAGCGTCAGGCCGAGGAAGAGTTGCACGAACCGGCGGGTCAGCCGGCCCTCCCGGAGAGCGGCGAGCGGGCTCGACGCGAACTCGACCGCATGGGCGGAGATGGGTGCGGCATTGTGTGCGGACTTGTCATTGACATTGCGGGACTCAGCGGGCACGTCTGCGATCCTCACCCACAACTGGCCTGGTATTCCAGAGCCAGTCGTGTGAGAGTGGCATGCATGTTGGATCGCTCCGCGACGGCGAACCAGCTCGTCGACATGCTCGGCTCCTGGCACCACGGCGGGCCGTCCTACCGCGCGCTCGCCGACCGGATCCGCCTCCTGGTGCTCGACGGCCGGCTGCCACCGAGCACCCGGCTGCCCAGTGAGCGCGAGTTCGCCCGCGCGCTCGGGGCGAGCCGCACGACCGTCGCCGCCGCGTACGGCGTCCTGCGAGAGTCCGGCTTCCTCGCCAGCCGGCGCGGTGCGGCGAGCCGCATCCAGGTGCCGTCGGGGGCCGGCGCGCCAGGCACCTCCCACCGCACCAACGGCGGCCCCGGACCCGGCGGCGGAGCGATCATGCCCGCGGCCGATCCCGACGACGAGGCCCTGGACCTCTGTGCGGCCGCGCTGCCCGCGCCGCCCGGGATGGCCGCGGCCGTCGAGGCCGCCACCTACGCCCTGCCGACCTACCTCCGCGGCCACGGCTACACCCCGCTCGGCGTGCCGAACCTGCGTGAGCTGCTCGCCCACCGCTACACCGAACGCGGCCTGCCGACGACGCCCGACCAGATCCTCGTCACCGGCGGGTCGTTGCAGTCGTTCGCGCTGATCCTGCGGGCGTTCGTGAGTCCGGGCGATCGGGTCCTCGTCGAGCACCCCACCTACCCCAACGTCCTCGAGGCGATCCGCCAGGTGCCGGCCCGCGCCGTGCCGGTCCCGCTGCGCCCCGACGGCTGGGACGTCGCGATGTTCGAGGCGACGCTGCGTCAGTCCGCGCCGCGGCTCGCCTACCTCGTTCCCGACTTCCACAATCCGACCGGCCTGTTGATGTCGGCGAGCACGCGCGAGCGGGTCGCGGCGACCGCCGCGCGGACCCGGACTCTCACCGTGGCCGACGAGACGCTGGTCGACCTCGCTCTCGACGTCGAGCCCGACGCCATGCCCCACCCGCTCGCCGCCTACGACCGGCACGACCGGGTCCTCCTCGTCGGCAGCACCAGCAAGTGCTATTGGGGTGGCCTCGGGGTCGGCTGGCTCCGCGCGCCGGCCTCGCTGGTGCCGACGCTGCTCGGCGTCCGCGCGGTGACGGACCTGGGTACGTCGATCCTCAGCCAGCTGACCGCCGCCGAGCTGATGGTGCGGCACGAGCCGATCCTGACCGAGCGGCGATCGATGGTACGCAGGCGAAGGGCGGCACTCGTCGAGGCTCTGGCCGCTCACCTGCCGCGTTGGCGGTTCGAGCTGCCGCCCGGTGGGCTGAGCCTGTGGTGCGAGCTCGACGCCCCGGTGTCCAGCACCCTCGCGGTCCTCGCCGGCCAGCACGGCGTGCGGCTGGCGGAGGGCCCGAGATTCGGGACGGATGGTGCGTTCGAGCGGTTCCTGCGCCTGCCCTACGCACTGCCCGAAGCCGATCTCGCCGAGGCGGTCGTACGCCTCGCCGACGTGTCCGCCACCCTCGCCGCGCGGCCCGACCAGCAGCGAGGTCGCCCCCGAGGCGGACGTCCGCACCGGCCCGCGGCCGACCTCACGCCCGTCGTCACCTGAGACCCAGCGTCGGCCGTCCCCGGCGCACCGTGGACGTCTCACAAGGGCGAAGTTCGTCCACGCGAACTCCGGCTGCCAAGACCGGTCAGGGCATGTACTCGCGGCGTACCTCCCTCGACGCTGGATGAAACGATTTTCTCCCGACCCGTTCCTGGCGCGACCATGAGCGACCGATCCCGACCCCGGAGCGTTCGATGACGGCCCCGACGACCACCGGCCCGACGCGTACGACGCCGTTCCTCGACTCCTCCGACCTGCTCGGCGACCCGCCCGCCCTGCGTGCCCGCGCCGACGAGCACGGTTATCTGTTCCTGCGCGGGCTGTTGCCTCGTGCGGCGGTTCTCGACGTACGCCAGCGGTTCCTCGAGATCATCGACCGACACGGTTGGCTCGCTCCGGGCACACCGGTCGGCGAGGGGATCGCGGACGTGCCTGCGTACGAACGCGAGGATCCGGCCGAGACGGAGTTCTGCGGTGTCGGCGTGACACCGGCGGCCTACCGCGACGCGCAACACGTGCGGGAGTTCCACCAACTCTCCGACCACCCACGACTGCAGGCGTTGTACGCCGCACTCTTCGACGCGCCGGTCCTACGGCACCCTCGCAACATCGCCCGGATGATGGTGCCGCGCCGCGACAGCAACCCCACGCCGCCACACCAGGACTTCATCCACGTCCAGGGCAGCCCGAACGTATGGACAGCGTGGCTTCCGTTGGGAGACTGCCCGCGAAGCCTCGGCGGTCTCACCGTGCTGGACCGTTCACACCAGGACGGGCTCCTGTCCTACAAGGCAGCTGACGGTGCCGGCGGGCTGGAGGCCTACCTCTGCAACCTCGACCTGACATGGGCTGAAGGGGACTTCGACGCGGGCGACGTGCTCACGTTCTCCAGCCGGACTGTGCACAAGGCGCTGCCCAACGGCCAGCCCGACCGGGTCCGCCTCTCCTGCGACTTCCGCTACCAGCCCCTGCACGAGGTGATCGAACGCCGTGCCCTCGACGTGCACTGCGGTGTCGCGACGTGGGATGAGATCTATGCCACCTGGCCCGATGACGAGTCGACGTGGTACTGGCGCGACCTTCCGTTGCGCTATGTCGAATGGGACGAATCCATCCGATGGCAGAAGGATCGAATTTGTTGAGAAAGGATGCTGTCCCATGAAGCTGGGATGCAATACCGTCCTGTTCGCGTCCGTCGACGTCGAATCGGCGGTCGAGGCGATCGCGTTCGCAGGATATTCCTACGTCGAGTTCGCGGCGATCAAAGGCATGTGCGAGCACATCTCGCCCGACAATGACACCGGCACCATCAAACGCCTCACCACCCTGCTCGGCGACAACGGCCTCACCGCCACGGCGATCGAGGCCGCCACCACCGACCGCGACCGGCTGGAAAGGATCTTCGACCTCGCGACCAGGCTCGAGATCCCGATCGTCAACGTCGGTTCGGGTGGCAAGACCGGTGACGAGGAGTCCACGAAGCAGGCGATCGCCCACCTCGCCACGCTCGCCGAGCTGGCCGGGGAGTACTCCCTGACGCTTGCCGTCAAACCCCATGTGGGGCAGGCGATCTACAACGGCGCGAGCGCTTTGCGGCTGACGTCCGAGGTGACCCATCCCGCGCTGGGGCTCAACTTCGACCCGAGTCACCTGTTCCGGGCCGACGAAAACCCGGACGACATCGCGAAGAGCTGGGGCGAACGGATCGTCACCTCACACTTCCGGGACTGCGCGAGCCGGGAGCAGAAGGTCGGTCCGCCGCCGACGCAGATTCCCGGGCGCGGAACGGTCGACATCCCGGCCACCCTGCGCGCCCTCGCCGAGGTGGGCTACGACGGGCCGCTCAACCTCGAGGTGATCGGCGCCGGTTCGTACTCCCCTGCCCAGGCGAGCAGTGTCGCCGCGGAGAGCCGCGGATATCTCCACCGTTGCCTGCAGGAGATCAATGCCGGTTAGTGGATACCGCACGGGATGCGTGGCAGGACCAACGCACGCACCACCCGCGCCGACAAGAGCTGCACCGGCATACTCAGGATCGACGCGTTCAGGATCGAGACGTCCAGCGTCGACACGTCCAGTATCCAGACGTCCAGTGCCAACAGATTGGGAGGGCCCATGCTCCGGGTAGGTATCGTCGGGCTGGGTGGGATCGGCAAGAACCACGCCCGCTGTTACACCAACAACCCTGATGCTGAACTCGTGGCGGTCTGCGACCTGCTGCCCGAACGCGTCGACCCGGTAGGCAAGCAGTACGGAATACCGGCCTATCACAGTCTCGAGGAAATGATCGACGCCGAGGAACTCGACGCCGTCAGCGTGGCCACCGCCGGGCCGGAGAACGGCGGCCACCACCACGCCCCGACCATGGCGCTGATCGCGGCCGGCAAGCACGTCCTCGTCGAGAAGCCGATCTCCAACAACCTCACCGAAGCGCGAGAGATGGTTCAGGCGGCGAAGGATGCCGGCGTCCTTCTCGGTGTCAACCTCAACCACCGTTTCACGCCGGCCGCCGCGCGGGCGAAGAAACTGCAGGAGGACGGCGAACTCGGCGACATCCTCTTCGTCAACATGGCGCTCTGGATCAACAACCCCAACGAGAGTTCGCCATGGTTCCACCTGCGGGCGCTGCATCCACACTCCATCGACGTGATGCGCTACTTCGGTGGACCGATCAGCAAGGTGCAGGCGTTCCTGCACAAGGGACCGGGCCGCGCCATCTGGTCCAACGCCTCGATCAACCTGCAGTTCGCCAGCGGCGCCGTCGGGCACCTGACCGGAAGCTACGACGCGAGCCGCTACCACCCGATCGAGCGGTGCGAAGTCGCCGGCAGCAAGGGACGTTTCGTGATCGAGAACGTCTTCGAACGCCTGGAGTTCTTCCCCCGCGAGTCGCCGGAGAAGCTGGTGGTCGACAACCCGATCATGGGCGGCATGGAAGGCTTCGGCGAGACGTTCTCCAACCGCATCAACGCCTTCGTCTCCCAGGTCCAGGCCGGCGGTCCGCTCGATGGCTCGGGCGCTGACGGTCTCGCCGCGCAGGAGGTCATCGAGGCGGCGATCCGTTCGTTCGAAGGCGGTACGGTCGAGGAGGTTGCCGGATGACCAACATCGTGCTGATCGCGCTGGACACCCAGCGCGCGGATCACCTCGGCTGCTACGGATACCACCGGGACACGAGTCCGAACCTCGACGCGTTCGCCAACACCGGTGTGGTCTTCGAACGCTGCTACGCGCCGAACATCCCCACCCACCCGAGCTTCACCACGCTCTTCTCCGGCAAGGAGGCCATCACCCACGACATCGTCAACATCGGCGGCGGCGTGCCGATCAAGGACGGCATCAAGCTCCTGCCGGAGATCCTTGCCGACAACGGTTACGTGACCGCGGCCGTCGACAACATGAACCGGCACTTCAGCAGAGGTTTCGAGCACTACCGCACCTACCAGTGGGACCGGTCGGATCCCACCGTGCTGCGCAAGGCGGAGACGGTCACCGACCTCGCGCTCCCGACGATCGAGGAGGTGGTGGCCGATCCGCGGCCGTTCTTCTGCTTCCTGCACTACTGGGACCCGCACACGCCCTATCTCCCGCCACCGGGCTACGAGGACCTCTACACCGACGGCGACCGCGATCCGTACGATCCCGACAACCACAGCATGGACGAGGCGTGGAGCTGGGAACCGTTCAAGTGGTACTTCCACGACTGGATGCCCGGGGTCACCGACGCCGAACACGTGGTCAACCTGTACGACGGTGAGATCCGCTACATGGACGGCTATCTCGCCAAGGTGTTCGCGGCCCTGGAGCCGGTCAGGGACGACACCATCGTGGTGATCACCGCCGACCACGGCGAGGTCCTCAACGAGCAACTGGGCTACTTCGACCACCACGGCCTCTACGAGGGCAACGTCCACATCCCGTTGATCATGTCGTGGCCCGGCAAGCTGCCGGCGGGCCGTCGCGTTCCTGGCCTCGTGCAGAACCTCGACGTCACGCAGACCCTGCTCGACCTGGTCGGCATCCCGCAGACCGAAGGCATGGAAGGGATCAGCCTGCTTCCCGCCATCTACGGCGTCCGCGACGCCAACTACACCGAGGTGTTCCTCTCCGAGGCCACCTGGCAGGTCAAGCGGGGCGTGCGTACGGACCGCTGGAAGTTCATCCGGTCGATCGAACCCGATCGGCACGGCCGGCCGATGAAGGAGCTGTTCGACCTGGAAGCCGATCCGGGCGAACAGAACAACATCGCAGAAGACCGACCGGACGTCGTGGCGGAGCTCGAGGGAGTTCTCGATGCCTGGTTGGCGAAACGCCTCGCCGAGACCGGACGCGACTCCGATCCGGTCGCGGACCAGGGCATGTGCGCCACCAACATCGGGACACCGAAACCCGACGAGAAGGTCGGCCCGGGCGCGACGCCACTCGCCCAGCGGGTGGGCCAGGCGGCCGGAATTCCCGACCCGAACGAACTCAACGCGCCCCGGTAGCCCCACATGACAGTGCACAAGCGGTACCTCCGGTGAACGACGACGAGAATGTGGACCGCCGGCCGAACATCGTCATCGTCGCGGTCGACACGCTCCGCCCGGACCATCTCGGCTGCTATGGCTATCCGATCGCGACGTCCCCCGCGATCGACGCCCTGGCAGCCGAGTCGGTCGTCTTCGACCAGGCGTACGCGGCCGGCATCCCCACCACGCCGTCGTTCACCACGTTGTTGTCGGGCCTACATCCCTACCAGCACAGGGTGGTCACGCATCCGGCGCAAGTGCATCTCGACGAGGACATCCAGCTCCTCCCCCAACTGGCCAAGGAGTCCGGCTACGTGACGGTGGCGCTCGACAACCTCGTCGTGCAGGGGTTGGGCAAGGGCACGTGGTTCGCCCGAGGCTATGACCACTACTCGGGATTCCTCTACAAGCCGTTCGGCGACCAGAGCACGCAGCTGACCGACCGGGCGTTGGAGTTCGCCACCAAGCCCCGCGACAAGCCCTTGCTGCTGTTCATCCACTACTGGGATCCGCACACGCCCTACGGCCCGTTGCCGCCGTATGACGAGATGCACTACCGGCCGGACGAGGTGCCCCCAGGGCCACAGGGCATGCCGGCCGTCGACATGGCGCAGGTGCGCGCCATCCATCCCGACTACTACGAAGCGTTTCTCGCCGACATGAACCTGCGCCATCCGGACGACTATGCGTACGTCCTCGCGCAGTACGACGGTGAGATCTCCCAGGTCGACCACCAGATCGGCCGGTTGATCAACGGCCTCAAGGCACATCAGAGCTGGGACAACACCCTCCTGCTGTTGGTCTCCGACCACGGCGAGTGCTTCGGCGAGGGCGGCCTCTACTTCGACCATCACGGTCTCTATGACGCCGTGACCCGGCTCGCCATGATCCTCAAACTGCCGGCGGGTGACCGATCCGGCCCGGGGCAAGGTCGGGTTGACGGCATGGTCTCGCACGAGGACGTGTTGCCCACCCTGTGTGAGCTGAGCGGCATCCCCAGGCCGGCGTACGACCTGACCGGACGCAGCATGGTGCCCCTGATCGACGGATCGGCGAGCGAGATCCGTTCCAGCGTCGTGTCCGTGGAGTCGACGCGGCAGGCGTCGGCGGCACTGCGTACGACCACGGAGAAGGTGATCGTGCCGTACGCCGCGGACGCGGCCGGTCTCCCTCTGCCCGATCTCTACGGCCGGCCACGCGATCCCGCGCCACGACTCTTCGACCTGCGTGACGATCCGGCGGAACGGTGCGACCAGGCACTTCAGCGCCCAGCCGATCTCGCCCGGATGTCCGCTGAACTCGACCGCAGGCGATCGAGCCTGCTGGCCGGCCGGACCGATCCCGTACCCGAGCAGGGTCTCGGCCTGCCGTACGACTTCTTCATGCATCGCCGCGGACGGACGGCGACCCGTCGCTGACCACCAAGGATGTGGAGTCCGAGCGGCGCTCACGACGTCCCGGTGTCGCAGCGGGTCGTTACGCTGAAGGAAGGATCGCCGTCACCGGAAAGTGAGGCCTGACCATGGCACTGTTCGGCCGTATGCGTGAGATGCCCAAGCCGCAGGAGACCTTGCCGGGCCGGGCCGAGCGGCCGTTTCCCGTGCCCGCGACCCACGCGACGCTGGGTACGCCGCTGGAAGGTCCCGTTCCAGAGGGCTATGAGGTCGCGGTCTTCGGTCTCGGCTGCTTCTGGGGTGCCGAGCGGCTCTTCTGGCAGACGCCCGGAGTCTGGTCGACCTCCGCCGGATATGCGGGTGGAACGACGCCGAACCCGACGTATGAGGAGGTTTGCTCCGGCCGCACCGGCCACACCGAGGTCGTGCGGGTGGTCTTCGACCCGAAGCGGATCTCCTACGCCGGCCTGCTCAAGATCTTCTGGGAGAACCACGACCCGACCCAGGGCTACCGCCAGGGAAATGATGTCGGCACGCAGTACCGCTCCGCGATCTACGTCACCAGCGACGAGCAACGCGCCGCCGCCGAGGCGTCGAAACAGGCGTACGAAAAGTCGCTCGCCCAGTCCGGCTACGGCGCGATCACGACCGAGGTCGCCCCGCTCGGCGACTACTACTACGCCGAGGACTACCACCAGCAGTACCTCCACAAGGTGCCGAACGGCTACTGCCCGGTGCACTCCACCGGTGTCGCCTGCCCGGTCGGTGTCGCGCACACCGACGGCTGAGGAGGCCTCGACGCGACGGCTGTTCCGTCCATCTGGATCATTGCTTCCCATGGAGGGCGCCGTCGTGGGTGTCCCTGTAGATTGTGCCCATGACCGTCGAGTTCCTCGATGCTGTCGGGCGGCAAGATCCCGGCGACGACCCGGCCGCGATCTTCGAACTACTTCCGCCGCCACATCGTGCCCAGTTCCGGGCAGAGTACGATCAGGCCCTCGACGCCGCTCACGATCTTGAACGGTTCAAGCAAGTGCGTCGTCTCTTGCGGCAGTGGCGCCTGCGCGCGATCGCATACGCCCGGCCGGGATATGAGGAGGCGGTACAAGACGCAATCCACGGGCGCGAAGACGCCTTTGTTCGTTACACCCCCGCCGATTGGAAAGGCCGGGTGTGACCCACAAGTTCGATGGCTTCCATGGGCGTGCACTTTACGAGCTGAACGGCCTGCCCGAAGACGTGCGGAACGGCCCCTTGCTCAAGCGTCTTCTTCAGCTTCTCGAGGATCCCTGGGACGCGGTGCCGGAGCGCCCAGGGCAGTCGGCGGTGCGAGTCGCATTCTTTGGTTCAGACGATCAGGGAATGCTGACCTTCGTCGTTCACGAGCAGACCGAGACTCTGCGGATCATCGACATCCTCTGGGCGGGCTAGATTTCTTGCAGCGGGCGCATCTTCGCGATGCTCCGCGCCCTGCGCGGGACGTGCCTCGATCTGCGACCGAGTACTTGACTCGGGCTGCGCTGCCGGAAACAATGCCGCCACGGCGCCGACCGGTCGCCGAGCCGTGGAACGTCCGCCCCAGCTGGGGTTCCATTCGGCGAAGGGGAATTGCCTCTCGGTCGTCGTTGTCGTCGATGTCACAGGCCATCTCTGAACACCGCGTCGCTGGGGGACGGGGGTGTCATGAGGAGGCTTGTCCATGACGAAGGACGGCAGTTTCAAGAAGGTTGTCCGGCGCCACGCGCAGGAGAACGGCCAGCTCTACACCGAAGCGCTCACCGACCTCGAGGGCGTCGAAGGGCGGCTCGCCTGGCGACGTTGGACCGACGACGGGCGCTCCGACGCGCTTCACGAGCCCATCGCTAGGCGCCTGCTCGCCCATCTGAGGGATCACTACGGCGTTGACGCCGTCGCCGCGACGAAGGTCAGCCACCACAACGATCACGTCTTCCGCGTCGAGCGCGGCGACGGCGACCCGTGGGTTGCGCGTGTGTTTCCGCCGGCTCGCCCTCGGGCTGGCACCGAGGGCGACGCGGCGATCCTGCGGTTCCTGGAGCGGCAGCACTACCCGGCGGAGCGGCTCGCGGTCGACGAGGCGGCGTCCGTATTCGACGGCTTGTCCGTCCTCGTCACGCGGTTCGTCACCGGCGGACAGCTCCGGACGGCGAGGGGACCCGCGGATACCGAGAGGTTCGTCATCATGGGTGACCTGCTCGGCCGGCTGCATACGCTGCCACTCGACGAGTCCGTCAGCCGCCCCGGTGGGGCGAGCGGTGAGGACCCAACCCGTGAGGGCAGCCCGCGTCAGGACGTGCTGGCCGCCCTCTCGTTCCTCGATGTCGCCGAGGCGAAGGTCGCGGCCACCGGCCGCAAGGCATTCGAGCAGCTCCGCGCCCAGGTGCGCTCAGCGGACGACGGACATGGCCTTCCGCAGGCGTTGGTCCACGGCAATCTCCTCCACGCCCACGACCACGTGATCGTGAGCGAGCGTGGGCCGGTCGCGATCCAGTGGAAGGCCTCAGGGCGTGGCCCGCGCCTTGCCGACTTCGCCTATCTGATGTGGGGCACCCGGAACAATGCCGCGTGGATCGACGCTGCGGTGCGCGCGTACTGCCAGCACGTCGAGTTGACCGACGACGAGCTCGAGCGGCTCGAGGGCGTGATGTCCGTGCGACCGATGTACCTCGCGTGCTTCGGCTACGGCAGCGGTCAACAACCGGGCCGTGGCGAGGACTGGTGGGAGCACATCAGCGCAACCGCGGCCGCTGTCAGAGACGCGTGCCGCCGATAGACCTGTACGAACGCTCAAGGATCGAGGTGGGATCAATGGATGACGAAGCAGCCGTAGGGCCCGCTGGTGCCGAAGTGGCGCCGGAACCAGTGTCAGCTGATCGGATAGCGGGAGAGCTCGTCACCGAGACGTTCGACTACGACGGCGGGCGGCAGGTCACGGTGTACGTGCCGCCGGATCCGCCGGAGGCAGTCGTGTTCGCCGGTGACGGTCAGCTGATCTCGCAGTGGGGCGGTGACCTCGAGGCGGCCGACGTACCGCCCACGATGATCGTCGGTGCCTACCGGACCGACGATGAGGATGAGATGGTACGCATCCATGAGTACTCACCGCCGTTCGACGCCGACCGGTTCGCGGCCCACGAGAGCTTCTTCGTCTCCGACGTCCGCAACTGGGTGCGGTCACACTTCGGCGTCTCGTTGCCGGCCGAACGCACGGCGGTGTGCGGCGTGTCGGCCAGTGGAGAGCTCTCCCTCGCCATGGGGCTTCGGCATCCGGACATCTATGGCGCGGTCTTCTCCGCCTCGCCGGGCGGCGGCTACCGCCCGCCGGCCGAGATGCCGAGCCCGCTTCCGCGCACCTACCTCGTCGCCGGCACGCTGGAGCCGTGGTTCTGTGAGAACGCGACCCGGTGGGCGGACGCGCTACGCGATGCCGGTGCGGACGTCGTGATGACAGAGCGGGTCGGTAACCACGGCGACCCGTTCTGGCAGGCCGAGTTCCCGCTGATGGTGGCCTGGGCGTTTGGACGCTGACGCAATCGCGCTCGAAGGCGCAGGATGCATGAGACCGGTCGGCATGTCGGTCACCGGGACCTTCCACGTCAGGTCGGCTGCTTGACGGGGTGAGGGTGCATGGACGGGCTCAGCCATGCAGGGTGGGCCGGTAGATGAGCTCCTGGGTGTGGCCGTCGAGCGTGCGGTGTTCGATCAGCTCGAGGTCGAAGTCGGCCGCACCCCCGAAGACCGGGTCCTCCCCGGTCCGACCGCAGATCACCGGGAAGACCGTCACCTGGACGCGGTCGACCAGGCCGGCGGCCATCAGCGCCCGGTTCATCGACAGGCTGCCGTGCGAGCGCAACGGCACCTCGGACTCCTCCTTGAGCCGGGCGATGACGTCGACGGCGTCGCCGCTCACGACGGTCGCATCCGGCCAGTCGAGCGGTCCTTCCAACGTCGTCGACACCACCGTTGCCGGCAGGCTCCTCATCCGGGTGACCCATGGGTCGCTCAGCTCGGATTCCTCGATGCCCGAGGCCAGCATCTGCACGTGCGCGCGATACGTGTGGGCCCCGAAGACCATCCGCTGTTCCTGGTCGTACAACGCGAGGCGACGATCGAGAAACTCGGGACCTTGCTTGCCCCAGTAGCCGCCCCAGTCGCCGCTGTGGGCGCCGAAACCGTCGAGGGTGGAAAAGACGTCGAATGTGTAGGTAGCGGTCATGATGCGTCTCCATTCCTCAGGTCCGGGACGTTGGTGCGACAAGTGCCGCAAGCTCGGCCAGGTGGTGCAGCGAGTTGGTGAGATGATCGGGGCCGAACGGCGGGAACTGGAGGTACTCCCGGATGTACTGCGGCACCGCCGACCAGTCGTAGGTGAGCGTGACCTCGGTCTGGGACGGACCGAGCGACGCCAGGTCGTAACGCCAGATCCAGCCGCCGAACTCCAGGTGACCGTCGCCCTTGGGGTCGTACCCCGTCAGCCAGCCAACGGCGCGCGGCGGGTCCAACACGTGGACCTTGTTGGCTGTCTGGTAGCCGCCGTCCGAATGGTTGGCGTGGTACATGCCCATCCGGAAAATCTGCCCCACCTCGGTCAGCGGCGCCCGGTCGACAGGTTCCTGAACCCAGCCGGTGCCATCGATCGCAGAATGGGTCGTCGGGTCCGCCAGCACCGCGAACACCCTCGCGGCGGGCACGGCGACGGTCAGGGTGGCGCTCACGTTCTCCGCTGACATCCCGATCATCTCCTGTGGTTTGGCCGCGCCTCTCCGGGCGCCGCTCACCCCTTCCACGAACACCCCAGCCCCGATCCGACACCGCCTCCCGGACATCTTCGGAGGACTTTCTGGGACAGCCGGTGGTGATCGAGACAGCCTGAACGGTTGGAGGGGCGAAAACGGGGCAGACCGACCAGAGCGGACGCAGAGCGGCGTGGGACTCCAGGGGCGCTAGGCGACTCCGGTGCGACGTGGCACGATTTCGTAGGTGACGAGCAGACCCGCCGCGGCGCACCACTTGCCCGACCTCGCGCGGCTGCGCCGCGTCCGCGACCGGATCGACCGGGAGTACGCACAGCCGCTGGACGTCGAGGCGCTCGCCCGCGGCGCGCACATGTCGGCCGGGCACCTCAGCCGCGAGTTCCGGCTCGCCTACGGTGAGTCACCGTACAGCTACCTGATGACCCGGCGCATCGAGCGCGCGATGACGCTGCTGCGTCGTGGCGACCTCAGCGTCACCGAGGTCTGCTTCGCAGTCGGCTGCGCCTCACTGGGCACCTTCAGCACCCGGTTCACCGAACTGGTCGGCGTGCCCCCCAGCGTCTACCGGCGCCAGGCGGCACGCCCGACGACTGGGATGCCGCCGTGTGTGGCGAAACAGGTGACCAGACCGATCAGGAATCGAGAAGCACCGACCCCCGAACCGCATCTAGCGTGACCACCATGGATATCACGATTCACGCGAGCTTCCTCCCGCACGATGACCCCGACGCCTCCCTGGCGTTCTACCGCGACGTTCTCGGCTTCGAGGTCCGCAATGACGTCGGATACGCCGGCATGCGCTGGATCACGGTCGGCCCCCCCGGCCAGCCCGGCACCGCGATCGTCCTGGAGCCGCCGGGCCCTCCCGGGTGCGGAAAGACCGACGACGAGGTCCGCACCATCACCGAGATGATGGCCAAGGGAACCTATGCAGGCATCGTGCTGGCAACCCCCGACCTGGACAGCACGTTCGCGAAGTTGGAGGCCAGCGACGCCGAGATCATGCAGGAGCCGATGGACCAGCCGTACGGCGTTCGCGACTGCGCCGTCCGCGATCCCGCAGGCAACCTGATCCGCATCCAGGAACTCCGCTGACCCGTCAGGACTTGCTCCTGTTGACCGGTCCGAACTTGTTCGTGCTGCCGTATGCCGCCAAGCGGCACGGCGGGCAACGCACCGCACCCGAGACATGACGTACCAGACGTACTGCCCGAAGCTGGTTGGATCGAGCCAGGCGATCCCGAAGGCGCCCCCGCCCCACAGATGGAGACACGATGAGCAAGGCCAAGAAGACGGACAGGCAGGCGCCTGGGCTGCACGTTGCCGACATTCACGATCTGATCCGCGTGCAGGGTGCGCGCGAGAACAACCTCAAGGACGTCAGCGTCGAGCTCCCGAAGCGCCGGCTCACGGTGTTCACCGGCGTCTCCGGCTCGGGCAAGAGCTCGCTGGTGTTCGGCACCATCGCCGCGGAGTCGCAACGGATGATCAACGAAACCTACAGCGCCTTCGTGCAGGGGTTCATGCCCGCGCTGTCGCGGCCGGAGGTCGACGTACTGGAAGGCCTGACGACGGTGATCATCGTCGACCAGGAGCGGATGGGTGCCAACCCCCGCTCCACGGTCGGCACGGCCACCGACGCCAACGCGATGCTGCGCATCCTCTTCAGCCGACTCGGGAAACCGCACATCGGCTCGCCCAACGCCTACTCGTTCAACGTCCCCTCGGTGAAGGCCAGCGGTGCGATCACCGTCGAGCGCGGCGGGAAAACGAAGGCCGAGAAGGCGACCTTCAACCGTCTCGGCGGCATGTGCCCGCACTGCGAGGGAATGGGCTCGGTCACCGACTTCGATCTCTCCGCGCTGTACGACGACACCAAGTCGCTCAGCGAAGGTGCGCTCACGATCCCCGGCTACAGCATGGACGGCTGGTACGGCCGCATCTTCAGCGGAGCCGGCCTGCCCATGGACAAGCCGATCCGCAAGTTCACCAAGAAGGAACTCCACAAGCTGCTCTACGAGGAGCCGACCAAGATCAAGGTCGAGGGCATCAACCTCACCTACGAGGGCGTGATCCCCAAGATCCAGAAGTCGATGCTCTCCAAGGACGTCGAGGCGATGCAGCCCCACGTCCGCGCGTTCGTCGAGCGGGCGGTGACCTTCCAGACCTGCCCGGAGTGCGACGGCACCCGGCTCGCCAAGGAGGCGCGGTCGTCGAAGATCAAGGGGAAGAACATCGCCGACGTCTGCGCGATGCAGATCAGCGACCTGGCCGAGTGGATCCGGGAGCTCAACGAGCCGTCGGTGGCGCCACTGCTGACCGGGCTGCAACACCTTCTCGACTCATTCGCCGAGATCGGGCTGGGATACCTCTCCCTCGACCGGCCGGCTGGCACCCTCTCCGGTGGTGAGGCACAGCGCACCAAGATGATCCGCCATCTCGGCTCGTCGCTCACCGACGTCACCTACGTCTTCGACGAGCCCACGATCGGCCTGCACCCCCATGACATCGAGCGGATGAACGATCTGCTGCTGCAACTGCGGAACAAGGGCAACACCGTACTCGTCGTGGAGCACAAGCCAGAGACCATCGCCATCGCCGACCACGTAGTCGACCTCGGCCCCGGCGCTGGCACCGAGGGCGGCACCGTCTGCTTCGAGGGCACCGTCGAAGGGCTACGGCGCAGTGACACCACGACCGGCCACCATCTCGACGACCGGGCGTCCCTCAAGGAATCGGTGCGTTCACCTTCCGGCTCGCTGGAGATCCGCGGCGCGTCGACGCACAACCTCCAGGGCGTGGACGTCGACATCCCGCTCGGGGTGCTCTGTGTGGTCACCGGCGTCGCCGGCTCCGGCAAGAGCTCACTGATCCAGGACTCGGTGATCGGCCGCGACGGCGTGGTGCTGGTCGACCAGACCGGGATCCGCGGTTCGCGACGGAGCAACCCGGCGACGTACACCGGTCTGCTCGAGCCGATCCGCAAGGCGTTCGCGAAGGCCAACGGCGTGAAGCCGGCGCTCTTCAGCGCCAACTCCGAGGGCGCCTGCCCCACCTGCAACGGCGCCGGCGTCATCTACACCGACCTGGGTGTCATGGCCACCGTCGAATCCACCTGCGAGGAGTGCGAGGGGAGGCGGTTCCAGTCGGCGGTGCTGGAGTACACGCTGGGCGGCCGGAACATCGCCGAGGTGCTCGCGATGTCGGTGGCCGAGGCCGATGAGTTCTTCGGCTCCGGTGAGGCGAAAACGCCGGCGGCACACAAGATCCTGGGCTACCTGGCCGACGTCGGTCTCGGCTACCTCAGCCTCGGCCAGCCGCTCACGACCCTCTCCGGTGGCGAGCGGCAGCGGCTCAAGTTGGCCACCCACATGGGGGACAAGGGCGGCATCTACGTCCTCGACGAGCCGACCACCGGACTTCACCTGGCCGACGTCGAGCACCTGCTCGGCCTGCTCGACCGGCTCGTCGACGGAGGCAAGTCGGTCATCGTCATCGAGCACCACCAGGCGGTCATGGCGCACGCGGACTGGATCATCGACCTCGGCCCCGGCGCCGGCCACGACGGCGGCCGGATCGTCTTCGAGGGCACGCCGGCCTCTCTCGTCGCCGGTCGCGCCACCCTCACGGGCGAGCACCTCGCGGCCTACGTCGGCACCTGAACGAGACGCCGTATGTCCACGTGCGTTGACAGCGGCCCGGCACCCCGTCAATACTGCTGACAGCGCGCTCACAGGGCGCCTCCAGCCCGCGGCAAGGGAACTGTCCCACCTGTCTCGATCTCGAGTAGCGTGCTCTGCACCTTCTTTCAGCCTGATATCAGCGGGACACAGGCGATTCATGAAAGGAGGTCGCCATGACCACGCCAAAGAGCCTGCCGGTGCGACCATCTCTGGAGTCGATCCGCAAGCAGGCAAAGAGACTCGCTCGCGACACCGCCGCCGGTAACGAGGAGGCGGTCGCACGTGCGCATTCAGCGGTGGCGGACATCGGCCTGCCACTTTCCCAGCGTGACGCCCAATTGGTGCTTGCGCGTGAGTACGGTTTTGCCGGCTGGCACGATCTTCGCGAGGAAGTCCTCAAACGCTCGGGAAGCGGCCTCGAATGGGCGTCAGTCCAGGCCAGGCGGGCCATTCACGACAATGACGTCGCCCACCTGAAGCGGCTGACCGCGGAGTATCCGGCCCTGCTGTCCTGGCGCGATGATCTCGGCGACACCCTGCTCGACGCCACCACCTCGTTCGCCAACGACAACACCGACCCGATCCGAGAGGACATGTACAACCGGCCGGGGTGCGCGGAAGTCCTCATCGATGCCGGCGCTGTCGTCGAGCGTTCGGTGTGGGAGCGCATCATCAGGACGCGCGCCGCGGGGATGCTCCAACTCCTGTGGGACAAGGGTGTGCTCCCGCGGACGCTTCCCCTTCTCGCCGCACTGGGTGACCTCGACGGCGTCCGTACGTGCCTGGACGAACCGGGCGCGATGCGCGCAGCCCACGGCAGCCTCGACAATCGCTCCGTGGTGAACGAGGCATTCCTGTGCGCCTGCCGGTTCGACCACGATGCCGTCGCATCCGTGCTGTTGGACCGTTGCATCGCCCTCGACAACGATCTCGGCCAGCGAATCGACCGCTGGCGGGACCGCTCCGCCTTCGTCGAGTTCCTGTGTGGACAGGAAATCGAGACAGTGAGTCCTGACGTGAACGCGGCAGCCACCGCACCCTGGCGCGCGTTCATCATGGTCCAGCTCACGCGCGCGATGGATGCGGATGACCTGCCCGCCTTCACCCGCTGGTTCCAGAGCGAGCCCTACCTACTCGGCGATTCGTACGTCGAGCTTCAGGTTCACCTGCTCGACCGCGCCGCGTGGACCGATCGCGCCGCGTTCATGACGCACGTTCTCGATCTCGATCCCGCCGTGCTCCACCGCCACACGCCGCCACGATCGCGCGCGCTCGTGTCCGCACTGGAGTACGGGAACGCGCATCTCATTCCCCTCCTGACCCGCGTCTGGCCGCTGCCGGACGACCTGCCACACGCGGCGGGTGTGGGCGACATTGCTCGCGTCAGGCGCTGGTTCGACGACGCCGGCCGACCCGCGCTGGGCAATCCCCACGACCACTTCCCCGCCAACAGTCCGCGGACGCGGGCGGACCTCGGCTGGGGTACGAGCAACGTGCAACAGATACTCGACGTCGCGCTCGCCTGGGCATGCGTGAACCGGCAGTTCGAGATCGCCGCGTTCCTGCTCGAGCACGGAGCGGACATCAACACCCGCTGGGGCACGCACGAGCCGGCCAGCATCCTGCACGAGTGCGCGGTGAACCACAACGTCGCCGCGGCGAGATTCCTGATCGCTCATGGCATCGACATGACCATCAGGGATCATCGCTACAACGCCACCGCGGAGGGCTGGGCCCGCCACGCTGCGCATGACGAGGAGATGGCTGACCTGTTGGCCGCGGGGAGAAGCGAGTGACGTCGGGACCGGTCCCCGATCATGGTGGGTACGTTGGGCACTCCATCCATCGGCGCACAAGGAACTTCAGGGAGTGTCGTTGACCATGCGGGTAAGCCGAGTACTGCTGGGGATCTGCGCGGCGACCGCTGTCGTCGGCGGCGCCGCCCTTGTCGTCATGGTGATCGTGTACTTCGCCGCCAACACCTACGTGCCCGAACTCCGAGAGGGCGGATACGGCATCCTCGCGGGAATCCTCGGCTTCGGAATCTACGTCGGTGGGGCGTTCCGCGGGCACATCGTCGCACGGATCGCCGCCGGCATTGGGCTCGCGCTTGCCAGCTCGCTCCTCACCGTCATCTTCGCCTACCTCATCTCGTTGACGGTCGACCCGGGAGGCGAGCGCGGCAATCTGGAAGACGGCACCGCGGGTGCGGTCTGGTTCCTGATGGGTGCGTACTTCGCATGGCGGGTGTCCACCGGACGGTGGCCGGTGAGCCAGAAGGGCGTGGCCGCGCCCTCTGGCGAGGGCGAGGGCCGCGCTGCGTAGAATCCCGCGGAAGGTCGCTAGGGGACACCCCTAGACCCCACGCAGGACGTGGAGGAGATACTCCTTGCGGTTCAAGGGGTTGTTGTCCGTCCGTGGCCGGGTCGGAGGCGCACCGCTGACCGGCCGGTGGTGGTCGAAGAAGGACTCGAGTACGCCTTCGCCGCGGGTCAGTCCCGGCACCTGCTGCTGGAACTCATGCACCTGCGCCGCCGGGATCTCACCCTCCAACGTGCCCGACACCCCGTGAATGGTCGGTGTGTCCGGTACTGCACGCAGCCGGGCAAGGACCGGCAGGATCGCACCGAGCGTGTCCGCGGGCATGTCGAGGTGGAAGCGGTGCACCGGCTCGCACACCACGGTTCCGGCCTGTTGGAGTGCGCTCATCAGCACCAGTGGCATCAGCTTGCGGAAGTCTCCCGACGTAGTTCCCGGTGAGTTGTAGCCGGAACTCGTCAGCGTGATCGTGCAGTCCCTGACCTCCCACCCGTAAATTCCCTCGCGCAGCGTTTCCCGCACGGTCTTGTCGAGCGCCTTCCGGAATTCCTCGACCGTCTTGTAGACATAGAGGGGAGTCGACTCCAGTTTGACGTCCAGCCCGAAGTCCACGCCGGCGCCGATCGGCGCCGGCTCGATGCGCAGCCCGACCGTTGCCAGGAACGGGTTGCCCTCCTTGCCCAGCAGCTCGACGGCCGTACCGGTGCCCACCGGCCGTTCGATGTAGATCATCGTGGTCTGGCGGAACGTGACGTCGATGCCGTAGTCGCGTTCCAGCGTTGCCTGGATGACCTCCTTCTGCACCTCGCCGTAGAGCGAGACGTACATTTCCTGCCGCACGTCGTCCTGGCGCAGATTGATCAGCGGGTCCTGTTCTGCGAGCTGGGCGAGTGCGACATGCAAGGCGCCCTTGTCACCGGGACTGCGGGACACGACGACCGTTTCCAGCGTGGGTGGGGCGAAGTACGCTCTGCCGCCGGGCTCCGAAACCCCTCCGAACTCGCCTATCTGGTCGCCGACCTCGACATCTGCGAGCCCCCAGAGCTTTCCGATCCGGCCGGCCGTCACCGACGCCCGCTGGACGGCGGACCCGCGGTCGAACACCCGGATCGCGGTGACCTTTCCTTCCTTGTCCCGGCCGAACCGCAGCCGGTCTCGGGTGCGTACCGTCCCGGAGGACATGCGTACGAATGCGATCTTCTCCCCGGCCGTGCCCCGTTCGACCTTGAAGACGGTGCCCGAAACGGGTCCGTCATCCTCGGCGTCGGCATCGTCGGTTCGGCCATCACTGTCACCGCCGACCGAGGGTAGGAACTCGGTGATACCGGCGATCAGCGCCTCTGTGCCCGCGCCGATGATCGCCGAGCCGAAGTACACCGGATGCACCTGCGCCCGTCCGGTCTGGGTGGCCAGCGTGGCGCTCAGTTGGTCGTAGGACACCGCATCTTCGTCGTCGACGTACGCGGCCAGCAGGGCCTCGTCGTGTTCGGCGAGCAGTTCGGCAAGCCTGCCCGTGAACTCCGCGTCGGACGGGGCGAAGGGCAGGAAACCGGCGCGACGGGTGCCCAGGTCGTTGACGGTTCCCATCGGGATGATCGCCGGGGTCAGCTTCTCGGCGATGGACTTCAGGATCCGGTCGTAGCCCGCTCCCCCGCGGTCGATCTTGTTGACGAAGATGAGAGTCGGGATCCGCAGCCGCTGAAGAGTCCGCATCAACACGCGGGTCTGCGCCTGCACCCCCTCGACGGCAGAGATCACCAGCACGGCACCGTCGAGGACGCTCAGCACCCGTTCCACCTCGGCGATGAAGTCCGGGTGTCCGGGCGTGTCGATCAGGTTGACCGTGACATCGTCGAGAACGAACGACACCACCGCGGACTTGATGGTGATGCCGCGTTGCCGCTCCAGTGCCAACGTGTCGGTCTGAGTACTGCCGTCATCGACACTGCCGATCTTGTCGATGACACCGGCGGCGAAGAGCAGCCGCTCGGTCAGGGTGGTCTTACCGGCGTCTACATGCGCCAGGATCCCCAGGTTCAACGTGCTCACGAAGCGTCATGTCCTCTGGATAGGCAACAAATCCATTCGGGGTGGACATGAACGCCTGCCGCATCTTCGTTCTCCCTGGTCGACCAACTCTCCCGGCGAGAGAAGCAGACGATCGCCACGACGGCAAGCGATTTTCGGGGCGCCCGGCGCGGACGGACCGATCAGCCTCAGCCAGCCAGCTCAGCCAGCCAGCTCAGCCGGCCAGCTCGGCCGGGAGACCGAACGCCGGAAAGTCGGCGTCGAGGAACGACACCACCTCGGCGACCCTGGTGCCGCGCACGGCGAGCAGGTCCAGGCCACCCGGGACGAAGACCGCCCTCGCCTCGTCCCACGTGTACGTTGCGAAGGCCAGTTGACCGTTCGCCTCGGCCGGTAGGAAGCGCCAGCGGTCGCGGAGCGGCCCTTCGACCAGGAGGCGCGGATAGCGTCGTGGCCTTCGTACCACGCGGGCAGCGGCGGCATCGAGTACCTCGCGTCGTCGGTCAGCATCGCCACGATCGCATCGACGTCTCCGGCCTCCCATGCGGCCATGTACCGGCGTACGACGTCGCGACGGGTCGCGTCGTCCATCGCGTCCAGGGTCGCCTGCTGGGTGGCATCCGGAAGGAGACCCTCGAGGACTTTCCGGGACCGCTGCAAGGCGCTGTTGACGGCCGCGACGGAGGTGTCCAGCAGATCGGCCGCCTCCCGCGCCGCGAACCCCAGGACGTCGCGCAGCAGCAGCACGGCTCGCTGCAACGCGGACAGGTGTTGGAGCGCGGCGACGAAGGCGAGCTCCACACTCTCCCGCGCGACCGCGCGCGCCTCCGGGCTCAGCTCCGCGCTCCAGCGGAGCCGCTGGTCGGGATACGGCTCCACCCATGTCGTCTCGGCCAGCGGTGCGGCCTGCGGGCTCAGATCGGTGGGGAGCTCGCGGCGACCTCGACGCTCGATGAGGGTCAGGGACCGGTTGGTCGCGATCTTGTACAACCACGACCGGACCGAGCCACGATCCTCGAATCGCTCCAGATGGCGCCACGCACGCAGCAGGGTCTCCTGTACGGCGTCGTCGGCATCGTGGACGGAGCCCAACATCCGGTAGCAGTGCGCGTGCAACTCGCCTCGCAGCGGTCCGACCAGGCGGTCGAAGGCATCGTCGTCTCCAGCCCTGGCCGCGACCAGGAGCTCCGCCGCGGTGGAATCGTCCATCCCGCCCCTCGCCCGGCCGCGCCACGCCGCCCTCATCCGGGCACCGACCCCAAGGTTACGGAGGAGAGCGGGCAGTTGACACGACTGTCGTCAGGTGGGCTAGCCTCAATGTATGAACAGCTATTCAGATGATCAGGGCTCGACCGTGAGGTCGACCCGGGGGCTTGGCCGTGACGCCGACACCGCCGGTTGAGGCGAACGACAGCTGCGCCTCTCGCGTCGTCGACGCGCCCAGGGTCGCGGCGGTCGTGGAACGGATGCCGGCTGAGACCGCGCTCGTCGACACCGCCGACGTGTTCGGACTGCTCTCCGACCCGGGCCGGCTGGGGCTGCTCCTCGCCTTGCTGGACGGCGAACTGTGCGTCTGCGACCTGGCCGCCGTGACCGGACTGAGCGAGTCGGCGACGTCCCATGCGCTGCGTCTGCTGCGCGCCCACCGGGTGGTCACGGCCCGCAGGGACGGTCGGATGGCGTACTACCGGCTGGCCGACGCACATGTACGCATGCTCCTCGACCTCGCGGTCGCCCATACCGAACACACCGACGCCGTCCATCCCGAACGTACGGATAGCGCCGCCGGAGGTGTGCGAATCGAGCGGCCGCGCCGGCCCGGACGCCAGCGCCGGGAGAAGCCATGACGTTCAGTGTCCTCGCCTTGTGCGGCTACGCCCTGGCCGCTGTCCTCGTCGTCGGCGTCCGCGGGTTGATCCAGCTGCGGCGAACCGGCGACACAGGCGTACGACCTCCCAGACGTTCCGGATCGGTCGGAGGTCGCGTGCGGTGGTGGGCCAGCCTGCGCTCCCTTGCCCCGTTGCTGGTTTTGGCGGCCGCACCGGTCGCCGAGCTGGCGGGCCTTCCTGCACTGCCCATTCTGGACACGCCGGCGGTACGCCTCACCGGCCTGGCCGTCGCGGGCGTCGGCATCGCCGCGGTCTTCACCGCCCAGTTGGCAATGGGCCGGTCGTGGCGCATCGGCGTCGCCGAGACCGAACGCACCGACCTGGTGACGACGGGACCGTTCCGGCTCGTACGCAACCCGATCTTCAGCGCCGGACTCGTCGCCACGGCCGGGCTGGTTCTCGCGGTGCCCAACGTGCTCGCCGTCGCCGGCTGGGCATGGTTGCTGATCACCGTCCAGCGGCAGGTGCGCGGTATCGAGGAGCCGTACCTGCGTCGCGTCCACGGCACCGACTACGACGCCTACGCGGCGCGGGTCGGCCGGTTCGTTCCCGGGGTCGGCCGGTTCCGAGCACCCGCCCACGACGGCGATGCTCCACGCCCGCCAGCGACGGATCGCGGCCACGCCCATGGCCACAGTCATGGGGTTCATGGGGTGACGGCGACCGGGCGCCACCGGAGGCTACTGGCAGCGACACTCGCGATCTCCCTGGCGATCTTCGCGATTCAGGTCACCGGCGCATTCCTCACCGGGAGCCTCGCGTTGCTCGGCGACGCCGGCCACGTCCTCGGTGACGCCGGCGGCGTGGCGCTGGCGCTTGGTGCGACGCTCCTCGCCAGCCGTCCCGCGGCCGGTCACCACACGTTCGGCTGGGCACGTGCGGAGATCCTCGCGGCCGCCGCCAACGGTCTGATGCTGAGCCTCATCGGTGGCTACGTCCTCCTGGAGAGCGTACGAAGACTCCTCGAGCCGACCGCCGTCGAACCGGGCGGGATGGCCGTGTTCGGAGCGATCGGACTCGCCGGCAACCTGGTGGGCGTGGCGCTGCTCTACCGGGCGCGCGCCGCGAGCCTCAACCTGCGCGGAGCGTTCCTCGAGGTGGCCACCGACAGCGCCACATCGGTAGGTGTGCTCGCGGCGGCCGGGGTGATCGCCGTCACCGGCTTCACCCGTGCCGACGCGCTGGTCTCGATGGCGATCGGGTTCGTCATCGTCCCTCGGGCGCTGCGCCTGCTCCGCGAGGCGGTCAACGTCCTCCTCGAGGCGGCGCCCGCAGAGCTCGACCTGGATCACATTCGTACGCACATCTGTCAGGTCGACCACGTGCGAGACGTCCACGATCTGCACGTCCACACCGTCACGTCCGGCCTGCCGGTGCTGTCGGCGCATGTCGTCGTCGAGGCCGGAT
Organism: Actinopolymorpha sp. B11F2; assembly: GCF_040195635.1. NCBI lineage: Bacteria > Bacillati > Actinomycetota > Actinomycetes > Propionibacteriales > Actinopolymorphaceae > Actinopolymorpha > Actinopolymorpha sp. B11F2. Next base: position 278,743 of record NZ_JBEFTX010000002.1, on the reverse strand, counting down.
GTTTCCACGACGGGCACGCTCCCCAGCTGCTGGACGCCCTGCAGGCATGTCTTGCGGGACACTTCGATGTCGAGCACTCCACCTTCCAACTCGAGCCCGTCGGGCATGCCGATCATGAGCACCACACCCATGCCTGACCCCGGAGGGTTTGCCGGCCATCAGGAACGCGCGGACTCCTGACGGAGACGTTGACCGGCCCGGCATGCGGTCGTAGGTTCACGACATCCCTGCGCCGGCAAGGGAAAGCGCACGGGACCGGAGGTCTCATGGCGCGCATCCGATGGGTACACGTCGCGATGGTTCTCGCCGTCGGCGTCACGGTTGCCGCCGCCGGGTGCGGCGCGGACCAGCCCGTCACCACCACGGGTCTGCATGTGCTGCTCGACTCGGCCGAGATTCGTGGCGGTGAGGGCATCGCCGTCGAGCGCCTTCCGGCCGGGACACTGCACCACCGCGCACCGCTCACCTCCCTCGTCCTGGTGAAACCGGACCGCGAGATGTCGATCGCCGGCCTGGTCCGGTTCGCCGGCAAGGCGGAGCGTGCCGGCGATGGCGCTGTTCTGGGGGTCACCGGCATGTGCGGGCAGGGATGGACCACGGCAGGAGACCCGATCGACGAGGACCCCTGTGCCGCCGCCGACTACATCACCGATATCCCTGCCGGTCAGACGTCGACCCTCAGGTTGAAGCTGTACGCGACGACCGAGGCGGGCCCGGTCACTCCCGGCACATATGACCTGACCATCCCTTTGGGGGATGCGCCCCGCGGCCCGCTATTGGACCTCCGCTACCGGATCGCGCGGCCCGGGCAGGTCGACCTGCCGCCCTGGCCCGACGAGACGGCTCGGTTGGCGATCACGTTCGAGCCCGACGGTCACCCCTGGTGGGAGCTCCGCCAACGGATCGAAGACGGGTACGGCCGAGTCGTCGACGAACGCCACCTGGCGGACTACGAGGACGACCAGTCATTCGTCGAAGGCGAGGCAGTGTTCACCGTCGACGTGCCGCGTGGCCTCCCTCTGCACACCGTCCTGCAGCGGCGGGAGGGCGACTCGTGGGTCCGGTGTCACAGCGGGATCACCATCGTCCTCGAGCAAGACCGAGGGTCGATGACCCCGCTGACGAACGGCTGCTTCCCGCCGTAGTCCCCCTGTGGGGCTTCGGTTCGGCCCGCCCGCGACCACCGGACACCCCACCCGAATCCCATTGACGCGGCGTCAGCGACAACCGCAGGGTGGTGACGATGCTGTCCGACGACGAGATCGCCGACTTCGTGCGGGACGGGTTCGTCCGCGTGTCTGCCGCCGTACCGCAACCCACGGTTGACGCCTGTCTCGAGGTCATCTGGGCCGAGCTGGCCGGCAAGGGCATCCGTCGCGACGACCCCGCGACGTGGACGTCGCCAGTCACCCGCATCAACTGCCCGGAGGGCGGCCCCTTCACCGACGCGGGTACCACCCAGCCGCTGTGGGAGGCCTACGACCAACTCCTCGGCCGCGACACCTGGTGGAAACGGTCCGGCATCGGAGGAACGGTCCCGGTGCGGTTTCCCCACCCGGCTGACCCTGGGGATGCCGGGTGGCATGTCGAGTCCAGTTTCCCGGTCGATGACACCTGGCGGACCAACATCCGCAGCCGAGACCGCGGCCTCCTCGCCATCTTCCTGTTCACCGACGTCGGCCTCGACGACGCACCGACCCGGCTCCGTGCCGGCTCACATGCCGACGCCGCCCGGGTCCTCGCGCGGGCCGGAGACGCCGGGATGGACGGCCAGGCCCTGAGTCCACTGGTCGACGAGGCGAGTACGCGGCGGCCGGTCGTACACGCGACGGGTGCCGCGGGAGACGTCTACCTCTGCCATCCCTTCGTCGTCCACGCTGCATCATGGCCGCACCGCGGGAGGACTCCCCGCGTCATCGCCCAACCGGGCGTCGCACTCCTCGAGCCGCTTCGACTCGTGGACCGCCGCGGCGCCCGGCCGGTGGAGGCGGCCATCCTCGACGCCCTGGGGGCCGGCCCGGCCTGAGGCCGGCGACTTCCGGTTGCCCGGGACCTTCTTGATCGTCTGGTCTTCCTCTGCCGCTGCTCGGACGCTATGTTTTCCGTCCATACGTGACGAACCGCCCCCGATCCGCCGCTGCGGGTTGGGGGCGCTTCGCGCCCAGGCCCGTCCGACCAGGCCCGCCTGCGATGTGCTCGACCTGCTCGAAGGAGCTGACCTCCCCAGAAGATGGCCGATGTACGCGGAAAGGTCACGACCGCGGTGGTCGTCGCCGGCATGCTCGCCGCGTCGATGGCGTGCCAGCAACCGGCACCGAAGAAGCCTGCCCGACCGCCCGCGACCGCCACCGTGTCGGTCAACAGCTCGTGTGGCATCGAAGAGAAGCTCGTACCAACCTGCGGCGCCTGGTGGGGAGTCGCCGCCAATCCAGTCGCCGGCGAAACCTGGCCGGAGGCTCTGGTCGACTACGAAAGGCAGATCGACCGGACCGTCAACATCGCGCATTTCTACCACCGGGCGGGCCAGCTTTTTCCGACGAGTCGGGAAATCGCCCTGGCTGACGAGCCCGGAAAGGAACGCCTGCTCCTCATCAATTACAAACCCGAGGCGGGACACAGCTGGTACGACGTTTCCAGAGGGGCGGCGAACGCCGAACTCGACCGGCTCGCGGCCCATATCAAGAAGAACTACGACCGGCCGTTCTTCTTCGCCGTTCACCATGAGCCGGAGAACGAAGTCGACCCGACCGAGGGATCCGGTTACACGGCAGCGGACTACCGTGCGATGTACCGCCACGTCGTCACCCGACTGGAGCGACGCGGGGTGTCCCACCTCGTCCGGGTGATGAACTACATCGGACTCCCACAATGGGGAGTCCAGCCCTGGTATCGAGACCTGTATCCCGGCGATGACGTCGTCGACTGGATTGCGTACGACCCTTATGTCTTCGGCACCGGACAGTACTGGGGCGGTGTTTCGGACCTGATGGACCGGCGCTTCGCCACCCATCCGAAGTGGCCTGGCTTCTACACATGGGCCACCCAGTTCGCACCGGACAAGCCGCTCATGCTCGCCGAATGGGGAGTCGCGGAGAAGCCAGGTAGTCCACAGGCGAAAGCAGAGCTTCTCCGCCAGCTCGGAATGCGGGCCGCGGACTGGCCGCGGGTAAAAGCGTTCGTCTATTGGAATTCCGGATCAGATCGGACTGTCGGCGCAACTCGGATAGACTCCTCGACGGCGGCGCTGGCGGCTTATCGTGCCGCCGGACTGCGCGCCTATTTCAATCCTTGATGGGTAACTTTGACCCTACGACAAGCGCGGACACTATTCCCTGCCACCCGCCGAATTTCTGCTCAATTCTCAGAAATCCCTGAGTCGAATTCGCGCCACTGTGACGATGAAGTATGCGCGAACCAGCACCGAACAACAGTGGAACTTCGTCGCACAATTCCAACCGGGATCGGTCTCGAAACGCGCCCAAGTCCATCGCCCCGACAATGCGTCACCTCCTTGTCGGCGCGATCCTTCCAGGTAGTGGCTTGTGGGCGGCAGGACGGCGCGTGACCGGCGCGTCGATTCTCCTCGTCTTCGTCTCACTCTGCGCCGTCGTCGGCTACTTCGCACTGACGCAGCCGCGGGCGATCGTCCACCTGGCCCTCCGGCCAGACACCCTGCTGCTGCTGGCCATCGTGCTCCCGCTCATCGGGCTCGCGTGGGCGGCGACCGTCGTGGCCACCTATCTCGTCCTGCGACCGTCGGCGATGAGTGTCATGCACCGCATCGCGGCCGTCGCCGTGGTCACGGTCCTGGTCGCGGTGATCGCGGTTCCGTTCGCCGTCGGTGGACGGTACGCCTGGGTGCAGAAGGACCTCGTGGAGCACGTCTTCGCCGGCTCGACGAGTAAGAGCGCCACCCGGCCGACGACCGCGCCGCGCGCCGTGGGGAACCCATGGAAGGACCAGGGCCGGGTCAACGTCCTCCTGCTCGGCAGCGACGCAGGGCCGGACCGGTCCGGCGTACGACCGGACACCATCATCCTCGCCAGCATCGACACCAGGACCGGCGCCACCGTGATGTTCAGCGTCCCGCGCAACCTGCAGAAGATCCCGTTCCCCGCTGGATCGGCACCTGCCCGGGTCTACCCCAACGGCACGTACGCCGGCCCGGGCAACGAGTTGGAGTGGCTGATCAACTCGGTCTACCGGAACGTCCCCGCGCAGCACCCTGATCTCCTCGACAGCGACAATCCCGGTGCGGACGCGACGAAGCTGGCCGTCAGCGGCGCACTCGGAGTTCCCGTCGACTACTACGCGATGGTCAACCTCGAGGGCTTCAAGGAACTCATCGACGCTCTCGGCGGGATCACCGTCAACGTCAACCATCGGGTGGCGATGGGCGGCGAGGCCGACGCGGGCCTGGTCCCCGGCGGCTGGATCGAGCAGGGGCCGAACCAACACCTGGACGGGTTCGACGCCCTGTGGTTCGCGCGTGGGCGCTATGGCGCCGACGACTACCAGCGGATGGGCCGCCAGCGGTGCGTGATCAAGGCGATCATCGACCAGGCGGATCCGCTCAGGGTCCTCACCCGGTACGAGGCACTCGCCGCCTCGTCACGAGACCTCTTCTCCACCGACATTCCGCACGACCTGTTGCCGGCGTTCGCCGACCTGGCCTGGAAGGTGAAAGGCGCGGACGTGACGAGTATCGCCTTCACCAACGAGGTGATCCGCCCCTCGAACCCGGACTACCAGCAGATCCATGAGCTGGTCCAGAACGCCATCAAGGAAAGCACGACGAAGAAGTCGAAGTCGTCGATCACGGACTCTCTCGACAACGCCTGTGCCTACCACCCGGACAAGAGTGGACCATCGACGCCGCGACCCCGGCCCGGCTACTCGTCCGCTCCTGAGGACGGTTCATAGGTGGGCGAACTGACCGGCGGGATCAGCGCTGTCACCAACCGGCCCCGGTCGAGCTGGCTGACGACCTCGGCAAGTCGCACGCACGCCAGCTCCACCTGGGCGTACGCCTGATTCCGTTCGGCGATGATCGTGGCGAGGATCAGCGCGGTCAACGCCGCCGATGCGTTGAACGCCTGCAGGATGACCATGCTGGTGAGCAGGTCGGTGTCGGCGAACGGCACCGATCCACTGGCGACCGCCTGGATGGTGACGACGGACACGACAAGCGCACACGGCGCGGCGCCGGCGAGTTGGAACCGCAACGCCGCCCAGATCAGGAACGGTGAGACCAGGAACACCACGTTCGGCGTGGTACGGGTGGCGACCGCGGTCACGACGAAGGTGCCGGCCAGCAGAGCAAGGAACTCGATCCAACGCCACAACCGGATCTCTCTCAGGGCCCGCATGGTCCGCACGGCCCGCAGCGCCAGCAGGAAAGGCGCCACGACCAGCACACCCATTGCGTCGCCGGTCCACCACACCGACCACGTGGCCGCGAAGTCGGCCGGGGAAACCACGCCGGTCAGCACCAGTGCGCCGGCACCGATGGTGGCACTGACCGCCATCCCCGCCATCGCGGCCAGGAAGATCAGGGCGAGTGCGTCGCGTCGTCGGTCGAGCTCGACCCGGAACCCGACCCTGCGCAACAGGAAGTAGGCACCCACCGGTGCGAGGGTGTTGCCGACCGAAATCGCAACCGCGGCAGCAATCGGACCGACCGACATATTGACGACAAGGGCGGCAACGGCGATGCCTGGCCAGGTGCGCAGGCCGAAGAGCAGCAGACCCACGAGAGCGATCCCTGTAGGCGGCCACAGAGGCGTGACCTGTCCGTTGACAAGTTCCTGGAGAAGGCCGATTCTCGCGGCAGCATAATAGGCGACACCCGCGACAAATGCGGGCGCGAACGTGGTGACATAACGCTTTAGCACTGACCCGTCTGTCACACCGGCGATACTACGCGGCTGTAGTTTCCTTGTCGTCGGAGACAATTGCCGCGAAGGCCGCGCGGTTCAGGCGACGATCTGTTCCCCCCGGACATACGCCGCCCAGAGTCCGGCATATCGACCGCGCGCCGCCAACAGGTCGGCATGCGTACCGTCCTCGACGACTCGACCGTGGTCGAGGACGACGATCCGGTCAGCGCGTTCGGCTGTAGTCAACCGGTGTGCGATGAGCAGCGTGGTGCGAGACCGGGTGAGCGTCTCGGTCGCCCGGATCACCAGCGCCTCGGTCGCCGGATCGAGCGCGGCGGTCGCTTCGTCGAGCAGCAGGATGTCGGGATCGACCAGATAGGCCCGGGCGAGGGCGATGAGCTGGCGTTGTCCGGCCGACAGGTTGCGGCCGCGTTCGCCCACGGTGTGGTAATAACCGTCGCGCATCCTGGCGATCACGCCGTGCGCGCCGACCGCGCGGGCCGCCGCCTCGATCTCGGCGTCGGTGGCGTCCGGACGTCCGTAGGCGATCGCGTCGCGAACGGTGCCAGGGAAGAGGAACGGCTCCTGCGGGACGTAGCCCAGCCGGTGTCGGTACGACGCGAGGTCGAGGTCGCGCAGGTCGTGCCCACCGACGCGGACGGCGCCGCCGGTCGGGTCATAGAACCTCGCCACCAGCTTGACGAGCGTCGTCTTCCCGGCACCCGTCTCCCCCACCAGCGCGACCGTCTCGCCTGCCCGCACCGTCAGGTTGATGCCGTTCAGGGCGTTGCCGGTCGCGTTGTCGTAGTGGAACTGGACGTCGTCGAGGACGACCTCACCGGAGAGTGCCTCGATCTTCGTCGCACCGGAGGCCTCGGGCGTCGAGGTCGGCGTACGCAGCAACTCCCCGATCCGCCGCAGACCGACCCGGGCCTGCTGATAGCCGTCGAACACCTGCGACAACTGCTGCACCGGCGAGAAGAACAGGTCGAGGTAGAGCAGGTACGCGATCAGCGCACCGGCCGTCAAGGCGCCATTGCGCACCAACCCGGCACCGACGCCGAGAACGACTGCCGCCGCGGCCAGGTTGAGGAACTGGACGAACGGGAAGTACGTACCGATGTAGCGCTGCGCCCGGAGCCGGCTGACCCGGTACGCCTCGCTCTTGGCATCGAACCGGTTTGCGTTGTGGTCCTCGCGTCCGTACGCCTGCGAGACCCGCATGCCGGCGACGTTCTCCTGCAGGTCCGCGTTGACGACGCTGATCCGCTCGCGGGCCTCCTGGTAGGCGACCGACGACTTCGCCCGGAAGATCAGCGTCGCGACCACGAGGATGGGCATCAGCGCCAGGACCGCCAGCGCCAACTCGGCGTTGATCCACACCAGCGCGACGAGGACGCCGACGAACTGCAGGATCGCCACCACCGCCGTGAGCAACGACGTCTGCAGGAACGACGACAACGCGTCGATGTCGGTCGTCATGCGGGTCATGATCCGGCCGCCCATCTCGCGCTCGTAGTAGTCGAGACCGAGCCGCTGCAGATGGGAGAAGAGCTTGACCCGCAGGGAGTAGAGAACCCGTTCACCCGTCCGGCCGGCGACGCGGGTCTGCGCCATCATGATGGACCAGTCGGCGATCACGACGCCCAGAGCCACCGCCGCCGCGATGAGCACCACCGAGAAGGCATCCCGCGTCACGCCCGCGTCGACGCCGTGCCGGATCAGCAGCGGCAGGCACAACGTCGCCACCGCGTCGAGCGCCACGAAGAGCAGCGCGAGCAGCAACGGGGTCCGGAACGGCCGGAGCGTACGCAGCAACGAGAAGCCCGGGTCCGGCTGCGCGGCGTCGGCCACGCTCACCTTCGGCACATCGGTGGCCGGCTTGAGCTTCGCCACCTTCTCCAGCAGTGCCGGCGTGGGCGGCATGCTCGCCAGCCAGCCGCCACCACCACCGCCGCCGCCGCCGCCACGGCCGCCTCCGCCGCCGAATCCACCGCCGAGTCCGGTCGGCGTCTGGACGCGGGTGAGGTGGCTCGGCTCCTCCGGTGTCGTGCGTATCCACGGTGAACGGGACTCGTCGGCGGACGTCTCCGAGGCGAGGAACGCCTCCAGCTCACCGGCGTCGACGCCTTCCGCGTCGTCGCCCGGACCCGACAGGAGCAACCGGTACAACGCGCAGCGTTCGGTGAGCTCCTCGTGCGTACCGACGTCGCGGAGCCGCCCGGCGTCGAGCACGGCGATGCGGTCCGCGAGCTGCAGCGTCGACTGGCGGTGGGCGATGATGATCGTGGTGCGCCCGGCCATGACATGGCGCAACGTGGTGTGGATCTCGGCCTCGGTCTCGGGGTCGACCGCGGACGTCGCGTCGTCGAGCACGAGGAGGGTCGGGTCGCTCAACAACGCCCGCGCCAGGGCCACCCGCTGCCGCTGGCCGCCGGACAGCGTGAGGCCGCGCTCGCCCACGACCGTGTCGATCCCGTCGGGCAACTCGTCGATGAACTCCGTCGCCTCGGCCGCGGCGGCCGCGGCCCGGATCTGCTCGTCCGTGGCGTCCGGCCGGCCGTAGGCGATGTTGGCGCGCACGCTGTCGGAGAAGAGGAAGCTGTCCTCGAAGACCAGGCCGATCCGCGACCGCAGCGAGGCGAATGTCACGTCGCGTACGTCGTAGCCGTCGACCCGCACGCTGCCCCGCTGCACGTCGTAGAACCGCGGCAGCAGGTGGGAGATGGTCGACTTGCCCGAACCCGCTGTGCCCACCAGAGCGAGGGTCTCCCCCGGCGCCACCTCGAGCGAGAGGTCGCGCAGCACCGGGTCGGACTCGAGATAGCCGAACGTCACGTCGCGCAGCTCCACCGCTCCCGAACCCTGCGGAAGGTCGATCGCGTCGGGCTTCTCGAGCACGAGCGGTTCAGAGTCGATGACCTCGAACACCCGGATCACGCTCGCCCTGGCCTGCTGGCCCATGACGAGGAAGTTCGACAGCATCCGGACCGGCGCGATCAGCTGACCGAGGTACGCGGAGAACGCCAGGAACGTGCCCAGCGTGATCTGGCCCTGGATCGCGAGCCACCCGCCCAGGGCGAGGATGCCGACCTGGCCGAGCAGCGGGACCGCCTGCAGCGTCGGGCCGTACCTGCTGTTCAGCCGGACCGACCGCAGCTTCGACGCGAAGAGCCGCCGGGCCTGCCGCTCGAGCCGGGACAGCTCGCGGGTTTCCTGGCCGAATCCCTTGACCACGCGTACACCGGACACGGCGGAGTCGACGATGCCGGCGACTTCGGCTGCCTGTTGCTGCGCCTCCCACGTGGCGGGGAAGAGGCGGCTACGGCTGTGGTAGCCGATCAGGAGCAGGGCGGGGGCTACGGCGAGAGCGATCACCGTGAGCAATGGCGACAGCCATGCCATGACGACCAACGAGATGACGAAGAGCAGGATGTTGCCGGTCAGCATCGGCAGCATCTGCAGCAGGCCCTGCACCAACATGATGTCGCTGATCGACCGGCTGACCACCTGGCCGGTGTGGAGCTCGTCCTGCCGTGCGCCGTCGAGCCGCAGCAACGCCTTGAACAGGTCACCGCGGATCGCGTGCTGCACATCGAGCGCAAGCCGTCCACCCAGGTATCGGCGTACGAACCCGGCGCCGAAGGTCACCAGTCCCAGGCCGAGCAGCGCACCGACCCACGGCAGCATCGGTGACCGGTCGGCGATGATGACGTCGTCGACGATGTGCCGCTGGACGAGCGGAACGAACGCCTGGGCCGCCATCGCGACGATCGCGCCGCCGAAGGCTACGAAGACCAGCCACTTCGACCGCAGACAGTAGGCCGCGAGCCGGCGGATCCATCGGTCGGAGTCGGTACGCCCGGATCCGGCGGCCGAGGTGCCGCCGGGGCCTGATGCTGACTGGGATGAACTGGTGGTCGTGGCCGTACTGGCTTCGGTCGCGGTGGCTGATGTCATCTGGTGTGCGATACCTCCGGGGTGGTCGGTGCGGGGCTGCGGCGGGTGGCCCAACGCGCGTCCATCACGTCATCGAGTTCGGCGAGGAGCGCCAGCAGGCGGTCGCGGTCGGACACCTCGTCGAGGAGCGGCTCGAGCCGTTCGCAGTAGGCGCGTTCGGCGCGGGCGAGAGCGGCGCGGCCCTCGTCGGTGAGGGCGAGCCGGATCACCCGCCGATCACCGGCCAGGCTGCTGCGGGTGAGGAGCCCGGCCGCGACCAGCCCGTCGACGACGACCGTCACCGCGGGTTTGCTGGTGGCGAGTCGGCTCGCGATCTGGGTCGACCGCTCGGTGCCGCGTGAGACGAGTTCGAGGGTGCGGAACTGCGCGAGGCTGAGGCCCGCGTCGGCGCGTTTGAAGAGGCGGGCCACCCGGACGAGGGTGCGGACGGCCCGCTCGACCGACGGCTCCGCGTCGACCGCTCCCGATGGTTCTTCCTCGGACACAGTTCCATAGCTTAACCATCTTGTCGCCAACCCGGCGAACACCTCCCCGTGATCATGATCCTGATCATGAATGTTTTGCGGTGCTATGGCCCACTTTTCTTCATGGTCAAGGTCGAGGCCAGAGGCTGCGCGGCGGCGGGATAGTGGACGCTCACGCGCGTAAGTCAGGCGGCGCTCACGCGCGTAAGTCAGGCGGCGCTCACGCGCGTAAGTCGGGCAGCGCTCGGGCGCACACGCGCTGGGAACCGGCTGTTGGCAGGAGCTGGCCACCCGACGTACGAAGGGCGAGGATAGGGACCCGTGGACCTCACGCCCTCACCACCGTCCGAACCCGACGACGGGAACGGGATCGCGACCGACGCGACCGAGGGGAACGACGCGACCGACGTGAGCGACCGGAGCGCCGCACCGCTGCGCTTCGAGCAGCTCGTCGAGCGGGCGGAGGCGCTCACGCGCGACGCCGCCGGGCGCCGCACCCGCACCCTCCTCGGCATCGTCGGCGCGCCCGGTGCGGGGAAGTCCACGCTGGCGACCGGCCTCGTCACGGCGCTGGTCGAACGAGGTGGCGAGCACGCCGCGCACTACGTCCCGATGGACGGATTCCATCTCGCCAACGCCGAGCTCAACCGCCTGGATCGCCGCGACCGCAAGGGTGCGCCCGACACGTTCGACGCGGCCGGTTACGTCGCCCTGCTCCGACGGCTACGGGACGGGCGCGAGGAACTTGTCTACGCGCCCCGGTTCCACCGGGAGATCGAGGAACCCATCGCGGGGGCGATCGGTGTCCACCACGACGTCGGACTGGTCGTGACCGAGGGCAACTACCTGCTCATGACCGCCGAGCCCTGGTCGTCCGTGCGTACCCTCCTCGACGAGGTGTGGTTTCTCGATCCGCCGGCCGACGTACGTCATGAACGGCTGATCGCCCGGCACCAGGCGTACGGCAAGTCACCGGACGACGCCCGCGCCTGGGCACTCGGCAGCGACGAACGCAACGCCGAGCTGATCGCGGCCACGCGCACCCGCGCAGACCTCGTGCTGGCAGGCACGGTCGACGTCGACCGCTCCGCTCAGGAGACCTCCGCGGTTTCGACCGCGAGTCGGTAACCCCGCTTGGTCACCGTACGAATGATCCGCGAGTCCCCCAGTCCTGCCCGCAGCCGCGCGATCGCCATCTCGACGGCGTGCCCGTCCGCGCTTCGCGGCAGAGCACGTAACAGTTCGGCCCGCGACACGACCCATCCGGGGCGCTCGGCGAGGACCCGCAGCAACGTCATCGGCGCCGGGGCGAGCGTCCTCATCGCGCCGTCGACCACCACCGCATGGCCGCGGATCTCCAGAGTGTGCCCCGCGACATCGACGGTACGCGTCCGGTGGGTGGGCAGCCGGTCGGTCAGTGCCCGGACGAGGCCGCCCAGCCGGGCGCGCGCAGGCTGCACGATCGGGATGTCATGGCGGAGGAGCGGTCCGGCGGCAACGGGTCCTACGCAGGCCGCGAGGACGTCTCCGCGGAACGCGTCGAGGACGGCGTTGCGGTCCGCGCCGGCCACCTCGAGCAGCGCGGCCGTCGCCGGAGCGCTCGTGAAGGTCACGGCGTCGACGTAGCCCAGCTTGATCAGCTCGACCAGCCGTACCAGCGGGGACACGTCCTCCGGTAGGACCCAACGGTAGATGGGCACCTCGATCACCGTCGCGCCGGCGGCCCGCAGCGCCGCCACGAAGTCCGGCAGGGGTTCACCGTGAAGCTGCACCGCGATCCGCAGCCCGCGTACGCCACCCGCCAGCAGGTGTTCCAGCACCTCGCTCAGGCATTCCGATGCGGGTGACCACTCTTCGGCGAGGCCGGCGGCGCGGATCGCCCCCTGTGCCTTGGGCCCACGGGCGAGCAACCGGCAGTCGGTCAGCGTGGCGTACAGCCGGTCGGCGAGACCCGCGCTCTCGGCCGCCTCCATCCAGCCGCGGAAACCGATCCCCGTGGTCGCGACGGCGACGTCCAGCCCACCGACCACACAGGCGCGGGTCGCCTTCTGCAGCGCCTGGTCGTCCGACAGCGGGACGATCCGGATCGCGGGTGCCTCCACCACGCGTGCACCTCGGCGCTCCAGGAGCGCGACCAGCTCCTCCCGTCGTCGGGCGGCGGTGACCCCGACGGTGAACCCCGTGAGCGGGGGCAGCTCGTTCAGCCCGTCCCTGCCACCCTTGGACCCACCATGGGGTACGGCATCCGACGCGCCGCCGGGGGCACCCTGCGAACCGCCCTGCGGCCCGATCGAACCCGCCACCGGTGCCACCGGGTCGGTCGTGGTCACGACGGACCCTCGACGGCGATACTGATGATGCCGCCCTCGCACGAGACCGGATACGCCGGGATGGCGACGCCGGGCTCGGCCAGGCACTGGCCGGTCCGCAGATCGAACGCCTGCTTGAACATCGGCGACGCCACGGTCGGCGTCGTGCCCGCGCTGCCGACGATGCCGCGCGACATGACGTACGCACCAGAGAACGGATCAGCGTTGCCGACGGCGTACACCTCCCCCTCGTACGTACGGAAGATCGCGACCTGGACCTCACCCACGAGTGCCGCGACACCGCGTTCGGGGATCAGGTCGTCGTACCTGCACACGGGAACCCACTGCCGGACAAGGCTCTGCGTCCCGCTTCCGAGTACTGCGGTCATCTGTCAACCTCCTGTTGCGGACGTCTCGACGCGGCCGGCCGGGCCACGCCCTCCGTTGGTCGGGGCGTGCTCTCCGTTGGTCGCACCGATGTTCAGCGTGGGTCCGGCGATGAGGGTGGGCGAGTCGGACGGGATCGGCTGCCCGCGTTCGCTCACGAACTGGATCGACGGGTCCGGCGTGTCGGGTGCGTTGACGAACGAAACGAACCGGCGGAGCTTGTCCGGGTCCTCGATGGTCGCGCGCCATTCGTCGACGTAGTTCTCGACATGGCGTTCCATCGCCTCCTCCAGCTCCGCGCAGATGCCGAGGGAGTCGTCGATGATGACCTCGCGCAGGTGGTCGAGGCCGCCGTCCATGTTCTCGATCCAGGTCGCCGTGCGTTGCAGGCGGTCGGCCGTACGGACGTAGAACATCAGGAACCGGTCGATGTAGCGCAGCAGCGTCTCGGTGTCGACGTCGGTGGCGAACAGATCCGCGTGCCGCGGCTTGAAGCCGCCGTTGCCGCCCACGAAGAGATTCCAACCGTTCTCGGTGGCGATGACGCCGACGTCCTTGCTCCGGGCCTCGGCACACTCGCGTGCGCACCCGGACACCGCTGCCTTGACCTTGTGCGGCGAACGCAGACCCCGGTAGCGCAGCTCCAGTACGACCGCGAGTCCCACCGAGTCCTGCACACCGTAACGGCACCAGGTCGTTCCTACGCAGGATTTCACGGTACGCAGGGCCTTGCCGTAGGCGTGCCCCGACTCGAAGCCTGCGTCGACGAGCCGCTTCCAGATCTTCGGCAGCTGCTCGACCCGCGCGCCGAACAGGTCGATCCGTTGCCCACCGGTGATCTTCGTGTAGAGGCCGAAGTCGCGGGCGACCTCGCCGATGACGATGAGCTTTTCCGGTGTGACCTCGCCGCCGGGAATTCTCGGCACCACCGAGTACGTCCCGTTGCGTTGCAGGTTGGCGAGGAAGTGGTCGTTGGTGTCCTGCAGCGCGGCCTGCTCGCCGTCGAGAATGTGTCCGTTTCCCAAGCTGGCAAGGATGGATGCGATCGCCGGCTTGCAGATATCGCAACCGCGCCCCCGGCCGTGCGTCGCCACGGTCTCCGAGAACGTCCGCAGGCCACGCACCTTGATGATGTCGAACAGCTCCTGGCGCGAGTAGTCGAAGTGCTCGCACATCGCCTTGGACTGTTCGACTCCGGCCCCTGCGAGCAGGGACTTCAGCAGGACAACGCAGGAGCCGCACCCGGTGCCCGCCTTCGTACACTCCTTCAAGGCGGGCACGTCCGCACAACCGTCGCCGACCGCGGTGAGGATCTCGTCCTTGGTCACGGCATGGCACGAGCAGACCTGCGCGGTCCCAGGCAGGGTTCCGTTGACCTCACCCGAGCCCAGGAAGTCGGCGAGCTTGCCCGGCAAGGGACTGTTGACACTTGCCCGAAGCGTCGCGTAGGCAGAGGCGTCGCCGACCAGCATTCCGCCCAGCAGGGTCTGCGCGTCGTCTGTCAAGGCGAGCTTGGCGTAGATGCCATGGGCGGGGTCGGAGTAGACGACATCCAGCTCCCCGGTCGTGTTGCCGAAGCTCGCGACGTCGATGCCGAGCAGCTTGAGCTTGGTCGAGGTGTCGATGCGTTCGACCTTCGCCTCGCAGCTCCCGTCGGCGTCGAGGAGACGTTGCGCCACGACGTCCGCCATGGCGTTGCCGGGTGCGATGAGGCCGTAGACCCGCCCGCCGACACAGGCGACCTCGCCGATCGCGTAGATCGAGTCGTCGGAGGTGCGGCAGGTCTCGTCGACCACCACACCACCGCGCTCACCCATCGCGAGACCACACTCACGGGCGAGGTTGTCGCGTGGGCGTATGCCGGCCGCGAAGATCACCATGTCGACATCGATCGCGGGCGAGGCGTCCGCGTCGTCGTCCGCGCTCTCGCTCTGTTCGCCCGAGAACACCATGCGGGCGACTGAGCCGTCGGCACCGGCTTCGATGCGCTCGGTCTTCGTCGCGGTGTGTACGTCGAGACCGAGCGCCTCGACGTGGCGGCGCAGGATCGCACCACCCGCCTCGTCGAGCTGCGTCGGCATCAGCCAGGGCGCGAACTCCACCACGTGCGTACGCAGTCCCAACAGCCGTAGCGCGTTCGCGGCCTCCAGACCGAGCAGCCCGCCACCGACGACCGCCCCGACCCGGCGCCCGGCGGCGTAGGACTCCAAGGCGATCAGATCGTCGATCGTGCGATAGACGAAGCAACCCGGCAGGTCGTGCCCCGGCACCGGAGGGACGAACGGGTACGAGCCGGTGGCGAGCACCAAGGCGTCGTAGGAATACTCCCCCACCGCCGTCGCCACCACCCGGCGCTCGCGGTCGATCCCGACCGCCGCCTCGCCGAGCCGCAGCGTGACGGCCGGATCGTCGTCGTAGAACCCTTCAGGGACAAGGGAAAGCTCCTGCGGCGTGGTCCCCTCGAAGTAGGCGGACAGCCCCACCCGGTCATACGCCGGACGGCTCTCCTCGGCGAGCACCGTGACCTGCCAGGTGCCCTCCTCGTCGCGTGCGCGGAGGGCCTCGACGAACCGTTGACCCACCATGCCGTTGCCGATGACGACCAGCTTCCGGCGTGCCGGACCCATGCTGTCCTGATGCATGTCCTCACTCCGCCCGGTCATGCGACGACCCCTTCCGGTTGCGGTACCGACGCGGCGGAGTCCGAGCCACCCTGCTGGGCATCGGCCGCGAGAGCGGTGACGTAGCTCGCGATGGTGTCCCGGCAACTCCCGCATCCCGTACTCGCGCGGGTCGCCCCAGCGACCTCGGTCGGCGTGCGGGCACCGCCCATCCAGGCCCGGACGATCGCCCCGGCGGTCACCCCGTTGCAGCGGCACAGTGTGGTGGCCGCGGAGACCATGCCCGGCTCGGCCGACTGCCCACCGCCGCGCGGGAACAGCAACGACCGGGGGTCGCTCGGCACCGGTGTCTCCCGGTCGAACGCCTGCGTGAGCGTCCCGACGGTGGGACTGTCGCCGAGCAGGATCGCCGCGACGACGCGCTGGTCGCGGATGACGACCTTCTGGTAGGTACGCCTGGTCGGGTCGGCGAAGGTCACCACCTCCGCGCCGTCCGCGTCGACGTGCGGATCACCCATCGAGGCGAGGTCCACCCCGGACGCCTTCAGCCTGGTGACCAGGCGCGAGCCGGTGTAGTGCGCACCGCCGCCGCCGCTGATGACCTCCGCTGCCACCCTGGCCTGTTCCCACGCCGGCTGGACCAGGCCGTAGACCTTGCCGCGATGCTCCGCGCACTCGCCGATCGCGTAGATCGACGGGTCCGACGTGCGCATCCGGTCGTCGACCACGATGCCGTGGTTGACCAGCAGGCCGGCCTTGGCGGCGAGGTCGGGGTTCGGTCGTACGCCACAGGCGATCACCAGCAGGTCGGCTTCGATCTCCGTACCGTCCTCCAGGCGCACGCCGCGCAGCCGGCCGCCACCACCGGGTTCGGTGGCGATGACCTCCTCGGTCACCGCGTCGAGGCGTACGGACACCCCGAGCTCGGCGAGGGTCGAGATGAGGATTCGGCTCGCGTCCGGGTCGATCTGGCGGTCCATCAGGTGGCCGCGGGCGTGGACCACCTCGATCTCCAGACCGCGCTGCGCGAGCCCACGGGCGGCCTCCAGCCCGAGCAGGCCGCCGCCGAGGACGACCACCTTGCGCGCCTGCTCGGCCTCGACGAGGATCCGCCGGCAGTCGGCGAGCGTGCGGAACGTCTCGGCCCCGTCGATCAGGGTCTCGGGGTCCTTCCAGAGCCCGTCGATCGGGGGAACGATCGCGCGGCTGCCGGTCGCCAGGACGAGGGTGTCGTACCGCGTCGTCGTGCCGTCGGAGGCGTGCACGGTCTTCGTCTCCGGGTCGATCGCGTCGACGTCGACGCCGGTCCGGAGGTCGAGCGCCCCTGGCGGCTCGGCCAGGGCGAGATCCTCCTCGCCCACCTTTCCGGCAAGGAGGTTGGAGAGCAGGATCCGGTTGTACGCCCGACCCGGCTCGGTACCGAACACCACGACCGGCCGGCGCGGCTCGCGGGACCGCAGCTCCGCGGCGAACCTCGCACCGGCCATGCCGTTGCCGACCACCACAACGCTCACCCATGCACCTCCGCTGTCGTGAGCTTCTCGAAGGCGCCGGCGTCGGCGGCAGCGCCTGCTTCTCGTTGCGTACGGCCGGCCACGCGTTCCAGGCGTACGGCACAGACCTTGAACTCCGGCATCCGCGACGTGGGGTCGAGCGCCGGGTTGGTGAGGGTGTTCGCCCGGCCGGCACCACCCCAGTGGAACGGCATGAACACCGTGTCGGCACGGATCGTCTCGGTCACCCGCGCGGGTGCGGTCGCGGTGCCACGGCGGCTCGTCACGCGGATGTCGTCGCCGTCAGCGATGCCGTACCGCTCGGCGAGATCGGGGTGCAGCTCGACGAACGCGGCCGGCGCGGCCGTATGCAGGGCGTCGATGCGCCGGGTCTGTGCGCCGCTCTGGTAGTGCGCGAGCACCCGGCCGGTCGTGAGGTAGACGGGATAGTCGGCGTCGATGTCCTCGACGGCCGCTCGGTGTTCGACGGGGACGAAGCGCGCCCGGCCGTCCGGCGTCGCGAACCTGTCGAGGAACAGCCGCGGCGTCCCGGGATGCCCCGGGCCGGGACACGGCCAGAAGACACCGTCCGAGGTGTCCAGATGGGCGTAGGTGATGCCGGAGTAGTCCGCCACTCCCCCGGCACTCGCCCGCCCGAGCTCGGCGAACGTCCGCTCCGGGTCCGGGTTGATCGCCCCACCACATCCGAGCCGGTCCGCGAGGCCGGCAAGAATCTCCAGGTCCGTGCGGACCTCGCCCGGCGGCTGGCGGAGCCGTCGGCGGCGGATCACCCGCCCTTCGAGGTTGGTCATGGTGCCGTCCTCTTCGGCCCACTGCGCGGTGGGCAGCACCACGTCGGCAAGCGCCGCCGTCTCGGACAGCACCAGGTCGGCGACGACGAGCAGGTCAAGCTCCCGGAACCGCTGCTCGACCCGCGCGGCCGCGGGTGCGGACACGACCGGATTGGTGCCGAAGACCAGCAACGCCCGCGGGCCGTCCTGGTCGCCGCCGAGGGAGTCCATCAACTCGAACGCGCTCGGCCCCTTGCCCGGGATCGTGGTCGGATCCACGCCCCACACCGCCGCGACATGGGCGCGGGCGGCCGGGTCGTCGATCATCCGGTAGCCCGGCAGTTGATCGGCCTTCTGCCCGTGCTCGCGACCGCCCTGGCCATTGCCCTGCCCGGTGAGGCAGCCGTAGCCGCTGCCTGGCGTACCCGGAAGGCCGAGGGCCAACGCGAGGTTGACGAACGCGCTCACCGTGTCGACACCCTTCGCGTGCTGCTCGGCGCCGCGGGCGGTGAGGACCAGCGCCCGGTCGACCTCGGCGAGGAGGCGGACGGCCTCGCGCTGCTGGCTCACCGGTACGCCGGTCACGCGTTCGACCCGCTCGGGCCAGTAGCTCATGACGATCGGTCGTACGGCGTCGAACCCGCTCGTCCGGTTGGCGACGTACGCCCGGTCGACGTATCCCTCCATGATCGCGATGTGCAGCATGCCCAGGGCGAGCGCCAGGTCCGTGCCGGGTGTGATCTGCAGGTGCAGATCGGCCTGGCGAGCGGTTTCGGTGACCCGCGGATCGACGACGATCAGGTGCCCGCCGTTCTCCTTCTGGGCGCTGAGGTACTGCAGGAACGGTGGCATCGTCTCGGCGACGTTGGCGCCGGCCAGCATGACCGTGCCCGCCTCGGCAATGTCGCTCACCGGGAACGGCAGCCCGCGGTCGAGGCCGAACGCCTTGTTCCCGGCGGCGGCGGCCGACGACATGCAGAACCGGCCGTTGTAGTCGATGTTCTTCGTTCGTAGGACGACGCGGGCGAACTTCCCGAGCGCGTACGCCTTCTCGTTGGTCAGCCCGCCGCCACCGAGGACGGCCACCGTGTCCGTGTCGTGGTCGCCCTGAAGCCGGCGGAGGTTGGTCGCGATGAACGACAACGCCTCGTCCCACGACGCCGGTTCGAGAGGATCGCCGCGCCGCCAGCGGATGAGCGGGGTGGTGAGCCGGTGGGTGGAGGTGAGGAGTTCGGCCGAGGTCCAGCCCTTCTGACACAGCCCGCCGCGGTTACTGCCGGCGGGGCGCGGCGTCACCTGCACCGTGCCTGAACCCGCGCCGTTCGCCAGGTACATGCCACACTGCAGTGCGCAGTATGGGCAGTGCGTCGCGGCTCGGGACATATCGTCGAGCGTGCGCTGGGGCGGTTTCGAGCCTGCTTCCCTTCTGTTTCCGGACTGCTAACGACCCCTCACTTCACGCCTGACCTGCCGGGGAACCACCTGGGTGTCGGAATGATCACACATGCGTGATCATTCCGAGCGAAACACGGTGAATTCGCCCTGCATCGAAGCGTTGGCGTGCATCGTCACCGAGCGCGGCACCGATCGGCCGGGCCAGAAACGACAGCGCCGCCTGACCGGGCCCGAGGCCGGTCAGGCGGCGCGAGAATCACGCGTCCTTGCGTACTCCCGTCAGACCGAGGCTTTCGCGAGGCTCGGCGCCACCGACACCAGCAGCTGCCGGCGTAGGTAGAACCACCAGGTCACCGCGAAGCAGACCGCGTAGAAGATCGCATACGCAATGACTGCCGTGGCCACGGATCCGGTCGACGCGAGCGACATGCCGTACGCCCGCGGGATCAGGAAGCCGCCGAACGCACCGACCGCGGAGATGATCCCGATCGCCGCACCTGCCTCCGTAAGGCTGATCTTGAGTGCGTTCGGGATGCCCGCCTCCTGGTCGCGCTGACCGTAGTTCCGGAAGATCGCGGGAATCATCCGGTACGTCGAACCATTGCCGACCCCGCTTGCGCCGAACAGCACGGCGAACGCAGCCATGAAGAGCCCGATCGAATGTGAGTTCACGGCCGTCAACAGCACCAGCATGCCGCCCACCATGGCGACGAAGACCCAGAGCGTGACTCGGGCGCCACCAATCCGGTCGGCGAGCCAGCCGCCAACCGGCCGGATCAGCGAGCCGAGCATCGCGCCGAGGAAGGCGTACTTCAGCGCGGTCGACTCCGGGAACACTGTCTTGGCGAGCAGCGGGTACGCCGCCGTGTAGCCGACGAACGAGCCGAACGTCCCGATGTAGAGGAACGCCATCACCCAGGTGTGCGGGCGCTTGCACGCGCCCAACTGGCCCTGCACCGGCGCCTTGGACACTGTGAGGTTGTCCATGAAGAACCAGGCGCCGATCGCCGCAGCCGCGATGAGCGGCATCCACATCAGCCCGGCGTTCGCAAGGGACAGTCCTCCACCGATCGCGACCACCATCGGCACACCGAACTGGACGGTGCTGGTCCCGAGGTTGCCACCGGCGGCGTTGAGACCGAGACCGAGCCCCTTGCTGCGCTCGGGGTAGAAGAACGAGATGTTGGTCATCGACGAGGCGAAGTTGCCGCCGCCGAAGCCAGCCGTGGCCGCGACGATGAGGAACATCCAGAACGGGGTCGCCGGGTTGCTCACCGCGATCACGAGCAGCGTGGTCGGGATGGCGAGGAGCAGCGCGCTCACGACCGTCCAGTTGCGACCGCCGAACTTCGGCACCGCGAAGGTGTACGGCAGTCGCAGCGTCGAGCCGATCAGGTTCGGCAGCGCCACCAACCAGAACAACTGGTCGACGGTGAAGTTGAACCCCGCGGCCGGCAGGCTGACGACCACGACGCTCCACAGCAGCCAGACGGAGAAGCCGAGATGTTCGGCGAAGATCGAGAAGATGAGGTTCCGGGTCGCCACCCTGCGGCCGGTCATCCTCCAGAAGGTTTCGTCCTCGGGCTCCCAGTGGTCGATCCACCGGCCCTTGGGCCTGCGCTCTGTCGGAGGCGCAGGAGTTGTGTCGAGGCTCGTCACGTGTGTCCTCCCGGGATGGTCAACCTGGTCCCCGCTGGACGGTGACGCTATGAACCCCCTGTTTCGTCGAAGTGACGCCCGAGCCCGAATGGGGGTAAAAGAGCCCGCACATGGCCGGCAGGACGACCGTGAGAAGTCGCGACCGGCGCCGCCAGGCACCCTTCTGGAGGGAGCCTGGCGGCACCGAGCGACTTTGCTTCACTCCGCTCCGGGTGCCTGCGTGGGCGCGTAGATCAGCCGTACGACGCCGGTCGGGAAGGCCTCGCTCTTCAGCAGCCGCAGGTGGTAGGCGGGCTCGCCGTCGTCGAACAACTTCAACCCGTGCCGCGCCGCGACCGGGTGCACCAGCAGACGCAGCTCGTCGATCAGCCCGGCCGCCAGGAGCTGGCGTACCACCGAGACCGAGCCCGGGATGAGCACACCCTTGACCGACGGGTCGGCCTTGAGAGCCCCCGCCGCCGCCACGAGGTCGCCGTCGATCAGCTCGACATTCCGCCACCCGAGCTCGAGCCGCTGCCGCGACGCGACCACCTTGCGCAGGTCGCCGATGATCTTCGCAAACACCGCGTCCTCGCCGCCCGCGGCCTCACGGTCGGGCCAGGCCCGCGCGAAGCTGTCATAGGTGACCCGGCCCAGCAGCAACGTGTCGGCAGTGCCGTAGTCCTCGTTCACGGCCGCACCCATGGCCTCGTCGAAGTACGGGAAATGCCAGCTCTCATCGGGCTCGACCACGCCGTCGAGTGAAATGAACAGGGTGGAGATGATCTTGGCCATCGTGTGCTTCCTTCGGTTGTGTGAACAGTTTCGATATGCCGGCCCGCCGGTTGGCGCGGCCGGCCCACCGGGTCAGCTGGTGAGGAGGGCGTCCATCTGGCCGACCGCCTGGGCAAAGGCCTCTGGCGCGCCCGCGCGCACGACGTACTCCATCTGCTCCCGGGAGTCGAAGACCGAGCGCACCCGCATCCGGGTGCCGCCGTCGTGCTCGGTGAGCTCCATCCGCACGGTGGTGGTCGGTATGTCGGCGACCGGTGTCCCGTCGTGGTCGGCGAACCCATCGATGAACTCCAAGGACCTCGGCGGGTCGACCGAGCTGACGCGCCACCAGCCGCGGGACCTCTCGCCCTCTGGGCCTGTCATGACGTAGGTGACCTCACCGCCGGGGCTCAGATCGTGCTCCTCCACCGTCGCCGGCCAGCTCGGCGGGCCCCACCAACGTTCCAGCTTCCGCGGGTCGGCCCACAGCTGCCACACTCGTTCGATCGGGGCGTCGAAGTCGGCGACCAGGGTCAGGGTGAGGCTGTCGAAGTCCTTCTCGACGCGGGTGACACTCACCTGTCTTCTCCTCTGGTCGGCATGCTCTCTTCCGGTTCGGTGTCCCCCGCGAGCAGCGCGGACATTCGGTCGACCCGCCCACGCCAGGCGGTCTCGAGCAGGTCGAGGGCGTGCCGCGCCCGGCGTACGGCATCGGGGTTGGTCCGTACGCGCTGCTCCCGTCCGCTGCGCTGCTTGGTGACCAGACCGGCCCGCTCCAACACCGCGACGTGTTTTTGTACTGCGGCAAAGCTCATCGGGTAGGCCTCCGCCAGGCGCGACACCGACGGCTGGCCACGGACGCAGCGGTGGAGGATGTCGCGGCGGGTGGTGTCGGCCAGCGCGTGGAAGAGGTGGTCCACGGCCTCGTCAGACAACTCATCTACAACCATTTGGTTGTAGATTAGCCCGGCGCCCACACCCTGTAAAGCGCGTCGACATCGCGTTCTCCTCTCGGCCGCAGGAACCCGATCATCCCGACCCGACCCGCCGACGCGTTTCGCCCAGTCGCCTGGCGGTTGGATAGGTCCATGAGCACCGCGAGCACCGCACGCACCCGGCTCCGGATCACCGTGTGGGCCAACCCGGACGCGCCCCCACGGACCTGGGAGCTCGCCGAGGACCCACTCGGCGGTACGCATCCGCGGCCCGACGCCGCGATCAGCGCGATCGAGGCGGCGAAACACCCCTTCGCCCCCGTACCCGCCGACGCCATGTGCACCCAGATCTACGGCGGACCCGCTCGCGCCACGGTCGAGGGCACCTGGCGCGGACAGCGAGTCTCCGCGTCGTACGACAAGCGCAACGGCTGCGAGATCGCCCGCTGGAAGGCACTCAGCGCCGTCCTGGACGCGTGACGCTCAACCCTCACGCCCCGCCTGCGAGGTAGCTCAGCAGGTCCTGACGGGTGAGAACGCCGACCGGCTTACCGTCATCGAGTACCAGCAGCGCGTCGGCGTTCTCGAGCAGGCTGACCGCGGTCGACACCGGCTCACCCGCACCCAACGACGGCAGCGGCGGCGACATGTGTTGCTCGACCGCGTCTGCCAGGCGTGCCTGGCCGGAGAACAGGGCCTCGAGCAGGTGCCGCTCGTGCACCGAACCGGCCACCTCGGCCGCCATCACCGGCGGCTCGGCGCGGACGACCGGCATCTGCGATACGGCGTACTCGCGGAGGATGTCGATCGCCTCGGCGATCGTCTCGTTCGGGTGGGTGTGGACAAGGGGCGGCATCGCACCGGTCTTGCGGCGGAGTACCTCGCCGACGGTCTCGGTGCTCTCGGTGTCGAGGAAGCCGTAGTGCGCGAGCCAGTCGTCGTCGAAGACCTTCGACAGGTAGCCGCGCCCACCGTCAGGCAGCAGCACGACGACCACGCCGTCCGGGCCCGCCTCCCGCGCGACCTGCACGGCGGCCGCCACCGCCATGCCGGACGACCCGCCGACGAGCAGTGCCTCCTCGCGGGCGAGCCGGCGGGTCATGGCGAACGAGTCGTCGTCGGATACGGCTATCACCCGGTCGCAGATGCCGGTGTCGTACGTCCTCGGCCAGAAGTCCTCGCCCACGCCCTCCACGAGGTAGGGACGTCCGGTTCCGCCGGAATAGACCGACCCCTCGGGGTCAGCGCCGACGATCTGGACCCGGCCGTCGCTGACCTCCTTGAGGTACCGGCCGACGCCGGAGATCGTCCCGCCGGTCCCGATGCCCGCGACGAAGTGGGTGATCCGGCCGTCGGTCTGCTCCCAGAGCTCCGGCCCGGTCTGTTCGTAGTGCGAGAGGGGATTGTTCGCGTTGGAGTACTGGTCGGGCTTCCACGCGCCGTTGATCTCCTTCACCAGGCGGTCGGAGACGGAGTAGTAGGAGTCCGGATGATCAGGGGGTACGGCGGTGGGGCAGACCACGACCTCGGCGCCGTAGGCCGACAGGACGTTGCGCTTGTCCTCACTCACCTTGTCAGGGCAGACGAAAACGCAGTGGTAGCCCTTCTGCTGGGCGACGATCGCGAGGCCGACGCCGGTGTTGCCGCTGGTCGGCTCGACGATCGTGCCGCCGGACCGCAGCGCCCCCTCGCGTTCGGCCGCCTCGACCATGCGGAGCGCGATCCGGTCCTTCACGCTGCCACCGGGATTGAAGTACTCGACCTTCGCGAGCAGCAGGCCCGCGACATCCTGCGCACATCGGGTCAACCGGAGCAACGGGGTATTGCCGACGAGGGACAGCAGCGAGTCGTGGTATTGCACGCCTGCACTCTAATGTCGGGCTGCTCGGTCCGGTCGCCGCGGCGTCGATCCGGCGCGTCCCGCAACCTCAGCGCGCCGCCAGGACTGACAATAGGACAGGAGGGAAGTACGTCGGGGAGTCCTTGTTTCGGTACGGATGTGGCGGATTCGCCATGTGCGTTCGCCGCCTGCTGTCACCAGCTAGTGGCGTAGCGTGCCGCCGGAATCCCGGCAAGGCCCCGGTTCGTTGAGCCTCCAGGGGTTTCAGGAGACTGTCCGGCTCGACACAACCTCGTAACCGGAGCGCCCGGCCAGCGACCAGGTCAGTTGAGGCCATGAAAGGGAGGACCCAGTGGGTAAGGCTCGAGCTGCACGCAAGCTGGCCGCCGCGGCGGCGGTCGGTGGAGGCGGAGCGGGTCTTCTCGGTGGCACCCTCGTCGCCGTCCTCGTCGCCGAGGCAATGCTCGCGAAGCGCACCATTGGTGCACCGGTGGGCCATCCACCCTTCGCTGACGGACGTTACGGCGAGGGCAGTTCGGACCCGATCTCGTTCGCGGTTCTCGGCGACTCCACCGCGTGCGGCTTCGGCGTCGCGACCGCCGACGAGACACCCGGCGGACTCCTGGCGACCGGCCTGGCCGCTCTGTCCGCACGTCCGGTCGACCTGCGGGTCGTCGCCGTGTCCGGCGCAGAGACCGACGACCTCGACCGCCAGGTCGGCCTGGCACTAGCCGCCAAGCCACATGTCGCTCTCGTGATCATCGGCGCCAACGACGTCACCCACCGCACCCTTCCGTCGGAGTCGGTACGCCTGCTCGTCCAAGGCGTACGCCGGCTGCGTGACGCCGGCTGCGAGGTCGTCGTCGGCACCTGTCCCGACCTGGGCACGGTCGAGCCGCTGGCGTTCCCACTCCGCCAGCTCGCCCGGCGGTGGAGCCAGCGGTTGGCGGCGGCCCAGACGATCGCCTGCGTCGAGGCAGGCGCGCGCACGGTCTCGCTCGGGTCACTGCTCGGACCGGAGTTCGCCGCGGCCCCCAGGGAGCTGTTCGGACCGGACCGCTTCCACCCGTCGGCAACCGGCTACGCGAGTGCGGCCGTCGCGCTCCTCCCCTCGCTCGCCGCGGCGCTAGGCCACTGGCCGGAGGACGAGGAGGGCGACGTCTCCCTCGGCGACGGGCAGATCCTCCCGATCTCCTTCGCCGCGATCCGCGCCGCCCGCGATCCTGGCACCGAGGTCGCGGCCGCCGATGTCGCGGGTGCCGAGTCCGGGCCTCGCGGGCGGTGGGCGCTGCTGCGACAGCGCCGGCAGAGCGGGGCGGCACCTGTCGACAGCATCTTCTCCACCGAGCGCGAGACCGCCTGACCGTCGCGATGGTCACCTCCGAACACGGTGGGATGAAGCCTGGCCCCGGTGACGTTGACGTGGAGGATGTCCCGGCCGGGCGAAGGCGGCGGGACCTTTCGCCAAAAGAGGAGAACGGCACATGAGCGTGAACGACGGCGCCGCCGGCGCGCCCACCGACAGCCCGACCGACTGGGTTGCCGCCCACACCAAGGAGTACCTCGACTCCGATGGCGAGAAGGGCCACATCTGGTACAAGGACGCTCCGACGCTTCTTCTCACCGTGACCGGACGCAAGACCGGACAGCGCCGGCGTACTCCCCTCATCTACGGCCGCGACGGCGACGACTATCTGGTGGTCGCGTCCAAGGGAGGCTCGGACACTCCTCCGGAGTGGTACCTCAACCTGCGCGCCCATCCCGACGTCGAGGTCCAGGTAGGCAACGAACACTTCCAGGCGCGGGCGCGGGACGCCGCACCTGAGGAGAAGCCGCGCCTGTGGGCGACGATGGCGGCGATCTGGCCCGACTACGACGAGTACCAGAAGAAGACCGACCGCCAGATCCCTGTCATCGTCCTCGAACGGCGATAATCGTGCGATGAACGCGGACATCGCCGGCTACGGCCCACCCTTCACAGGTGTCGCCGTGGTCGGCCGTGGCGTCGTTCAGGCCGTCCCGGACATCGCGACGTTCGCCCTCGCCGCGCAGGTGACTGCACCCTCCGCAGGCGAAGCGATGAGCAAGGCGAGTGCGTCGATGGAGTCGATGGTCACTGCCGCCGCGGCCGCAGGCGTTGCGTCCTCCGATCGACAGACTCATGGCATGCAGCTGTCGTCGTACCGGAGGCGCCAGGGCGCGCCGGTGCAGCACCAGGCCGTCCAGCGGCTCCGGGTGTGGGTACGCGACGTCGACTCCGCCGGTGAGATTCTCGAACGCATCCTGACCGCCGGCGGTGACACCGCGCAGGTGGAGGGGTCCGGGCTGACGATCAGCGACGAGCAGGCGTACGCCGACCGGGCGCGCGACCTGGCGATGGCCGACGCCCGCCACCGCGCGGAGCAGCTTGCCCGGCTCGCCGACCGACCGCTGGGTGCGGTGCTCGCCGTCCACGAGGAATCTGGCCGGTCTTCCGTGGCCCGAAGGTCGGCGAAGTTCGCGGCGGCCGATGCCGTGGCGCTGGCTGCTTCGGCATCGGCACCGGTGGAGGCGGGGGAGATCGAGCTCACCGTCCTGGTCGCGGTGGAATTCGGCTGGGCCGACTGACCAGAGCACCGAATGGCGTGGACGACCTGAACGGATGGTCCACCGTGGACCACGCCAGGCCAGCGACTGGCGGACCCGAACTACTACGCGGACCCGTTCGGTCGGCCTCGGCCATGATCATGCGCGGCAAACCAGTGGTTTCGACCCGCCCTGACCACCGGTTTGCTACGCATGATCATGAGCCGCCGGTCCCCGACCAAGGTGGGGACGCAGGGCCGGCAACGCGTTTGACCGCGAAGGCCACGCACCACCACAATGGTTCGCATGTGACGCGCTGACCGGCCCCTCCGACCGGTCCTTCCTCGTGCCCGTCGTTCTCCCGGCGCCTTCGGCCTCTGAGCCGCGCCTGTCTCGACGTTGGCGCGTCACGTGCCGTTCGCATGGGCCTTTCCCGACCTGGATACGTTCGTTCGCCCCCTGTCTGGAGGCCCCACTGATGCGTGCGTTCACGTGCTACCGGCTCTGTCGCGGACCCGGTACGCCGCCCTGCAGGAGTTCCTGGCCGACTCCGGAGAGCCTTCGTACCGGCTGAAGCAGATCCTCCGCGCCGTCTACCGGCGCGGCATCACCGAACCCGCCCGGATGACCGAACTCCCGGTCCGCCTGCGGGAACGCCTCACCGCCGAGTTCGGCCCTTCGTTGCTGGGACTCACCCCGATCGCCACGCAGCAAGGCGATCAGGTCGAGAAGGTGTTGTTCGAGAGCCGCCAGGGTGCGCGGATCGAGACGGTGTACTCGCGCTACAGCACGGGCTGGACCTCCCTGTGCGTGTCGACGCAGGTGGGGTGCGGACTCGGCTGCACGTTCTGCGCCACCGGCGCGGTCGGCCTCGTCCGCAACCTCGCGGCCGACGAGATCTGCGACCAGGTACTCCATTTCGCGCATCGGCAAGGCGGGGTTGACAGCGTGTCGTTCATGGGCATGGGTGAGGCGCTGGCCAACCCGCACACCTTCACCGCTCTGGATCTCCTGCAGCACAAGGACTTCCACGCCATGAGCTCGCGCCGGATCACGGTGTCGACCGTCGGTTTCGCGCCGGGCCTGCAACGCCTGGTGGACGACCACCCGCAGGTCAACGTGACGCTGTCGGTGCATTCGCCGTACGACGACGAACGGGCGGAGATGATCCCCTTGCAACGCAGGTATCCGCTCGCCCGGTGCCTGGAGATCCTCGACGGGCATGTCACCGCGACGCGGCGGAAGGCCTATCTCGCCTACCTCCTGATCGACAACCACAACGACAGCGAGGACCACGCCCGGGCACTGGCCCACCTCGTGGGGAAGCTCGCCAGGCCCGAGCTGTTCTGCGTCAACCTGATCGCCTACAACCCCGCGGCCGGTGTGACGCCAGAGTTCCGGCGGCCCAAACCCGCGCAGATCCGCCGGTTCCTGGCGGTGCTCGCCGCGGCGGGCGTACGAACGACGAAACGGCAACAGTTCGGCGATTCACTCGAAGCGGCCTGCGGGCAGTTGCACGCCCGCTATCTCACCGTGTCGGGGGCGCCGACTCCTACCCATGACGGCGGCCAGCGTACTAGCCTCGACATTACCAAGCGGTAACTATCCGGCGGTTGAGACTGTCGCCGCGGCTCACGGAGGGAACCACGCTCATGTCCGACGCTGTCATCGTCGCCACCGCCCGTACTCCCATCGGACGCGCGGGCAAGGGCTCGCTGACCGGCGTCCGACCCGACGACCTGGCGGCGTTCGCCATCCAGGCCGCACTGGCCAAGGTTCCGCAGCTGGAACCCACCGCCATCGACGACATCTACCTCGGCTGTGCAGAGCCGCGCGACGAACACGGCGGCAACATGGCCAGGCGAGTCGCCGTCCAACTCGGGCTCGACACGGTGCCGGCGGTGACGGTCAACCGGTTCTGCGCCTCGAGTGCGCAG
This sequence comes from Actinopolymorpha sp. B11F2, assembly GCF_040195635.1. Taxonomy (NCBI): domain Bacteria; kingdom Bacillati; phylum Actinomycetota; class Actinomycetes; order Propionibacteriales; family Actinopolymorphaceae; genus Actinopolymorpha; species Actinopolymorpha sp. B11F2. The sequence goes on along the minus strand of NZ_JBEFTX010000002.1, from coordinate 249,755 downwards.
ACCGCGCGGATGGCGTTCCACGCCATCAAGGCTGGTGAGGGCGAGATCTTCGTCTCTGCCGGGGTGGAGTGCGTGTCGCGCTACAGCGGATACGGCAGCGCCGGCGTGGACCCGGTGGAGACCCAGAACCCGCTGTTCGCCGCCGCCAGGGCGCGCACCGCGGAGTACGCCGAAACCAACGCCACCTGGCACGACCCGCGCGACGACGGCCAACTGCCGGACATCTACGTCGCGATGGGCCACACCGCCGAGAACCTCGCCACGTCGCGTGGAGTGGGCCGGGCGATCCAGGACGAGTTCGGGGTGCGTTCGCAGAACCTCGCCGAGGAGGCGGTGAAGGCCGGCTTCTTCGCCCGCGAGATCACGCCGTACCCCCTGGCCGACGGCACGCTCGTCGACGCCGACGACGGCCCGCGGTTCGGCACCACGCTGGAGAAGGTCGCCGGGCTGCAGCCGGTCTTTCGACAGAACGGCACCATCACCGCCGGCAACTGCTGCCCGCTCAACGACGGTGCCGCCGCGGTGGTCATCATGGCGGCCGACACCGCCGAGCGGCTCGGCATCACCCCGCTGGCCCGAATCGTCGCCACCGCCGCGTCCGCCCTCTCGCCGGAGATCATGGGGCTCGGCCCGGTCGAGGCCAGCCGGCGCGCCCTGACCCGCGCCGGCATGACGATCGACGACATCGACCTGGTGGAGATCAACGAAGCGTTCGCCGCCCAGGTCATCCCGTCCGCCGAGGACCTCGGCATCGCGTGGGACAAGCTCAACGTGCACGGAGGCGCGATCGCGCTCGGGCATCCGTTCGGCATGACTGGCGCCCGGATCATGACGACGCTGCTCAACGGACTGCAGTGGCGCGACAAGCAGATCGGTCTCGAGACCATGTGCGTCGGCGGCGGCCAGGGCATGGCCGTCATCCTCGAACGTCTGTCCTGACCCGGACGGCGACCCGACGACGGAAGGCGATCCACCCGCCACCGGCTCCGCTGCGGGGTGCAAATGACCACGCTGAGCATGCCAGCGGTAGCCCGACAGGGCCAGCTGAGCTGCCTGGGTCCCACAGGCATGCTCAGCGTGGTCATTTGCCGGCTCGCCGAGGGTTCTAAACTCCCTGGTCATGAGCCCATCGATTGCCACCGCCACCACGCCCGACCGGGCCGAGCTGCTGGACTTCCTGCGTACGCGCCATCAGGGCACGCTCGCGACCGTGCGCCGCGACGGCCGTCCCCAGCTGTCCCCCGTCACCTGCGGACTCAACCGCGACGACAAGATCGTGGTGTCGACCTATCCCGAACGCGCCAAGGCCGTCAATGCCCGTCGCAACCCCCAGGTCAGCATCTGCGTGATGTCGGCCGGCTGGTCCGATCCGTACGTCCAGGTCGACGGAACCGCGAAGGTGCTCGACCTGCCGGAGGCGATCGAGCCGCTGGTGGAGTACTTCCGGTGCATCAGCGGCGAGCATTCCGACTGGGACGAATACCGCGCCGCCATGCAGCGTCAGGGCAAGTGCCTCATCGAGATCGAGATCGAACGCTGGGGCCCGGTCGCCCGCGGCGGCTTCCCCGCGCGCGTCGTGGAGGCGTCCGGCTCGTAACGGCAGGGTTTCTGCCTGGATGTCGGCGTGTCGCAAGCGCCCGATTCGCCGGGTTGGGCGGAGGGGGTTGTTTCCCGTGCGTTCGTCAGGCAGTCTCGTGGGCATGGACCTACTGTGAACCCGAAACCCCCGGGAGGCCGTCATGGCTCTGAACCACTCCGAAGAGACCCATAAAAACCTCCTCGCCCGGCTCCCACGCGCAACCGGGCGCGAACTTCCCGAGTGGATCAGTGCCTTAGAAAGTGGCCCTTCGTTCCTGAGGTTCGAAGACCGGGTCAGTTGGCTCCGCAACGAGTATGGCATCGCCCACGGACACGCCACGGCGATCGTGCACGAGCACGACCTTCGCCGCGCGCAGCGCAACTTCGCCTAACCCCTCACCAACAGCCGATCGCGAGATGAACGTCGACGAGGCCCGGGCGTTCCTGCGTGACCATCATCGCGGCGTCTTGAGTACGTTCCGCGCTGACGGTATGCCGCAGCTCTCCCCGATCCTTGCCGGCCTCGACGCCGAAGGCTATGCGACGGTGAGCACCCGCGAGCCGGCGTACAAGGTGCACAACCTGCGTCGCGATCCACGCGCGGCGTTGTGCGTCTTCACCGAAGGATTCTTCGGACCGTGGATCCAGATCGAGGGCACGGCCGACATCGTGTCGCTGCCAGAGGCGATGGACCACCTCGTCGACTACTACCGCACCGTTGCTGGTGAGCACCCGGACTGGGACGACTATCGCGCGGCGATGCGGCGGGAGCGGCGGTGCCTGATCCGGATCCGGATCGACCGAGTGGGCCCGTCCGTCTCTGGTTGAGTCCCTCGATACCACCGCCGTTCCTCACGATTCGCCACGTGACGAACCGTGGTGCCGGACTGCGAATGACCACGCTGAGCATGCCTGTGGCACCCGGGACAGGCACCGACGCCTGTCGGACGTCCACTGGCATGCTCAGCGTGGTCATTCGCGCAAGCCCTGGGCGAGGGCGACCGCCACCGCGGCCGTCCGTCATGAACACATGACAGAGGGCCGCCGACCGTGTGGCCGGCGGCCCTCTGGCGTCTCGGTTGTCGTCCTCGTCGGCGGTGTCAGTCGCCGCCGCGCAGGATGGCGAGGATCCGCAGGATCTCGATGTAGAGCCACACCAGCGTGACGGTCAGCCCGAACGCCGCGAACCAGGCGTCCTTGCTCGGCGCGCCCTGCGCAATGCCCTTCTCGACGTAGTCGAAGTCGAGCAGCAGGTTGAAGCAGGCGAGCGCGACGCCGATGATCGCGAAGACCAGGCCGATGCCGCCGAAGCCGCTGACGCCGAGATGGATGCCGAACATCCCCAGCAGCAGGTTGACCATGACGATGAGGAAGAAGCCCATCGTCGCGGCGATGACGAAGCGCTGGAACTTCGGCGTGACCCGGATGATCCGGAACTTGTAGACGGCCAGCATCCCGGCCGACGCACAGAGCGTGCCGAGCACGGCCTGCGCCACGATCCCGGCATCACCGCCGACGTAGGCCGTCAGCACCTTGCTGACCAGGCCGACGAAGACACCCTCGATCGCCGCGTACGACAGGATCACGGCGGGGTTGGTGATGTGCTTGAGCCCGATGACGAACCCGAGCCCTAGCCCGACGAGCGCGGCGCCGATCAGCCAACCGAAGTGCGCGGGCTGTAGCGGTTCGGCGAGGTACCACGTCGCTCCGGCCACGATGATCAGCGTGCCGAGCGTCATCGCCGTCCGGGCGACCACGTCGTCGATCGTCATCCGGTCGCGACGGGTGCCGAGGCCCTCCCGCGCGGGCGCGTTGTACATCTCCTGGAGTTGTTCTGAGGTCATGGTCGACGCTTCCGCGGCGTAGCCGGCCGACGACCGGAACGCATCGCGCCGCGAAAAGACCGGGTTCCTGCTCTGCATCGGTGGTGTCCTCCTCCGCCCAGGGCGGATCCAGTGGTGTGCGCGACATGGTAATGAATCGGCAAAGCCCCTGTCGTCACCTTGACGACGATTCGTCCATCCCCGGGGTTCCCACCGGGGGCGGTTCGCCTCCGGAGCGTACCGGTGGGCGGGAAACGGTCTCACGGGCGATGCCGGCGAACACTCCGACGGCCAGGAGAGTCACGGTGGCGAGGACCAGCACCGCCGACCGGTACCCCACGTGGTCGACGATCCACCCCAGGCCGATCGGCCCGACAACAGCGGCGAGGTCGCCCGCCGTGCGGTAGATGCCGACGGCGGGTCCGCGGCCGTCGGCCGGCGCCACATCCGCCATGTACGCGGCGGGTGTCGGGCCGGAGAAGCCGAGGGCGACCCCGGTGACGAGGACGACGGAGGCGAACCACAGCGGATCCGACGTCACCGCGTACGCCGGGAGGGCAAGACCGACGGTCGCCAGCCCCGGAACGATCACCCGCTTCCGGCCGATCCGGTCCGACAGCCGGCCCGCGATCGTCACCATGATCAGGTTGACGAAGGTCACGATGCCCAACAGCCCGCCGAACTGCCCGACACCGAGTCCGACGACGGTGTAGGCGATGATCGGAACGAGGGACTGCGTTCCCGCGAACCGGTTGAGGAAGATCGAGAAACCGACACCACAGATCGCCAGGTAACTCCGGTCGGTGAGAAGCCGTCGTACGGCCGAACGGGCCTGCGGACGCACCGCGCGGTCCGCGTCGGCACTCGCGGGCGGGTCGGACGGTGTGCGTCCCGGCGAGGCGGTCCGCAACAGCGTCCGCCACCCGAACGTCACCACCAGCGCGGCCATCACCCCGCAGGCGAGAAACGGCGCGCGATAGCCCCAGAGTGTTGCCACCAGCCCACCGAGGGCGGGTCCGAACGCGCCGCCGATCAGCTGGAACCCCTGCAGCAGCGACATCGCGGACCCACGGTCGGCGAGCCTCGTCAGGTGGACGACGAGCGTCATTCCGGAGGTGATCGCCATCCCGCCCGCGAGACCCGCCGCGAACCGCAGTCCGAGAAGGACGTCGAGTGTCGGGGCGAACGCCGTCGCGACCTGGAGCAGGACGACCGCCACCACCGACCACAACAGAAGGCGGCGCGGATCGAGGCGCTCGCACAGGATCCCCGCCGGGATGTTGACGACCAGCCGACCCACGCCGAACAGGGCGATGAGCAAGCCGAGTTGGGTGGCGTTCGCGCCGAACTCCTCGGCGTACAACGGCAGGACGGGGACGACGACGCCCCACGCCGCCTGCGTGGCCGCGACGGCGAGGCACACGATGACAAGAGCGCGTCCGGCGGAGCGCAGCCGACCGGAGATGCGGTGGCGAATCCCACGACCCCCGCGGGCGGATCCCGACCACCGTCCCACCGGGACTACTCTGCCGACTCTTCGTCGAGCAGGAGCAGATCGGTCTTGCCGAGGGTCGTGGTGACCAGAAGCTCCATGATCAGGTTGTGGTTGAGTGTGTTGCCGACCGGCGGGGGTACCTCTTCCTCCAGGAGCCCGCGCACTCGGCCGCTCAGCCGCTTGCGTACGTTCACGACGACGTGGGCGGCCCGGCGCCAGGTCCACTTCTCTGCGGGCCGCAGCTCGCTCAGCTCGTCGGCGACCTGGGCCCACGTCAGCGGCTGCGGTTGGGGATCGTCCCGAAGGTACCGCTGGCTGAGACACACGAGCACCAGGCGTTCGACCGGACTCAGCGACCAGACGTCACGGCGGCGTGTGTCGGCTTCGTACCCACCGTCCGCGCTCGGTGGCGGCACCTTCGCGGCGATGCGTACCTCCAGCAGGTGCTCCTGCTGCGGGGCGACGATGAACAGCGGCGTGTAGGCCACCGGCAGTTCGGCCCGGTCACCGCCGAGCACCAGCCGCGACCCCGGGAACCGGATGGGCAGCCTGCCGACGTTCGTCAGCACCCACTGCGAACCCTCGAACGTGAGGTAGCCGTGGCGCCGGCTCACATGAGGATCGTCCGCTCCGACGCAGACGTGCACGTCCGGCTCGTTACGTCCGAACACCACCGGGAAACCGGCGTCGGGCGCGACGCTCATCCCACCGTTGGATCCGAGGACGAACAGCGTGCCCGGCTCAGCCGGCGGAAGGCCGCGGGCGAGGCTGCCGAGATCCTTGGGCAGCAGGTTGACCTTGCTCGACCTCGACGATGGCGTGGCTGCCGGGCCCGCTGGCCTGGATACCGACGTCACAGCTTCCCTCCCTCGACCCGATCTACCACCTGACGTACGAACTGAGCTACCAAAGTGCCGATAATGTCCACCGTCGCCCGACCGTCACTAGCCACCCGCTTTCGGTGCCGTCGGGCGATAGACGAGGGTTCCGCCGGCTGTTCCCTCGCCCCCGGTGCTCCACCCGCTCCCGGCGTCCGCGCCGTCCTGCAGGACGCGATACTCCATGTTCCCCGCCACCTGGTACGCGAGCTGCCACTCGAACTGCTCCGGCGCCTGGGGCAGGTCGACGGAGACCCGCCAGGGAAGCTCGACGTCCTTCACCGTCTTGGAGCGGCCGTTCACGATGTAGGTCAGATTCGTGAGCGTGCCGTCCCCGGTGAACCGGAACTCCAGGATGCGCGGCGTGGGGGTGGCACTCGGCGTCGGCGACTCTGTAGGGGTCGGTGAACCCGTGGGGCTCGGCGTCGATGGCGACGCCTTCGGGGTCGATCGCGGATCGCCCGGTTCCGAGGTGGACGCGACGGAGTCCGACGGCTCCCGCGGTTCGGACGACATCGAGGTTCCGATGCCGACCGCCGCGGCTATCACGACGGCGGCTGCGATGGCGACCGCGACACCGACCAGCACCGGCGATCGGGCGATCCAGCGCCTTGTGGGTCTCTCGCCGTCGGGCGTTGGCATCTGGGCTGCTGGCGGGAGGTCGTCCTGCTCCGCGTCTCCCGGCGGTACGGCGACTGGGCGTACGCCACTGGGTCGTACGGCAGCTGGCGGGTTGACAGCCTCGTCGGCACTCCTGTCGATGGCGGCCGTCACCGCGGGCGGAAGCCACAGCTGGTCGGAGATCTGGCCGTCCCGCGTCAACGAACCCAGCGCAGCGATCAGCTCGGGCACCGTCGGGCGGGTCGACGGATCGTCGCGAAGGCAGTCCGCGACCAAGCTTCGCAGGGCGTCGTCGGTGATCCCGTCGGCTCCCGCGGGTCCGGTGCCGACACCGGGGGCGGTGCCGGTGCAGGCGTACGTCACCATCGCTGCGAAGGAGAAGACGTCGCTCGCCGGGCCGACCTGTCCGCCGGCCAACTGCTCCGGTGACATGAAACCCTGCGAACCGGCCGGAGTGCCGGTGACGGCGAGACCGTCCGGGTCGAGCTCGCGGGCGATCCCGAAGTCGATGACCCGCGGTCCGTCCCGGGTGAGCATCACGTTGGCCGGTGTGAGATCCAGGTGGACGAAGCCGACGCGGTGGATCGCCGACATCGCCTCGGCGACACCGGCCGCCAGCGGCCAGACCGACCGGGCGGTCAGCGGGCCGGACATGCGTACGGCATCCCGCAACGTCATCGACGGTACGAACTCGGTCGCGAGCCACGGCACCGCGGCATCGGGATCCGCCTCGAGCACGGCCGGGTTGTGTCCCCCGCCCACCGCCCGCAGCGCCGCGACCTCTCGCCGGAACCGGTCGGTGTAGTCCTGTTGGCCGGCGAAGTCGTCGTGCATCACCTTGACCGCCACGGCGCGCCCGCCGGCCGACCTGCCCAGGTAGACGTTGGCCATGCCGCCGGTGGCGATCCGGGCCTGGATCCGGCACTGTCCGATCGCACGCGGATCACCTGGCTCGAGTGGCTCCACGGTCACCTCCAGTCGGTGGAACGAGAGCATGCACCTGTCCGCTCGTGCCGACGAACACCAGCCCGGCGGTGCTCACCGGACCGGAGCTGAGCGTCGGATCGATGTCGTACGTCCACAGCACAAGGCCGTTGGCCGCGTCGAGCGCGTAGACCGTCTGGTTCGGGCACGCGGCGTACAGCCTGTCTCCCGACAGACGGAGCGCGTTCGCCTGGCGGAACGCGGCTCCCTCGCCCCTGCCCAGTCGGCGCGACCAGACCTGCGATCCGGTGGCGGCGTCGAGTGCGAAGACATTGCCGTCGATGGTGCCGAGGTACAGCATCCCAGCCCCGAACTGGAGCCCGAGACTGCTGTGGGAGTTCGGCCGCTGCCAGGCAGGCTGCCCGTTGTCCGCGCGGACCGCATGCAACGTGCCTGACCCGTCGCAGAGGAAGACGTGGCCGTACGCGACGTGCGGGTAGAGCCCGTCGTCCACGGCGTAGGTCCATCTCCTCCGGCCGGCGCGGGCGTCCAACCCGACAAGCCCAGCGCCGACCGCGGCCACGAGTCCGTCACCCGCCGCGAGGCCGTTGTCCGCACTGACGTCGACCGTCCATCGCGGCCTCCCGTCGCGTACGCCCAGAGCCCGGATCCGGTCGCCACCGAAGCAGACCACCGCTCCGGTCGCCGCCGGACCATGCCAGAGGTACTCGCCGGTCGAGGGCTTGTACGCCCACCGCGTGGCACCGGACGTGGCGCGGAGAGCGGAGACCTGCCACGCCGATGACCTCTCTGAACCGATCACGTACGCAACACCGCCGGCGACACCACCCAGGTTGTCGTTCGCGACGCGCTTCCACCGGACCCGGCCGGTGTGCGGATCGACGCCGCGTACGTGACTGTCGGTCCACGCCAGCACCATCCCGTCCGCGATCGTGAGGTCGGGGTAGGAGTCTGAGTCGGAGCCCGTCACCCGGACCTTCCACCGCAGGTCAGCCTTGGGAGGTGGGCCGGTCGGCGTCGGAGGTCGCTCCGCCGAGGGCCGCCTTGCCGGCGCTCGGGACTTCGGGCCCGACGACCCAACGGTCTGCGAAGCCGACCCCGAGGGCGAACCGGACCGCGACGGCGATCCCAAGCCGCCCCAGCCGTTGGGGTCCCGGTTCCGCCACAGCGCGACGAGCGCGGGAGTGGCGAGCAGGCCGGCGACACCGACACCGGCACCCGCGCTGACCAGCAACCGCCGGCTCGGGCGTGCCGACCTGGGTGCGCGCGCGTCAGGGGCATCCGGATCGGCACGCGAATCCAGATCGGCGACGTTCGGTCCCACCGGCTCGGCGGTTGCCGCGCCCATGGCCGCGGCGGCCGCGTCCCGACCAGGCGCGCGCACATCGCCGTGTCCGAGCACCTCGCCGTGTCCGAGCACATCGCCATGGCCAACCGGGCGGAGCGGCGAGGGAAGGTCGAGAGCTTCACCGGCTCGCCGGTCGACCTCCTGCGCCAGGGCGGGTGGCAGCCACCCCGTTCCCTGCAACGACTCCGTGCCGTGGCCCAGGCGTACCCACCGGGCCAGCAGGTCGGCGGCAGACGGTCGTTCCTCCGGCCGAAGCCGCAGGCAGGCAGCGATCCCTTCGAACAGAGGATGGTGCTCGAGGCCGCGGAGATCCGCCTCCGCACGAGCGACCCGGCCCCACGTGGCCGCCGGGGACCCGGTCCCGAACGGCTCTCTCCCGGTCGCGGCGTACACCAGGACCGAACCGAGGGCGAAGACGTCGCTGGCCGGGCCGATCGCACCGGCAGAAGCCTGCTCGGGCGACATGAAGCCGATCGAGCCGACCACCATGCCGGCCTGCGTGATGGCGGTGGCATCCGTCGGCCGGGCGATCCCGAAGTCGATCACCCGGGGCCCACCGGCGGTCAGCATCACGTTGCCCGGTTTCAGGTCGCGATGGACGACATCAGCCGAGTGGATCGCGACGAGAGCCTCGGTCAGACCGATCGCCAGCAGGCGTACGGGATCCGCAGGTACCGCACCGAACCGTACGACCGCGTCCCACAACGACATCCCGGGGAGGTACGACGTCACCAACCACGGCGGCCGGTCGTCTGGTCCGGCATCGAGCACAGGCGCGGTGAACAGGCCACTCACCGCGCCGGCGGCCCTCACCTCGCGGCGGAACCGTGCGCGGTACTCCGTGTCGTCGGCGAACCGTCGCCGGATGACCTTGACCGCGACCTTGCGGCCACCGAGCGCCTGTCCGAGGTAGACGACGCCCATCCCGCCTTCACCCAACCGGGCCAGAAGCTGGTAGTCGCCGATCCGGTCCGGATCACCGCGCTCTAGCGGCTGCACCGTCCTCCTCCCCCGGGCGACACTGACGAGACAGGCGAGCCTGCCGAGCCGGAAAGCAGCGAAGCTGGTGAGCGGCCGCGACTGCACAAAAACTCTAGCTCGTACCAAACCAGGCGATTCGGACGCGCTCAGTCCCTGGGACCGGGACTCGTCCCATGTGCCCGCACATCTGGGGCGGCGACTGTGAGACGCCACCCGGGACAACCCACGACACCGCGGTTCGCCTCGACGAAGAATGCGTGCCCCCGGTGGGATTCGAACCCACAGAACTGACACCCATTTTAAGTGGGCCGCCTCGACCAGTTGGGCTACGGGGGCCGGGCCGCTTGCGAGCTGAGACTAGTGTCGCTGATCCCCGCCGGGCCAGGTGGGCGGCTCGAAGGGCCAGTCCAGCCGGTCGCACACCGTGCGCCAGCGTTCGACCATGCCGTCCGCCCACAGGTGGGGTACGAATCCGAGCCGCAGATAGGCCTTGATCGCAGGTAACCGGTAGTCGTCGGTGCGAAGAAAAATCTCAGTGGCGCCGACGTCGAGCAGGCGGGCGACCGCTGCGGCCGTGATCACGCGGCCCAGTCCCCGACCGCCGTGGTCCGGGTGCGCGGCGATCCAGCCGACCTCGTGGCCCTCGGGATAGAGGTCGGCGATCGGGTTCAGTTGCGCCATGCCGGTCGCGACCAGTGCACCGGTCGCCTGGTGGCGGACGACCTGCCACCCCGACGGTACGACGGTGGCGCGGACCCGCGCGAGGTTCTCGTCGTTCCACTGCCCGAGGGCGACCTTGGCCATCAGTTCGCGGAACGCGGGCAGGTGGTCGGATCCGGCCGGCTCGAGGGCGTACCCCTCGGGTAGTCCCAGCGCGTCCTCCGCGAGCGCGCGACCGGCGGGCCACACCATGTGCAACTGCGTCTCAGGCAAGGGGGGCCTCCCGACCGGGCTCGGTGCCGATCCCCGCCGTCATCGTGCGCGGGTCCGGAACATGGAGCCAGGCGCCGTTCTCCGCGTGCGAGCGCTCGGAGACGACACCGGGCAGCGACATCTCGAGGGCAGCGTAGATGTCGACGGGTACGTCGGTCCCACCCTGGACCGCCTTGACGAACTCCACGATCGGCCACGCGTCGGCGCCCCAGTGCCCGGCCGCACCCGGTGGCGGCTGCCGATAGCGGTCGGGGAGGAACTCCTCGGCATAGGTGTCCAGCGGCTCCCAGCTCCCGGCCGGGCTCCGCCCCTGGACGTGGACGCGCGGTTGCTCACCCGCCGCCCGGGCCGCTTCGTACCCGCCCTCGGTGCCCTGGACGGAGTAGTAGTCCATGAGGTGCGGACGGTTCGACAGTGTGTCGTACCGGATCCGCAACAGCGCACCGCGCGACGTGCGGCACAACAGCAGCACCGTGTCGTCGAGCTCGAACTCGGGTGCGGTGTGCCGACCCGTGCCGACGCAGCTCACCGCGGTGACCCGATCGCCGAACCACTGCAACAACGGCCCGAGACTGTGGGTCGGGTACGGATGGCCGGCGCGGCCGTGCTGCCAGTAGTAGCGCCAGGTCGGCCGGCCGTCGGCCTGGCGGGAGAGTCCCTTCAGCTCGTGGAGGTACTCGCCCTCGCCGTAGTACAGCTCACCGAACACGCCCCGCCGCGCCATCTCGCGGACGACCAGGTTTGAACGGATGTAGCAGTAGTTCTCGGCGAGCATGTAGCGGGCGGAGCTGCGGCGGCAGGCGGCCAGCAGGTCGTACGCCTGCTCCAGCGACACCGCGGCCGGAACCTCCGACAGCACGTGGATGCCGGCGTCGAGGGCGGCGACGGCCTGCGGCACGTGGTGGTGCTGCGGCGATGAGACAACCACGAGGTCGGCCTGGTCGAGCAGGTGGGCATAGCTCTCGCACTCCACCTCGACCCCGTGCTCGGCCGCGAACCGCTTACGGGCGTCGCGATCGGGATCGTAGACCGCGTGGAGCAACGCCTCGTCGGCCACCGACCGGAGGCCGGCGACGAATCCGGCGCCACGCGCGGCGCCGGCGAAACCGACGCGCAGGGGCTGGGTCTTGGTGCGGCTCATCGGTCACCTCGGCGACTGGTCCTGTTGCTGATGCATGACCTCACTCCGTTCGGTCATGGTCGGGGTGGTAGTCGAGCATGGCCTCGAGCACCTGCACATGGGCGCGCAGCGCACCACCCACGTCGTTCAGGCGGGCATGCGGGAGGCGGTAGCTCGGCGCGCTGACGCTCATCGCATAGCGCGCGGAACCGCTCGCGTCGCGGATCGGGACGGCGACGCAGCGCAGGCCCTCGACGGACTCCTCGTCGTCCACGCCGAACCCCCGCGCGCGGGCCCGGGCGAGGTCGCGCAGCAGGTCGTCGGCCGAGGTGAGGGTCCGCGGGGTCAGCTCGGGCATGCCGTGGTGGTCGAGGAGCTTCTCGATCTCGACCAGCGGCAACGTCGCGAGGATGGCCTTGCCGAGCCCCGAGGCGTGCCAGTCGTCCTTCTCCCCCACGGCGGCGCCCTTGCGGATCGGCTGCGAGCTCTCGAGCGCATGGACGATCACCAGGTCCTCGCCGGCGCGGGCGCCGAGGTTGACGGTCTCGTCGACCTCCTGGACCAGCCGGGCCATCACCGACGTGGCGACGGCCATGAAGTCGCGGCCACCGATGGCGCTGCGCCCGAGCAGGAACATCCGCATACCGATGCGGTAGTGCCGGCTCACCGGGTCGCGCTCGAGGAAGCCGTGGGACACGAGGCTCGCGAGGTAGCGCAACGCCGTGGCGTCGCTCAACCCGGACTCGGCAGCGATCCTGGACAGCGGTGCCGGTCCGGCCGCTACCGCCTCGAAGATCCGGACCAGCCGGTCGATGCCCTGGAGGCTCTCGGCCACCGGCTCCTCCAGGTCCTGCTCGCTTCGCTTGGCGAAGGTCGGCTTCGTTCGCGAGTCCGCACGTTACCCAGTGACTGGAGCGAGCTGTCACGGTGGTCTCGCGACCACCCACACAGGGCGTACGCCGGACTCTTGACGGAACGAAGCGCTCGGGTGGTTAATGGTCCCCTGCTACACAGTAACAGTCTCCTTCACTGAGTGAAAGTCGGCGACCCTCATGACCCGCGCGCCCCACTCGTCCTCGGACACTCCGCTCCTGACCACGCGGCCCCCGGGGATGACCTGCCCGACCAAAGCCTCTCCGCCGGTGTACTCGCGCCGCGGCGCCCTCAGGCTGGGCGGACTCGGGCTCGGCGCCGCCGGTCTCGCGAGTCTCGGCGCGGCGGGCTGTGGCGGTGGCGCGAGCGACGGAGAGAACGGCCTGGCGTTCTGGAACGCCGTCTACGCCACCTCCTCCGACACCGAGAAGACGAAGAAGCGCGGGGAGTTCTGGGTCGTCCGTTCGACCCAGCGGTTCAGCAAGGACACCAAGCTGGCCGCCAAGGTGAGCGACCTGCCCGGCGACCTGCCGATGTTCACGAAGTTCCGCGCCGCCGGGGTGGCCCGCAACGGACCGGACGTCGCGTCGCTGTGGTCAGGCGCCTACACGTTCGGCGTCAAGGACTACCTCGAACCGCTCGACGAGTACTTCACCGCCGCCGAACGCGACCAGCTGACCGGCTGGGCCGCCGTCACCGAAGGATTCGAGCCGGGCAAGGGCACGATCTACGGCGTACCCTCCGGCAACGACGGCATCTGCGCGCTCTACTTCGACCGCCGGGTGCTCGCCAAGGTGGGCACGGAGATCGGCGACACCCCCATGAGCTGGGACGCCTGGATCGACCTGCTCGACCAGATCAAGCGCACCGGCGTCACCCCCCTGGCCCTCGGGAAGTACAACTCGACGGCGTTCACGCTCTTCTACTGGATCGCGCAGGTCGTCGGCGGCGAGGCGGGACTGCACGAACTCGGAGCCGGTGACCGTGACTTCGCCGACCCCGCCATCGAGGACGTCGTGACGAAGTGGCTGCAGCTCGTCGACTACACCGTTCCGGGCGCGCCGACCATGGACGGGGGTCAGGCACAGAGCCGGCTGGCCGCGGGCAAGGCAGCCGCTGTGGTCGAGGGTGCGTGGGCGATTCCCGACCTGCGTTCGACCCTCGGCGACAACATCGTGATGACCACGCTGCCCGATGTCAGCTCGTCGGTCTCGGTGACCGGCACTGGCATCGGCGGACCGGGTGGCGCCCTCGTGGTGACGAACTACTCGAAGAACAAGGACGAGGCCGTACGCCTGATCAAGCACCTGGTCAGCGCCGAGGAACAGCAGCAGCGCATCGCCAGCGGGGAAACCACGCCCATCCCGAACGCGGTGGGGCTCGACCCGACCGAGATCTACTCCGATCCGCTGTACCAGCAGCAATATCGCTGGGTGAACGAGAAGTTCGTCTTCTACGCCGACAACATCTGGCCGACCGAGCTCGTCGACGAGATCCTCGCGCAGGCCCAGCTCGCGTGGGGTGGCAAGATCTCCGCGGCCGAGTTCCTCACCCGTACCGACGCGAAGCGCGACGAGATCGCCGCGAAGAACTAGACACGGCCTTGCGCATGCCCGCCGACGTCGAGCTGCGAAGCAGAGAACGCACCAACGCACCGGTGCGGCAGCGACCACGCCACGGGCTCAAGAGACGCGAGGCCGTGATCGGGATCGTGTCGGTCATCCCGGCGGTCGCGCTCGTCGCCTTGCTCATGTGGTATCCACTCGCGACCGCGATCTACCACAGTTTCACCGAGTGGAACGGGATCGTCACCACCTGGGTGGGTACGCAGAACTACCAGCAGCTGTTCGGGTCCGGTGACATCTGGGAGTACCTGCGTACGAACCTCGTCTTCTTTGTCTCCATCCCGTTCATTCTCGTCATCACGTTGTCGGTGTCGGTGTTGTTGCACGAGGGAACGCCCGGTGCCCAGTTCTTCCGTTCGGTCTTCTATCTGCCGACGATCCTGTCCGCGGTGATCGTCGGTCTGCTGATGCGCAGCCTCTTCGCCCCGGAAGGCGTCGTCAACACCGCCTTGACACGGGTGGGGCTCGACGCTTTGGCCGTCGACTGGCTCGCGTCGACCGTGACCGCGTTCCTCGTGCTCATCGCCGCGTTCTACTGGCAGACGCTCGGCCAGGGCGTCCTGATCTTCCTCGCCGGACTGTCGGCGATGCCGGGTGAGGTCATCGAGGCCGCCCAGATCGACGGCGCGGGCTGGTGGCGCCGGCTCTTCCGGATCGTGCTGCCGATGCAGGCGCCCGCCATCACGTACTTCCTCGTCACCAACACGGTCTATGTCTTCATCGGGCTGTTCTCGTTCGTCTACACGATCACCGGCGGAGGGCCGGGGCGCTCGACGACGCCGCTGGACTACCAGATCTACCTCAGCGCCTTCGAGAACGGCGAACTCGGCTACGCGTCGGCGCTCTCGGTCGTCCTGCTCGTGCTGGTGGTGTCGATCGCGTGGTTGCAGATCCGCAACTTCGAGCGCTACTCGGTGGAAAGGTAGGGCGGGTGAGGTGAGCGGTCGCAGCGCGAATCCGGTCAGTGGCGGATCGGTCGGCAGGACCACGCGCCTGGTCGGACGAAGCACGATCACCGGCCTGCTCACCATCGTCGCGGTCTTCGCGATCTACCCGTTGTTCTTCATGCTCGCCACCAGCCTGAAGAGCCAGGCGGACTACATCCGCGACCCGCTGTCGTTGCCGGCGACGGTGACCTACGTCGAGAACTTCGCCGCGATGTTCGCGAGGTTCGACATCGTCCGGTTGTACGCCAACTCGGTGAGCTACATCGCCCTCGCGTGGGTGATCTGCGTCGTCGCGGCGGTGCCGGCGGCCTTCGCCTTCGCCAAGCTGGAGTTCCCCGGGCGGCGGCTGCTCTTCATGGCGTTCATCTCCAGCCTGGCCATCCCGGGGGTGACGTTCATCATCCCCGACTACGTCCTCTTCGCCCGGCTGGGCCTGATCGACCATCCAGCGTCGGTGATCCTGTTGTGGGCCACGACCGCCCTGCCTGGTTCGCTGTTCCTGCTGTCGGCTTTCATGCGGGGCCTCCCCCGCGAACTCCTCGAGGCGGCGAGGGTCGACGGCGCGGGCTACTTCCAGATCATGCACAGGATCGTGATCCCGATGAGCATCCCCGGCATCGTCACGATCACCATCTTCGCTGTCACCGCGTGGTGGAACGACCTGCTCACTCCCCTGGTGTTCCTGCAGTCGGAGGAGAAGGCGACGGTGACGCTCGGGGTGGCGACGACGGTGCAGCGCTTCGGGGGCGACACACCCTTGCTGGTGACCGGGCTGTTGATGGCCGCGATTCCGCCGGTCCTCACCTACATCATCGCGCAGCGTTCGATCCGCCGGGGTCTCGTTCTCGGCGCCCTGAACTGAGCGGCCGCCCGTGTGGTCATTCCGGCGAGGCGGGGAGGGTCCAGCTCGTGCGGGTGGGTGGGAACTCCGAGCGTCCGTCTCCGTGCGTACGAACGGCAACCAGCTGGTGCACGCTGATCCGGGCCAGTTCGAAGGCAAGTGCCGACACCGCGAGGTAGAGGTGCCAGACCCGGGCCCGCCCCGGTGACAGCTGCAGGGTGCAGGCGTCCCATCCGGCTTCGAGGTTGGCTACCCAGGACCGCAACGTCCGTGCGTAGTGCTCCCGGAACGACTCCAGGTCCCTGATCTCCAGTCCGGCGCGTTCAAAGGTGTCGACAATCGTGCCGAGGGTCAGGATCTCCGCGCCGGGGAACACGTACGCATCGATGAACGACCGCTCCGGCACCACCTCGTCGCCCCCGCGCTGGCTGACCTGGTGCAGCAGCGCCCGCCCACCCGGGCGCAGAAGTCCACGGAGGGTCCGGGCGTACTCCGCGAGCCGGGCCGACCCGACGTACTCCGCGAGGCCGCTGGCGATGATCGCGTCATAGGGCCCGTCGTCGAGTTCGTGCCAGTCGGCGAGCCGGAACTCCACCCGGTCGGCGAGCCCCGCATCCACCGCGCGCTTGGTGGCGAGCTCCACCTGGTCGGCCGCAAGTGTGATGCCGACGCCGGTGACGCCGTAGTGCTCGGCGGCGTACAGCAGGAACGAACCCCAGCCGCAGCCCACGTCTAGCACCCGTGCTCCGTCAGCGCCGGCCGGACGCGGCTCTGTCAAGCCGAGCTTGCGGCACGCCAGGTCGAGGCCCGCGCGCTGGGCATCGTCGAGGGTGCCCGCCGGATCGGTCCAGTAGGCGCTGGAATGGACGAGCGTGGAGCCGAACACCTGCGCCCGCAGGGCGGCGCCGAGCGGCCCGTCGTGCGCACCACTCAGCGTCTTGTCGCGGACGATCGAGTGCCGGCGTTCGGCTCCGCTGATCTCCTCCGGCGGCGGCTTCGGATGCGGGCCCACCGCGCCGAGAAGCACCGCGGTGCGTAGCAGCTCACTGCGGTCGGCCGGCGTGAGATCCGGCCGCCGGCCGATCGAACGACCGAATGGCGCCAGCCGCTCCAGGGCGCCGAGCAGATCGCCGTCGACGTCCACCTCACCGGCGACGTAGGCGCGGACGAGGCCGAGCTCGTCCGGGCGCCACAGCAGGCGACGCAGAGCCCGGCGGCTGTGGACCCGGACGGCCGGCGCGTCGAGGGGGCCGGCGATCGATCCGTCCCACGCGTGGATCCGGACCGGCGCCTCCCGACCGAACAGCCGTTGCAAGGCGTCATGCAGACGTTCGGCGACGACAGGACCGACCACGACTTCCCCCCACTATCTGTACGACACCCGCGTGGTAGGCGGCGGCGCCGTGCAGTCCGAGGTTATCTCCGGTGTGCGGCCCGCGTCCGGCCGCCTCAACGCTTCGCCGCCTGCCTCTCGCGCGCCGCCAGTTCACCGGCACCCTGCTCCACCGCACTCTGCACTACGGCACCCTGCTCTACGGCATCGGTGTGCGACACCTGGCGGGGCATGGCGCTGCGGACGAACTCCTCCCGCGGCCGCTGCAGGTTTCCGAGCGACACGAGCTCGCGGCGGAAGAACAGCGCGAGCGTCCAGTCGGAGATGATCCGGATCTTGCGGTTGAGCGTGGGCATCCGGCTCACGTGGTACGTGCGGTGCATGAACCATGCCGGCCAGCCCTTGAGCTTCACGCCATAGACCTGGGCGACGCCCTTGTGCAGGCCGAGACTCGCCACCGAACCGGCGTGGCTGTGCCGGTAGTCGCGAAGCGGCTTGCCGCGAAGTGCCCGGACGAGGTTGTCACCCAGGACCTTCGCCTGCCGCACCGCGTGTTGGGCGGACGGACTGCAGAGCGCGCCCTCGGGACCGGAGAGGTCGGGCACGGCCGCCGCGTCGCCGGCCGCCCAGACATCGGGCAGGCCCACCACTCGCAGGTTGGCCGCCGCCCTGATCCGACCCTTGTCGTCGAGCGGGAGATCGGACGCGGCGAGGACCGGGTTGGCCTTCACTCCTGCCGTCCAGACGAGCGTGTCGGACTCGAACCGGCTGCCGTCGGAGAGCACGACGTGCCCGTCGACGCACGATTCGAGCAGGGTGTTCAACTTGACGTCGATCGCGCGTTCGCGAAGTCGGTCGACGGTGTAGCGGCCGAGATCCGCGCCGACCTCGGGGAGGATCCGGTCGGCGGCCTCGACGAGGACCCAGCGCATGTCGCTCGGCTTGACGCGCTCGTAGTAGCGGGTCGCGTAGCGAGCCATGTCCTCGAGCTCGGCCATCGCCTCGACACCTGCGTACCCTCCGCCGACGAAGACGAAGGTGAGCGCCCGCCGGCGGATCCGTTCGTCGGTGGTCGACTCGGCGATGTCGAGCCGGTCGAGCACGTGGTTGCGGAGCTGGATCGCCTCCTCGACCTGTTTGAAGCCGATGGCGTGCTCCGCGAGCCCCGGGATGGGCAGTGTCCTGGCGACCGACCCGAGGGCGACCACGAGCTCGTCGTACTGCACGTCGTAGGGCGTACCGGCGCAGGGTTCGATTCGAGCCGTGTGGCTGGCGTGGTCGATCGCCGCGATCCGGCCGGTGATCACCTTGACCCGCGGCAGCAGCCGCCGGAGGGCGACGACCACGTGCCGTGGTTCGAGGTTTCCGGCCGCGGCTTCGGGGAGGAATGGCTGGTAGGTCATGTACGACCGGGGATCGACGACCGTGATCGAGACGGTGCCTTTCGCGAGGTCGCGGCGCAGGGCCTTCTGGAGCCGAAGTGCGGCATACATTCCGACATAGCCGCCACCGGCGATGAGGACGGCTTTGGTGTGCACGTCCCGTTCACCTCCTGGGCTTAGCTCTTCGATGTCACCCACGTTAGTCCTTCGTGAAAGTTTTCACAAGCGTCATTTGGGTCGGGCCGTTCGATCCCCGACGATCCCCCGCACGAGGATCTAAGCTCGAAGGAGCGAGGGGGGAGGGTTGTCTCGTGGGCGCGATCATCGCCGTCATCGTCATCGCCCTCATCGCCGTCCTGATCACGCTGACGGTGCCCCTCGTCATGCTCGCGCAACGTCGCGAACAGCGCCGCCTCGAGTCCCTCGCGCAGTGGGCCACCTCGATCGGCTGGACGACGTACGCCGGAAGCGTCGAAGTCCCCTGGACGGTCCGCCTTCCCGGGGCGAACCCTCGCGGCATCCGCTGCCTCTTCACCGGCGTCTACCGCGACCGGCCGGTGAGCGTGGCGGAGTACACGTACCAGACCAGCAGCACGAGCTATGTCAACGGCCAGACCCAGGTCACGACGGACAGCCATGACTTCGTCGCGTGTGTCATCCATCTGCCGTACACCTATCCCGGCATCGAGGTCGCCGCACGCGGCTCAGGCTCGCGGATGTGGCGCTGGCTCACCGGACCGGACGACACCGAGGTCGGCATCGCCGAGTTCGACAGTGACTACCGGGTCAGGAGTACGCATCCGGAGGCTGTCCGCAAGATCATCGGCCCCGCGATGGTGCGGGCACATCTGGCCGGCATGGCGCCGAACTGGAGCCTGCACGGCACCGACCTGCTGGTCTACTGGCAGGGCCGGATGGAACCCGCCCGGGTCCTCCCTGCCCTCGACGCCGTCCTCCGTATCGCCGGCCTTCTCGGCCACTGACCCGTGATCATGATGGTGTTCATGAAGCATTCTCGGCGTACGGCCCGAGCCCGCCACCAGAGCGGTGGGTACGGCTACTGAGTGATGAGACAGAACGGGTGGCCGGCAGGGTCCAGGTAGACCCTGCAGGTCTCGTGTCGGTACTGGCGGACCGCACCCAACGCAAGCACCTTCCGCTCGGCTTCGTCGAGATCGTCCACCCGCACATCGAGGTGCATGTGCTTCGGATACAGGGGATCTGGCCAGCGCGGAGGTCGATAGTCGTCGGTGCCCTGGAAAGCCAGTCCGGGCCGGTCCGCCGCATCACCAATGACCACCCAGTCTCCGTCGTCCTGTACGCGGATCATCCCGAGTAGTTCGGCATAGAACGTCGCGAGCTCGTCAGGATCCGGACAGTCGATCACCAGGCCGTGCCATCGTCCGATCATCCCCGGAGTCTGGTCGATCGACCGCGCACGGATCAACCGGTCTCCGGTGGCACCTGAGTGGCTGCCAGCTCCGGCGGTGCGAAGACCAACCAGCCATCCAGGAGGGCGTTCCGCAGGGCCGCCTCCGACACCTTGGACAACTGGACCAGAACCGCGGAGTACCCGTCGAAATGGGGGATCGTGAAGAACGCGTCGGTCTGCGCGGCGAGCACCGCTTCCTTCTCGCTGAGATCCTCGACCCGAACAGCGAGAATGGGACCGTCGGGCGGCTCCGCGTCACCGAACCGCTTCAGGTCCGCCTTGCTGAACGGACGCTCCCACGCGAACGCCTTGCCGCCGACCGACCAGGTTCGGTTGCCGTGACGTTCATATTCCGCCGTCTCGGGCAACTCCGCGACCAACCTCGCCACATCGTCGAACGTCACCATGTCGCCACCTCACTGTGCAAGATCATCGCCTTCTTCCTGCGCACATCATCGCGTTGCGCTGTATCCAAGCGGTACGCCCTTCTCGTCCCTACAACCCGGCGTACGCCTTGGCACGCGTGAAAACGCCATCGAGCATCGTCTCGGTGAGTTTCCCGGTGAAGGTGTTCTGCTGGCTCGGATGGTAGGAGCCGATCAGGAGAACCGTCCCGGCGCCGCGCGACCGCTCCCCCTCGACACCCCGCGGCAGCTCGACCTCGGCGCCGTGGCCGAACTTCGGCTTCGGTCTCGGTACGACGTATCCCACGGCCGCGTGCGCCCGTAGCGCGGAATCCCAGGCGTAGGACCCCAACACCACCACGGCACTGACCGTCGGCGCGCCCAACTCCACCTCTCGGGCCAGCCAGGGAAAGCAGGCGTCCCGCTCGACCGGCAAGGGCTTGTTGGCAGGCGGCGCGCACCGAACCGCCGCGACGACGCGGACGCCGAGCAGCCGCTGATCGTCGCCGGCCGACGTGCTCGTCGGCGACGCCGCCAGGCCGACCCGGTGCAGCGACGCGAAGAGCCAGTCCCCCGAACGGTCGCCGGTGAAGATCCGCCCGGTCCGGTTGCCGCCGTGCGCCGCCGGCGCGAGACCGACGATGAGAATCCGCGGCGCGTCATCGCCCCAGCCGGGCACGGGACGGCCCCAGTACGGCTCGCCTGCGTAGGCCCGGCGGCGCTCGCGCGCCACCTGCTCACGCCACGCGACAAGTCGCGGGCACGCACGGCACACCGACTGCCGGGCGGTGAGTTCGTGCAGGTCGGTGGCCGACCGCGCAAGGCGCACCACGTCGGCGGCACGCTGCGCGACCGGCGTGTCCGATGCGGCCGGATCGTCCGGCCAACCGGTTCCCGGCGGCACCGGACTGGCGTAGGCCGCCTCAGTCACCGGATGCGGCCGCTCCTCCGTCACGCCGTAGGTCCCCTCGCGGCGTACCGACCGGTCATGCGGCACGCCCCAGGACGGCGATCAGCGAGACGAGCCGGTGTGCCGTGGGAAAGTCCGGCGCACCGTAGCGCACGGTCGTCCCGGTCAGGCGTTCCATGCCGGGCACCAGCAACACGAGCTCCGCCATCGCCGGCGTGAGGACATCGACCTCGAGCGACACGGCACGGTCGTAACGCGGCGGCGTCACCGACTCCCGGGCCTCGATCGCGCCTGGAACCGCCGCTTCGATGCGCGCGCACGCCTCCTCCGGATGCCGGGAGTCAGCCGCGTGTGCGCCGAGCGCGCGCTTGACCTCGACCGTGTGGATGCCGGGGACCACCGCCGCCGCCTCAGCGGCCACCGTGTCGTCGCCGGTCACGAGCACGGGAACAGCGTCATGGTGGGCCGCGAGGGAGGCGTTCAGGCCGATCTCGCCGAGGGTCGCACCGTCGACGCGGACCTCGGCGATCACCGCGCTGCTCACCGTGTGGGCGAGCACCGACACCGGCGTGCCCGCCCGGCCGTGGTAACCCACGAACAGGCACACGTCGACACCGGACTCGATTCCCGCCATCATGCCGCCGGGCTTCGGCTTGCCGCGCAGCAACCGGGCGCGCCGGTCGAGAACTTCGGGCAGCAGGTTGCGAAACTGCGCGTGCGCGTCGCTGACAAGAATCTCCGCCTCTGGGGCATGGGACAGAACCCCACGGATCGCCGCGTTGGCCTCCTCCGTCATGAGGTGCCGGTTGCGTTCGTACTCCCACTCCCCCGGCCGCACGTCCGCGCCGTCGACCACACCGGCGGTGCCCTCCATGTCCACCGAGATCAGAACGCGCACGGGATCAGCTCCTCGAGGCCTCGACGCAGGACCAGGCGATGCCGTCCAGGATGTCGTGTTCGCTGACGACGACCTCGGCGTGGTCGAGGAAGGGCGCGACCCGGGCGGCGATGCCGTCGAGGATCAGCGAGCCACCGCCGATCACGTCCACCCGGCCGGGATGCATGTACGGCAGACGCCGCCGCTCATCGTGGTCCATGGCGAGCAGCCGCGCGCACGCCGCGTGCACGGCCGTCGCCGGGATCCGCGCGTGGTGGAGGCGGTCAGGGTCGTACGACGACAGATCGAGGGCCATCGCGGCGACCGTGGTCACCGTGCCGGCGAGGCCGACCAGCGTGCGGGCCTCCTCGAACGGCACTGTCAACCCCGCCTTGTCGAGCTGCCGGTCGACCTCCGCGCGCGCTGCCGCGATCTCCGCGTCCGCCGGTGGGTCGCTCGGAAGGCACCGCTCGGTCAGGCGTACGCATCCCAGATCGACCGAGATGGCGGCCTGCGGTCCGGCCACGGTCGGCAGGTCGCCAGTACCGCCGAGGACGAACTCGGTCGAGCCACCGCCGATGTCGACCACGAGGTACGGCGTGGGGAATCCCCGGCCGGCGAGCTCCCTCGTGGCACCGGCGAAGGACAGCCGCGCCTCCTCCTCGCCCGAGATGACCTCGGGTTCGACGCCGAGCAGGTCCCGCACACCCGTCATGAACTCCTCCCGGTTCGCGGCGTCCCGGGTGGCCGAGGTGGCGACGAACCGGACCTGTTCGGCGCCCGAGGAGTCGATGAGCGTGGCGTAGCGCCGGCAGGCGTCGAACGTGCGCGCCAATGCCTCCGCCGCGAAGCGCCCGGTCCGGTCGACACCCTGGCCCAGCCGGACGATCTCCAGCCGGCGTTCGACGTCGACGAGCCGCCCGGAGCCGGATTCGGCCGGCCCGGCGTCGACATCCGCGATCAGCAACCGGATGGAGTTCGTCCCGCAGTCGATGGCCGCAACTCGCACCTGGACACTCGCCTTCCGGTCTGGGTGATGGGATCAGCTGGTGAGGCGCACCGGGACGTTTCCGCCGGATGGATCAGGTGCACGGAATCTTCACTTTTCCCGCAAGCGGCCTGCACAGCTCAGTATCTAGGCTTCGGCCATGTCCTCGGCACCAGGCCCCGGCCCTGCACCAGGCTGCGTCGCCACGTCAGACCCCGGCCGCAACCCCGCGGACACCTCGGTGTCCTGCAGGTACGCGTACCCCTGAGGTCAGTCCGGGGTCCGGCCGACGTCCACGCAGGGGCCGTCGGCCGCCCAGTCCGGCAACAGCGCGAGCGCCTCGTCGCCGAGGGGGTTGACCCCCGGTCCAAGGGCCAGCGCGTGCGCCACGAGGGCGTGCAGGCACTTCACCCGGTCGGGCATGCCACCGGCCGAGACGCCGGCGATCTCGGGTACGTCGTCGATCGCCGTCCGGTGGTCGACGTAACGCTGGTGTGCGCGGGCGTAGGCTGCCGCCAGCTCCGGATCGGTGCGCAGGCGCTGCGTCCACTCGCGCATCAGTCCGCTCGCCTCGAGCCGCCCGATCGCGGACGCCAACCGCGGGCAGGTGAGGTAGAACGTCGTCGGGAACGGGGTGCCGTCCGGCAGGCGCGGCTCGGTCTCCACGACATCCGGAAGACCGCAGCGACAGCGGTGGGCGACGCCGCGGACCCCACGCGCGGGCCGCCCCAGCTGCCGGCTGACCGCGGCCACGTCGGCCTCGTCGGGTCGCTCCCGCTGGCCGTGCTGCTCGGTGCTCATGGGATCAGGTGGGGCCTTCCTCGCCGCCGTCCCACCTCATCGGTCGGAGGGCGGTTCGGCCGGGCCCGGTTCGATGGTGGCGGCGGGTTCGGGACGGGTGGCGGTCGAGCTCGGCCGCGGTGGGTTCCCGGCCCGTTCGACGCTGCCCCACAGGGCGCTCCACCACGCAGGACGCTCGTCGTCTCCCGACGGCTTCGTCCCCGACTGGTTTGCCGGACCCCGCTCGTCCGGCCCCACCACGACATATCCGATCTCGCCCGGCATCACCCAACCGAACCGTTCCCGGGCCTGCGCCTCGACATAGGCAGGGTCGCGCCAGCGTTCGAGTTCGCCTTCGAGTTCGGCCACGCGTTCCCTGCGTTCGGCGGCTTCGGCGCGTAGCTCGGTCAGCCTGGACTGTTGCTCGGACCAGGCCCGCAGGCTGGAGGCGTACGACACGATCAACGCGGCCAGCACCAGGACCAGGATCGCGGCGCGGCCGGTGAGTCCTGTCCGTCTCGACGGTGTGTCGGCGGCTTCCGCGTCCTTCCGCTGCTGCCGGTCGCCACCACGACCCGCCGCCGGTCGCCCGCCGGTCGGCCGGGCGGGTCCGCGACCGGCCCGATCAGCGCCGGCCTCAGCACGACCTGGACTGCCCGGGGCGCTCGCCCGCCGCGGTGCGCGAGCCGGACCGGTGCCGCCCCGCGCGCCGCGTCCCGGCGAGGCAGGGGTGCGACGACCGCGGCGCGGCCCACCGCCACCCGGTCGGGGACCACGGTCCCTGCGCCCCTCGCCCACGAGACCTCCGCCCCTTCTGTCAGTGCGTACCGCCCGTGCCTGACCCGTCAACGCTGACCCGTCAACGCTGGCCCGTCGCCACGAGCTGCGAGACCCGGCAGCAGAGCGAGGTCAGCTGTCCTCTGCCCCCGCGAACCTCGGGAAGGCCAGCCGCCCGGCGTACCGCGCGGCGTCGTCCAGCTCCTCCTCGATCCGCAGCAGCTGGTTGTACTTCGCCACCCGCTCGCTCCGCGCCGGCGCGCCGGTCTTGATCTGGCCGGAGTTCGTCGCGACTACCAGGTCGGCGATCGTGATGTCCTCGGTCTCGCCGGACCGGTGACTGATCATCGTCGTGAACCCGGACCGGTGCGCCATTTCCACCGCGTCGAGCGTCTCGGTCAGCGTGCCGATCTGGTTGACCTTGATGAGGACGGAGTTGGCGGAGCTCTCCACGATCCCTCGGGCGATCCGTTCCGGGTTGGTGACGAAGAGGTCGTCGCCGACGAGCTGCACCTTGGCGCCCACCGCCCGGGTGAGTTCGCCCCACCCTGCCCAGTCGTCCTCGGCCAGCGGGTCCTCGAGGGAGACGAGGGGGTACGCAGCGAGCAGCTCGGAGTAGTACGCCGCCATCTCCGCGGCCGACCTCTCCCCGCCCTCGAAGACGTACTTCGCCTTCTCCGCGTCGTAGAACTCCGTCGCCGCCGCGTCGATCGCCACCGCGATGTCGGAGCCGAAGGAGAAACCCGCCTTCTCGACCGCCTGACCGATCAGGTCGAGCGCTGCGCGGTTCGACGGCAGGTTGGGCGCGAAGCCGCCCTCGTCGCCGAGTCCGGTCGACAGTCCCTGCCCCTTGAGCACGGACTTCAGCGCATGGTAGGTCTCGGCGCCCCAGCGCAGCGCCTCCGCGAAGGTCGCCGCGCCGATCGGCGCGATCATGAACTCCTGGAAGTCGACGTCGTTGTCCGCGTGCGCACCGCCGTTGACGATGTTGAGCATGGGCACCGGCAGCAGGTGGGCGTTCGGGCCGCCGATGTAGCGGAAGAGCGGCAGATCGGCCGAGTCGGCCGCCGCGCGCGCGACCGCGAGCGAGACGCCGAGCAGCGCATTGGCGCCGAGCCGGGCCTTGTTGGGGGTGCCGTCGAGGTCGAGCAGCCGAGCGTCGACCAACCGCTGCTCGCTCGCTTCGTAGCCGACCAGCTCCGGGGCGATCTCGTCGACGATGCCGGTCACGGCCCGCTCGACGCCCTTGCCGGCGTAACGCGCCTCATCACCGTCGCGCAGTTCGACCGCCTCGAACGCACCGGTCGACGCGCCTGACGGGACCGCCGCCCGCGCGATGGTGCCGTCGTCGAGACCAACCTCGACCTCGACGGTGGGGTTGCCACGCGAGTCCAGAATCTCGCGGGCGGTCACGGCATCGATCGTGGCCACGTGGGTTCCTCCAGGTACGTCCTGATTGCGGTACGGATGTGAGCGCTCGCGCCCCCGGTGCTGCGCTACTGGATTGACGGGCTCGAGCCTAACGGCGCCACCTCGAGGCTGGACGAACCGACCCGCACCATCACCGCTTCGAAGCCGCATCGCGCACGGGCTCGCACACGGGCAGTTGCGCCAACCCGCCCGCTATGGCCCGGGGGCGTCGCCGCCTCCAGCGCCTTCGGAAGCCTCGCCCGACCCTGCTGCCGGCGGCGTTTCAGCAACTTCGACGGCCGCGACGAACCGGCGGCAGGCGTCCCGCAACGCCTGCTCGGGATCGACACCGGCCACCCGTGCCTGCTCGACAAGTGCGAACAGCAGCTCGCCCAGCCGTTCGGCGGTGAGCGGCTCCCCGGTCGCCTCGGCTGCTGTGACGCGCGGGCCCTGAATGGCCAGCCCGGTTCGTTGCGTACGTCCGAGGAGCTTGTCGGCCAGCGTCAGGGCCGGCAGGGCGAGGGGGACGCCCTCCACCGCGGAGGTACGCCGCTTCTCCTCGGCCTTGAGCTGGTCCCAGACGTTCTCGATCTCGGCGACATCGCCAGGGCCGGTTTCTCGCCGCGCCTCGCCGAACACGTGCGGGTTCCGGCGGATCAGCTTCTCCACCAGGTCACCGGCCACGTCGTCGATCGTCCACGTCTCCCCACGCTCGCCGTCGTCGGCCCCGTCCTCGCCCGCGGCGCCCTCCTCGGCTAGGCGGGCGTGGAACACCACCTGGAACAGCAGGTCGCCGAGTTCCTCCCGCAGGTGCGTACGGTTACCCGTCTCGATCGCCTCGACGGTTTCGTACGACTCCTCGACGAGATAGCGGACGAGCGACCGGTGGGTCTGTTCCCGCACCCACGGGCAGTGGGCGCGCAGCTGGTCCATGACGGCGACCAGGTCGAGGAGCCGAGCACCGGGCAGGTCGTACGACGCAGGAACGACCTCGAGCTCAGGCCCGACCGAGGCGCCCGCGTCGGCGCGTTCGGCGAGCAGGTGGGCGAGCGCGCGCCCGAGCTCGCCGGCACCGTCGTCAGGCGCCAGCCAAACCAGCTCGACTCCGGACGCGGCCTCGTCGAGGAGCCAGCGGGCGAGCGCCGGGGCCGACGCGGCCGCGGCGGGCACCGGGTCGCCGGCCCCATGTGCAGGGACGAATGCGTGCTCCACCGCGATCCCGGCGGCCAGCAGCGGTGCGCCCTGCGGATGGTCCGGATCGTCGGTGAGTACGCGGTCGGCCCGGCGCAGCCGCTCCCAGGCCGGCCAGGACAACAGGCCCGGCGCCACCCGCGGGCTGGTCAGCAGCAGCGTGAGACGTCCCGCCGGTGTCGGATCGGAACCTTCAGCCGTCACGATGCAGCCGTCCCGATGCAGGCGTCGCAGTCACTGGCGTCGCAGTCACGGGCGTCGCAGTCACTGGCGTCACAGTCACGGGCGTCACAGTCACGGGCGTCACAGTCACGGGCGTCACAGTCACGGGGCCCGTTTCGTCATCCGCTGGTCAGGGCCCGGCCGGCGGGAGCTGCGGCTGCTCCGTCTCGCTGGGTTCGACCAGCTGGCCACCCGGCAGCAGCTGCGCGCCGTCCCACCTGCCGTATCTCGGATTGACCGTCACACCGACCTCACGCGAGGTGCGGCGCATCTGCTCGCCGAGCAGCTGGTCGGCCTTGGCCTGGTCAGCCTGGCTCGCCGGCGTCTTGCCGAGCAGGTTGGCGTTGAGCTCGCGGCGAAGCGCCACCCACCGGGCGAACTCCTCGCGCATGTCGCCGGGGATGAACACCTGCTGGGCCCGGATCTCGTCCTCCACCTTGTCGATGTCGGCCCGACTGGCCGTGACACCGAGCCGGTCGGCGGTCTCCGTGATCAGGCTGTCGTTGATCAGCTGCTGGAGGAGGGCGCGCTGGTTCTCGGCGAGCTCGGCCGTGCTCGGGTTGACCTGCCCGCCCGGAACATCGCTGGCGCGTGCCGAGTGGTCGAGGATCTCCTCGAGCTGCTTCTGCAGGAACGACACCGAGATGGTTTCGCCGCCGACCTGAGCCGCCGCGCTGGGGTTGGACAGCGATCCGCAGCCGGTGAGCGTGAGTCCGGCGGCGACGACAGCGGCAAGTACGGTGAGTCGAGGAGTACGCCTCAGGGCGAGCACGGGACCTCATTTCTGGCGGGCACGTCTTCGCGGCGGAGCACGTCCTGCCCAGCCGTCCCGGCCGGGCGCCGACTTGGCTCCGCCCCGGTCGGGCGGGCGCTGGCGGTGCGTTTCGTGTCGGCTGACGCCGCACCCGATCGTACGCAGGGCGGCGTCCGTAGCGCCCGGAGGGGTTGACCGGAAGCCGGCGGAATCAGCGCCCCGGGCGCCGACTCGGGTGGGTCGGGGTCGGCGGGTCGGGCGCGAGAGACCCGTCTGGCGCGATGTGGGAGAAGATCTGGTCGACGAGGGTGAGCACGTGCGGGTCTTCCACGGCATAGATGTGTCGGCGGCCATCCTTGCGGGCGGTGACCAGACCGGCCAGCCGGAGTTTCGCCAGATGCTGGCTCACGGCCGCCACGGTGGCACCGGTGTGCTCGGCGAGGGTTCCCACGTCGTACTCGTGGCGGGCCAACAGCCAGACCAGGTGCAGCCGGGTCGGCGCCGAGAGCAGGTCGAACGTGTCCGCGGCGGCCCTGAGCTGAGGCCCGGTCGGATCGGTCGAACGCCCCGCCTGATCAGTCATCGCACCACCTGCGTGGTCATGGTGCGCTGAATTCTTCCGTACGCCGGGACGACCCCGTTCGCGGGCCGGAACGATCACGCCGCCTCGAACGGCGCGAAGTAGTTCTCTCATTTGCGCAACTGATTGACAATCAGCGGCTGGCCGGGCACCCTTGAGCCTGCGAAGGGGAGTAGCCCTCAACACCGTGGTCGACACACTGGCGTCGCGCACCGCGAGCGATGCCCGGCCCGGCGGCCTTCCACCAAGGCGGGCGAGACCTTCGACCCAAGGCGATGTCGCCGGGTCGAGGTCACGCAACCCCTCGATCCGGCGGTACGACCAGACCGCTGAAGCATCGAGGAGTGGCACCGCCGGCATGGACGCTCTCGTCACCAGTTTCGCCATCGGCTTCGCCGTGATCTTCGTCGCCGAGCTCGGCGACAAGTCCCAGCTGATGGCCATGCTCTTCGCGACCCGCTACCGCCCCGCACCGGTGCTCGCGGGCATCTGCATCGCCACCACGGCGGTCCACGCGGTCTCCGTCGGAGTCGGACACGGACTCGGTGCCGCGCTGCCGGCGACCTGGATCTCCCTGGTCGCCGGCCTCGCGTTCCTCGGCTTCGCGGCGTGGACACTGCGTGGCGACGTCCTGCACGAGTCCGACCAGGCCCGCACCCGCCGGACCGGGCGGTCCGCGGTCATCGCCGTGACCACAGCCTTCTTCCTCGCCGAACTCGGCGACAAGACGATGCTCGCCACGGTCACCCTCGCCACCCAGCACCAGTGGTTCGGGATCTGGGTGGGCTCCACCGTCGGCATGGTCATCGCCGACGCGATCGCCATCGCGATCGGCCACCACCTCGCCTTACGCCTGCCTGAGCGGGTGATCCGCTACTCCGCAGCGGCACTGTTCACCCTGGGCGGTCTCTGGCTGCTCATCAGTGCGGCCTAGATGGCCAATTCCAAGGAGGCGCCCGTGGAGTCAGCCGACTCCCCTTGGAATTGGCCATGTAGCTGTGGCGTCGTAGGAATGGCGGCGTAGAAAGGATCGCGCGGACGCCTTGCACGCGCGCCGGCGCCCTTCAGACGCTCAGGCCCCGAACACGTCCGGGTCGGGTCCGGTCCGCTCACCCCTGTCCAGGGCGGTGATGGCGGCCACGTCGTCTGAGCTGAGCTCGAAGTCGAACACGGCGAAGTTCTCCGCGATCCGCGACGGGGTGACGGACTTCGGGATGACGACGTTCCCCAGCTGTAGATGCCACCGCAGGATCACCTGCGCCGGCGTCCTGCCGTAGCGCTCCGCCAGTCCGGTGATCACCGGGTCGGCGAGGACGGTGCCGCCCTGCGCGAGCGGGCTCCACGCCTCGGTGCGGATGTCGTACTTCGCGTCGAACTCCCGCATGTCGGCCTGCACGAGATAGGGATGCAGCTCGATCTGGTTGACGGTCGGGACCGTGCCGGTCTCGTCGAAGAGCCGCTGCAGGTGCGACGCCTGGAAGTTCGACACCCCGATGGCCTTGATCCTCCCGTCGGCGTACAGCTTCTCGAACGCCCGCCAGGTGTCGACGTACTTGTCCTGGCCCGCCGCCGGCCAGTGGATCAGGTACAGGTCGACGTAGCCCAGCCGCAGCTTGCGCAGGCTCTCCTCGAACGCCACCATCGTCGAGTCGTACCCCTGCTCGGCGTTCCACAGCTTCGTGGTGACGAACAGGTCCTCACGGGGAACGTCGCACTCGGCGATCGCCTGCCCCGTCCCCTCCTCGTTGCCGTAGATCGCGGCGGTGTCGATGCTGCGGTAGCCCACCTCGATGGCAGTCTTCACGGCGGCCACGGCGTCGACGTTCGGGACCTGCCAGACGCCGAAGCCGAGCTGCGGGATCTGCACACCGTTGTTCAGGGTCAGTCGGGGGACGGTGGACATGGACGAGTGAACCTCCACGAAGAGACGGTGCCCGGTGGTGGGCTGGTCGCAAGCAGACATCAGACCATACGGGCCGTTGAACGCCCACCGCTCCCGTGGACCGCCGGTCCGCCGAGCTAGATTGGGCGGCCGTGGACGTCCGTACGCTCGCCTATGACCATCCCCATGCCACGACCCTGATCGACGAGCTCCAGCGGTGGTACGTCGAGTGGTACGGCGACACCGACAAGACCCCGGTCGATCCGGCGGAGTTCCAGCCGCCGAGCGGCCTCTTCCTCGTGGGCTACCTCGACGGTCGCCCCGCCGGGTGCGGAGGGTGGCGGATCCGGGATACGCGAGATCCGGACCTGTGCGACGGGGACGCCGAGATCAAGAGGATGTACGTCGTACCGTCGGCGCGTGGTCGTGGACACTCCCGCACGCTGCTGGCCGGGATCGAACGCACCGCCCGCGCGGCCGGCGTCAGACGCCTCGTCCTGGAGACGGGCGCGCTCCAGCCGGAGGCGATCGGGCTCTACGAGTCGAGCGGCTACGCGCCGATCGGCACGTTCGGACTCCATCGCGACGAACCGCTGAGTCGCTGCTTCGCGAAGGTCCTCACGGCCGCCAGTAACCCAGATCGCCGCGACGACCCCTCCGATCGGCTGAGTCAGCGGTAGCCGAAGTTCTGCGTCGCCCAGGGCCCGCGCTCGTTCCCGAAGTAGACGCCGACCCCGATGGCCTCGAACCGGCAGTTGAGGATGTTCTCCCGGTGACCCCGACTGTCCATCCAGGCGTCGACGACCGACTCGGGCGTGGGGTAGCCCATCGCGATGTTCTCACCGCCCGGAGCGTCGTATCCCGCGGCCCGCATGCGGTCCCAGGGCGTGGTGCCTTCGGGCGACGTGTGGTCGAAGTACCCACGCTCGGCCATGTCCTTCGAGTGCCCCCGGGCAGCGGTACGCAGCCGGTCGTCCGTGCGTAGCGGCCCGCACCCTTCCTCGGCCCGCTCGACGTTGGTGAGGCGGACGACCTCGTTCTCGTACGTCGCCTGCTTCGACGGTGGTGGGGCAGGTGCCTCAGTCTGCGTGGGCGACGGTTTCGGCGACGGCTTGCGCTCAGGCGGGGCTGTGGTGCGCTTCGGCTCCGGCGCCTCGGTCCTGGTCGGTCGCGGCGTGGGAGTCGGCGTCCTCGAGGGCTTCCGGGTAGCGGTCGGTGTGGGGGTGGCGGTCGCGGTGGCCGTCGGCGTGGCCGAGGCAGTCTTTGACGGTACGCGGGCCTCTCGAGCACGGCCGCGGTCTCCCACGGAGTCCGGGTTCTCGGTAGCGGTGCGTGACTGCCGTTGCTGGGAGACGAGGTACCACCCCGTCGTCGACACCACGCCGACCATGCCGACGACAGCGACCGTCACGGCGGCGACCAACGCCCCGCGCCGCGGCCTCTTGCGGCGATGACGGTGATGGTTCGCACCGTCGCGGTTCTCGGCGTCGGTGTCGGCGTCGTCCGGCTCCCAGTAGGGCGGGGGGTCGCGGTCGTCTGGTGCGTCCCACAGGTGCTCGTCGTTCTGCCACGCGGGGGATCGGGCTGGGAGCTGCCACTGAGTGCGGTCGTCCAGCTCGGCGTCGTCCCACCCCGGGGCCTCGTCCGACGAACGCCACGTTGCTCGAGGCGGGTCGTGCGGTGACTCCCACGGTTGCCGGTCGCTCGGCGCGCTCCAGCCCGGATCCAGGTCGTCCGGGACGCCCCACCCGGCCAGTCGTCGGGGCGGCCACCCGCCCCGATCGGCGCCCTGGCCGCTTCGAGGATCGTCGGCAGCCGCCTGGTTGCTCAGCTCTTCCCAGGACCGGGGCTCACCGGACTGTCCCCGATCCCACGCCGGTCGCGGCTCGTCCCACACCGGTCGCGGCTGGTCCCACGAGGGCCGGCTGTCTGCCTGCGGTTGGTCCCACGAGGGGCCGCTACTGGGTCGCGGCGGCCACGTGGGTGGTTCCTCCGGCCGCGGTGGTGACCACTCCGGCCGGTCGACGGGCGACGGAGGCTGCGACCATCCTGCGCCACCGGCCGCACGCCACTGCGGTTCCGGGTCGTTCCCGCGTCCTCCCCCGTACGGCCGGCCGGTCGGCGGTGGCCAGGTCCGCCGGCCATCGCCGTCGGGTTGGTGGCTGTCGCGTGGATGCTCGGGTGGCATGGACACTCCCCTTTCCCGCCACCCGCCGCGCGTGGAAAGAGCCGCGGCCGGGCGCATCTCTGGCGCCGGGCCGCGGCCCTGTCCTACGGCAGCGGC
This sequence comes from Actinopolymorpha sp. B11F2, assembly GCF_040195635.1. NCBI lineage: Bacteria > Bacillati > Actinomycetota > Actinomycetes > Propionibacteriales > Actinopolymorphaceae > Actinopolymorpha > Actinopolymorpha sp. B11F2. Next base: position 216,541 of record NZ_JBEFTX010000002.1, on the reverse strand, counting down.
AGTTCTATCGGTAACGGAAGGTCGGGCAATGGAAGATCGGGCAACGGCAACGGCAGGCCAGATGTCGGCGACGGACTCGGCGTCGTGGGGTCTGGCTCAGACGTCTCACTCGGCGTGGGCGCCGGAGTGGTGGGGTCGGGCGAGTTCGTCGTGGGCGACGGCGACGACGTGGGCTCCGACGTCGGCTCCTTTGTCGGCGTGATCGTCGGTGTCGACCGCGGCAACGTCCGGCGCGCGGCCTCTTCCTCTGCCTCCGGCAACGTCCGTGCCGGCGACGGTCGCGGTGCCGGCGACGAGGTCGCATCGGCGGTGGCCGTCTGGTTGCCCGGAGTGGCCGAGTCGGGCGCGCCAAGCCAGTTCTGCTCGCTGCTGGTCAACCGGGTCGTGTCACTCGTGTCGGAGGGTACGCCGGCGCCCCGGGACAGGCTGGAACTCGCCGGGGCGTCGAGCGACCCGGCAGCGGTGGGCGCCTGCCCTTGGGGAAGAAAGAGGAACCACCCGGCTCCGGCGGCCGCGGCACCGATTCCCAGGACTCCGACCGCAGCGGCGGCCACGGGGAGTGCACGGCGTTGACTCTGCGGTTGCCCGCCCTGGTCGGACTGGCGGTGCGTCGTGACTGCTGTGGATCGGCTCGGCTGGCTGACCTGGCGCCGCTGGCGACGGGAACCGCGGTGGCGGCCGGGCCGTGACGACCCCAGGTCGTCGCGGGACGAGCCACCGTTGGTCGGTGACGAATCGGGCAGCATAGGCACTCCCGGTGGTCAGCGGATATTCGACGGGTCTCCCCGCACACAGCCCAAAGCTGCCGTTACCCTAGCCGATCGCCCATGTGGCCCATCTGATAACAGTCGGTGATTAATAGCCCTGGGATCACCAACCTTGCGGTCGCCCGTGCCCTTACGCATCTCTGCTCGGCAGGGTGCGTACGGGGGCCGTCAGGCGGGTGTCGACGACGAGGTGCTCGGTGCCCGGGAGTCGAGCACGACGGCCTCGATGAGATCGCGGGCCCAGCGCAACAGCTCGAGATCACGCAGCGGCTGGCCGCCGATCGGTGCCGTCGCCGGTCGCGGCACAAGGATGGTCCTGACCTGCCGTTTCACCACCGTGCGGGGATAGAGCCGGTTCAACCGCAGCTCCTGGCTCTCCCGCAGTTCCACCGGCGCGAACCGGATCTGGTTGCCCTGCAACGTGATGTCGGTGAGGCCGGCCTCCCTGGCGAGCAGCCGGAACCTCGCGACCTCGAGAAGGTTCTCCACCGGCTTCGGCATGATCGCGCCGTAGCGGTCGACGAGCTCCTCCGCCACCTGCTCCACTTCGTCGAGGCTGCGGACCGCCGCGAGCCGTTGGTACATCTCCAGCCGCAGCCGCTGGCTGTCGACGTAGTCGTGCGGCAGGTGCGCGTCGATCGGCAGCTCGACCTTGACCTCGGCGTCCTCCACGGCCCCTTCGCCGCGGAAGTCGGCCACCGCCTCGCCGACCAGGCGTACGTAGAGATCGAAACCGACGTCGGCGATGTGACCGGACTGCTCGCCGCCGAGCAGGTTGCCCGCACCGCGGATCTCGAGGTCCTTCATCGCCACGGCCATGCCAGCGCCGAGCTCGGTGTTCTGTGCCAGCGTGGCGAGCCGCTCATGCGCGGTCTCGGTCAGCGGCTTCTCCGGCGGATAGAGGAAGTACGCGTAGGCCCGCTCCCGCCCGCGACCCACCCGGCCGCGCATCTGGTGCAGCTGCGAGAGGCCGAAGAGATCCGAGCGCTCCATGATGAGGGTGTTGGCGTTGGAGATGTCGAGGCCCGCTTCGACGATCGTGGTGCAGACGAGCACGTCGGCGCGCTTCTCCCAGAAGTCGACCATCACCTGTTCGAGCTGGTGCTCGCGCATCTGGCCATGCCCGACGACGACGCGGGCCTCGGGTACCAGCTGACGGATCCGGGCCGCCGCCTTCTCGATCGTGTTCACCCGGTTGTGGACGAAGAACACCTGTCCCTCGCGGAGCAGCTCGCGCCGGATCGCCGCGACCACCTGGCGTTCGTCGTAGCCACCCACGAACGTCAACACCGGGTGGCGTTCCTCCGGCGGCGTCATGATGGTCGACATCTCGCGGATGCCGGTGATCGCCATCTCGAGCGTGCGCGGGATCGGGGTCGCCGACATCGTGAGGACGTCGACGCTCGCCCGCAACGCCTTCAGCTTCTCCTTGTGCTCGACGCCGAACCGCTGTTCCTCGTCGACGACGATCAGGCCGACGTCCTTGAACGACACCTCGTTGCCGAGCAGGCGGTGCGTACCGATCACGACGTCGATCGCGCCGGTCGCGATACCGGTCAGGGTCTCCTTCGCTTCGCGGTCGGTCTGGAACCGCGACAGCGCGCGCACCGTCACCGGGAACGGCGCGAACCGCTCCGCGAACGTGGAGTAGTGCTGCTGGACGAGCAGAGTGGTGGGCACGAGGATCGCCACCTGCTTGCCGTCCTGCACCGCCTTGAACGCCGCGCGCACGGCGATCTCGGTCTTGCCGTAGCCGACGTCGCCACAGATCAACCGGTCCATCGGGATCGACTTCTCCATGTCCTGCTTCACGTCGTCGATGGTGCCGAGCTGGTCGGGGGTCTCGACATAGGGGAACGCGTCCTCCAGCTCACGCTGCCAGGGCGAGTCGGGACCGAACGCGTGACCCTTCGTCGCCTGCCGAGCGGCGTAGAGCTTGATCAGCTCGGCGGCGATCTCCTTGACGGCGCGGCGTGCGCGACCCTTGCGCTTGGCCCAGTCCGAGCCGCCCATCTTGTCCAGGCTCGGTTGCTCGCCGCCGACGTAGCGGGTCACCAGGTCGAGCTGGTCGGTGGGGACGAACAGCCGATCGCCGGGGTGGCCGCGCTTGGAGGGTGCGTACTCGATCACGAGGTACTCGCGCGTGGTGCGCTGCTGGCCGGTGCCGACCGTGCGTTCCATCATCTCGACGTACCGGCCGACCCCGTGCTGGTCGTGGACGACGTAGTCGCCGGGACTCAGTTCCAGGGGGTCGATCGTGCGGCGGCGGCGCGTGGGCATGCGACGCATGTCCTTGGTGGACGCGCCCCCTCGACCCAGCAGGTCGGCCTCGGCCAGGACGGCGAGCCGCGCCTCGGGTGCGACGAAACCGTGGTCGACCCGGCCGCGGGTGACGTGCACGAGCGACGGCTCGGGAAGCTGCTCGAGGTGCTCGTCGAGCCGGGCGGGCAGGTCCTGGCCACGGAGGACCTCCACCAGGCGCTCCGCCGGACCGTGCCCCTCGGTGACGAAGACGACCCGCCAGCCGTCGGCGATCCACCGGCGTACGTCGGTGATCATCGCGTCGGTGTTGCCGTGGTAGGCGTCGGCCGCCTGCGCGCTGACCGTGCGCGACTCGACCGCTCCCAGCTCGACGTCGACGTCGACCTGCACCAACTCGCCGGCTTCGGTACGCAGCGGTGCGGCGGGCGTCGCGTTGTCGGGTTCGGCCGCGAACGGTGACAGGCTCCACCAGGCGAGCCCGGCGGCGAGAGCGTGCCGGCGTACGTCTGCGAGGCTGCGGTAGGCGGCGGCGCCCAGGTCGATCGGCGCCTCTCCCCCGCCGGCGGCGGCGGCCCAGCTGGCGTCGAGGAACTCCTGGCTCGTCGCCACCAGGTCGTGGGACCGGCTGCGGACCCGCTCGGGATCGCACACGACCGTGTGCGTGCCGGCGGGCATCAGGTCGAGGAGCAGTTCCATCTCGTCGACCAGGACGGGGGCCAGCGACTCCATCCCTTCGACCGCGTGCCCGTGCGCGAGCTTCTCGAACAGCTCCGCGAGCTCCGGATGCGCGACGGCGAGCTTGGCCGCCCGCTCGCGGACGTCGGCGGTGAGCAGCAGCTCGCGACATGGGGGTGCGTAGAGCCCGTGGTCGGCGGTGCCGAGCGACCGCTGGTCGGCCACCTTGAACGACCGGATCTCCTCGATCTCGTCGCCGAAGAACTCCACCCGCAACGGATGTTCCTCGGTCGGTGGGAACACGTCGACGATCCCGCCCCGCACCGCGAACTCGCCGCGCCTCTCCACCAGGTCGACGCGGTGGTAGGCGGCCGCGGCCAACCGGCGTACGACCTCGTCGAGGTCACGCTCCTCGCCCACGTGGAGCGACACCGGCTCGAGGTCGGCCAGGCCCTTGACCTGCGGCTGCAACACGCTGCGCACCGGCGCGACGACGACCTTGGGTCGTGGGTTCTCCTCGTCGGGGTGGACCAGCCGGCGCAGCACCGCGAGCCGCCGGCCCACCGTGTCCGAGCGCGGCGAGAGCCGCTCGTGCGGAAGCGTTTCCCAGGCCGGGTAGTAGGCCACCGCGCTGTCGTCGCCGAGCAGACTCTGCAACGTGGCGGTGAGATCCTCGGCCTCGCGTCCGGTCGCGGTGACCGCGAGGACGGGGCGGGCCGCGCCACCGGTGTCGGTCGGCGCGGCGAGGGCGGCCACCGCGAACGGCTGCACCGCCTTGGGCGCGGTGAGGTCGAGTGGTGCCGCCGCACTCGCCCGTGCCGCTTCGACCGCGGCCGCGATCGCGGGGTCGGCGACGACGAGTTCGATGAGTCCGGTGAGGCCCATGGATCCCTTCCAGGAACAGAAGTGGTGGCCCGCGACGGCCATGTCGAGGACAGTGACAAAGGCGACGGGGCAACACGAACGCCCCGATTCGCAGTGCGGACCGGGGTGAAGTACCAAGACTAACGCGCCCGTCCGACAACCCCCGCGCGAACGTCACCTCCCCGGTGATCACGACGGCGATCATGATCGTGATCATGAGGACCTTTGCCGGTCTATGGCCGACTTCTCCTTCATGATCATGGGCTTCACCGGTCATAACAGGTCCGGCGGACGGTGATCCCGGCCGGATCGATCGCAGAAATCGGCAGCGATTTCCCAACACCTGCGCGGTCCGTCCGTCTTCCTCTTGCGTACGACGAATTCCTTGCGTACGACACGTTCCTTGCGTACGACGCTCTGGGGAGCAGACGGTGAAGGGAAGACGGCCATGACAGACCTGCAGGCGACCGGAGTGGTGGAGAACGTCCCGGTCCTCGACCTCTCGCACACGACCTGGGAAGAGGACCTGGCCGGCATCGACCGGATCGCGAACGTCGGCGCCGTCGTGGTGCCGGAGAACCTCGCCCACGCACTCGCCCGGATCTCGATGCAGAACGTCGGCGCGGTCGTACCAGTCCCCACCGGCGCACACGTGCGGGTCCACACCGGCACGATGACGCTCGGCGGCGACGCCCTCGCCGACCCGGGCGGCGACAACGAGGTCCTCGTGGTGATAGGCGGGCTGCTCATCACCAGTCCCCTCACCCGGATCGGCTACCGCGAGGTCATCGTCATCGGCACGGTCCTCGCGCCCCGGGGAAGCGAGTCGGTTCTCGGCGCCGGCCTGACTCGGATGACGGGGATGGTCCACTACTACCGGTACGCCGAGGGGCAGCAGCTCAGACCGCTCACCGGCCAGCAGACCCTGAGCGGGAGCACCCTCGCCAACCAGGGCGGGTCACCCGATGACGTTCTCGTCGTCACCGGACAGACGATCGTCACCGGGCAGGTCACCGCGGTTGGCTTCCAGCAGATCTACTACACCGGAGAGGTGATCGTCCCACGCGACAGCGAGTCCGTGCTGGCGCCACTGCTCGCCGGAGCCGGCCAGCTGGTGTGGTACGACGGGTCGCCACGGTGCTTCCTCGGCGACGAGACGTTCGGCCGAGGGTTCTTCGAGCTCGTCGACGAGCCGCTCGGGCTCCTGCTGGTCGGGTCGTTCCGGATCGACGACGACGTACCCGCCGGCCTGCTCCGGGACAAGGTCACCTCGATCAGCCTGGTCGGCTCGCTCGCGGCGCCGAAAGAACTGATCCCGGTCGTCCAGCTGCTGGCGACCGCCAAGTACGGCGACATCTCGGTGGCCGGGGATGACACGGAGCACTGAAGCCGAGGAGTCCTTCACCGAGATCTTCGAGGCGTACCACGCGAGCGTGCACGCCTACCTGCTCGGCCGGATTGGCGACCGCGAGCTGGGCCGCGACCTGTTGCAGGAGACGTTCCTGCGGGTGTGGCGGCGGTTCGACGAGGTGCGGGCACTGCCACCCCAGCGGCGGCAGGCGTGGATCTTCACGGTGGCCCGCAACCTGGTGACCGACTCCTACCGCGCGCGGGCCACCCGGGAAGCGACGGCCCGGACGCTGGCCGACCACATGGTGCCGACGACCGGCGCGGCCGCCGCCGACCCACCCGCCGCACACGTGGAGAGGAACGAGCTGATGAACGACGTGATGACAGCTGTCCGGACGCTGCCCGAAGAGGCCCGGGTGATCCTCGCGATGCACGCCGTCGGCGAGCTGACCAGCGCCCAGATCGGCGAGGCGTTGGGCCAGCCCGCCGGGACGATCCGCTACAAGCTGGCCAGAGCCCGGCAGGCGCTCGCGAAGGCGCTCGGGCTCAACACCCTCAGTCTTGAGGAGGTACGACGATGAACGAAGCTTCACCACTCGACGACCTGCTGGCTGTCTGGTCGAGCGCGCTCCGGCTGCGGCCCGCGGAGCTGGAGGAGATCCGGCAGGCCATCCTCGCCGACCCCTACGGAGCGTCGGCCCACGGCCCGACGTCCACGTCACCACCCACGCATGTGTCCACGCCGGCGTCAGACCCAACGCCTCCGCCGACCGCGCCGGGAGCGCTGCCGACGTCGTGGTGGCAGACGTTCGCCGTCCAGGTCGCCGGTGTTGTCGTCCAGGCGAACCGTCCGCCCGCTCTCGCGGGCCTCCTCGGGGGAACCGTCTCATGACCGATGCCATCGACACCGACCGCGACACCCGTCGCTGCACTGACCGCGACACCGACCGCGACACCCGCCTGCACACCGCCGGATCCGGCGTGGACATGGCAACGAGCGCGGCCGACGACCTCAGCATCGTCGCCCACGACCTGCGCCGTACGTACCGCAAACGCAAGGGCTGGTTCCGCTCCGGCGAGGTCGTCGAGGCCGTGCGCGGCATCAGTTTCGGCGTACCTCGCGGGACGATCTTCGGCATGGTCGGCCCCAATGGTGCCGGCAAGACCACGACGATCAAGATGCTCTCGACGATGCTCATCCCCACGTCTGGATCGGCGACCATCGGCGGGTTGGACGTCGTACGCCAGGAGACCGCCGTACGCCGCCAGCTCGGCGTCCTCTTCGGTGGTGACAAGGGGCTCTACAACCAGCTGTCCGGGCGGGAGAACCTGCGCTACGCGGGCCGCCTCTACGGCATGGACGACCGGGCGATCGCGGCCAGGTCCGAGGAGTTGCTCGCCCGGGTCAGGCTCACCGACCGCGCCGCGGAGCGGGTCGAGAGCTACTCGCGGGGCATGAAGCAACGTCTGCACATCGCGAAGACCCTGCTCCACGAGCCCGCGGTGGTGATCCTCGACGAGCCGACGATCGGGCTGGATCCTTCGGCGGCGATCGACGTACGCCAGCTGATCGCCGACCTCGCTGGCGAGCACACGATCCTGCTCACCACCCACGACATGTACGAAGCGGACCTGCTCTGCCGTGAGCTCGCCATCGTCGACCGCGGCATCATCGTCGCCAGCGGGACACCGGCCGCCCTGAAGGCGCAGGCGAAGGTCGACCGCCGGGTGGTCGTCACGCTGACCGAACGGTCGGGACGCCGGGCGGCGGGCGAGGTGATCGACCGGTTGCGGGAGCTCACTCCGGTGACACAGGTCCAGCACGACCCTGGAGCCGCCGGCGCCGGCGCCGCCACCACCCTGACGCTGCGCTGCATTGACACCACCGCCGCCCTCGACCAGGCACTCGCCGTCCTTCGCGAGGGCGGAGCCGAAGTGCGCACGATCGACATCCGCGAACCGTCGCTCGAGGACGCCTTCCTCTGCGCCACCGGCCGAGAGTTCGAGGAGAACTCATGAACGGGGACACACCGGTCGGGCGGTTCCGCGCCGACTGGCGACTGTTGTGGGCCACGGTGCGGGTCTTCCTGCTGCGGTGGGCGTCCAACCCGATCATGCTGGTCCGCGCACCGCTGATGCCGCTCCTGCTGCTGGTCAGCTTCACGGTCGCCTACCAGGTCTCGGGACAGGAAGCCGTGCAGCGCCAGGACGTCGTGGGCTTCCTCGTCGTCGGCATACTGGCCACGTTGGCCTGGAACTCGACGGTCTGGGGAAGCGGTCACGCGCTCCAGTGGGAGATCCACGCCGGCACCATCGCCTCGGTGATCGCCGCGCCCACCCGCACAATGCCCGTCGTCCTCGGCTACGGCATCGGCAACATCACCTGGGACATCACCGGATTTGCCTCCTGCATCGGCGCGGGTGCGCTACTCGGCGCAAGGTTCGAGGTGGCCGACCCGATCGGCGCGCTGGTGTCCCTGGTGGCTGTCTACGCGAGTTCGCTGTGCATCGGCCTCGGGTTCGCCGGACTGTTCATCCTGTCCAGACAGGCGAACGCGATGTCGAACTTCCTGCAGGCCCCGATCTGGCTGCTGGCCGGTTTCTTCGTACCGCGGACCGCGTTGCCCGACTGGCTCGAACCCGTCTCCGCCGCCATCCCGCTGGCGCACGCCGTCGACGCCCTGCGCGCCACCACGCTGGCCGGCCGGTCGCTCGCCGAGGTCGGCGGTGCGCTCCTGGCCGCGGCCGCCACCAGCGCGGTGTTCCTCCTCGCCGGCGGCTGGTCCCTGCGCCGGGTGGACCACGCCATGCGCCGCCGCGGCAACCTCGACCTGCTGTGAGGAGCCTCCCGTGACTGCCCTCCCCTCCCCGATCCGGATCGTGGCGGCGTCGGCGTACGCGGCCGGCCGGACGAAGATCCAGACCGCCGGGCCGGTGCCGTACGTCCTCGTCTGGATGACGCTGCCGGTCTTCACCCTGCTCATCGTCGGCCTCATCTACCGCCACGACCGTGAGCTGCGGGACTACGCCATCGTCGGCGGTGCCTGCCTCGCCCTGCTCTTCGGCATGCTCTTCAGCGCCGGCGAGATCCTGGACGACGAACGCCAGCGCGGCACCCTCGGCAACCTCTTCCTCGCACCGTGCTCCCGCTACGCCTGGCTCGGCGGCTTCCAGCTCTTCGCCGTCCTCGAGTCGCTCGCGACGGCGGCTCTGACGTTCACGACCGGTGCGGTCGTCTTCGGTCTCACGGTCGACATCGCGCCGCTCACCCTGCTGGTGACCCTCGTGTTCTTCATCTGCTGCATGTGGGGTGTCTCCATGATGGTCGGCGCGATCGGCGTCGCCATCCGGAACGCCAACCAGCTGTCCAACCTGCTCTTCGTCCCGATCCTGATGGTGGGCGGCACGATGTACCCGATCGCCCTGATGCCGGACTGGCTGCGGATTCCCGCCCGTTTCCTCCCGTTCGGATACGGCATCCAGGCACTGGTCGACGCGACGACGAAGGGCGCCTCGGCCGCCGATCTGTGGCGGGAGCTGGTGCCGCTCGCCGGCTTCGCGGTGGTGCTGCCGTTGCTCGGCGTCACTGCGTTCAGGCAGGTCGAACGACTCGCCCGCCGCCGCGGGGCCCTCGACCTCACCTGACCAGGGTCCCGCCGCCGAGGGTGGACCATGATCATGCGCGGCAAACCGGGCGGTAGCTCGTCCACAAGGGCCCGGCAACCCATGCATGATCATGACAACTTGCCTGATGGAATGTCGTGGAGAGGGTCGCCCGCTCCGACCACCCTGTGAGGCCGCGCCCGTCCCGGGCCGCGCCGAACCGTGAGGAGCCGCCATGAAGTACCTGCTGATCATGCATGTCAACCCCAAGATCTTCGACGCCCTGACCGAGGCGGAACGCGACGAGATCATGAACGGTCACGGCGAGTTCATGAAGACCATCCAAGAGTCCGGCGAAATGATCAGCACCCACGCGCTGGCCGATCCGTCGAACACCTCGGTGGTGAGCACGCGCGGCGGCGTGCCAGCAGTCACCGACGGCCCCTACCTGGAGGCCAAGGAGTACATGGGCGGCTACTACCTCGTCGACTGCGAGACCAAGGAACGCGCGGTCGAGCTCGCCGGCATGATCCCCGACACCAAGGTCGAAGGGCTAGCCGTGGAAGTGCGTCCCGTGATGTTCTCCGCCGGGTCGGACATGTGAGCCCACGCAGGATTGTGCGCCCCAGCGGGATCAAGGGCACAGTCAGGCATGTGAGCACGGGCTGCGACGTGAGGACGCGGACGGACGAGTCGATCGAGGACCTGCTGCGCCGGTGCGCGCCGCACGTCCTCGGCCTGCTCATCCGGCGGCACGGGCAGTTCGACGCCTGCGAGGACGCCGTGCAGGATGCTCTTCTCGCCGCTGCCGTCCAGTGGCCGGAGCAGGGCGTACCCTCCGATCCGCGCGCCTGGCTGCTCACCGTCGCCGGTCGGCGGCTGACCGACCAGTGGCGCAGCGACAGCGCCCGCCGACGGCGCGAGGACGCAGTGGCCGCCCAGGTGCCGGCACACGAGATGGTTCTCCCCGGCCCAGGCGACGAGCGCGCGGCGCAGGACGACGACACGCTCACCCTGCTGTTCCTGTGCTGCCATCCGGCCGTGTCCGAGCCGGCGCAGGTCGCCCTCACCCTGCGGGCGGTCGGTGGCCTGCGTACGGCCGAGATCGCCCACGCCTTCCTCGTTCCCGAGGCCACCATGGCGCAGCGGATCAGCCGGGCCAAGCAGCGCATCAAGGCCAGCGGCGCCGGCTTCGGACTGCCGCCCGAGCCCGAACGGTCCGATCGGCTCCGCGTGGTTCTCCACGTGCTGTACCTGATCTTCAACGAGGGCTACACCGCCACCTCCGGCCCCGAACTGGCGCGCAGTGGGCTGACCGACGAGGCGATTCGACTGACCAGGCAGGTCCACCGGCTGCTCCCCGACGACGGCGAGGTCGCCGGACTGCTCGCCCTGATGCTGCTCACCGATGCCCGGCGTACGGCACGGACCACCGCCGACGGCGCGATGGTGCCGCTCGCGGAACAGGACCGCGGCAGATGGGACCGAAAACTCCTCGAGGAGGGCGTCGCCCTCATCAGCGCCACCCTCGCCCGGTCATCGCTCGGTGCGTACCAGCTGCAGGCAGCCATCGCCGCGGTCCACGCCGAAGCGCGGAGTACGCAGGAGACGGACTGGCGCCAGATCCTCATCCTCTACAAGATCCTGGACCGCATCTCGCCCAACCCCATGGCGACGCTGAACCGCGCCGTGGCCACGGCGATGGTGGAAGGGCCGCAGGCGGGGCTCGACCTGCTCGCCACCCTCGACGCCGACAAGCGCGTCGCCGGCCACTACCGCATCGACGCCGTACGCGGGCACCTGCTGGAACTCGCCGGCGATCCAGCCGCCGCCCGGTCGAGCTACCAGGCGGCTGCGCGCGGCACGATCAGCCTTCCGGAGCAGCGTTACCTCGAAGCCAAGGCCGCCCGGCTTCGCGCGAGCGACGATCCGGGGTCCGGTTGAGCTACCGGCGGCGGTAGACGCTGACGTGCAGCTTGCTGTCGGCGGTGAACGGCTGCCTGTCCCACCCGCCCCACCGCTCGGCGAGGCGGAGCCCCGCGATCCGCGCCATCAGGTCCATCTCGGGTGGCCAGATGAGCCGACACACGATCGGCCCGAACCGGATGCCCTTCTCGGACAGCGTGACATGGTTCTCCTCCAGCAGCTGGGTCACCGGGTCATAGCGGCAGACGTCCAGCCCCACGCTGTCCGTGCCGACCCATTCCGGCCGGACGTACTCGTGCTGGGCGGTCCACGCGCTCGGGACGGCCGCCTCCACCACGAACGCCCCGTCGTCGGCAAGGTGGCGGGCGGCGTTCTCGAAACACCGGACCTGGTCGTCCTGCGTCAGCAGATTGAAGAGGGAGTTGAAGACGAGGTAGACCAACGAGTGCGTGCCGGGGACCCGCTCCAAGGACATGTCGCCGACCGTGACGTGCAGGGCGTCGCCGCCAGGCTTCGACCGCAGCTGGTCCACCATGGCGCGGGACAGCTCGATGCCGGCCACGCTGACACCCTGCTCGGCGAGCGGAAGCGCTATCCGTCCGGTGCCGATCGCGAACTCCAACACGCGACCACCCCCGGCGACCTCGGCGAGGAACCGGCAGGCAGCCTGCTCGTCTCCTCGGAGCGAGTTGTCGTACCTGCTGGCCACGTCGGGCCCGAAGCTCGTCGCCGGATCGAATCCGTCCATGCCGCCAAGCATTGTCCGCACGCCGACGCGACACCAACGAGTTTCCCCATGCCCCGCCGACGACGAGGACCGGCCCGCCGCGAGCGCCGGCGCCGGGTCAGCGACGCCAGGCGGGAGTGTGACCCAGGACCTTGGCGAGCTGTTCGTCGTAGGGCAGGAAGTAGTCCGCGAGCTGCTTGCGTACCGGCTCCGGCATCGGTTCGCTCGGCCGGGCGTTGTGGTGACCGAACGCCGACGGCAGCCAGGACGGCAGGCCGAGGAAGTCGAGCACGTCGTCGTAGGTCGACGCGGGGTTGGCGAAGAACTCCTCGCTCTCGATCACGTGTACGCACTCGCGCCCGAAGAGGTCGATCGCGGCCTGGAGGTGCTCGACGTAACGCCCGCGGGCGACATAGGCATGATGGCGGTGGGCATCGCTCTGGTAGCCGTGGTCCGACGCCAGGCGCTCGACCTCCCCGGCCAGTCGCTCCGGCTCGAGTTCGAGGGCGCGTTCGAACGACTCGGTCTCGAAACCGCGCGCGAGACCATGCTTGTAGGCCGACCAGGCACGCTCTATCGGGTCACGGACCATGACGATGAGCCGTACCCCGGGCAGGTCGCGCGCGATCCGCGGCAGCGCCAACGGGTGGTAGAGGTAGTAACCGCAGGACTCCATGGCCTGCGGCTCGCCCGATCCCACCGACCAGTTGCCGGCCCGGCGCCTGGCGGTGGAGAGCAGCGGGAAGTGCGCGCGGTACCACGCCGGGCCGCGGTCGTAGTTGAGGTCGAAGTAGTTGACGCCCTTGTGGAGTACAGGTCCGGCGACCACGGGGTGAGCGATGAGCGCCCGGTGCAACGAGGTGGTGCCGCAGCGCTGGCCTCCCACGATCAAGAAGCTGGGAACCAGCCGACCGCCGGACGTGTAACGCCCGAACGTGCGGGTCACCGCCCGACCGGACCGCTTCACCCAGGGCGGCGCCACCGCCCGCAGACCCCCATCCGAACCCCCGGCACCCCGCGGACTCGTCTCGCTCACCTCGTGCGCACCTCCACGACCAGTCGAGTCGGGTTGAACAGTTGCTTCGCGCGGAACGGGGCCCTGCGGTCGAGGCCCACTCCGAAGGTCAGGCTGCCGCCCAGGTTGCGGGCCAGGAGGACCTCCTTGACCTGCGGCTGCTCGGGGGTGAGGTCGGGACGCACCGCCAACCGGTTCTTGGTGTTGGGGTTGGTCAGGCTGAACTCCACCTCGAGCAAGGCGTTGCCAGACAACGGAAGTGGCTCGTCTTCGGGATGGGCCCGGAGAGCGTCAATGTAGCCCACCCGGAACTTCGGCAGGACCTTGGTATCGGCGAAGGTGAAGGTCACCGTCTCCACGCCTTCGGCCGTGTCCGCCTCGAGGCCGACGAGCCGGGCCGACGCGTCGCTCTTGTTGCCGACCGGCGACTCGGCGAACGCGCCATCGTTCCCGGTCGACACCGAACGCACGCCCTCTCCGCCGCCAGTACCAGCTGCCTGTCCCGGCCCGCCGGCAGCTCCGCCGTCGCCCCATAATCCGATGAGCGAACACGAGCTACCGGCAAGGCTGAGGACCGCCACCATGGCGCACACGGAGACACGGTGGGCCGCCCTTGCACGGACCCGGCCGATTCGATCCTTTGCCGTCATCCGCCCGGTCCGATCAGGAACGACCACATCGTGGCCTGGGCGCTCGCCGCGTCGGCGGTCGCGCCGAGTGAACCCTTGGCCCCGGTGCCCGCCGGAGCACCGCCGTCGGTGAGCAGCATGGAGATCCTTCCGCCGCCAGTGCCGTAGGAGCTGCGCCGCGTCGTCTGACCCGCCGGCGCGGTCCACTGCGTCGTGGCCGACGTCTTGTCGGTCCAGTAGCTCACCAGCCAGGCACCGTCGACACCCTGAACGCCCGGCGTGGTGTGGGTCGTCCGCGAGGTGGTCTCGGCCGCGCTGGCGAAGCTTCGCACCACTGGGTCGGGCCCGCGGTAGGCCACGACCGTCAGGTCGCCCTTCGCGTAGTCGGAGAGCGCCACCTGGACTGTCGACCCCGCGTCGGTCGCCGAGGCTTCCTTCTGCCAGACCCGGGTCACCATGGTGGAGGCCGTTTTCGTACCGACGCTCGACCAGCCGTCCACACCGCTCGGTGTGGAGGCGGTGGGCGTGGTGGTGTTGAGGCTCGACAGGAGCAGTAACCGGTCGCCCGCCGCGACGCTCGCCGGGATGGTCACCTGGTGGGTCTTGACGTTGGCGTTGCTGCCGGCCTGGCCGACGAACCGTACGGAGCTGACCGGCGTGGCGACGCTGACCACTTGTTCGGACTGCGCGGTCTTGCCGTCGCTGCCCGTCACCGTGAGCCGGACGGTGAAGCGCCCGGTGGACGGGTAGCTGTGCGAGGCGGTCGCCCCGGTGGCGGTGGTCCCGTCACCGAAGTTCCAGGCGTACGACTGCACCGCACCGGAGGGGTCGGTCGAGTCGCCGCCGTCGACGTCACAGGCCAGCCCGTCACACGACACCGAGAACTTTGCCGCCAGCGGCTGGTCGGGATCGGCGGCGGTCACCGTCTTTTCCACGCTGTCGGTCGCCCCGGAGTCGTCGGTGACGGTGAGCGTCACGGTGTAGGTGCCGCCCTCGGCGTAGGTGTGCCGCGGCGTCGCGCCGGTGCCGGTCGACCCGTCGCCGAACTTCCAGGCGTAGGACTCGATCGTGCCGTCTGGGTCGGTCGAACCCACGGAGCTGAAGGTGCAGGTGAGGCCCTCGCAGGTACTGGAGGCCACCGCGGTCGGCGCTCCTTCGGCCGCCATGCTCGGGTCGGTGAACAGGAACATCGCCCGGGCACGCCAGTCGTTGCCGTCGACGCCCGGGCCGCTGACCACCGTCGCGGTGCCCGCGACCGGCTTTCCGGCGCTGAAGTTGACCCTGCGCAGGTTGCCGTCGATGGTCGAGGCGAAGTAGAGCCTCTCGCCAACGTGGAACATGCCGGTCACCTTGGAGAAGTCGACGCCGGTGACACTGGGACTCGCGGTGAACCGCTCGGCCCCCACCGCCTGGCTCTCCACCGAGAAGTAGCGGTAGTAGAGCGAACTCGATCCGGTGCGGGTGTAGTAGAGCCTGCCGCCGGAGGCGAACATTCCGGTGGCGGCGGCGACGTCGGCGTGCCAGGCGGAGTCGGAGACCAACTGGTCGGCGAGGTTGATGGTCGTGGGCGTGCCATAGGTCGACCCGTCGAATGTACGCCGGTCGAAGGCACCGTTGGACCAGCCGGCATAGAGCGTGTCACCGAGCATGAACCCCGCCCGCATGTTGCTCCAGGCGAGGCCACCCGTCGGAGCGGCGGCGGCGGCGCCGACGGTGGTGCCGTCGTAGTGCCGCTTGCGGGGGCTCAGGTTGGTGCTCGAGGTCGGTACGTAGTAGATGTCGGACGGCAGCTCGCCGGCGGCCGGCCGCGGTACGTCCGTGCCCCCCGCGAGTGGGAAGAACGCGATCCGCCCGTGGTACTCCCAGTTGCCGATCCGGTCGGTGTCGCTGCCGACCCAGAGTCCTGCGGACGTGGCCACCATGTCGAAGACGCCGACCCCGCGGGTGCGGCCGGGGTTCCAACGCAACGGCATGCCGTTGGCGGGGTCGAGGGCCGCGATGCCGTCGCGGCTGATCGAGCCGGCGCCGGCGCGGTCCGCTGGACCGTGCGGGTTGTTCTGCCAGCGGAAGTGCCCGCCCACATAGACCGCCGTGCCGGTGACGGCGACCGCGAAGTGGGTGTCCCCGCCGGTGTAGTCGACCCACGTCGGCGTCAGCCCGGACCCGGTCGCCCCGGTCTCGAACCGCGCCGCCGTGTCGCAGGACACCGGCGGTCCGCCCTGGTAACCGCCGGTGGTGACGACGACGAAGTACGACCCGTCCGGGGAGATGTCGACGTCACGCATGTACGTCGGGAACGCCGCGTTGCACGCCGAGGCGTAGAAGTTGGTCCGCCAGTTGGCGACCGCGGCCTCGGACCCGGCGAGGTCGAGCATCGCGATCTGGGTGCGCGGCTGGCCGTCGACCGCCGTGAAGTCACCGATCGCCACCAGCCGCGAACCGTCCGGGGTGATGTCGATCTTGAGGATCTGCAGGAAGCCGCCTGCGGTCCGGGTGCCGGAGAAGACCACCCCCTGGAAGGGGTCGAGAGCACCGGTTGCCGGGTTGAGAGTGGCGAGCGCCGCCTGCTTCTGGCCCGCCACGTAGCCGAAGGTGCCGGCGACCCAGAGCCGGCCCTTCACCAGCTTCAGGTCCTTGACCCTGCCGTTGAGGGCGGGGGTGGTGAACCCGGAGGTGAGTTGCCCGTCGGCGATGTTGATCCGGGCCAGGCTCTTGACCGCCTTGCCGTTGACCGCGTCGAAGAAGCCACCCGCGTAGACGGACTTGCCGTCACTGGAGACGGCGAGGGTGGCTACCTCGTCGTCGACGTTCGGGGCGAAGCTCGTGCTGACCGCACCCGTCTGGGCGTTGAACGCGACCAGGTTGGAGCGGCTGTAGACGGTCTTGCCGTCGGCCGAGCTGACCTGGGTGAACGCACCGCCGAGCACCACCGTGTCGCCGACCTGGACGATGGCCTTCACATGACCGTCGAGGACGTGCGGCGTGGAGTTGGCCGGGTTGGCGCTGACAACCTTCGGCTGGGTGGTCTGCACCGCCTCGGCGGCGTGCGGAACTCCGGTCACGGGCACGGCGACACACAAGACGGTGGCCGCCACGCCCAAGCGGCGCAGTAACAACGTTCCCCCAACGGAAAGCGCGGGCCGCGCTCCGACGACACGACGGGGAGGGAGCGATCGGCAGACTGTCGACACGTGCCAAAATGCGTAAACCTGTCCAAATGCGTAGAGCATCCTGCCGGCCGATGACCACCGCGTGCAAGTGGAACGGCGACATCGACCGGCAGATCTTCCAAGGGATCCTCGACGAGTGCCGGCGTCTCGTATCCTCAGGCTGCCGGAGACCCCCTCTTCTCGTGCGCATCCTCCCCGCCGAGCAGCCCAAGAAACCGCACACTCGACGGGACCCGGCAACCCGCAGAGAGGACACACGTGACGGGCGCGTCCAGCGTCGGGAGCCTCACCACCGGAGCGTGGAGCTCGCAGGCCGCGCGCTCGTCGGCGGCGCCGCGGCTGCTCCCCGCAGGATGGCCGCTCACGGCTCTGTTCCTCGGCTTTCCGCTGTGGTGGATGCTCGGACTGGCGACGTTCGCGTTCATCCTCTTCGCGGTCCCGATGGCGATCGAGTTGCTGACCCGGCGCGGGTTGCGGGCACCGCGCGGATTCGGCATGTGGCTCGTCTTTCTCGGATGGCTCCTCGCGAGCGCGGCGATGCTCTGGGTCGATGCGCCGGGCGCCGAGCCTGGCGGTGGAGGCGCGGGTCGGATCATCGTCTTCGGCTACCGGGCCGCGATGTACTTCTCCGCGACGATCGCACTGCTCTACGTCCTGAACATGCCCGAGCGCGACCTGCCGACGCGCAGGGTGGTCCGGCTGCTCGGATTCATGTTCGTCGTCACCACCTGCGGCGGGCTGCTCGGCGTGGTGGCGCCGGGGTTCGCCTTCAGCTCGCCGATGGAGCTGGTGCTGCCGGAGGGCATCGCCTCCAACGAGTTCGTCACGTCGATGATCCACCCGGCGGCGGCCGACATGCAGTCGATCCTGGGCTACGACGAAGCACGGCCGATCGCGCCGTTCTCGTTCGCCAACTCCTGGGGCGCGAACTTCTCCCTCTACCTGCCTTTCTTCGTCCTGGCGTGGCTGGGTCGGGGCGCAGGGTGGCGGCGGTGGGTCGCGCCGTTCGTCCTGCTGGCGGCGCTGGTACCTGCCGTCTACTCCCTCAACCGCGGCCTCTGGCTCGCTCTCGGCGTCGGCGGGTGCTACCTGGCGGTCCGGCTCGCGGCCATGGGGAAGTTCTGGGCGCTCAACCTCATCGGGGCGGTCGTCGTCATCGGCGGCCTGGCGTTCGCGTTGAGTCCGCTGGGCACGATGGTGCAGCAGCGCATAGATGCGCCGCACTCCAACGACCGGCGCGCGGACCTCGCCATCGCAAGCGTCCGCGCCGTCGTCGAAGGGTCGCCGCTGCTGGGTTTCGGCTCCACCCGCGAAGTCCAGGGCAGCTTCTTCTCCATCGCCGGCGGCGCGACACCGGAGTGTCCGGCGTGCAAACCGCCACCACTCGGTACGCAGGGACAGCTGTGGCTGGTCGTCTTCTCCCAGGGGATCGTGGGGCTGGCGTTGTTCCTGGCGTTCTTCTGCCGACAGTTCCTCGCGCACTGGCGCAAACGGACACCGCTGGCGATCGCCGGGTGCTGCGTCCTGGCGTTCTTCGGGATCGAGCTGTTCGTCTACGACACCTTCGACGCCCCCATGGTCACCGTGATGATCACGCTGGGTCTGTTGGCTCGGGGTGTACCTTCGGCCGCGCAGGAGCCGAACCAGGCCGGAGGTTCGCCGTGACGACAGAACCCGTTCACCAGCCGCCCACCTACCAGTCGACGTGGGACGCGCTGATCGAGACGATGCGGCTGCTCTGGCCGACGCCCGCAACGATCGGCGTCGCCCCCGACCCGCACGACCAGGGACACGGCGACCAGGGACACGGCGAGGGGGAGCCGGTACGCACCGCCGCCGGCGTCCCCGGGGGGCACCGGGTGGTCCGTGAGTTCCTCGTACTCCCCGATCGGCGGCATCCCCGCGTGGCCCTCCCGGTGAGCACCGCCCGGGTGACGGCCGAGGCGCTTCGCAAGCACAGTCAGGCCCTCTCCCTCGGCGAACGCGCCGTCCGTACGACCCTGTCCGGTCTCGTCCGGCTGCCAGGTGTCCATCCGGGACTGGCGCGGGTCGCTCCGCACCGGATCCGGGTGAGTGTTCCGCAGGGGCGCAGCGCCGAGTCGTTCGAAGACCATCTCGCCGGGATCCTCGGGCGCGAGGTGGTGGTCGCCATCGGGGTCGGGCAACCACGTGCCAACCGCAAGCCCGTCCTGCACGCGCTCACCCCTCAGGGCGACACCGTCGCCTACGTGAAGGTCGGTACGAAGGAACCGACGAAGGTGCTGGTCCGTGACGAGGCCGCCGCCCTGGGCAGCTTCTGGTCGGCCGACCGGCCGACAACGACGCTGCGGGTGCCGCGCGTCCTGCATCACGGGCGGTGGCGTGGCCTCGAGGTACTCGTCCTCGCACCGCTGCGCCCCGAGTCGGGTCGCTGGCGGCGTCGTACCGTCCCCCTCTCCGCGATGCGCGAGCTCGCGGGCCACTTCGGCACCACGGAGTCCACGCTCGCGCGGAGCCCGGTCTGGGGGCTCGCCCAAGACACACCAGACGCGCTGCGTGACGCCGACCACGCCCGCCGGTTCGACCGGATCCTCGCGGCGGCAGGGGCACGCCACGGCGACACCAAGCTCATGCTCGGCGCGTGGCACGGTGACTGGACGCCGTGGAACATGGCGTGGAGCGGCGACCACGTCCTGCTGTGGGACTTCGAACGCTTCGCCACCGGAGTCCCGTTCGGCTACGACCTCACCCACTACCGCCTGCAGGCCACGCTGCGCGACGCCGGCGAAGAAGGCGCCGGCCGGTATGTCCGCCGACAGTTCGCGACGGATCCCGCCCACCGGGTGCCGACCGACGACATCGTCTTCTCCGGCAACGACCCGGAGGCGGTGTGGATCGCCTACCTCGTCGAGCTGGCGCGCCGCTACACCCTCGCGTCCGAGCCCGCCGAAGGGGCACCGTTGCGCGCCAGGACGACCTGGCTGCTCGACCTGCTCGACGACCTCGTACTCCGCCGATGACCCTGGTTCCGCACCCCGTCTCCACGGACGTCCACCGATGACTGTCGCGCTCGGCAGCTACCGCCGGTTCGTACGTTCGCACTGGCGGGCGTCGGTCCTGCTCGGCCTGGCCGGACTGGCGAGCGGACTCGTGGTCAGCTGGGTAAGTCCGCCGGAGTACCACTCCACCGCCACCGTGTTCGCCCCGGCGACACCCACCTATCTCGCGCTCGACATCGAACCGTTCCCGATCGAGGGCACGCCACCGCCGCGGGAGTGGACGCAGGACACCGAAGCCGAACTGATCCGCTCCGACGTCGTGCTGGGGAACGTGGCCGAACGCCTCGGCGCGGACTGGACGGTCGCGAGCCTCTCCGACCGGATCCAGATCAGCGTGCCGACCAGCGCCCGGACGTTCTCGCTCTCGTTCACCGGACGTACGCCTGCCGAGGCACGACTGGGGGCCGAGACCGTGGCACGGGAGTACGTGCGCCAACGGTCGGCACTGATCGCCGATCGGACCCGCCGGGTGGGCTCGGCGCTGCGGGACCGGCGGACCACCCTGCAGGAGATCATCGCCGACGCACCGCCCGAGACCGACGGGGTGCCGGAGCGTTCCGGACCCTCCGCGCTGCCTGTCAACCGCGCCTTGCGGGCACAGATCCGTAGCCAGATCGCCGCCATCGACAAGGCGTTGACCGACGCCGGGGCGACGGCCGCCAACGCCGCCGAGATCGTTCAGCACGCGCGTCTCCCGACCGACTCGACCCGGGCGAACGCCGAGGTCGCTCCTTTCTCGGGCCTGATGTCCGGACTCGTGGCGGGCCTCGGCGTCGGCTATCTGAGACGCCGGCGGAAGACCCACGTAGGTGACGCGTTCGACGTCGGCGACGTCGCCGGGTTGCCGATCCTCGCCAGTGTCGACTCGACTCTGCTCACGGGACTCCGCGGAAGGGACACCGTCGACTGGGCCGGCGCTGGTGGAGGCGGCGCTGACCGGACGAGCGTCGACCAGGCAGCTGTTGACCGGGCGACCGTCGATACCGACATGCGACGACTGGCGACACGGCTGGAGCGTGCCCTTGCCGGCGGTAGCGGGCGGATCGTCGTCCTGGGATGCTGCGCCGACTCGCTGACGGCGGGCTTCGTCGCCGTGCTTCAGCGCGCCCTCACCGCGTCGACCCTTGGTCCGGCGTACGATCCCGACGTCGTGGTGGCGGCGAGCCGGGCCGGCTCGGGTACCGCCGACACGCACCCCGAGACCGCCGACATCGTGCTCGTGCTCGTCGAGTTCGGCACCACCACGCGGCGTGCACTCGCCCGGGCAGTGCGCGCTCTCCACGGCCGCCCGGGCTCCGCGGGGGCCACGACAGCCACCGGGATCGTCGCCCTGGTCCCGGCCACCCCACCCGGATAGTGCGGGCGCACCAGGAAGGGCACACCCGGATGACCGCAGACAGGGCCGACGACGCAGCGCCGTCGGTGACGGTGGTGATCGCCACCAGGAGCCGGCCAGAACTCCTGCGCCGGGCCATCGACGCCGTGATAAACCAGGACTACCCGGGGGCCATCGAGTGCGTCGTGGTCTTCGACCAGGCGCCCGTCGACGAGTCCGTGTGCGCCGGTCGTACGTACGGACCACGACGCCGGGTCGGCGCGATCGCCAACTCACGTACGCCCGGACTGGCCGGCGCGCGTAACGCCGGGATCGACGCCGCGAGCGGAGAGATCATCGCGTTCTGCGACGACGACGACGAGTGGCTGCCAGGCAAGCTGGCGCTGCAGGTCGAGCGGCTGCAGGCGACCGGCAGCGATGTCGCGGTGACCGGCATCGAGGTGCGGTACGGCGATCGGATCGTCCACCGGGTACCCACCGCGGCCGACCTCAGCGTCGCTACGCTCGCCCGCCGCCGCGTGATGGAGGCGCACCCGTCGACCGTCGTCGTCCGGGCCGACGCCCTCCGGATGCGGATCGGCGTCGTCGACGAGGACATCCCCGGCAGCTACGGCGAGGACTACGACTGGATTCTGCGCGCCGCCCACGCCGGGCCGATCGCCGTCGTCGAACGCCCGCTGGTGCGCGTTCTGTGGGGGCGTACGTCGTTCTTCAACCGGCGCTGGCAAACCATCATCGACGCCATCGACTACGTCCTCGCGAAGCATCCGGTGTTGAGCGAGGATCCGCACGGACTCGCCCGGTTGGAGGGGCAGAAGGCCTTCGCCTACGCGGCGCTGGGGCAGCCGCGGGCGGCACTTCGCGCGGTGGGGCGGGTGCTCCGGCTCAACTGGCGTGAGCCCCGGGCGTACGTCACGGTCGTCGTCGCCCTCCGCCTCCTGTCGGCCGACCGGGTACTCGCCACCGCCAACTCCTTCGGCCGCGGCATCTGAGGCCGACAGGCGCAAGGCGCCCGATCCCGGCTCCACCGTGTGCCAGTCTCCCGTGATCATGATCACGGGGAGGGCAAGGCCGGGGTCAGCGACGCTTCCCTGTGCGGACGGGGCTGAACAGGCCAGCGACGAGCTCGCCGAACCGGCGTACGGCGGCATCTGTCACCGCGCCGTGGGCCACCTCGGACAGCCGTACCACAGTCGGGTCATCCAGGGCCTTGTCCAGCAGGACGCCGAGCTCCCGCTGCGACCCGGCGGTCAGGACGAGGCCGGTGCCGGCGAGCCGGCTGGCGAAGCGTTCCTGGTGGTCGTCGACGTGCTCACCGGACTGGCCACAGCGCGGAACGACGATCGGCAGCAGGCCACGATGACGGACCTCGAGAATCGTCGACGGCCCGGCGTGGCAGACGACGATGCCCGCCCGGTCCATCCACTCGCCGAGCTCATCGTGTTCGGCATAGGCGACCCCGGCCGCGTGGCGCGGCGCCGGGGCGGTGCCGTACTGGATGAGGCACTCCACCTCGGGGTGTCCGACACTCCACGCGTCGACCCAGCGGACTAGGCGATCGAACGGGTGGTAGTCGGTCCCCACCATGGCCAGCAGGTGCATGCGTTCACTTCTCTCTGCAGCACAGGTCTCGATAGCCGGATGTCGACGGCTCAGAGGAGGGTTCCGACGACGTGGGACCCCTTGTAGAGCCGGGCCTGCTCCTCCCACTGAACGCAGAAGAGGGACGACAGCGGGCGGCACAGCCTGCCGGTGAGCGTGCGCGTGTCGAGCCGGTCGTAGACCTCGAGATAGACGGTACGAATCCGGAGCACGCGGGCCAGCAGGAAGAACGGTACGGCGACGCCGGCGCCGGTCGAGACCACGGCGTCCGGACGCTGCCGTCGGAGCACACTGATCGCGAGGAAGAAGTTGCGGATCAGGTTGGGGAGGTTGCGGGTCGTCGGGAAGTGCGCCCACACGACCCGCTCGTCGCGGAGCCTGGACTTCGCGTCCTCGGTGGCGAACGTCACCCAGGTCCGGTCGCGGGACTCCCACCACGGCTTCAGGGCGAGCAGCTGGGCCAGGTGCCCACCGCTCGATCCGACGAGCAGCACGCGCTGCGGGCGTCCTGCCGCGCCAGGCGTACATCCGCCATGTTCCCTCATCCGCATCCCCCAGTGTGGCTACTCAGTGTCATTCTCCGCGTGCGGCCCAGCCGGTCGCATGCCCGACTTGCTGGACATATGCCAAATTGTTGCAGGGTCGAACCCGTACGGACCAGACTGTTGGCACACTCCCGGCCGATTCACTACAACCCACCGAAACCGCGTCGGTCTGGGCAGGGTCTGGTCTACCGTCTCTTGAGCAGTGGTGAAGGGGGTGGGGGACAGCTATGCGTGAGGTCCGCGAGGCGTATTCGCCAGTGGCGTTCGTGACCAGCGCACTCCGCCGACACCTGCTGCTGATCCTCGTCCTGACCCTCCTCGGCGCCACCGCCGGTGTCGCGGGTGCGCTGCGTCAGGGGATCCAGTACACCGCCACCGCCTCGGTCCTGCTCAACCCGCTCGAAGGGAACCCGTTCGCGCCGGACGGCCGCGGCGAGCAGCTCGTCAACCTCGAGACCGAGGCCCAGCTGGTCAGCACCGAAGGCGTCGCCGCACTGGTCTCGCGCGACCTGAAGACCGACCTCAGCACCGACGACCTGCACGAGCTCGTCAAGGTCGAGAACCCCACCAACACCCAGGTGCTGCGGATCTCGTTCACCGCCGAGAGCCCGTCAGACGCCATCCGCGGCGCACAGGCCTTCGCCGAGTCCTACCTCGACTACCGCGGCACCCGCGCCAAGTCCCTCACCAACTCCCGGCTGGCCCGGATCCGCAAGCAGCAGACCAACATCCAGACAGCACTCGGTGACGCCACCGACGAGCTGGGTAAGGCCGACGAAGGCTCGGCCCGCCACGCCTATCTGGAAGAGCGGGTCAGCGCCCTCGCCTCCCAGATCGCCAGCCTCGAGACCGAGGTCAGCACGCTCACCGCGACCGACCTCGCGCCCGGCCAGGTGATCAGCCCGGCCACCATGCCTCTCACGGCAGGCGGCACCAACGCCGTGCTCTTCGGCGGGGCGGGCGCGATCGCAGGGCTCACTCTCGGCGCCATGCTGGCGCTGTTCCGTACCCGCGCCGACGACCGCCTGCTCGATCCTGGCGAGGTCGAGCATCTCGACATCCGACTGCTCGGGGTCATCGGAGAGCGCGATCGCTTCGCCGGGCGTACGGACCGACGCGGGCGGGGCCTGCCCGAGCCGTACCGCCAGCTGCGTACGGCCGTCGTCGGCTCGGTCGACACGCCACCTGTCGTCATGACTGTGGCCAGCCTCTCCCCCGACGTCTCCTCCGCACCCGAGGCGGCCGGACTCGCCACCGGCCTCGCCCGCGCGGGTTTCAGCGTCGTCCTCGTCGACACCGCTGGCGCCGCCGGCGAGCTGCTCACCGGAACGCAGTCCCTGCCTGGCCTGGCCGACCTGCTGGCCGGGACCATTGACCTTCGGCATCTCCTCGTCCAGCCGGAGGACAACCTCGTGCTGCTGCCGTTCGGGCGGCCGCAGCGCACCACCATGGACCAGCTGCTGTCGCCGCAGATGCGTTCGACCGTCGGTCAGCTGCGCGAGTGGTACGACTACGTCCTGCTCACCGGACAGCCGGTCACCACCGCCGACGGCCAGGCACTCGCCGCGCTGACCGACGCGGTGGTCCTCGTCGCGGCCCGCAGGCTGACCACGCGCACGGAGCTGCAGAACTCCGCCGCGCTCCTGGCGAGGCTGCAGTCCGCCGCCGTCGGTGTCATCGTCATCGACGGCCGCACGGGCAAGGTCCACCACGCCGGGCCCGCGGTCCCCGGGCCGGATGTCACCTCCGCGCGTGCCGACCGGCCTGATCCCAGGAGGGCCGAGGCCACCGACGGCGCTCCTGCGTACGAACGCCGTAACGCCGGGAGCGATCCGGCCGGGAGGGATGCCGCAAGCCGCGGGCACTCCGGCGTCGCTGGCACCGGCCGGCGTAGCGGGACAGCGACTGGGCACCCGGCGACTGGCCATCCGGCGGGCCCGGCGTCCGGGAGCGCTTCGGTTGGTCGCACCGCCAACGGATGGCCGGGCGGTGCGAACGGGCATTCCGGCACCGCGACCAACGGGCGCCCCAGCGAGGCCAACGGACGGTCTGCCGCGACCAACGGACGCCTCGGCGAGGCGGCCAACGGGTTACCGTCTCCGACTCCTGACCGCTCCGAGCCAGCGAGCGGACACCGCGATGCGGCGAACGTCCGCGCGTTCCGGGCGGACGATCGGTGACCAGCACCGCTCCCATCCGGCAACTGGCTCGAGGCGGCGTCCTGAACGTCGCCGGAACCGTCATCGGCGGCGGCGCCGGCATTGCCCTCGTCGTCCTGGTGACCAACGGTGTACGCCAGGACATTGCCGGGATGCTGTTCGCGGCCACGTCGTTCTTCCTCATCGTCACCGCGGTCTCCGCCCTGGGCACCGACGTGGGACTCGCCCACGCCATCCAGCGCCGCCTGGTCGCCGGAAGCCCCGCGAGCGCCCTGGCGACGGTCCGTATCGCCCTGCGTGCCGTCATCGCGCTCAGCGTGGCGGTCGCCGTCGTCGTCTGGGTCGCCGCTCCGTGGTTCTCCGCCGTGATCAGCCGGGGCACGGATCAGGTCCCGATGACCGGAATGCTCCGGGTGCTGGCGCTGGCGCTTCCGATCGCGACGGCGTACGACACGGTGGTGGCGGCGACCCTGGCCTACGGCACGACCCGGGCCAACGTCGTGGTCGAGAAGCTGGGGCGGATGCCTGGACAGATCCTGTGTGTGCTCGTCGCTCTGCTTCTCGGCGTCGGACCGACGGGGCTCGCCGTCGCTTGGGCGGCGCCCTATCTTCTCGGCCTGGTGGCGGTCGCGTGGTGGTGCCGCCGCATCGCCCGCAGCCGGATGTCCATGAGCCCGTCCACACCCCCGACGTCCACACCCTCGACGTCGACTGCCCCGACGTCGGCTCTCCTGCCGCCCTCGCCGTCAATGCCCTCGCCGTCAACAGCCTCACCTGCGTCAGCGCCACCGGAGGGCGCTCACGCGCTCGCCGCCGAACCCACCAGGGCGGAGCTCGCCAAGGACTTCTGGGCGTTCACCGCACCCCGCGCGCTCGGCCGGATCTGCCAGGTCGCGCTGCAGCGCACCGACATCGTGCTCGTCGCGGCGCTACTGTCCCCCGGGCACGCGGCCGTCTACACCGCGGCGACCCGGTTCCTCGTGGTGGGCCAGATGGGCATGCAGGCGATCCAGCAGGTGCTCGCTCCTCAACTGTCCAAGCTCTTCGCGCGCGGCGACCTCCCCGGCGTACGACAGGTCTTCTCCACGTCGACCGCATGGTTGATGGCGATCACCTGGCCGGTCTACCTCACCAGCGCGATCGCGGCACCCCTCCTGCTGAGGATCTTCGGCAGCGGGTACGAATCGGGCCTCGCGACGGTCGTCATCCTGGCCCTCACGATGCTGGCGACGACCGCCACCGGGTCGGTCGATGTCGTCCTACTCATGGCCGGCCGAAGCCGACAGAGCCTGGTCAACAACGCCTCGGCGCTCGTCATCGACGTCATCCTCGTCGTGCTCCTCGTACCTCCGTTCGGCATCACCGGCGCCGCACTGGCCTGGGCAGCCGCGCTCCTGGTGCGCAACGTGCTGCCGATGATCCAGGTACGCCGGGCATTCGGCGTCACCTCGCTCGGGCCCGGTGTCGGCTGGGTCGCGGTCAGCGCGGGACTGTGTTTCGGTGGTGTCCCTTTGCTGATCGCCCTGGTGCTTCCGATGTCCCTCCCGGTGGTGGGCAGCTGGTTGCCGCTCATGTGTGTGGCCTATGCGGCGATGCTCTGGCGCGGTCGCACGACCTTGGAACTCGCGGCTTTCCAGGGGGCCCTGCCGGGCATCACGATCCGCGCCCGCCGTGAGCGTCGGATCGTCTCCCGCGGCTGATCGCACTCCGGCGCGGGACTCCGGCGGCTTGTCTCACCGGTTGAAGTAGGGCAGCCGGCCGATTCTCGCGTACTCGTTCAGCGACGGTGTGCTGGAGTCCACCCGGGTGGCACCGACAGTCCGGTCGGATGCGGCGTTCCAGTACACCAACGCCTTTACCCGCGGCCACTGCCGGACCTGGTCACCCAGCATCCGGAAGAAGTTCGCCTTCGCACCGGGACTGCCGACTTTCTCGACCACTCCCCATTCGGCCAGCATGAGCGGCTTGCTGCCATGGTTGACCGTCGCCCACGTATAGAAGCCCGGCCAGCTCGGATACTCGGGGAAGCGCCGATTCATCAGGTCGGACACGCCTCCCCAGTACTGTCCCGACCCGAAGATGTACGGATCGGACGCGATCCAGTCGACGACATCGTCACCGGGATACAGCGCGTTGAACCACGGCTGCGAGCCCCACTTGGGAAGGCCCATGTAGTTCATGACCCGCACGACGTTGCGCAACCCGCGTTGATGCAGTCGGATCACCACGTGCCGGTACATCAACACGTAGTCCTGGGCGGTGTATCCCGATCCCGCCACCTGCCGTACTTCGTCCTCGGGCTCATGGTGAACCGTGAAGAAGAACGGCTTGGTGAAGTTCGCCTTGATATAGGCGGCCAGCCGGTCGATCTCGGCGTTGGTGGCACCTCGGCCCACCTCACGCCAGGTGTGCCCGGCCTCCGGTTTGTAGTTGAAGAACAGAATGCGTTCTTTTCCAGGTTGGTTGGCGAGAGCAATTTCCTGCTTGGTCGGGAAAAGCTGTCCCGCACGCTTGTAGAAATGCGCAACATTGACGGTCCTGCCGATTCGACTTTCGAAATTCACCAGGGCCTGCTCCCAGGTTTCACTTCCCAGGGGGTTGGCGGCGACTCCCCACCACGCACCGCAGTTCGGCACCAGTTTCGGCCCTACACCGCAGGTACTGTTGACAAGCGGTCCCGGCGCTTCCTCACCTGTTCCGGCAATCGGCTGTTGACATGCCGCGACCAGAAGAAGCGCGGCAACGATGATGACGGCACTGGTGAACTTCCGTCGCATGACGCCCATCCCCTCCGCCGATCCATCGACGCGTGCGGCGCCGTGTCGACAACTGCCAGGTGTGGCGATGGACAAGAGAGAAAGCGCCGGCTCCACACACCCCCCGGGTGTGAAGCCAGCGCCTTCGAAGCACTTGACCTGTCCGCCACCCCATCGGTTGCACGTGAGATCGAACCGTGACCACGCCGTCCACCCGCATACTCAAGAAATCCCACCAGGTCGCCGATCTAAAGGCGACATGGCATCACTCACACGTCACGACTGTGCCCGTCCCACGTCCCAACCGAACCCCGGCGTTAACGCATGCCCTCGCCGTGGAAGGCGTTCTGCGCCTTTTCGAGGCCTTCGAGTGTGAGCGTCTCGACCGCATCGCCGGCGCGTTCGACGAAAAGCGGTAGCTCTTTGCGTTCGACACTCGAAAACGGAGAGAGGACGAAAGAGGCCGCGTCCTGCCGCCCCGGAGGCCGTCCGATCCCACAACGCACCCGGAAGAACTCGCCCGTGCCGATGGAGCGGCGGATCGACCGGAGCCCGTTGTGTCCGTTGTCACCACCGCCGAACTTCAGCCGCAGCGTGGAGTACGGAATGTCCAACTCGTCGTGCACCACGACCAACCGCGCGGGGTCCAGCTTGTAGAAAGCACCGAGGCTCGCGACCGGGCCACCCGACTCGTTCATGTACGACCGCGGCTTGGCCAGCACCACGCGCAGGCCCGGGAGATCTCCGAGCCGCCCCTCCAGAACATCCGCCCTGCCGCGCGGGTGCGGGCGGAACTTCCCGCCCATGCGTTCAGCGAGCAGGTCGAGGACCAGGTGTCCGACGTTGTGCCGGTGCGCGGCGTAGGTCGGTCCGGGGTTGCCGAGGCCCACCACCAACCAGGCGTCGTCGGCCATGTGTCATTCCGTACGAAGGATGCGCTGCCGGTCGTGGAGGACTAGTCGGTGTCCTCGCCCGACTCGCCGGCCTCACCCTCGGCCGCCTGGACACCCTCGCCCTCGGCCACCTCAGCTTCCTCTTCGGCTTCCGCGGCGGCAGGAGCCGTGATGTTGACGACGAGTACCTCCGGGTCGTCCTGGAGGAGTACGCCACGGGGCAGCGTGATGTCGCTGGCGTGGACCTGCGTACCGATCTCGGCGTCGGCGATCGACACCTCGATCTGCCCGGGAATGTGGGTGGCCTCCGCCTCGACGGACAGTGCGGTGTGTTCGAGGGAGACCAGTCCGCCAGGAGCGGCGTCGCCGACGAGGACGACCGGCACGGACACGACGACCTTCTCGCCACGCCGGACGATCAGCAGGTCGACATGCTCGAGGAACCCCTTGATCGGGTCGCGTTGGACCTGCTTCGGGATCGCGAGCTCACTGCGGTCGCCCAGGTCGACGTCGAAGAGAGCGTTGGCGGTCTTGAGCGCGAGCATCAGCTCATGACCAGGCAGCGTGATGTGGACCGGAGCGCTGCCGTGGCCGTACAACACCGCGGGCACCAGGCCCGCGCGTCGGATGCGGCGGGCCGCACCTTTGCCGAACTCGTTGCGGGATTCGGCCTTGATCTTGACCTCGGGCACGGAAGCTACTCCTCGAACGATGTCTGCGTACGGTGTCGATGACAGTGTCGGCGGGCGGCGGCTTGCTGCTCGGCGGCGCACCTGGCCGGCACCGCGTCGATCACGGAGCCGGAGACCGGGCGTCCCTCGCCGAGGCAACCGGGACAGAATACCCGGCAACGATCGTCACGACCCACCCAGGGCACCTGAGGTCCACCGTCCCGGCGGCGAATGACCACGCTACCCATGCCAGCGGTAGCCGCGCCGGCGGCAAATGACCACGCTACCCATGCCAGCGGTCGCCGACGAGGCGCCGCCACCTGTCCCGGGTTTCGTACGCATGGGCAGCGTGGTCATTTACCGCCGGGACGGTGAGCCTCATTTGCCCCGGGCCCTCGCGTTATGGGCCGAAACGACTCACCCGACGAGCGGAGCGCCGCGCCGGCGGACGCCCCCTGCACTCGCCTACTGGCCGATCAGTTGGCTCCGCCGAAGAGGCTGGTGACCGAGCCGTCTTCGAATACCTCGCGGATCGCCCGGGCGATGAGTGGCGCGATGGACAGGACGGTGAGGCTGTCGAACCTGCGTTCGGCGGGAATCGGGAGCGTGTTGGTGACGACGACCTCGCGGATCGGGGCGTTCTTGAGCTTGTCGACCGCGGCGTCGGAGAGTACGCCGTGGGTGGCTGCCACCATGACGTCGCGCGCCCCCGCGGCCATCAGCGCGTCCGCGGCCTTCACGACAGTGCCGCCGGTGTCGATCATGTCGTCGACGATGAGGGAGGTACGCCCTTCGACGTCCCCGACGACCCGGTTGGCGACCGCCTGGTTGGGGACGTTCGGATCACGGGTCTTGTGGATGAACGCCAGCGGACAGCCGCCGAGCCGCTCGGCCCACTGCTCCGCGACGCGAACCCTCCCCGAGTCCGGTGCCACGACGGTGACCTGCGACGTGTCGACTCGCGACTCGATGTGCTCCGCCAGCACCGGCAGCGCGAGCAGGTGGTCGACCGGACCGTCGAAGAAGCCCTGGACCTGAGCGGTGTGGATGTCGACGGCCATCAGCCGGTCGGCGCCGGCGGTGGTGAGCAGGTCGGCCATCAGTCGCGCGGAGATCGGCTCCCGGCCGCGGTGCTTCTTGTCCTGTCGTGCGTAGCCGTAGAACGGTGTCACCACCGTGATCCGCTTCGCCGACGCCCGCTTCAGCGCGTCGACCATGATCAACTGCTCCATGATCCAGTCGTTGATGGGCGCCGGGTGGCTCTGGATCACGAAGGCGTCACACCCTCGGACGGACTCGTCGAAGCGCACATAGATCTCGCCGTTGGCGAAGTTGTACGCCGTGGTGGGGACGAGATCGACTCCCAGCAGTTCGGCGACCTCCTGAGCCAGCTCCGGATGCGCCCGCCCGGAGAACAACATGAGGTTCTTGTGGGTGGTGCGCTTGAGCCCGCTCACTGACCGCTCCTCCCGTGGTCCTCGACATCGTCAGTCTCTCTCGGGTTCACCGGCTGGTCAGACGTCGGGTCGCCGCCCCCGCCGCGCTGCGCCTCCTCGGCGGCCGCGGCGGACTTCGTACCAGCTCGTTTGCGGGCGACCCAGCCGGCGATGTTGCGCTGCTGTCCGCGGGCGACCGCGAGCTCCCCCGGCGCGACGTCCTTGACCACGGTCGAACCGGCGGCCACGTAGCTCCCGTCGGCGATCTGGCGCGGCGCGACCAGCACCGAGTCGCTTCCGACGAACGCATGCCGCCCGACGTCGGTGTGGTGTTTGTGTACGCCGTCATAGTTGGCGAAGATCGTGCCGGCTCCGATGTTGGCACCCTCACCGATCGTGGCATCGCCGACGTAGGTCAGGTGGGGCACCTTGGCGCCGGGGCCGATCTCGGCGTTCTTCGTCTCGACGAAAGTCCCGATCTTGCCCTTCGCGGCGAGCCTGGTGCCCGGACGTAGATAGGCGTACGGGCCGACATTTGCCTCAGGGCCGATCTCGGCGCCGGATCCGTGCGTACGGACGACCTGCGCGTCAGCGCCCACCCGCGTGTCGGTGAGGGTGGTGTCGGGGCCGACCTCGGCACCGGCGGCGACCGAGGTGGTGCCGCGTAGCTGGGTGTTCGGGTGCAACGTGACGTCGGGCTCCAGCGTCACGGTGGCGTCGACCCAGGTCGTGGCCGGGTCGATGACGGCGACGCCGGCGCGCATCCACCCGGCGAGGATCCGGTCGTTGAGGACGCGCCGGAGCTCGGCCAGCTGGATCTGGTCGTTCACACCGAGGATGTCGCGGAAGTCCTCGGCCACTACGGCGGTCACCTCGTGACCGTCCTCGCGCAGGATTCCGAGCACGTCGGTGAGGTACTCCTCACCCTGACTGTTGTCCGCCTTCACCCGGGCGAGCGCGTCGGCGAGCAGGCTCGCATCGAACGCATAGATCCCCGAGTTGATCTCGGTGATCGCCCGCTGCTCGGGTGTGGCATCACGGTGCTCGACGATGCCGGTGACCACGCCCCGCTCGTCGCGGACGATCCGGCCGTAGCCGGTGGCGTCGCTCACCTCGGCACTCAACACGGTCGCGGCAGCGTCGCCCGCGGCCCGGCCGGCGATGAGCTCGCGAAGCGTCTCGGCGGACAGCAGCGGTGCGTCGGCGTAGGTCACCACGATCGTGCCGCGGAGCGGGGGCAGTGCTTCCAGTGCGGTACGGACGGCGTGGCCGGTGCCCCCCTGCACCTCCTGCACCACCGGCTGGGCGTCGGGGTCGAGCTCGGCGAGGTGCGGGACGACCTGCTCCCGGCCGTGCCCGACGACGACGGCGAGATGATCCGGCTGGAGCGCGCGAGCCGTCCCGACCGCAAGGCCGAGCAGGCTGACGCCGCCGATCTCGTGCATGAACTTGGGTGTCCGCGACTTCATCCTGGTGCTCTTGCCAGCGGCGAGGACGATGACGGCGGCGGGACTGCTGGAGTCGATCACGCGGGCAAAGCTCCTCGGCCTCGCGGGCAGGTGCGACACAAGTACGGCGGGTTCGGCCCGAGCATACTTCCGCCGGCCCGGCTCCGAGGCCGCACCCGCCAAGCCGGGGCGTCAGAGTCGGACCAGCCCCTTTGCCCGCGGCTGGATCCTGGCCGCCTACGGACTCATGGTGACCGTCGGGCCGTGGACCTCCGGCCGACCGTCGGTCCAGACCACCTCGTCGAGCCACATCGGCCGGCCGGGTACGACCGAGCCGATCGCGTCGGCGATCCAGGCGTGGTGGAGCATCCAGGTACGTCCGTGACAGGTGACGAGGCACATGTGCCCCGGGCCAGCAGCGCTGCCCCGCGAGGACAGGATCGGGTTCTCCGCCGCCTTCCGGCACGGCCCGACCGGCGAGTCGCAGACCGCGTAGCCCACACCGTACGCATCGGAGTCGTACGCATTCGCCGAGTAGAAGCCCGATGCACTGCCGGCCGGCATCGATCGAGTCGGCCGTGTAGTACCGCCGGGCCACCAAGAAAAGACAGCCCTGATCATCCCTTGATGCCGGTCAGGGCGATGCCGCGGAGGAAGTAGCGCTGCGTGAATGCGAACAGGATGATCAGTGGGATCGTCACCAGCGTCGATGCACCCATGAGCAGCGCCCATTCGGTCGTCCGTTGCGCGTGGAACGCGAAGAGCCCGAGGCTCAGCGGATAGGTGTCCGGATTCGACAGGTAGATCAGCGGGCCGAAGAAGTCGTGCCAGGTGTAGAGATAGGTGAAGACAGCCACGACCGCGAGCGCTGGCCGCACCAACGGCAGCATGATCTGCGCGAAGATCCGGAACTCCCCCGCACCGTCCACCCGGGCCGCGTCGGCCAACTCGCGCGGAATCGTGAGGAAGAACTGCCGCAGCAGGAAGATGAAGAACGCACTGCCCAGAAACTGCGGAATGATCAGCGGTGCGTACGTACCGATCAGTCCCATCACCTTGAAGAGGACGTAGGTCGGGATGAAGATGATGAGCGGCGGGATCATCAGCGTCGACACGGTGACCATGAACAACGCGTTCCGGCCGGGAAAGCGCAGCCGGGCGAAGCCGTAGGCCACGAGCGCCGAGGACAGCACCGTTCCGACCGTGACCGATCCTGCATAGAACACGCTGTTCCACAACATCTGGAAGAACGGGAACCCCGGATAGTCCATCAGAGCGGGGATGTTCTCCCAGCGGGTCGGGCTGGGCCACCACCGGATCGGCAGGCTGAGGATCTGGTTGTCGTCCTTCAGTGCCGAACTCACCATCCAGTAGAACGGCATCATGAAGAGGACCGACACGGCGATCAGCAACAGGTGTCGGGCAAGCGCCAGGAGTCGGCGGCGTACGACCGGCGTCATTGGTCACGTCCCGCGTAGAAGACCCACCTGCGTGAGGTCGCGAAGATCAGCAACGTCACGGCGAGAATGGACAGGAAGAGGACGACGGAGAGCGCCGAGGCATATCCCATCGCGAAGTACCTGAAGGCATTGCGATAGATGAGCACGACGTACATCAGCGTCGACTCGAGCGGCTCGCCGGTCGTTCCACCGACGATGAGGGCCGAGGTGAAGACCTGGAACGAGCTGATCACGCCCATGACCAGGTTGAAGAGAATCACCGGACTGAGCAGCGGGACGGTGATGTGGCGCAGTCGCGACCAGGGGCCCGCGCCGTCGATCGACGCCGACTCGTACAACGACTGGGGAATTTCCTTGAGCCCGGCAAGGAAGATGAGGGTGGAGGCACCGAGCGCCCACAGGCTCAGGATGACCAGCGTGGGTTTCGACCAGGCCGGATCGCTGAGCCATCCAGGTGTCGGCAGGCCGACCGTGCGCAAGGCCGTGTTGACGAGCCCGCTCTCCGGGCTGAACATCAGCATGAAGATGATCGTGCTCACGACCGGCGGTGCGAGGACCGGAAGGTAGAAGAGCGTGCGGTAGAAGCCGATCCCCTTCGCACTCAGGTTGAGGATGAGGGCCAGGATCAGTGACGCGACGAGACCGAGTGGGACCGAGACCAGCGCGAAGTAGGCGCTGTTGCGCACCGCGATCCAGAACGACGGATCGGCCGTGAGCATCTTCTCGTAGTTGTCGAGGCCGACCCACTTCGGTGGCTGCACGATGCTGTACTCGGTGAACGAGTAGAAGGCCGACGCCAGCACAGGATAGGCCGTGAAGACCACGAGGCTGATGATCCACGGGAGGGTGAACGCCACCCCGGCGAGTGCCTCCCGCCGGCGCATCGGGCTGGACCTCACAGCACCTTGTCCAACTCGGCCTGGCAGGCCTTCTGTGCCTCTGCCAACGCGTCCTTGGGCTTCGCCGCCTTGGTCGAGATCTGCTCGAGCACGCGCGTGAGCTGGTCGATCGCGAACGTCTGCACCGGTGAGTCCCACATCGGTGTGGCGATGTCCAGCTGCTCACGGAAGAATGCGGTGGCGTCCTCGGCATACTCCTGTCCGCGCCTCTCCACGAGTTTCGAGGGCACGATGTCGTCGGGGACCTTCGCATTGGTCGGCAGGTCGGGAAACTCCGCGAACTGTGCCTGCGCTCCCTCGACCGCGATGTAGTCGAGGTAGTTGAAGGCCTCCTCCGGGCTGTTGGAGGCGGTGGGGATGGCCATCCAGTTCGGCCAGTATCCCGACACCGTGCTGCCGCCGCTCGGACCAACCGGATTGCTCGCGACCTCCCAGCGTTCGAACTTCGCCTCGACGCTGTAGAAGTCGCCCATCAGCCAGGTGCCGTCGAAGCGCATCGCGAGCCGCTTCTCCTGGAAGGTGGGCGGCGCTTCGCCGAGCAGGGCCTCGAAGGACCTGGTGACCTTGCGCAGATCGCCTTCGTACTCTTCGTTCATCCAGGAGACGAAGTACTCCATCATCTCGATGTTCTGCTCGGAGTCGATGGTGTACTTGCCGGCCGACGCGTCGAAGATCTGCCCGCCGTTCAGGGCCGACCAGACCGGCAACGTGTACTGGTCGAAGGGCGGCAGGAAACCGGCCGCCTCGATCTTGTCGCCCTTCCACCTGGTGAACTCCTTGGACAGGCTGCGCAGGTCGTCCCAGGTCTTCGGGAAGCTCTCGCGCTCGGCCGGGATTCCCTTCTCCTCGAACCACTCCTGGTTGTAGTACATGGCGTACGAACCCGCCGTGAACGGCAGTCCATAGGTCTTTCCGTCGAACTGGCAGCTCGCGAGCACGGCCTCGGGCCAGTTGGCGAGCTGGGAGTTCTCCGACTTCTCCATGAAGGCGTCGAGCTCCATCAGGGAACCGCGAATGCCCAGGGCGACCGGCGTGTCCCACAACACCGTGGCGCTCGGTGGATTACCGCCGGCGATCCGGGCGAGCAGCACTTCGAGAAAGTTCTGCTCACCGGTGAGCCGGGTGACCGCGACGTTGACGTTGGAGTGCTGCTTTCCGTACTCCTTGGCGACGTCCTCGTGCACCTTCAGGTACCCGTCCGCGCCGCCTGGCAGCCAGAATGTCAAGTCGACCTTGCCTCCAGGTTTCGTACTCCCCTGGTTCGCGGTCGTCCCTCCGGTGGAAAAGCATCCCGGCAACGCGAGCGCGCCTCCGGCCAGTCCGGCGATGCCGAGCAGGCTGCGCCGGCTCAGATCGGCCCGGCCGGGTGCGCTGCGGATGGGCGCGCTGGGGCCGGGTTGGCGGGGATCGTTGGTCCTGGTGGCCATTCCTTCTCCTACGGGTGCGGTGGCAGAGCGGCTCGCCGATTGCGGAGAACCGTCCTGAAGCGATAGCGATCCCCCCGATAGATGATCTGGCCGATCTCGAACGGCCGGTCGCGGTCGTCGAAGCAGGTGTACTTGCCGACGAGCACGGCCTCCCCCTCCCGCATGCCGAGCTGTTCGGCGTCGTCGGAGGTGGCTCCACGTGCGGAAAGTACGTAGTCGGCCCGGTCCGGGTTGATCCCGCAGCGCTCGCGGAGCGTGGCGTAGAGGGAGCCGGTCGAGTAGTCCTGGGAGACCGCGGCCTCCACCATCGCGGCCGGCATGCAGGTGCTCGCCAGCGCCACCGGCACATCGTCGAGCTTGCGCAGCCGGTCGAGGCAGAAGACCTCCGACCCGGGTGCGATGCCGAGATCGTCGGCCTCGTCGATCGTGCCGGGCCGCGTGCCCTGATGGAGAACTTCGGCGGACGCGCGCAGTCCACGCAGTGCCGCCATCTCGGTGAAGCTCAACGGCGGCTCCTGCCCCTCCTCGACCACGCTCGGGGCGACAACGTGCCAGCCACTGCCGTGCGTCGGTTCCAGCAGGCCGTCGTCGTGGAGTGCCCGGAGGGCGACTCTGAGTGTCGCCCGGCTCACCGCAAGGGACGAACTGAGGTCCCGCTCAGGCGGTAGGCGGGTGCCGGGGCGGAAGGTGCCCCGGGCGATCGCGCTCGCAATCATCCGATACACCTGCAGCGACGGAGGCTGACCGTCGCTCCCCTTGCGCACGCTCCGCAGCACGGACTCACCTACTCCACGGCGCCGATTGGTAGAGATGTGGACTGGAATTCCAGACCTATTAAGACGGGAGTGGTGGGAACGAGGCAAGGCACCTTCCGGATCCGGCCGGGTCCATTCGTACGCCCGCGACGCCCTCCGTAGGCTCTGGAAGCGTGCCAGAGGAACGTGGGGTCGCCGTCGTCACCGGTGGAAGTCGAGGGATCGGCGCCGCCACCGCACCGCTGCTCGCCGAACGCGGCTGGTCGGTCTGCATCGGTTATCAGAACGCCATCGACGCGGCCAACGCCGTGGTCGGGGAATGCGAGAGCCGCGGCGCGCGGGCGGCCGCCGTCAGGGCTGACGTCGGCGCCTGGGAGGGCGTGGCCGCCCTCTTCGCCGCCGCCGACCGACTGGGCGAAGTCACGGCGTTGGTCAACAACGCCGGCATCGTCTACCAGGCACACACCCGCGTCGACGAGATCACCCCGGAACGCATCGAACGCATGCTCGCGGTCAACGTCACCGGTGCGTTCCTGTGCGCCCGCGAGGCCGTCCGCCGGATGTCGACCCTGCATGACGGATCCGGCGGCGTGATCGTGAACGTCTCGTCACGGGCGGCGGCGCTCGGTGGCGCGGGCGAGTACGTCGACTACGCCGCGAGCAAGGGCGCCATCGACACGATGACCGTCGGCCTGGCGCGGGAGGTCGGCGGCGAAGGCATCCGGGTCAACGCGGTGCGTCCCGGGCTCATCGAGACCGACATCCACGCCAGTGGCGGCGAACCGGCCCGGGTCGCCCGGCTCGCGCCGGGGATCCCCATGAAGCGAGGCGGACTGGCCGGCGAGGTCGCCGATGCCATCGTCTGGCTGTGTTCGGACGAGGCCTCCTACGTGACCGGCGCCCTGCTCGACGTCGGCGGCGGCCGCTGAAAGGACCGCACCATCACTCCCACCACCAATACTCCCGCAGACATCCGACTCGTCATCTTCGACTTCGGCAACGTGATCTGCCGGTTCGACTACCTCATCTTCTGCGCGCGGCTGGCCGAACGAGTCGGGTGGTCGACCGAGGAGATCCACGCCACGGTGCATGAGGGCGGGCTGCAGGCGGACTTCGAGTCCGGCCGGCTCACCGGTCCCGAATACCACCGCCGCGTCATGGATCTGGTCGGCGCTCGAGGGGCGGACGTGGGCAGCGGTGCCGGCAGGAACGACGCGGCCGGCAGGCACGTGGCGTACGACGAGTTCGTTCCGATGTACGGCGACATCTTCACCGAGATTCCCGGGACGGTTGCCCTGCTTCGCCAGCTGGCGACCCGGTATCCGTTGTACCTGTTGTCGGATACGAACGAGATCCACTTCGGCTTCGTCAGGAAGACGATGGACGTCGTAGGCATCTTCGACGAGCTCATCCTCTCCTACGAAATGGGCGTCATGAAGCCGCATCCGCGGATCTACGCCGAGGCACTGCGGCGATCGGGTGTGTCGGCTGACGCGTGCGTCTTCATTGACGACCGTCTGCCGAATGTGGAAGGTGCGCGCCAGGTCGGAATACACGGCATCCACTTCCGCTCTCCCGACCAGTGCGCCACGGATCTCCGGCAGCTCGGCGTCAAGGTCAGCTGATGCCCGCTGAGCTGGCGCGTTCCTCTCCGTCGGCGCGCTCCACCTGGGACAACGAGCGCCTGAGCGCTGACGACCCAACCGCAGCGGCGCACTCCCCCGGCAAACTCGACGCTGACTCTGCGTGAGGGGCGCCCTCCGCCAAAACGGCTTCGCGTGAGGGAGAACCGGGTTCAGGATTACAACCCCCGGCACACGGCTCACCTGCGGACGACGTCCTTCAGCCTCTGACGCATGTGTACAGGTTGGACGGAGTCGACATCGACGCAATGCGCGCCGACGAAGCGGGCCAAACCGAAACGCGCGTCAGAAAGCCTGAGTCCACCAGGTCCGCGAGCGCTTTCGCCCTTTCCTGACGTCCGATCCGCCGGTGAAATCGTGCCGCCCACGTTGGTGCATCGAACAGGCCAGCCCATCGGGAAGCCTTGTGTGCCGAGAAGACGTCCGCTTCCGCGTCCGTGGCCACATAGTCGTAGCCAGGAGGGGCGACCGCGGGCCGCAGTGCGTACAACCGCTCGAAGTTCCTCCGGCCGTAGGTCATGGCCTCACCGGTCAACCACAGGTAGTACAACGCGACCGACGTGTCCTTGGTCGAACGAAAGGAGCCGGTCTTCCCCACGCCCGGAAAGTCCCGCGCCGCAAGCGGCCCGTCATCGCGCAGATGACCCCGAACCCGGGAGAGCAGATCCGCGTGCTCGTCTTCGTAGGATCGCCACCGGTCGCTGAACCGCACCTGCTCCATCGCCAGCCGTACGTACGGAAGCTCGTCCATCGGGCGGATATAGACACAGCCGCCGTAATCGAAGAACTCCCGTTTCCTGTACAGCAACGCATCGAGGTACTCAGGACGGTAGTCGACCACCCGACTGTGCAGAACGAAATCATGGCTCCGTGCCACCACGGTCAGCGGATCGACCTGCACCACCTCGGCCCGCCGTAGGGCACGACGCGTGCCGGCGAACCCTGTGGCCCGACGTCCCGGCCAGAGCCCTTGGCAGCCCAGAACGAAACGCCGCCGCGTTCGTCTGGACACTGCCCACGTCATGGCAGCGGCTGGTCTATTCGAACCAGGTCGTGCCGGGGTACTGATACTCGCGGCCGACCGTTTCATCCAGCTCGATTCCGAGGCCGGGACGGTCCGGAAGCTTGATGAAGCCGTTCTTGATGATGTCTTCCTTGTCGGTGATGATCGTCGACCAGTAGTCACGTTCGAGCCAGTGGAACTCGAGCGCGAGGAAGTTGGGCACCGTCGCGCACACGTGCGCCGACGCCATGGTCCCGATCGGAGACGAGACATTGTGCGGGGCGAACGGCATGTAGTAGATCTCGGCCATGTGCGCGATCTTCCGGCATTCCGAGAGCCCGCCACACTTCGGGATGTCAGGCATGATGATGTCGACTGCCTGACTCTCGATCAGGTCTCGGAAACCGTGGCGCAGATAGAGGTTCTCGCCAGCGCATATCGGCGTGGTGGTCGACTGCTTGACCTCGCGCATCGCGTCGACGTTCTCCGGCGGGACCGGCTCCTCCAGCCACATCAGGTGGAAGGGCTCGAGATCCTTCGCCAGCCGGATGGCGCTCGGCACGTCGAGCCGAGTGTGGACATCGGCAGCGAAGTCGATCTCCTTGCCAGCAAGCTCTCTCGCCATCTCGGCGAGACGCACCATCCGCTCGTGCTCCCACGGCCCGGCGGTGTAGTTGAACCTGTCCTTGCGGAATCCCTCCACCTCGCTGCCGGAGTGGCCGTAGGCGAAGATGTCGAGGTCGATCTTGAATGCGGTGAACCCTCGGGCGAGCATGTCGTCGAGTACCCGCTTGATGTCATCGAAGTCCATGCCGGGCTCGACCTGGCAGTCGGCGTACACCTTGATCTCGTCGCGGAACTTGCCGCCCATGAGTTCGTAGATCGGCACACCGAGGGCCTTGCCCTTGACATCCCAGAGGGCGAGTTCGATGCCGGTGAGGGCGGTGATCAGCGCACCGGCGAAGCCGCCGTTGAAGACGTTCTGCCGGCGCAGTTGTTCGAAGATCGCGTCGATCTGGAACGGATCACGCCCCACCAACTTGGCCTGCAGTTGCTGGATGAGCGCGATCGCCTGGACACCGCCGTGCACGCATTCGCCGATGCCGGTGATGCCCTCATCTGTTTCGACCTTGACCCACAGGTGCATACCGTGTCCGACCGTCGCGGCAGTCTTCACAGCGGTGATCTTCATATCCACATCCCTCTAGCTGCGTCTTGGTCTCTGCCTGAGGAGGAGGGCGTCACTGGCTGCCGGTCGGATTTTGCGCACGCCAGACTTCGTACTCGGCCCACCCCTCGTCGCTGAGCGGGTAATAGGTGCGCAGAGCGCCCCCCTCGGCGAGCTTGAGCCGGCTGAACTCTTCCCACTCCTCGTGATCCACGGTGTGCTGGAGGACCAGTGGGGCCATCTGGGCGGGAACGAGAACGGCGCCGTCGTCGTCGGCGATCATGATGTCGCCCGGCATGACGAGGACCCGACTGCAGGCGATGGGCACATTGATGGCCCAGGGAAAAAGCGTGCCCTGCGAGGCGTAATTGGGAGTGAATCCACGAGTCCAGATCGGAGTACCGATCTGTTGAATGTGCGGCCAGTCGCGGACACAACCATCGACAACGATCCCCGCGCCACCGCGTCCCTTGAAGTAGGTGACGAGCATTTCGCCCATACACCCGGTATTGAGGTCTCCAAAGGCCTGCACAGCAAGGATGTCGCCCGGCTGGACGGTCTCGAACACCGACCAGAGAGCACTCCGCTTTTCCACGTGCTCCTCGGCCGCACCGGATCCGACACCGGTCACGATGTCTTCGCGCTTCGGCATGAACTGCAAGGTCACCACCGGACCGACGACCTTGGCACCCGGTTGCCGAGGAAGCGGGCCCTGGATAAAGGTCTGGCGTACGCCCATCCGATGCATCACGGCACTCGCGGTAGCGCTGCTGACCACCTTCATCCGGCGGATGAGGTCCGGATCCGGACGATTGAACGCCGGTCCGGTAATCGGCAACGTCTGTGCGATCTCCGGTATCGGCAGCGATACGTCCAAAGGCGCGTCAGATCGCGGTCTCTTCACCAGCGCTCCTGTTCCACTCGGCCCGGATAGCGTTTTTCCCCGAACGTTTCCCAGTGCGCCAGAGATCCCCTGGCGCACTGGTTTTCCTTGGCCCCCGTGCGTCTGCGACGTCGGGCCAGTTTCCGTCGACCACTGTAGCCGTCCGGATACCGCTCCCGCGATTTTCGTTTTTTCGAAGCTGCAAAGAAAGGCCTGTCAGCGGCGCTTGTCTTCGCACGTCCTCGGTCGGGGCTGTGGGGTGCAGAGTCGGACTCGCCGAGGGATGGGGGTTTCCGGTGGTCGGCTCGGCGAGGACTGTCAGTGCTTGTCGTGGGCGACGGACCTTCCGATTGGCCCACTGGGCGCCTGACGCCCGGCCCGACGTGCTGGTGCAAGCCGCGGCTACCGTGTTGGCTGACCACCTTCCGCCCAGGCCACCCGAACACCCCACCACCCAGACACCGGCCACCGGCAGCCGTCCATCAGACCACCCGGCGGGCGGCCACCGGACCACCCGGCCACCGGCCGCCCGGCCGCCGGCCAGCCGAGAGTGAGTGACCATCGACGATGCCCGACTACCGCCACGACCTGCGGTTCGGCGTCTTCCTGTCGCCCAGCACTGACCAGGTGTCTGCGCTGCTCGCGCTGGCTGATGGAGCCGACCGCCGAGGCCTGGACCTGATCAGTGTCCAGGATCATCCGTACCATCCAGGGTTTCTCGATGCCTGGACCCTGCTGTCGACCATCGCCGCCCGGACGAACCGCGCCACGGTCTTCCCCAATGTCGCCAACCTCCCCCTCCGCGACCCCGCCGTCCTCGCCCGCAGCGCGGCCAGCCTGGACATCCTCAGCGGCGGCCGTGTCGAGCTTGGCCTGGGCGCCGGCGCCATGTGGGACGCGATCGCGGCCATGGGCGGGCCGCGCCGCAAGCCCGGAGAGGCAGTCGAGGCTCTGACGGAGGCCATCGCCGTGATCCGGGCCCTGTGGACTCCGGGTCGTGGGGTCCGGTTGGAGGGCAGCCACTATCGC
Organism: Actinopolymorpha sp. B11F2; assembly: GCF_040195635.1. Taxonomy (NCBI): domain Bacteria; kingdom Bacillati; phylum Actinomycetota; class Actinomycetes; order Propionibacteriales; family Actinopolymorphaceae; genus Actinopolymorpha; species Actinopolymorpha sp. B11F2. Next base: position 173,402 of record NZ_JBEFTX010000002.1, on the reverse strand, counting down.
CTCGCCGGCGCCAAGCCGGGACCGTTCCCGGTCCATCCGATGCAGATCTGGCTGGGTGCGTACAAACCGCGGATGCTCCGGCTCACCGGCCGGGCGGCCGACGGCTGGTTGCCCAGCCAGCCGTACGCCGCGCCGGACACGCTCGCGGCGATGAACGACATCATCGACGATGCTGCCGAGGCGGCTGGCCGTTCGCCCGGTGCCGTACGTCGGCTCTACAACATCACCGGCAGCTTTACGGGTACGGGCGCCGAGTTCCTGCAGGGACCGCCGAGCGTGTGGGTCGAGCAGCTCGCCGAACTCGCCGTGACCGACGGCATCAGCGGCTTCATCCTCGCGGTAGAGCCGGGAGGATCCGCCGACGTCGAGCGGTTCGCGCACGAGGTGGCGCCGGCCGTCCGCGACCTGGTGGACCGGGAACGCGCTGGGTCGCCGCCCGCTGGGACACCGCCTACCAGCACCCGACCCACCGGCACCGAGTCCACCAGCCCGGAATCCACCAGCCCGGAGTCCACCAGCCCGGAGTCCACCGGCCCGGAGTCCACCGGCACCGAGTCCACCGAGGTGGGGGCAGCCGACAACGGACCGACCGGGAGTACTTCGGCGGAATACGCGGGCGAGACCGGCCTGGGCGTCGTGCCCACCCCGCCTCCCGCGCAGCGGCTGGTGGGCACCAGCCCCTGGGACGAGTCGACCCGTCCGCACGGACCCGGGGCGGACGCCGACACCAGCTACACCCCGGCCGGTCGCGCTCAGGGCCAGCACCTGATCGACATCCACGACCATCTCCGGCACGAGCTGGACCAGGTGCGCGGTGTGGTCGAGCAGGTCGCCGACGGTACGACCGACCCGCGCGCCGCCCGCTCCCTGATCAACGCGATGACCATGCGTCAGAACAACTGGACGCTCGGCGCCTACTGCCAGTCGTACTGCCGGATCCTCACTCTCCATCACAGCCTCGAGGATCAGGCGATGTTCCCGGGCCTGCGGCAGGCCGACACCAGGCTGGCGCCCGTCATCGACCGGCTCGCCGAGGAACACGAGGTCATCGCCCGCATCCTCAACGACGTCGACGCAGCACTTGTCGCCATGGTCGAGCGTCCCGGCGCGATCGGCGAGGTGCAACATGCGGTTGACGTGCTCACCGATGCGTTGCTGTCACACCTGTCGTACGAGGAACGCGAACTGGTCGAGCCGCTAGCCCGACTCTCGACCGGCTTCACCGGGATGTAGCCGGAGCGACCTCCCGCGCGGTAGCCGGGTCCGTCGCACCATGACCATGAAGGAAGAGTCGCCCATGCGGCGCCCGAATCCTTCATGATCACGATCATGATCACGGGGTGGGGTGGGTTTGGTTAGCCCCAGAGGGTATGGAGGGTCGGGGGTTTGCGGAAGACCAGACCGGTCGGCGCACTCGGGCGGGCGGGGTCGAGCCGGAGTCCCGGCAGCCGGCCCAGCAGCTGACGGATCGCGGTCACTGCCTCCAGCCGGGCAAGGTGCATGCCCAGGCACACGTGCGGACCGTGGGCGAAGGCGACCTGCTGGCGGGCGTTGCCACGCCGGACGTCGTACCGGTCGGGGTCGGCGAAGACAGCGGGGTCCCGGTTCGCGCCGGCGAGGGACACGACTATCAGGTCGCCTCGCCGGATCGGTGCTCGCCCGAGTTCGACGTCGGCTGTCGCGTAGCGGTCGACCACCGCGGCGGCGGGCTCCAGGCGTAGCGACTCCTCGATGGCCGGACCAAGCAGCGCCGGATCCGTGCGCACCAGAGCAAGCTGGTCCGGATGGCTGAGCAGATGCCACAACGCGTTCGCGATCATGCCCTCAGTGGTCTCGATGCCGCCGAACATGAGGACGGCGGCGTTGGAGACCACCTCGTCGGTACGGAGACCTCCGGTAGCACCGGCGGCAGCGAGAAGTGACGGCCCACCGGCGCCGCCGCCCGGTCCGCGCGCGGCCATCGCCTCGACATTCGTCCGGAGCGCGTCGAACGCCTCCCGGCCCGCCGCGCTCACCTCCTGACCGGCCGCTACGCCCGAGACCGCCGCCACGATCGCGTCGTACCACGACAGCACGGTCGGCGCGGAGACCCCGTCCAGCCCGAGCGTCTCGGCGACCACCGCGACCGCGAGCGGTCCGGCGAACCCGCGCCGCAACTCGGCGGCGCCGGAGTGGTACATCGCGGTGATGAGCCGGTGCGTCTCCGCTTCGACCGCGGCCGTGAACCGGGTACGAACCTCACCGAGCCCGAACGGCGGGTCGAACGGCCGTCGATGCCGTTCGTGCTCCGCGCCGTCGGTCGACAGCATGCTCCGGCCGACGACGCGGGCGGTCGAGAAGCGCGGGTCGTCCACCGTGAACAACACCGGGTCCCGCATCGCCGCCAGTACGAGATCGCGCCGGGTCACCAGCCAGCCACCGAGCGCCGGCACCCACGACACGGGTTCGCTCGCCCGCAGCCGGGCCAGCACGGCGTGCGCGTCGGTCCCCTCGAGCTGAGCGACCGTCACGTCCGCCCCGATCGGGAAACCCGGCGGAAAGTTCGTCGGGTCAGCCATCGTCTCCGCCGTGGACGACATTGACGAGCGGTTCCCCGGCGGCCAGCCGGTCGATGTTGCCCGCGATGTCGGCCACCCGCCGGGTGAACGTCTCGGTGGTGACACCGGATACGTGGGGGGTGAGCAGGACGTTGTCCAGGTCGCCGAACGGCCGACTCGCCGGCCTGCCGCGACCGGCCTCGTCCGGGTAGTGCCACCAGACGTCGAGCGCCGCGCCGCCGATCCGGCGTTCGACGAGCGCGGTGTAGAGCGCGTCCTCGTCGACGACCGGTCCGCGCGCGACGTTGACGAGGAGAGTCCCCGGCCCCATCGCCGCCAGCTCCGGCGTGCCGATGAGCCCGGTCGTCTCCGCGCTCAGCGGTACGGTCACCACCACGACGTCGGCCTCCGCACACAGGCGAGGGAGCTCGTCGATGCCGCCCGCCCAGTCGAGAGCCACGCCGTCCGGAGGCGTGCGGCCGGCGTGGCGGCGGACCGCGATCGTACGCATCCCGAACGCAGATGCCATGCGGGCGGTCTCCGACCCGATCTCGCCGAGGCCGATGACGCCCAGGGTCTTGCCGCGGAGGGTGGCAGGACGGACCGCCTCGCGTACGTACCGCGGTGACCGCCATCGGTCCGCCCGAAGTTCAGTGTCGGTACCGCGCAGGTCCCGCGTCAGCGCCAGCATCACCATGACGACGTGTTCCGCGATCGACCGGCCGTGGTGGAACGTGTTGGCCACGAGCACTCCGCGAGGCAGCGCGTCGAGGGCGATCGCCTCGTAGCCCGCGCCGGGAGCGTGGACGAGGCGGAGCCGCTTGGCCGCCGCGGCGAGATCGCTGGAGAGGCCGCTCGCCACCAGCACCTCGGCGTCGGCGATCACGCTGGCGTCGAGGTTCTCGGCGAGGTGCCAGTCGTGGCGGTCCCTCGTCGCGCGTTCGAGCTGGGGGAGATAGTCGTACAGCAGGGGCTCGGCGAGCACGATTCTCACGGTCACACTCCTTCCCCCACGAGGGTAGAGGTGGGAGCGCGTGCCGCCGGGTTCGAGGTCAGTCGGCCGCATCGGTGGACCTGAACCTCGCCGACCACCCGATCCCGCTCACCGCACCTCGAGCAGGGTCTTGCCGACGGTGGCCCTTCCCTGGATCGCGGCATGCGCGTCGGCGGCGCGCTCCAGCGGGAAACGCTGCCCGATCAGCGGACGCACCCGGCCGGCCGCCGCCTCGGCCAGGACGTCGATCGTGAACGTACGCAACTCCTCCTGGGTCGGTGTCGACGTCACGAGGGCGACGCCACGTTCCGCTGCGGCGTCAGCGGAGATGCCGGCCCACTCGCCGCTCGCGAGCCCGTAGCTGAGCATCCGCCCGCCCCGGTCGAGCAGGTCGAACGCCGCGTGGGCGACGGTTCCACCTACCCCGTCGAGGACGACGTCGACCCCGCCGACGGCTTCGCGTACCTGCTCGGTCCAGTCCGGCCGGAGATAGTCGACGACGTGCTCGGCGCCCAGATCGCGGGCGACCTCGACCTTCCGGTCACCGCCCGCGGCCGCGACGACCGTGGCCCCGGCCGACCGCGCCAGCTGGACCAGCAGCGTGCCCACGCCACCCGCGGCCGCCTCGACCAGGACGCGGTCGCCCTTGGCGATGCCGACCGTGCGGACGAGCATCACGGCGGTACGCCCGTCGGCGAGCAGCGCCACCGCGGCGTCGAGGTCCAGCCCGGGCGGCACGTCGAACAGCCCGGCAGCGTCGGTGGCGACCCGTTCGGCGTAGCCGCCGGACCCACCCGTGCTGCTGACGACCTGTCGACCGGTCAGGGCCTTGTCGACGCCTTCTCCGACGGTCGTGACGACGCCGCCGACACCGTTGCCCATGATCATCGGCAGCTCGACCTCGAACGGTCCGGCGTTGGCGCGGACCTGGGTCTCGACGAACGTGGTGTTGGTGTACGTCACGTCGATCATGACCTGGCCAGGTCCCACCGGCGGTTCCGGCGTCTCCTCCACGCGCAGCACCTCCGGACCGCCGAACTCCCGCAACCACACCGCGCGCATGCACCCTCTCCGATCCCGTCCGTCGCAGGCGGCTGGCGACCGGGCCTGTCGACTGTTCGAGGACGAGCCTGCAACCTCAACCGAAGTCGAGGTCAAGCCGGCGGCGTGAGGTCGGGCAGGTCAGGCGGCCATCCCCACGGCACCGTCCATGGCTCCGCGTCCCACGGCCTCAGGCCTGCGGTGGCGCCCATTCGTACACGCGGATCTCGCAGTAGTCCTGGAAACCCAGCCGGGCGTAGACCGAGTGCCCCGCCTTCGACGAGCCGAGGACGCCGATCCGGTAGCCGAGCGCGCGGGCATCGCGCAGGGCCGCGAGCGTGACGGCCGCGCCGATCCCCCGTCTGCGTGCAGCCGGTACGGCCATCACGAAGTAGATGCCCGCCACTCCGGCGCCGAGGAACAACGTGGACGTGCCGACCGGTTCGCCGTCGAGGTAGGCGAGGTAGTGCCGGTAAGGCACATCGTCGCCGAAGCCGATACGTGCGTAGACCTGCGCCACCCAGGCGGCCTCGCTCTCACCTTCACCGAAACCCTGTGCCAGGGTGTCCTTCCACCTCGCGAGGGTGGCGCGGTCGGTCACCCGGGCGATCTCGAGTCCGTCCGGGGTTGGCAGATCCTCCACCAGGGCGTGCAGATCGGCGGCCATGCCTGCCTCTGCTCCGGCCTCGAAGCCCGCCGCGAGCAGCCGGTCGCCGAGGTCGGAAGGGCGCATGGACGGGCCGACGTGCCAGGTCCCGGGTACGCCGTGGTCCCGCATGGCCCGCACGGACTCGGCGATCGCGGTGTCGGCGCCGGCCGGGTCGAGATCGGCCCGGACGACGCAGTTGTGGTAGTCGATCGGCGAACCACCGATGGTCCACGTCAGGGCCGCGTCGACGCGTTGCTCTCCCCCACCGATCCGGCCCATGTCCAGCAACAGCTCCGCGGCGTTGTCCTCGATCGCGTGGATCATCGACGCCGGCGAGAGGTCCTGGTTCACCTCGTCCATCGGCCCATTGTGCTGTCGGTGGTCGCGGCGACACTAGGGGGTGTCCCGTGGATCAGGGTCGGATAGCGAGCGGCGTATCCGCGCCCGGCTGGCAAGGCCGAGGAGGAGTCAAGAGCGGTGTCCTCTTGGCGACGACGAGAACGCAGCCAGGCGGGATGCGGGACGTCGCGAGCCCGGCCAAGATCCAGGGGACACCCCCTAGGCATTTGTGCGGGCGTCCAGGCTGATCTCGATGCTGCTGTTGCTCCAGAACCGCGGCGCCATGACCGGGCGCGAGCTCGCCGCAGCGCTCGAGGTGTCCGAACGCACGGTGGTCCGCGACGTCGAAGCGCTGACACTCGCGGGCGTGCCGGTCTACGCCGACCGCGGCCGGGCGGGCGGTTACCGGTTGGTCGGCGGCTATCGGACCCAGCTCACCGGGCTCAACCGGGACGAGGCGGAGGCGCTCTTCCTCTCCGGCGTCTCCGGGCCGCTGCGGGACATGGGGTTGGCCGACGTGGCGGCCACTGCCCAGCTCAAGGTGCTCGCCGCGCTGCCGCGGGAGCTGCGCGACTCCGGCATGGTCGCGGCACAGCGGTTCCACCTCGACGTACCGCGTTGGTTCCGCGACGCGCCGCCGCCTTCCGTGCTGGCAGCGCTGGCGACCGCGACGTGGAGCGACCGGGTGGTGTCCGCGACGTACCAACGCGGGGAGCGGACCCTCGTCCGCCTGCTGGAGCCGTACGGGCTCGTCCTCAAGGCCGGCCGGTGGTACGCCGTCGGCTGCGTACGCGGTGACATCCGGGTCTACCGGATCGACAGGTTCACCGGCATCGACGTCCTCGACCAGGCCTTCCACCGCGACAGCACCTTCAATCTGGCCGCCTTCTGGCGCGAGCGGTCCGCCGAGTTCGAGCGCTCCATCTTCACCGCGCACGCCCGGGTACGCCTGAGCCCCGCCGGCGTGCGACGGCTCTGGTCGGCCGTCGAACGCTTGGCCGCCGAGCAGGCGATCGCGTCCGCCGGGCTACCCGATCGCGACGGCTGGGTGACGGTCATACTGCCGGTGGAGTCACTGGACATCGCCTACGGGCAACTGGTGGCGCTGGGGCCGGAGGCGGAGGTGCTCGACCCGCCGGCGCTGCGAGCCCGCCTCGCCACCGCAGCCGACCGGCTCAGCGCCCTCTATCAGTGAGCGTCCTGCGTGCCTGCGTGCTCATTCCTGCGAGCGAGGGTGGTCTCCCACCACTCGCTGGTCGGCCGACCGTTGAGATCGGTGAAGCCGTACTCCGCCGCCAACTCGACGACGGTACGCACCGAGCCGGAGTGCCTGGCCACCTCGGCGTCCGACGCGAGCGCGGCGACGGCCCGCCCCACGAACTCCGTCGTCTCCGTACGCCTCGCCCACTCCGACGTCTGGTCGACATCATGATCGTGCAACGCACCGGGTGACACGGCCAACGCAGTCACGTCGTAGGGCCGGAACTCCTCGGCCAACCCGACCGGCGTCCGGTTGATCGCCGTCTTGATGACGTCGTAGTAGAGATGCTTGTGGTACGGCTTGTCGATCTTCCAGGTGGTGAGGACGACGAGACCGCCCCGAGTGGCGCGCAGCAGTCCCCCGCGAACTGCACGCTGAGGATGTGCGCCCGCAGGCCCGCCGCCAGCATCAGATCGAGATGCTCGGGGGCGAGTTCCCAGACCGGTGCGTCGTCGACGTCGCGTTCGTACCCACCCCAGGCGTTGGAGACGAGGATGTCGAGCCGTCCGTGCTCTTCCCCGACCCGGCCGAACAGCGCCCGCACCTGCCGATCATCGGTGTGGTCGCAGCGGACGGCAACACCGCTGCCGCCTCGGGCGGTCACCATCTCGGCCGTGTGTTCGATGGTCTCCGGCCGCCCGGTCGGGCTCCCACACTCACGGCTGGTGCGGCCGGTGACGTAGACCGTCGCGCCCTCCTCCCCCAGCACCTTCGCGATTCCTCGCCCGGCACCACGACTCGCTCCCGTCACGACCGCGACCTTGCCAGCAAGACGCATGGCGACCCTCCTCGTCGTTCGTTCGGTTGATCTTGTGATGGCGAGCGTGACAGCGAATTCCGACACCTCCTGGCGGCTTTTCCGTCCGGAGTGAAAACCCGTGGTGCGCAGGAGCGGGACGCAGGCAGGGTTGAGGTCTGATGAACGCACGCATGCGACGCTGGTGGCAGGGTGACCCGACTACTCCCGAGGTCACCTCACCGGACGATCCCGACCTCCGGCGACTGCTCGAGCGGGTAGCCCCCGGCTCCGAGACGAGCGACCTCGGCGGGTGCTTCTGCGTCAACGTACGGTTGCACCAGCCCGGACTCGTGTTGCGGGTGCAGCCGCGGTTCGTGTCACGTCAGCGGGTCCTTGCCCTGCAGGACATCCGCCGCCAGCTCGCACACCGGGGCCTTCTCGTCGGAATGCCACGCACCTGGCGGGGTCGTCCGTTGTTGCGTTGTCGGGGCTGCCTGGTCGAGCTGGAGACCTACGTGCCGCACGCGAAACCCGAAGCTACCTGGGAGTCCTACGCGTGGATGTTCGGTGGGATGGGCAGGCTGCACCGGGAGCTCGCCCAGATCGAGGTGGCGCTGCCACGGCCGGTGGTCTCGACGTACGCACCACCAGGCTCTCTGCGCCGTTGGCTTCCTGCCGCCGAGCGCGCCGTCGCGCACGACCCGGTGGCCGCCGACATGGCCGCCCTGGTCCGGCGGCTGTTGCCGGTGCTGCGCCGCCGGTGGGTTCCGGCGTCCGCCCTTCCCCGGCACCTGATCCACGGCGACGTACGCCTGGGCAACATCGGCCTGACGCCGGAGGGCGAGACCCTCTACCTCGACTTCGGCTTCGCCGCCGTTCGGCCGCGGATCCACGAACTGGCGTACTCCCTCTCGTGGATGATCCTCCGCCCCGATGGGAGCGGCACCGCCGACACCTTCTGCTGGGACAAGGTGCCAGCCCTGGTGGAGGAGTACGAAGACGCCGCCGGCACCGTGCTCACACCTGTGGAGCGGAAGGCACTGACGCCGTATATCGCAGCCGTTCCGCTCTATCACGCGGCGACCGTCGGTTTCCACGCCGACCCGGTGGCGCAGCTCCGCGATGACCGGGACGGCTATGCGTTTCTGCGGATCAGCGAGTGGCTGCTCGCCAATCCCGCTGCCCCCCTCGGCTGACCTGACGTTGCCAGATCAGCGTCGACGTAGCCCACCGTCGCCAACAGTCAGCCTCGGATCGGCGGCGTACCGGCCAGGCGTCGTCCCCACGTGCCGCTTGAAGTGCCGGGTGAAGTGTGACTGGTCGTGGAACCCCACGCAGACGGCCACGTCGCTCACCGGACGGCCCTCGAGCAGCCACTGGCGAGCGACCTCGATCCGCCGGCCGACCTGGTAGGCATGCGGCGCCACCCCGAACGTCTTCGTGAACGAACGGACAAGATGGGCCGGGCTGGCGCCGAGCCGCTCACTCGCGGCGGCGAGTGTCACGGGCTCCAGCAGGTGCGCGTCGAGCAGCGCGCGTAGGCCTACTGCCAGCGTGTCGGTGCGGTGGCTTCGATCCTGGCCGTCCTCGGAACGTCGCAGATGGTGGCGAAGCCGCTCGACGATGAACGCGAGCCGACTCTCGGCTTCCAGCGCTGAGTCGGTGCAGTCGAGAACCTGATGCACGGTCGAGATCCGCCCACGCAACAACGGATCCACGATCGCCGGCCGGTCGACCGCCGGGCCGATGAAGGTCTCGCCGAACATCCGGTCGGACAGATACAGCACCCGCTTTCGGAATCCGCGGCTCGTCGCTGGTCGACCGTCGTGCACGACGTGCGGCGGCAGCACGCCCACCGTCGACGAGTCCGACCCGTGCGGGTGACGGTCAAGGTCGTAACGGATCGCGCCGTCGTCGACCAGGAAGAGGGTCCAGGTGCTGTGGGCGTGAGCCGGATAGGCATAACGGGTGAAACGCGCGTGGAAGACCTCGCTGATCCCGGGCACCGTCGGCTTCCAGGCCCGGACCTGCTCGGGCCCGTCCGCGCTTCTACCTTCGGCGCCTTCGATCATGCCCTCGATACTGCTCATCCGACCGGGAATACGGACCGGGGATACCGGGTGCTGCTTCGGCCAGGATAGCCCGCCGAAAAGGGCCCGCTCGCATGCAAAGAACGTACAAGACCCGCGCCGCCCGACGGTCGTACGTTCGCTTCCATGCGAGTGGACTCCATACGGGTGAAACGGCCGGCGCCGCGGGACGGCGCCAGATGAGGGACCTGGTTCCGCTCATCGTGTTCTCTGCCGTGAGTTCGGGGAGCCCGGGCCCGAACAACGTTCTCCTGTGGGCGTCCGGGATCCAGTTCGGGTTCCGCCCGACACTCCGCCACATCGTGGGTACGTCGGCAGGCATCGGCGCCATGGCGATCGCGGTGGCAGCGGGGGTCGGCGCTTTCATCGCCACCGTGCCCGAGGTCCAGGTGGCCCTCAAGGTCGGTGGCTCTCTTTACCTGCTGTATCTCGCGTACCAGATCGCCGCGAGCAACGCGATGCGACGTGCCGAGATCGCGCGGCCGCTCGGCTTCGCCCAGGCAGCGGTGTTGCAGGGGGCGAATCCCAAGGCCTGGATCTTCGTCCTGGCAGCGGTCAGCGCATTCCGGCCGGACGACCTCCCGGTCGCGCTCGGTAGTGCGCTCGTCGTCGCCACGATGATGATCGTCGTGGTCCCGACGGCGGCGGCGTGGGCCGCGGGTGGGACGGTCATCAACCGGTTCGTCACGAGCGACCGGACACATCGCCTCCTCAGCATCACTCTGGCCATCATCCTCGTCGCCTCCGTCGCCTACCTCTGGATCTGACACCAGGGTCCGGTACGCCAGTCCGGCAGCAATCGGCCGCGCCCGCCGCACGCCTTACCGGCATGGGAAGTCGTGCCTATGTCTCGAGGCTCGGGCGTGGCGCGGGCTGTGCCATCATGGTGAGGCGGCACATCCGCGTCAGCGCTCACGTTCGTGATCGCCGTGCTTCTCCGCAGATCCTGTCCGGACGCACGTGCCTGAACCTGCCTGTCCCCATGCGCGTAGTAGTGCCGCCTTCCGCCCGCTCGGGCGACGACTCCCTGTGGCACCCGAAAGGACACTCCTGTGCGCGCGCGTCTGGAAAGCTTTGCCCGACAGGTTCTCGGGCCCTGCAAGGTCGAAGCGGACTGCGGTTGGGACCACGGCGGAGCTCTCGTCCTGCGCCTGCGCGACCGCGAGGGCACCGCGTGGTACGCCAAACAGAACCCGCACCACGAGGTCCATGCCCGCGAGGTCTCGGCCTACCGACGCTGGGTCCCGCATCTGGGCGACCGGGCACCGAAGCTGCGGGCCGCGACCGACGATCTCCCGGCCCTGGTGATCTCCGCCGTCCCGGGTGTCGCGTTCACCGGTGACGACGTCGAGGTCCACGGTCAGGCGGGCCGACTGCTCCGGCGCTTCCACGAGATCGAGACCTTCCCGCCGTGGACCGATCTGGTGGCACACAAGCTCGCCGAAGTCGACGCCTGGGTCGCCCGCGCGAACGGACTCTTCGACCGGCCCGAGCTGGACTTCGTGCGGTCCACACTTCGTTCCCTGGAAGGGATTCCGGCACCGCCCCGGGTGTCCTGTCACTTCGACTACAGCCCACGCAACTGGCTCGTCGACGAGGGCCGCGTCTATCTCATCGACTTCGAGTGGGCGCAACCGGAGGTGTGGGTCAACGACCTCGGCCGGCTCTTCTTCGGCCTGTGGCGGACCCGGCCCGACCTGCGGGAGGCCTTTCTCGACGGGTACGGCCGACAGCCCGACGAGGCCGATCTCGCTCTCCTGCTCGGTTCGTACGCCCTCACGACCGTGTGGCATATCGTCTGGACGCATGAACACGGCAACCACGAGTTCGGGGACGCCGTCCGCCAGATCCTGCACGGCCTGATGCGGGGCGAGTACGGCAAGTACGCTCAGCAAGATACCCGTCACGCGAAGCTGCTTAGGTAACCTGCCAGCAGCACCGCGATCCCGGGCGAGGAGTCGGCAGGTATCCCACATGAACGACGTGATCGACCCGCCCGCGACCCTGTTCGTCAACGGGGAGTGGGTTTCCGCGGCAGCAGGCGGGGCCAGGGAGATCCGGTGCCCCGCGGACCAGTCTCTCGTCGGAGCGGTCGCCGAGGCCGGCGTCGCCGATGCGGAGCGGGCGATCGCGGCCGCGCGCCATGCGTTCGACCGTGGCGACTGGCCACGGACTCCGGCCGGGACCCGCGGCGACCTGCTCCTCGTCGTCGCCGGGAGGATCCGCGACCGCAAGGAGGAGTTCGCCCGCGCCGAGTCCCTCGACACCGGCAAGCGGCTGGTCGAGAGCCGGATCGACATGGACGACATCGCCAACTGCCTCAGGTACTTCGGCAAGCTCGCCGGGGTCGAGGCGGGTCGGCTGGTCGATGCCGGAAGCCCCACGGTCGTGAGCCGGATCAGTTACGAACCGGTCGGCGTCTGCGGCCTGATCACTCCGTGGAACTATCCGTTGCTCCAGGCCGCGTGGAAGGTCGCACCGGCGCTGGCAGCGGGCAATACGTTCGTGCTCAAGCCGAGCGAGCTGACGCCGCACACGGCGATGCTGCTCATGGACGTGCTCGGCGAGGTCGGGTTGCCGGCCGGTGTCGCCAACCTCGTACTCGGTTCTGGTGCGGTCGCGGGTGCACCGCTCGCGGAGCATCCCGATGTCGACCTCGTGTCGTTCACCGGTGGCCTGGAGACGGGTAGGCGGATCGCCGCCGCGGCCACCGGCACCGTGAAGAAGGTCGCGCTCGAACTCGGCGGCAAGAACCCCAACGTCGTCTTCGCCGACGCCGACTTCGACGCGGCGGTCGACAATGCGCTGAACGCGGCGTTCGTCCATGCGGGGCAGGTGTGTTCGGCCGGCGCGCGGCTCGTCGTGGAGGAGTCGCTGCACGGCCGTTTCGTCGACGAGCTGGTCCGCCGCGCGGAGCGGATCCGGATGGGCGGCCCATTCGACGAGGCCGCCGAGATCGGCCCGCTCATCTCCGCGGCCCATCGCGACAAGGTAACGGCGTACGTGCAACGTGGCCTTGCCGAAGGCGCGGTGCTCCGCTGTGGCGGCACGTGGGGCGAGGGCGAGCTCGCTCAGGGATTCTTCTACGCACCCACGGTCCTCGACGGTGTGCGGTCGGGCATGTCCGTCGTCCGCGACGAGGGGTTCGGCCCGGTCGTCACCGTCGAGACGTTCACCACGGAAGACGAAGCAGTCAGGATCGGCAACGACACGCACTACGGCCTCGCCGCAGCCGTGTGGACGCAGGACGCCGGCAAGGCGCAACGGGTCGCCGGGCGGTTGCGGCACGGCACGGTCTGGATCAACGACTTCCACCCCTACCTGCCACAGGCGGAGTGGGGCGGGTTCGGGCAGTCCGGTGTCGGGCGCGAGCTGGGGCCGACCGGGCTCGCCGAATACCAGGAGGCCAAGCACATCTACCACAACATCGATCCGCAGGTGACCGGCTGGTTCGAAGGATCATGAACCCGGCACGCGAGGAGTACGACTACATAGTCGTGGGCGGTGGTTCGGCGGGCGCCGCCGTCGCCGCGCGCCTGAGCGAGGACGCCGACGTCACCGTCGCGCTGATCGAGGCCGGTCCCAGCGACGTAGGCGACGACGCGGTCCTGCGGGTCGACCGGTGGATGGCCCTCCTGGACTCCGGGTACGACTGGGACTACAAGGTCGAGCCGCAGCAGCACGGCAACTCGTTCATGCGGCACGCCCGCGCACGGGTGCTCGGCGGCTGTTCGTCTCACAACTCCTGCATCGCGTTCTGGGCGCCACGCGAGGACCTCGACGAGTGGGCGGTGAAGTTCGGCGCCGACGGCTGGGAGTCCGCACAGACCTACCCGCTCTATCAGCGGCTGGAGAACAACGCCGACGACGGCGACCACCACGGCAGGAGCGGGCCGGTGCGGCTGCGTACCGTCCCCGCCGTGGATCCGTGTGGCGTCGCGCTGCTCGACGCGTGCGAGCAGACCGGGATCCCGCGGGTGCGCTTCAATGCTGGCGAGACCGTCGTCAACGGCGCCAACTTCTTCCAGATCAACGTCCGTGAGGACGGCGTACGTGCGTCGTCGTCGGTGTCGTACCTGCACCCGATCATCGGCGTACGACCGAACTTCGCGCTGCACACCGGGTTGCGGGCGAAGCAACTCGTCCTTGACGGCAGCGCGGGCGAGTGTCGGTGCGTCGGCGTCGATGTGCTCGACACCGATCTCATCCACACTCGCCGGATCCACGCCCGCCACGAGGTCGTGGTCTCGACCGGAGCGATCGACTCGCCGAAGCTGCTCATGCTCTCCGGCATCGGACCCGCAGAACATCTTCGGGAAGTGGGAATCGACGTCGTGGTCGACTCGCCCGGCGTCGGCTCCCATCTTCAGGACCATCCCGAAGGGGTGATCGGCTGGGAGGCGCGGCAGCCGATGGTGACCGAGTCCACGCAGTGGTGGGAGATCGGCATCTTCACCACGACGGAGGACGGCCTCGACCGCCCCGACCTGATGTTCCACTACGGCGCTGTGCCGTTCGACATGCACACCGTGCGGCAGGGCTACCCGACGTCTGCCAACGCGTTCTGCCTCACGCCGAACGTCACCCACGCCCGGTCCCGCGGGACCGTCCGGCTGCGCAGCATCGACTTCCGCGACAAGCCGCGGGTGGACCCGCGCTACTTCACCGATCCGTACGACATGAAGGTGATGGTCGCTGGTATCCGGCTCGCCCGGCGGATCGTCGGCCAGCCGGCCATGGCGGACTGGGCCGGGCGAGAGCTCTACCCGGGGCCGGGCGTACGGACTGATGACGGGATCGCCGACTACCTCAGGCGTACGCACAACACCGTCTACCACCCGGCGGGCACGGTCCGGATGGGAGCGGCCGACGACGACCTGTCACCGCTCGACCCGTCGCTGCGGGTGAAGGGTGTGGCGGGCCTGCGGGTCGCCGACGCCTCGGTGATGCCGGAGCTCACGACGGTGAACCCGAACATCACGACGATGATGATCGGTGAACGCTGCGCGGACCTGATCAAGGCTGCCGCGAGATCGAGCGCCGGAGAGACCGTGTGAGAATGCCCCTCCTCCAACGCCCACCTGGCGCAGGGGCACCCTCACACGAACCTATTGGCGGAGGGGCACCCTCATGCAACGCCCACCTGGTGGAGGCGCACCCTCACACGGACCTATTGGCTGAGGGCTGTTCCTCGGCTTCGACGACGAGTTCCTCGCTCCAGAGACGGCGCATCTCCGGGCACGTACGCAGCAACTCGCCGAGCGCGCCCGACCCGACCACCTCGCCGCGGTCGAGCACCACCACCTGGTCGGCCCGCTCGAGTGCCGCCCGCCGGTGGGACACCACCAGGAGCGTGGACGGTCCCTGCCCGTTCTTTGCCGCGTCGGCGATGCGGTCCCACAACAGCTGCTCGGTCTCCACGTCCAAGGCCGACGACAGGTCATCGACCACCATCAGGTCCGGCGACCGGACCAGTGCCCGTGCCGCCGTCGCCCGCTGCACCTGCCCGCCGGAGAGGCGGACACCCCGCGGACCCACCACGGTGTCCAGCCCGGACGGCATGTCGGCCAGGTCCTGCTCGAACGCCGCCAGCTCGAGCGACCGGTCGAGCACGTCCCCGTCGACGGGCCAGCCCAGGAGGAGGTTCTCCCGCAGCGACTCGGAGAACAGCCGGGGCACCTGCCCGGCGTAGGCGGCGCGGTCCGGCACGAGGAAGGTGCCCGGATCGTCGACGCGCCGCCCGTTCCACGTGACCGTCCCGCCGTCCAGCGGAAGCAGACCGAGCAGTGCGCGGACCAGCGTCGTCTTGCCCGCACCGACGGCACCGGTGACCACCGTGAACGAGCCCTGTTCGATCCGCAGGTCGACGGCGTGGACGCCGCGCCCGCTGGCGTCGTGACGTACGGACAGACCGTGGGCCTCGAGCACCTCCAGACGGTCCGCGTCGGCACGCTCGGGCAGCGCGGTCATCGCCGGCGGCGGATCCTCGTCGAACCACACGCGGCCGCGGCGCGACAGGTGGTCGTGATCCTCGTGCGTCGCCATCAGCCGACTCAGCCGCTCGGTCCCCACCGCTGCCTGTGGCACCTTGTAGAGCATCCGGCCGATGACGCGGGGCAGCCACGTCAGCCAGCCGACGTAGCTGGTGAACAGCGCGAAGTCGCCGACGGTGAAGTCGCCCCGCCGCATGGCCGGAGCGGAGAGGAGGAGCACCAGGCCGATGCTCAGTTCGACGGTGGCGCCGGTCGCCGTGTCGAGCATATCCATCGCCAACCGGTCCTTGACGGCGGCCTGCCGGCGGCGCCGGTTGTGTGCACGCAGGCGCTCCAGCACCGCCTTCTCGGCGCCGGCGGTCTTGATCGCCAGGACGCCGCCGAACGTCTCACCGATGTACGCGGTGACGATCGCGCCGAGCTCACGCGCCCGAGCGTGGATCCGCCTGATCACGGTGCTGAGGGCCCGGGTCAGGAACACCACGACGGTCAACGGAACGACCAGCACGAGTGTGATCACCGGGTCGATCGACGCCATGATCGTCAATGCCCCGATGCCGAAGAGGACGGCGCCCAGCAGGTCGACGAGGTTGTCGGTGACCCCGACAACGTCGTGCACGTCGTCACGGAACCGCGACACGGCCTCCCCCGACGAGTGCGGCAACCGACTGGCGGCCGGACCACGGGCGGTGAGGATCGACCGCAGCGCATTCGTACGCAGGGTGGTCTCGGCGGCGTTCCACCAGTACGGCCAGACGTTCAGGGCGGCCCAGAAGATCGCTCCCCGGCTCGCCTCGACGGCCACGAACGCGGCGCACAGCCACAGCGACGCGTTGAGCGAGGCGGGCTGGTGGCCGCTGAGCTGGTCGAAGAGCCCTTTCAGCACCAGACCGGTGAGCAGCGGTACGACGATGAACAGGGCCCAGAAGACGGCGCCGAGCCCGTAGCGTCGCCGGTCCACGGCGATCATCCGGCCGATCACCAGGAACGCCGGCCGCATCGAGGCCCACCAGGACTGGGCAGCCTGCGCGTCCTGGTCGCGTCGCGCGGTCATCGGCGTACCTCCCTTCCGCTGCCTGGACCCACCTGATCGACCACCCGACCGGTCGGCGAGCCGACGCTGCCCACGTCGGCGGGCACCCGACGGACACCCGCCGCCTCGAGCAGCTGGGCGAACCGGCTGTCGGGATCGGCGGCCAGATCCTCGCGCCGGCCGTACTCCACCACCCGACCGTCGTCGACCACCGCGATCTGGTCGACGCGTGACAGTGACGACAGCCGGTGTGCGATGAGGACGCCGGTCCGGTTGGTCAACAGCTGGTCGACGGCCGCCTCGATGTGCAGTTCGGTAGCCGGGTCAAGCCGGCTGGACGCCTCGTCGAGCACGACGAGTCCCGGGTCGGTGAGGAACGCCCGGGCGAAGGCCAGTAGCTGCGCCTCCCCCGCCGACACCCCACCCGCCTGCGAGGCGAGCACCGTGTCGAGCCCGTCCGGCAGCGTCGCGAGCCACCGGCCCAGGCCCACGTCGGTGAGGACGGCCTGCAGCTCGTCGTCGGAGTGACCGCCGCGGAACAGCGTGAGGTTGTCCCGAACGCTCGCCGCGAAGAGCTGTACGTCCTGCGTCACGACACACACCCGCCGGTGCACCGACGCGAGGTCGGTCTCGCGCAGGTCGACGCCACCCAGGCGGACGACACCCTCGGTCGGGTCGTAAAGCCGGAGCACCATCCGCGCGATCGTCGTCTTACCGCTCCCCGTGCGACCCACCAGGCCCAGCGTCTCGCCGGGTGCCAACGCCAGGTTGACGTCGGCCAGCACCTGTTCGTCATCATCGGCGTACGCGAAACTCACGTGGTCGAGATCGACGCTCAACGGACCGCTCGCCGGCAGGGGACGCGGGTCGGGCGGCTCGGGCAGGGTGCGGGGTTCGGCGAGCAGGCCACCGATCCGGGCAATCGCGGCGAGCGCCTTCTGGTACTGCTGGAGCTGGTCGATGATGCGCTCGAACGGCGCTCGCACCATCTGCGTGTACTGCAACAGCAGCACCACCGTGCCGACGCTCAACGCGCCCGAACGTTGCGTCCAGGCGGCCAGGCCGAGCACCAGTGCCGTGCCGGCGGCGAACCCGACGGTCGTGCCGGCGAAGAGACCGCCACCGATCCGTTCGGCCCGCAGGTCGGCGCGGTAGACATCGGCGCTCGCCTGGTGGAAACGGTTGACGACGTGCTCGCCCGCGCCGTTGGCTCGGATGTCCTCCGCGCCGGCGAGACGCTCCTCGAGGTTGCCGAACAGCGCGGCGAACCTCTCCCGCACCCTGGTCGCGGACGGGATCGCCCACCGCTGGGCGCGGATCATGAGAAAACCCATGAGCGCGCAGTACGCCAGCAGGACGGCGCCGATCCGCAGGTCGACCGCGAACACCATGATGATGACCCCGACGAGGAGCAGCAGACTCGCCACCATGTCCAACAGGAACGCGACAACGAACTCGGCGACCGCGACCACGTCACCGTCGACCCGCTCGATCATCTCCCCGGGCGTGCGCTGACCGTGGTAGGCCATGTCGAGGCCGAGCGCGTGTTCGGCGAGGGTCTCCCGCAGCCGGTTCGTGCCGTCCCACGCGAGTCGGCTGGCGAGCCAGGCGGTCAGCATCCGCGCGACCTGGCCCGAAACCGCGAGGCAGAGGTAGCCCACCGCGAGGAGGGTGAGCTGGGTCGCGGGGTGGCCCGCGATCGCGTCGTCGACGAAGCGCTTGGTGAGTTGGGGCGCCAGGAGCGGCAACACGGTCGCGAGGACGATGGCCGCGCCCAGAGCGCACGCCTGACGCCGTCCTGGCCAGAGGCAGCGCAGGACGGTACGACGGGCAGTGGTGGAGGGAGTCATGGGCAGAGTCCAGACGCTACGGATCGTGCCCAACCGGGGGCAAAGGGATTTCATCCGTACGGCGTGTTGCGCCGGCGTGGTGGAGCGGCCCCTCGTCAGGATCTCTTGACACATGGGATCTCGTCAGGGCATCCTGACAGGCATGTTCGAGCACACGGAACGCATCGACGGCGATGGCGCCGACAAGTTCAACGTCAAGGTGACCCTCGGCATCACCGGTGACTGGAGAGCTCAACCACTGAAGGTGATCTCCGGCATCACCGAGGGCATCAAGTCTCTCGACGGCACCCTCCGCGAGGCCGTCCACCTCGCCCGCAAGGACGGCTCGTCCTGGGAGGAGATCGGCAAGGCGCTCGGCGTCAGCCGGCAGTCGGCCTGGGAACGCTTCTCCGTCGACTGACCCACGGTCGGCGGTGGACAACCAACGGCGCATCCCGTGGCGTCATGTGCCGCAGACCACTCACACGGGAGGCAGCATGGTCGGTAACCGTTCCTGTCGGATTGCAGCCAGCGCCGGACTGTTCGTCGTACTCGCGGGAACTGCCGGTTGCGGCGACGAGCCAGCCACGCAGATCGCGGCCGGGTCAGGTACGACCACGACGTCCGGCGCGCATTGGCAGCGGCTCCCGGACGCTCCGTTGAGCCCGCGCGCGTCGTCGGTGATGGTGTCGAGCGGCACGGAGGTGCTCGTCATCGGCGGCCAGGACACGGCCCCCTGCCCGCCGGGTGCCGACTGCGCTCCCGGACGGATCACCCGCGACGGCGCGGCCCTCGACCTCACGACGCGTACCTGGCGGACGATTGCACCGGCGCCGCGCCCACTACTCGGCGAGCAGGCCGTTGTCATCGACGGCGTGGTGCATGTCCTGGCCCAGAATCACGGCCCCGATGGCTACGACAAGCCCGCCCGGTTGCTGAGCTATGACGTCGCGACCGACCAGTGGCGAGAAGCCGCCGCCCCGGCGAACTCCATCGGTGCGGCGCTGACATCCTCCGGCGCAAAGCTCCTTGCATACGAGACCAGCCACGAGCAGGGTCTCGTTCCCGATCGGATCCTCGACGGCGGCACGTGGCGCGACCTGCCGCGCGATCCGTTGGCGCCGTCGTTCGATCGGGTGATGGTGGCAGTGGGCGACGAGCGGCTCATCCTCTTCGCGCACGAACTGGTGACGAACCCTGGGGCGGACAAGCCCAGCATCGTGCAAGCCGCCGAGTACGACCTCGCGAAGCAGACATGGCGGCGGCTGCCCGACTCGGAGATCATCGGCGGCTGGTACTGGTCACACACCGACGGGTTGCTCGTCGACCCGTCCATCGGTGGCGCCGACGGCGGACAGACCGGTAACTACGGCCGTGTCTACCCCGAGGGTGGCATCTTCGACCCGCGGGCGAGGCAGTGGCGCCCGCTGCCCGCCCTGCCGGCGGAACCCTCCGACGATCTGTGGCAGGGTCCGGCGACCGGTGGGCCGGAACTCGCGATCGTGCGTGGATTCGTCCTCGACCCAGGAGCCGGGAAGGACGGCCGGTGGATCCGTCTACCGCAGCCGGTTCGGGGCGCTGCCGAGGATCCCGCCGCCGCATGGGTGGGCGACCGCCTCGTCGCGTTCGGCGGCACTGTCCACACGGACAGAAAGTCCGCGTTCACCGCCGACACGTGGATGTGGCAGCAGTAGGCCGACGCTGGCCGGCCACGGTCATCCTGGGTGGATTCGTTCCCACGCATCAAGCCGATCTTGTTGGCTGTCTCCGCCCGAAACGTTCGGCAGTCAGTCCCGTTGGCGGACGCGACGCAGGTGGAGGCTCCATGACAACGACGATGCGAACCCGCTCCCGGGTACGGCTGCTGACAGCGGCCGGCGCGTTCGCCCTGGGGGTGGGCATGATGACCGGCACATCGACCGCCGGCACATCGACCGCCGGCACATCGACCGCCGGCACATCGACCGCCGGCACATCGACCGCCGGCACATCGACCGCGGGCGCCGCGGCCGCAGCACCCACCGAGGACCGGCTGGCCGACGGAAACACCATCTTCGGGCGTTCGATCGAGCTGCACATCTCCGACCGGGACGCGCTGGGCTGGGCCACCATCAACAACGGCGATCCCACCGACGAGGTGTGGCTGGACCGGTCATACGACGGCGGCGAGACGATCGCCGACGAGCGGCTTGGCTACACCACGATCCCTGACGGGACACGCGGAACGTCCACTGAGGCGTACGACATCAACGCCGCCGATGGCACCAAGGGGGTGCTGCGCGCGTGCGGCAAGGCCGGCAACCGGGACGACATCGTCTGCACGGCGTGGATCGGCGTCGAGAAGCCCAGCACCAAGGGCACTCCGAGCAAGCGCGCGATCGCCGCACTCGTCAAGCTCTACAACGCCGACACCGGCCTGTGGAAGACGACCGGCTGGTGGAACTCCGCCAACGCCCTCACCGCCGTGCTCGACTACCAACTGGCCACCGGCGACCGGAGCTACGACTGGATCATCGCCAACACCTACGAGAAGAACATCGACGCCCAGGGCGGCAACTTCACCAACGACTACATCGACGACACCGGATGGTGGGCGTTGGCGTGGATTCGTGCGTACGACCTGACCGGCGATCCGCGCTATCTCGAGACGGCGAAGTTCGACGCCGACTTCATGTGGGCGAGTCGGGACGAGATCTGCGGCGGCGGTGTGGTGTGGAACATCAACCAGCGTTACAAGAACGCGGTCACCAACGAGCTCTTCATCAAGGTCGCGGCCAGCCTGCACAACCGGATCCCCGGCGATACGGAGTACCTCGGTCAGGCGCTGGAGAACTGGGAGTGGTTCGAGGCCAGCGGGATGATCAACGAGGAGAACCTCATCAACGACGGCCTCGACGGCGCCACCTGCCAGAACAACGGTGACGTCACCTGGACCTACAACCAGGGCATCATCCTTGGTGCCTTGACAGAGCTGTCCTGGGCGACGGGTGACCGTTCGTACCTCACCCAGGCGAAGGCTCTCGCCGACGCGTCCACCCACAGCGACTATCTCCACCCCGCCGGAGTTCTCACCGAGCCGTGCGAGGCGAACGGTTGTGGTGCCGACGGACCGACGTTCAAGGGCGTGTACGTCCGCAACCTCGGCGAGCTCAACGCCGAGCTACGCGGCCGGCCCTACCAGGACTACCTCGACCGGCAGGCGGAGACGGCGTACGAGAAGGACCGCAACCGTTTCGACCAGTACGGCCTGCACTGGGCTGGGCCGATCGAGGCATTGAGCGCGGCCACCCAGCAGAGCGCGACCGAGGCGCAGATCGCTCCGCTGTGGAAGCGCGGAACCGGCACGCCCCGCAGGTAGTGGAACCTCGCAGGTAGGGGACGCAACGCCCGCATGGGAATGGGCCGCTTTGCTGACCAGCGACACGGTTCGATGGTCAGGATCTTGGCGAAGGTCCGGAACCCGGTGCGAGTCAGGCGGTCCGAGTCAGGCGGTCCGAGTCAGGCGGTCCGAGTCAGGCGGTCCGAGTCAGGCGGTCCGAGTCAGGCGGTCCGAGTCAGGCGGTCCGAGTCAGGCCGTACGCGTCGAGCAGGGGCGCGTGGGCGACAACGGCGTCGTCGAGGATCGACCGCGCGACCTGAGAGCTGGGGACGAGCGGATCGGTCGCCAGCGCCTGGAGGGCTAGGTGGCGTGAGCCGCTCATCGCCGCCTGCACCGTCAACTCCTGCTGCAGGGCGCGGGCCGACAGGACGGCGGCGAGCGCGGGGGGAAGGTCTCCCACCGCGAGGCCGGTGACGCCCGCTCCGCCGATCACGGCGGGTACCTCGACGACCGCCTCGTCGGGGAGGTTCGAGACCTTGCCGCGGTTGGGGACGTTGACCGCGAGCTCGACGAGCTCGGTGCCGGTGAGCAGGGCCTCGGCGATCGCCACCAGACGTTCGGCCTCCTGGCCCTCCGGCGCGGCGTCGAGCGATTCGGAGCCGGAGACCTGCGCGTGCAGCTTGTCCCACAGGTCCGACTTCGCGTCGATGTAGTGGTGGGTCGCGTCAAGGCCGGGTTGCAGTCCCCACGGGAGATCCGCCCCGTCCGGCGCACCGCCGAGATACCACGCGAAGAACTCCGCCACATGCCGGTCCCCGGGTGCGGGATAGAGCCCGAAGAGGTCCATCAGGTCAGCGGAGACCGGCTCGCTCAGCGGGCTGTTCGAGTGGTTGCCCGGTACCGTCGCCTCGGCTACCAGTGAACGCAGTTTCGGATAGACGTCGACGCCGCGGTGGCGTAGCTGGAGCAACCAGCACAGGTGATTGACGCCCGCGAACACCGTGGTCAGCTCCTTTCTCGGCACACCCAGCACCGAGCTGAGCATCGACCGCGTGTGCATCGTGCCGTGACACAGACCGATGACCCGCTCGTGCGCCCAGCCACTGATGGCGCGGACGTTGGCGGTCAACGGGTTGGCGTAGTTGACGAGCCACGCGTCGTGCGCGAGCTCGGCGACGTCCCGACCGATCGCGACCAGTTCGGGAACCTGCCGCAGCGCCCGCAGCACACCACCCGGCCCGACCGAGTCACCGACGGTCTGGCGTACGCCATGTTTCAGGGGTACGTCGAGATCGGCGCGCCACCCGCCGGCGCCTCCCACCGCGATCGTCGTCGCGACCAGCGTCGCGCCGGGAAGGGCTTCCCGGCGGTCGACATGAGCCTCGACGGTCATGCCGGACCCGCGTTCGTGGGCGATCCGCCGACCCAGCTGTGCCATCGTCACGGCGGCGTCCTCGTTGAGGTCGACGAGATGCACCGCCGCGCCGTCGAAGACCCGCGACGCCGCCAGATCGGCCAGCAACCCCGGGGTGAACATCGTGCTGCCCGCCCCGATGAGCACCACCTTGACCTGTGTCATAACAACCCCTCACTTGATCCCGGTGAGCGTGCTCCAGTCGGCACCAGTGGGCAAAGATGCGGACCGGTGGTGCGGAGGCGTCACCTGCGTCCGGTGGATGGCAACGGTGGGAACCGCTGCTCGTTGATCTGGTCGAGCCGGGCCGGGTTGAAGGTGTAGATGATGGCCATCCTCGGCTCCCGGCTCCGGTTGAGGTCGGAGTAATGCAGGAGATAGGGATCGAACGCGATCATGTCGCCGGCCCGGAGCGGCACCGGCCGGATCTGGTCCTGCGGGACGACACCGGGATCGACCTCGAAGGACCCGCCGGCCTTGAACGGATGCGTCGGCTTTCCACGATGGCTGCCGGGCACCACCTGCAGGCACCCGTTGGTCTCGTCCGCGTCGTCGAGATAGACGAAGCAGGTGACGAGCTCGTCGGTGTGCGCGCGCCAGCAGCAGCTCCAGTCCTGGTGCCACGGATAGGGAGAACCGCCCGGGAGCTTGAGGTTGAGCTTGTCCTCGAACAGCTCGACCGGCTCGCCGAAGATCCGCGCCGCCGACGTCGTGATGCGCGGGTCGCGGGCCAGGTCGGCGAACATCGGGCTGAGGTCGGACACCGGCTCGAGCTTGCGGATCACGCCCTGCATGCCGGTCTGGTCGGTCTCGGCGAGGTGGTCGACCTCCCACTCGATCCGCGCGGCGTACTGCGTCGACTCTCGCGTGCAGAGGTCGAGGAGCCGGTGGGCTTCCTCCCGCAGGACCTCCACCCGTGCCGAGTCCAGCACCGAGCGGCTGAGGAGATAACCGTCTCGGAGGTACCTGTCCACGTCGACCTTGGTCATTCGAGGGGCTCCTCGGTCCTTCGCCTGTCGGCTGCGCTCGTCGGGTGGAGAGGCGACAGTCGATCCGTCCAGCGCGGCTGGACAATACCACAAGAGACCTCTCGGTAGAAGTGGTCCACTCTTCAGCCTGCTACTGGTATTCGGTGGTGCTGTAGGGTGCGGTCATGGTCGAGGCGTTGGTCCCGTTGCACGAACGTGTGCGCCAACAGCTTGCCGGCGACGTCGCGGCGGGCATCTATCCACGCGGGACCCGGCTGCCGAGCGAGCGCGACCTGTGTACGCGCCTCAACGTGAGCCGGGTGACGCTTCGCCGCGCGCTCGTGCAACTCGCCGACGACGGCCTGCTGGCGCCGTCCCACGGCCGCGGCTGGTACGTCGCGGTCGAGCCGGTGGGTGAACCCGCCAACGTGTTGATGAGCTTCTCCGCCATGGCGCGGGCGCAGCGGTTGACGCCGTCGTCCAAGGTGCTGTCCCAGGAAGTGCGCCCCGCCGACCTCGACGAGGCCCAGCAGTTGGGGGTGGCGCCAGGGGCGGACGTCCTCGACCTACGCCGCCTGCGCATGCTCGACGACCTGCCCGTCGCGCTCGACCGCAGCCGGGTGCCCCTGGCGATCGCCGCCGGCCTCGGCGCGCACGACTACTCCCGCGGATCGCTCTACGCCGTGCTCACCGACGCGGGCATCGCTCCCCAGCGGGCCGACTACAGCGTCGAGGCACTGCCCGCCGACGCCGAACAGGCCCGTCTCCTCGACCTCGAACCCGGCCAGCCACTGCTCTCCACCAGGCAGGTGACCTTCGCCGCCGACGGCCGGGTGATCGAGCTCGGCGGCATCATCTACCGCGGCGACCGGTACCGGTTCCGCGCCACACTGCTCGCCCCCGCCGCCGGGACGTCCCTGTGACCGGCCCAGCCGCAACAGGGCCTACCGCAACAGGGCCTACCCCGACGGGCTCAGCCGCGGCCGGCGCAGCTGGGACGGTCAAGGCGGAGGTGCTCGTCGTCGGCGAACTCAACGTCGACATCGTCGTCTCCGGCGCCGGGGCGGTCCCCACCTTCGGCCAGCACGAGCAGCTCGTCGACGACTGCCGCGTCACCCTTGGTTCGTCGTCGGCGATCTTCGCGTGCGGCGTGCGACGGCTCGGGCACACCACCGCGATGGTCGGCGTGGTCGGCGACGACCTCTTCGGTACGGCGGTCCGCGACGCACTCCGGCAACGGCAGGTTGACACCTCGGCGGTCGTCGTCGACCCGTCGATTCCCACCGGGGTGACCGTGATCCTCAACCCTGGCCATGATCGTGCCCTGCTGACCTTCCCGGGCAGCATCGGCGCGACCCGCCGCGACCACGTGCCCGACGCGCTGCTCCGGGGCGCGCGGCACCTGCATGTCGGCAGTGTCTTCCTCCAGCGCGATCTCCGACCCGGCCTGCCCCGGCTCTTCGACGACGCGCGCGCCGCAGGACTGTCGACGTCGTTCGATCCCAACTGGGATCCGACGGGTCGCTGGAGCGATCTGCTGCCACTGCTCCCCCACGCCGACATCATCTTCGTGAACGAGCAGGAGGCCGCGGCACTCACCGGCGGCCTGGCCGCCGCGCATGCGGCCGTCGCGCTCGGCCGGCAGATGCGTCCGGACTCCACGGTCGTCGTCAAACGCGGCGCGCAGGGCGCTCTAACCGTCCGGGCGGGGCGGGCCGATGACACCTGGTCGGTCCCGGCCCTCGGAGTCGGGGTCGTGGACACGACGGGCGCCGGCGATTCGTTCGACGCCGGATTCATCCACGGCGCGTTGTCCGGACGCTCCCTGCCGGAGTGCCTGGCAGCCGGCGCCGCGTGCGGGTCGCTGTCGGCACGCGCGAGCGGCGGCACCGCCGCCCAACCTGATGAACGCGAGCTCGCCGAAGCGCTCGCCCGGCCGACGACAGAAGTGGCCCTGTGACCGACACCGCTGGCCACGGCCCTGCCACCCATGGCCCTGCCACCCATGGCCCTGCCACCCATGGCGCTGCGACCGATGGCCTCGGCACACTGACGCAGGCCGAGCTGGAAGACCAGCCCGCCGCCTGGAAGACGGCCGCGGCTATGGTCCCGACGATCGCGGGAACCGTGTCCGCGGCGCAGGGTCGGCTCGCCGTCGTGGGGTGCGGCACGTCCTACTACATGGGTGGGGCGTACGCCGAGTTGCGCGAGCGGGCGGGGCTCGGCGAGGCCGACGCCTTCGTCGCCTCGCGCGTACCACCCGGTCGTACGTACGACGTCCTGCTGGCGATCTCGCGCTCCGGCACCACCCGCGACCTCGTTGAGGCGATGACGGCGACCCCACCCGGGACCAGGCGGATCGCCCTCACCGGCACGCCCACGTCTCCGGTCGCGGAGGCCGCCGACGAGGTGGTCGGACTGTCGTTCGCCGACGAGAAGTCCGTCGTCCAGACCCGCTTCGCGACGACCGGGCTCGCGTGGCTGCGTGGGTTTCTCGGCACCGATCTCGGCACGCTGGCCGCCGAGGCCGAGGACGCCCTGCGGGCTCCGCTTCCCGAGGTCGGTGCCTACGACCATCTCGTCTTCCTCGGCAGCGGCTGGGCATCGTGGCTCGCCGCCGAGGCCGCACTGAAGCTGCGCGAGATGACGTGCGCGATGACCGAGAGCTATCTCGACGCGGAGTACGAACACGGACCGGTCAGCGTCGCGTCCCCCGGCACACTGGTCTGGTCGCTCGGCCCGCTCGCCGCGCCGGTGCGTACCTCCATCGAACGCACCGGTGCCCACATCGTCGACTCCGAACGGGATCCGATGGCCGAGCTGGTGCGGGTCCACCGCTACGGCGTCGCCCTCGCCCGGGCGAAGGGAATCGACTGCGACACGCCCCGCTTCCTGCGCCGATCGGTGGACTGACGGAGTACGTCCACTCCGCCCTGCGAGCCTCTCCCCTGGGCCTCCGCGGGCCCAGGAGGGTCAGCGGCGGCTCAGCCCATGGTCCTGGAGCCGTCGATCGATTCGCGGAGGATGTCGGCATGGCCGGCGTGCTGCGCGGTCTCGGCGATGATGTGGATCAGCACCAGCCGCACCGACCACGTGGCCCCCGGTTCGAACCACGGTGCCACCGGCAGCGGGTGTGACTGGTCGAGGTCGGGTAGCGACACCACGAGTTCGTCGGTCCTGCGGGCGACCTCGGCGTACCGGTCCAGAAGGCCGGCCAGCGTCTCTCCCTCGACCATGCGGAACCTGTTTGCCCAGTCCGCTGAGCCGTCCTCCATCGCGTCCGCGCCGCCGACGGCGAACCGCATCCAGTTCTCCTCCGTGTCGGCGACGTGTTTGATCAGGCCGCCGAGGCTGAGCTCGCTGGCCGTCGGTTGCAGCCTGGCCTGATCGTCGGTGAGGTCGCGGACGGTGTAGCGGAGGAAGTGCCGGTGGGTGGCGAGCTTTGCCAGCAGGTCGGAACGCTCCTGGCTCAGCGCCGGCTCCGTGACGCTGGTCGATTCGGTGGTCATGACCCGTCCGTTCTCTCGATGATGGAGACGAACCTAGTCCTTCGTACCGACAACCCGGGTCGACTCGGCCAAGTCGCGAGCCCTTCGCCGGTCGGAGTCAGTGCATGTAGAGGCCGCCGTCGACGTTCAGCGTCTGTCCGGAGATGTATCCGGCCTCATCTGAGAGCAGGAACGCGATCGCGGCGGCAACGTCCTGCGGTACGCCGACGCGGTTGACGACGAGGTCCTTCGCCAGATCTGCCTTCCGCTCGGGCGTGAGCGGGCCACCCATGATGTCGGTGTCGATCGGGCCGGGAGCCACGGCGTTGACGGTGATGCCGTACGAACCGAGCTCGCGGGCCAACGAGCGGGTGAGGCCGATCAGGCCCGCCTTGGCAACGGTGTAGGGCGTCTTGCTGTAGGTTCCGCCACCACGCTGCGCGGAGACCGATGACACGCTGACGATTCTGCCGAAGCGGTTCTTTGCCATGGTCTCGGCCACCCGGCGGGTCACGTAGTGCACACCGTTGAGGTTGATGTTGATCACCCGGTGCCACTCCGCCGAGGTCAGTTCCAGATAGCCCACGGGAGAGCTGACGCCGGCCAGGTTGGCGAGCCCGCCGATCGGTGGCAGGCTCGCCTCCAGGGCGTCGATCGCCGCTCGCACCTGCTCCTCGTCCGACACGTCGGCTGTGACACTGCGGCTGGGCACGTGGTAGGACTCGGCCAGCTCGGCGGCCAGTTCCCTCCCGCGTGCCTCGTCGATGTCCAGGATCCCGACGCCCCAACCTCTGCGGGCCAGGAGGGTTGCCGTGGCTCGCCCGATTCCTCGCGGCGAGGCCGCACCCGTCACGACGACGCTTCGCCCTACCTGCTCGGCCGCCACGTCAACGCCTCCTTCCGTCGATCACTTTTCCGTCGGTCATCATGGTGCGATCATCGTTGTCGCCGGCTCGCCCATCCGGGTGCCTCAGCCGTCGGTCGATTCGTAGTCGGCGCCGGGCTTCCAGTCGCTGAAGACGTAGTCGTCCTCGGACACATTCGCACCGGACGCCTTGGCCTTCTCCATCGCCTGTTCGCGGTCGGCCTCGAAGGCGTCGCTCAGCTTCTTCAGCTCACTACGCAGGTCCTTGATCGATCCACCGAGGTAACCCTGGAGGATGGCGCCCAGATGCGGGGTGATCGGCTTGCGTTCGGCGTCGACCGCGGCAATCTCGGGATTCTTCACGATCGCCTGCGGCATCAGGAAGACGTTGTCCTTGCAGAACGCCACCCTCTCCTTGTACGCGTCGATCGCGTCGGAGCTGGCGACCAGGTCCAGGTTGAGCGGGGGCTGGTCCATCGCCGCGATCATGCCCTGCTGATACTCCTCTGTCATGAACGATTCGATGAACTTGGACGCTGCTTCCGGGTCGCCGCTCTTTGCCGAGACGAACCAGGTGGCGCCCGGTCGGCCCCGGTACGTCCAGACGTTGGTTCCAGACGTGGGCGCGAGGATCTGACCCGCCGCGATCTTGTCCACGAACTCCGGGACGAGCGCCTTGGATCCGCCGGCGCACCAGATGCCGTCGATGAAGATCCCGACCGCTCCGGACGCGAACCGTGTCCGCGCGTCGACCACGCCGAGGTTGTTGGTTCCCGGCAACATGAGCTTGGAGTCGTAGAGCTCCTTGAAGAACTCGATCACGGTGACATAGGTGTCATCGTGGTAGGCGTACTCACCGGTGTCGAACCTCAGCCCCTGATAGCCGGGGAAGCCGGCCACCTGCGCCATGTCGTCGACCTGGTCCCGGAAGCGTCCACCGTCGTCTCCCATCGCCAACGCCATCGGATTGATCCCGGCCGATTTCAGCTTGCCTAGGGCGTCTTTGAACCCCGCGTAGTCGGTCGCAGGAGCGGCCGGGTCGAGTCCCGCCTTGGTGATGTGATCCTTGTTCATCCAGACCAAGGCCGTACTCTGCCGGAAGCTGAACAGCGGGAACCCGTACAGCTTCTCCTCGAGGGTGGTGATCCCCTCGGTCAGGATGTTGTCCGGGATCTTCGCCAGCGTTTCCTCGGACAGGCTCAGTTCGTGTACCCAGTTGCCGCTCACGAGAGCGGCCAACGGCAGACCGATGATGTTGGAATAGACATCCGGCATCTTGTTCGCCTGTTGGGCCAGCTGGAACGCCTGCTGTGCCTTGGACGCGTCGTAGTAGGTGTGCGTGACGGTCGTGCCCAAAGCGGACGACTGCTTCGCCGCCCAGTCGTCGTGCAGCTGCTGGTACGAGCTGAAGTGGTCCCACCACTCCAAGGCTCCGGACTCCTTCTTGCCACCCGACGATCCGCCCGGGCCGCTCGTGCTGTCCGGATTGTTGCATCCGGCCGCGATCCCACTCGCGGCCAGTGCCGAGGCCGCGCCCAGGAAGCCGCGGCGTGTCAGTCCAGTCATGATCGACTCCACTCCTTTGTGTTGACCCAAACGTGTGGGCACAGCCGTATGCGTAGGGAGAGTTAGGACTTCACCGCCCCCGAAATGCCCTCCACGAAGTAGCGCTGCAGGAAGATGAAGACCGCGACGACGGGCACGATCGAGATGACGCCGGCCGCGGCCATCCCGGTCCAGTCCGTTGCGGTCTCCCCGACGAATGCCTGCATGCCCACGCTGACGGTCCGGATGTTCGGCCGGCTGAACGAGAACACCAGCGGTAGGAAGAACGAGTTCCAGGTCGTGATGAAGGTCAGCACGGCGACGGTCGCGGTGACCGGCATGGCGAGCGGAAGCATGACCGAGAAGAACGTCCGTACGAACCCCGCGCCGTCGACGACCGCAGCTTCTTCCAGTTCTCGTGGAATCCGTCTGAAGTATCCCCAGTAGAGCAGGATCGCCGACACGTACGCCGCACCGCTCAGGGCGACGATCATCCCGGTCAGCGAGTCGAGCAGGCCCAGCTGCATGGAGATCTTGACGACCGGGATGATCGTGTAGCCGGTGGGCACGAACAGGGTCGCGATCAGGACGCCCAGGAAGATCTTGGAACCCCTGAACCGATAACGGGCCAGTACGTATCCGCAGGTCGCACATCTGACCGTGACGATCACGACGGTGGCCAGGGTGACGATGACCGTGTTGATCAGATAGCGGCCGAAGTGTGCGTCGTTCCAGGCGCGGACGTAGTTGCTCCAGACGAAGTCGCTCGGAAAGAGGTTGAGCCCTCCGGCGAACATCTCCATGTTGTCCTTGAGTGACGCCGACACCATCCAGACGAACGGGAACACCCACAGCGCCGCCGTACCCACGAGGAACACCGCACCGATCCACCAGGGCACGCGGCGCAGGATCCGCTGCCGTCGCCGAGTGCGCGCGCTGGGGTCCGTGGCCGGTTGAGTGGTCATGGGTTCGATCTCCTCATCCGGCGGGCGGCGAAGACACCCCAGAGCTGGATGGCTCCGACGATGGCGACGAGCAGTCCGAAGAGCACTGCTGCCGCCGATGCGTGTCCCAGCTGCGGGATGGAAGCGGCGAAGGCCCAACGGTAGATGTAGATCTCGATGATCTCGGTGTGGAAGTAGGGCCCGCCAGCGGTCAGCGTGTACATCAGGTCGAAGTTGTGGAAGGTCTCCTCGACGGTGAGCACCGTGATGATGATGAGGAACGGTTTCAGCAGCGGCAGCGTGATATGGAAGAAGAGTTGCCGCGTATTAGCGCCGTCGATCCTGGCTGCCTCGTAGATCTCCTGGGGGATCGTCTGCAGAGCCGCCAGCCAGTAGATCATCGTGACGCCGAAGAACTTCCAGACATAGAGCGCGGCGGCGGTCGGAAGCGCCATGTTCTGGTTGCCGAGGAAGTCGACTCCCTCCACGCCGAGCGCGAGAAGGGCACTGTTGATCGGCCCACTGGCGGGGTCGAGGACGAAGCGCATCACCACGCCGATGATCGCCGTGGTGGTGACCACCGGAATGAAGAACGCCGAACGCAGCAGGCCGACCAGCGGGAGCTTGGGCGAGTTCAGCACGATGGCCAGGAACAGGCTGAGCAACACCCGGGCCGGGACCACCAACAACATGAACAGCAGCGTGATCTTGAACGAGTTCCAGAAGAACGGATCGTCGAACACCGCGCGGTAGTTCTGGAGTCCGACGAACCGCTGGTCCGCATCGAATCCGTTCCACTCCACCAGCGAGTACCAGTAGCTGGCGATGATCGGGTAGATCGTGTAGAGGCCGTAGAGCACCACAGTGGGAAGCAGGAAGATCCAGATCCAGGTCGTCCGCTTCCAGGTGCGGTCGGGGGCCACCATCCGCTCGTCCAGCGTCGAGGCGCGCCGTGCCTTCCTCGACTCGCGCCGGGTGAGCTGTGCAGATCTGGTCGTCATTGGCCCGCCGGCTCCCATCGCTGTTCGCTACCGGATCTGGCTGAGGGAGAAGGTGCGCGGATCGTTCCCCGTCCGATGACCGCACTCCAAGGCCGTGATCGAGGCCATCTCCTCAGGCGTGAGACTGAACCCCGCGACATCGAGGTTGGAGCGGATCCGATCCGGCGTTACCGACTTGGGAATCACGATGTGGCCCTGCTGGAGGTGCCAACGCAGCACGATCTGGGCCGGTGTCACGCCGTGCTCATCCGCGATCGTCGCGATGACAGGCACACCGATGTCATGTCCCTGGCCCAACGGAGAGTAGGCCTCCACCGCGATGGACCGCTGACGACACAGTTGCGTCAGTTCGCTCTGCTGGTACGTGGGGTGCAGTTCGATCTGGTTGACGGCCGGCACGATCTCGGTCTCGTTCCGCAACCGCTCCAGGTGCTCGGGCAGGAAGTTCGACACCCCGATGGCCCGGACCCGGCCCTCCTGGTAGATCCGTTCCAGCGCGCGCCAACTGTCGACGAACTGGTCTGCCGTCGGGTGGGGCCAGTGGATGAGATACAGATCGGCCCAGCTGACGTCGAGGCGGGCGAGGCTGTCGTCGTACGCCTTCAGGGTCGACTCGTAGCCGTGCTCACCGTTGCGCAGCTTCGTGGTGAGGAAGAGTTCTTCCCTGGGAATGCCGCTCGCCCGGACGGCGGCTCCGACGCCGACCTCGTTGTTGTACGCGGCCGCCGTGTCGATGTGCCGGTATCCAGCTTCCAGGGCGCGTTCGACCGCACGTTGGGTCGCGTCCGGTGGGACCTGGAAGACCCCGAAGCCGATCTGGGGAACCTGCACGCCGTTGTTCAACGCGACGGCGGCGGCGTGGCTCATCTCGTGCTCCTTCGATTCCTCCGCGCTCACTGGTCGGTGCCGGAGCGATCAGTCGGTGGGCTCCAAAACCAGCAGCGACGCGGCCGGGAGTGGCAGGGACACCTCGAACGAGAGGCTCCCGGATTCGGCCTCGACCGTGCGAGCGGGCTCGAACTCCTCGAGCCCCTGTCGTGCCTTGATCCCGGCGAGTTCCTCGTCGGTCGGATCCTGCGGCGAGCCAACCGCCTTCCACGCCGTGTGGGAATTGCTGTGGTCGGCGTCGATCCGGTAGTGGAGCACTCGGAAGCTCCGGCCCGGCAGGTTGCGTACCGTGAGACTGGCCGTCGTTTCCTGTTCGCTGGTCTGGTACTGGTCGTCGGTGTGTCGCCACACCAGGACCGCCAGTGCGCCGTTGTCGGCACGGGAGGCCAGGACGTCGACCTCTTCGGGCATGCTGCTGCCGTCGGTGTTCTCCAGCTCACCGATGTTCCAGGCCACGTCGGAGGTCGCGCGGATTCGCTCGTCGCCCAGCAGTGACAGCATCCGGTACGCGTTCAGCAGCGGCTTCTCGATCCCGCCCGCGGTCTGGAACGACCGGGTGCCCTCGAAGAACCGCTCGCCTTCGAAGTAGAAGCTCCATGAGGTCGCCCGCTCGACCTGGACGATCTCGTTCACGTTCAGGTCGAGGATCTTCTTCATCACCTTGACCTGGAACACGGGGTAGTACTCGGTGTTCTGGAACTCGTAGTTGCGGTTGTCGTAGCGACCGAAGTGGGCCGGCACCGCGGCATCGAACTCGTCCACGATCGCAGGGAGATCCCGATACTGCTCGTACTCGGCGATCGCGCGGTTGAACTCCCGGAGGTCGTACAGCATCTTCGTCGACGAAGGGCTCAGCTGCTCGGCGGGCGGGCTGCTTGCCGGGCGGTAGTCCCGGGTCGGGAAGTGGCAGCCCTTGGTGTGGTAGGAGATGAAGTCCAGGGGCTCGTTCCGACTCGAGGTGTAGTCCAGGAATCCCTTGAGGAACTCCAGGCCGCCGCTGGTGACCGTCGGGCCGCCGACCTTGGCGTTCGGGATCACGCTGCGAACGGCCCGCGCGGTGACGGTGTACAGCTCGTTGAACTGTTCCAGGGTGCCCCGCCAGTAGTTGATGTCGGGCTCGTTCCACAGCTCCCACAACCAGGCGGTGACCTCTTCCTCGCCGTAGCGCTCGAGGCAGTGCTGCGCGTGCGCCGCGATCAGGCCGCCCCACTTGTCGTAGTCCTTGGGCGGGTACCCCCAGGTGCCGGCCTCGTAGGAGGTGTAGACGGTCGGGCTGGGCACGACCTTCAGCTCCTCCGCCTCCGGCGGCACCAGGTCGCGCGGGGTGAAGGCGAGCTCGACGATCACGTGGTGACCGGCGCCGACGATCGCGTCGTAGGCCTGGTCGACGATGGTGAAGTCGTAGTACGGGTTGCCGTCGGCGTCCTCGTGGTAGACGTTGCCGTTGCCCCAGTGCGGGATGCCGAAGCCGCTTCCGGAGCAGAAGACGTAGTGCGGCCGGACGTGGTAGCTGGCGCCGGAGAAGTCGGCGAACTTCTGGAGCAGGCGCTTGCCGGTCGGGGTGTAGGTCCAGTTGATCTCGTCGTAGCCGAAGCTCTCCCAGACCCGCGTGAGAGGTCCAAGCCCCGCGGCGGCATCCACGTCGACGCTCGCCCGCGCCACGTGCGGCGCATCGGGATTGCTGGGAGCCGCGGGCGGGAACGGCCCGAGCCTTCGTCGGCTGACGTGTACGGCGGACGTATCAGTGCTCATGGCTCTGGATCTGCCTCTGCTTCTTGTAGGGAGGCACTTCCTCGTCGCGGCGACAACCTCCCGCAGACGAGGGGAGATGACCCCGGTCGACCCCCGACGGCGCTGCTGGGCCATGAGTGTCTCGCGGTAGCCTGGAAACTGTCAATCGAAAATCGTTTACAATGTACAACTCAGACGGCTCCACTAGAGTCGTTCTGTTGGAGGTCGGAACGTGTGTCTCGAGGAGGGGCCCCTGTGATCCCCGAGAGCATCGACTCGCCACTGCCGTCGCAGCCCGCTCTTGGCGATCTCGCCACCGACGTGCTCCGCGAGATGATCACCGCGGGGACGTTCCAGCCCGGCCAGCACCTCAAGGAGTCCGTGCTGGCCGACGCACTGAAGGTGAGCCGCGGCCCGATCCGGCAGGCCCTCGCGCGCCTCGAAGTAGAGGGGCACGTCGAGCTGCGTCGTCACCGGGGAGCGTTCGTCAGCACCCTGACCAGGGCGGACGTCGAGGAGGTTCACACCCTCCGCGGCGCCATCGAACGGCTCGCCGCCAGCCGGGCATGCACCCGGATGCAGGGTAAGGGGTTCGGGGAGATGGATGCCGTCCTCGAGCAGATGAAGGGCGTGGACACGACGATCGATCCCGAGGACGCGGTCCTGCTCGACCTGCAGTTCCACGACATCATCTACGCCTACTGCGACCACAGCCGGGTGCGGCGGGTCTGGGCCTCCATCCGCGGTCAGGTCACGGTGTTCCTCCGCGCCCGCAACGCCAGCTTCCCGGACTTCCACGAGGTCGGTTACATCGAGCACCTGGAACTGCGCGACGCGCTCGCGCTGGGCGATCCGCAGGCTGCCCAGGACGGCATCGACAAGCACATCAGCGGGGCGTACGAACGCCTGAAGCGACTCAACCTGCCCGACAGGTGAGCTCGTATTTCGGCGCGTGCCCTGCCCCCGTGCGCGGCAGCTTCCTCACGGCGTCGACCTTGCGCGACGTGCGTGCCCTGCGCTCGGACCCCACCGATCACGCCCGACGTTTCCGGATCAGACCCCACGGCTTGTAGACAGCGAGCAGCAGGGCGACCATCAACGCGGTCGGCGACACGATCGGCGGGTAGAGCATGTCCGTTGCCGGACTGCCGGCTCCGCTGCCCTCGGCGAGCTGCCGGCCGTACTCCGCCACATCGGCGACGCCGCCGCGTAGCGACAGCAGGACCAGTGCGGTCAGGACGATGTTCAGCACCAGCTTGATCGCCACCCACCAGTACGTCACGAGGCCGTACTTCGTACCGAGGCCGAGGACGACGCCGCTCACCAGGCAGATCAGGCCCGTGGTCAGGAGTGGCCACACGGTGGTCAGTTCGAGTGCCTGGAACGCGATGGCCGCGGTGTCCCTGTCGTCGGTCAGGAACCCGGTGAACACCAGCACGGCCATCACCACGTCGATGCCGATCCACGCGCCGGCGGAGGCGATGTGGATCAGCAGGAATGCCTTGCGCGTACGTGCGCCCAGCCGGCGTGGACGCGCCCGGTGGCCGGTCGGCGTCGCCGTCGTCGCCGCCGTCGCTTGGCGAATGCGTCGGCCTTCCCGGGCGCTGGTGTCTGGTTCCATGTGACCATCGTCCGCGGAGCAGCCGGGCTCGCCGTCCGTTCGGACGCGGATCCGTTCGTACGCAGATCTACGTACGCCTTCGGTTCCCTACGGCACGTGCAGCTTCGTCCGCGGCAAACTCGACGCCAATCCTGCGTGAGGGGCGCCCTCCGCCACCGGGGCTCCGCATGAGGGGCGCCCTCCTCCAACACGGACTCTCATGCCACGCGATCACCCCCCAGCACCACGCCCGGGATGGTTCGGTCTCAGAGGCGCGGGAGGACGTGGGCGAAGAATGCGTGGTCACCGTCAAACGTCGGTTCCAGCCGGAAGTACTCGTTCGCGGTGACCCAGCGGGCTTCCCCGACCTCGCCGGCATCCAGACTCATCTCGTCCGACGAGGCGATCTCGGCGGTCCACCAGTGCAGGACGTACTGTCCATCGTCGGTGTCACATTCCCACACCTTCGCGACTGGGACGACTCGTAGCCCGATCTCTTCGTCCACCTCACGGACGAGTGCGTCCTCCTGGCTCTCGCCGGGTTCGATCCGACCGCTGAGCAGCGCCCAGTATCCGGGCATCGACGCCTCCGGACCACGTCGGATCACGAGGACGCGATCCTCTCGCCGCAACACCGCGACAACGGCGTCCGGTTTGACTCGAGCCCCCACCACGGAATCGAGCGTATCGACACGCACCGGCCCTACGACCGGAGGGCAGGGGACCAGGCGATGTCGTGGCGGACGTCGCTTCCATCCTGCCGGTCTGAAGTCTCCGGTAACCGCCCGTGCGAGTCGCCGATGTCGAGACCCGAAACGAGCACTAAGTGGACGGACTGTCCACTTACACGTATCCTTCGAGGGATGAACGCTGTCTTCCTCGCGTCCGCCTTCGTGGTGGGCGGACTCCTCGCCGTGCAGGCGTCGGTCAATCTCCAACTGAACAAGGCGGTCGGCACTCCCTACGGCGCCGCCACGCTCCAACTCGCCATCGCAGCGACCCTGTTGGCCGTGGTGACGGCAGTCGTCGGCGACCTGGGAGCGATTGCACACATCGCCACAGTGACGCCCTGGAAGTTGCTGGGCGGAATTGCGAGCCCGATCTACATCACGAGTGCGATCCTGCTGTTTCCCCGCCTTGGTGCGCTCGCGTCCGTGGGCCTCTTCGTCACCGGGCAGGTGTTCGCCTCGCTCGCCCTTGACCTCGGCGGCCTCCTCGGAGTCCCCCGGAGTCCGTTGTCCCCCGGAGTCCTGCTGGGTGCCGCGGCGGTACTGGCGGGAATCACTGTCGTCATCCGCAGCCAGGCGATCGCCACTGGCGCGTCCGCACTGCCGAAGCGTGGTTCCCGTGCCGGGTGGACCGCCCTGGGCCTCGTTGCGGGCGCCGTCCTGCCCGTGCAGGGTGCCGTCAACGCCCTGCTCCGTACGGACCTTCGCAAGCCGCTCGCCGTCGGGACCGTGAGCTTCCTCGTGGCCACACTGGCGATCGCGATCGTCCTCGCCGTCCTGCTGGCCACCGGTCGGACGCCGCGCCCACAGATCCGACCGCTCGTCACCATGCCGTGGTGGGGATGGCTGGGTGGCGCCGCGGCCGCGACGTACGTCACCGCGACGTTCCTGCTGATCCCGACCATCGGCGCCGCCACCACGGTCGCCCTCACGGTCACCGCCCAGCAGGTGGCGTCCGCCTTCGCAGACCACTACGGATGGTTCCGACTGCCACGCCGGCCGTCCACCCACGCCCGCCTCACGGGCCTCGCCACCCTTGTCGCGGGCTCGGCGCTCGTGCAGTTCCTCTGACCTGACGTCTAGTAGACAGTGAAGCTATCCGATACCTACACTATCCATATGCGGATGGCTGAGCTGAGCCGGATGACCGGCGTACCTGTTCCGACGATCAAGTACTACCTCCGGGAGAGGTTGCTGCCCGCGGGCGAGCTGTCCCCGCCCAACCAGGCGCAGTACGACGAGACGCACGTCCGCCGACTCGCCCTGATCCGATCCCTGATCGACGTCGGCGGGCTGTCCGTCGCGGACGTCCGCAACGTGCTCAACGTGATCGACGCTCCGGGCACGTCCATGCACGACGCCCTCGGCGCCACGATGTATGCCCTCACCCCGGCGCGGTCCGGCGACGATTCGGGCGAGGACCACGCGCAGGCGGAAGCGGCGATCAACGCGCTGATCGCACGGCGCGGCTGGCAGTTGAGCCTCAGAAGTCCGAGCCGATCCGTCGCGGCGGAGGTCCTCGCCCGGTTGGCGGGCCTGGGCCAACACGAGGTCGTCCGAGGCCTCGACTCCTACGCCGCGGCCGCCGAACTGATCGCCGAAGCCGACCTGGCCGTGGTCGCCGCCGTCGAGGGTCGTGACGCGCGCGCCGAGACCGCACTCGTCGGCACCGTTCTCGGCGACGTCCTCATCGCCGCCCTCCGGCGACTCGCGCAGGAACACATGTCCGCCAAGCAGTTTCCACCATCGTCCGACTGATCCGGTCGACGTCTCTGAGGGGGAACCATGACAGTCACCTCGTCCGCGCACGGAGGTTCCACAACCGGCAACTCCCTGGCGCAGGCGTTTCGATGGCACAAGCCGTTGATGACGGTGGCCGCCGCCATGGTCGTCCTGGCCGTCGTCGGAGCCGTCGGCATCGTCGCCGACGGCCGTGTCGTCACCGGCCTTCCCATCTGGGCCAAGCCGACGAAGTTCGCCCTGTCGATTCTCCTCTACTCCGTGACATGGGCTTGGCTCATCGCCCAGCTCAGCCGGGCCCGTCGTACGGCCTGGTGGATGGGCACCGTGTCGGCGGTCTTCCTCGGCGTCGAGATGCTGATCATCGTCGGCCAGGTGCTACGCGGAACGACCAGCCACTTCAACCAGGCCACAACGTTCGACACCATGCTCTGGAGGGCCATGGGCGGCTCGATCGCGTTGGTCTGGGTCGCCACCCTGATCGTCTGCGTGACTCTCTTCCTCAACCCGGGTCCGGACAGGGCGCGGAACCTCGCGGTGCGCGCGGGCGCCATCCTCGCGGTCGTCGGCATGGCACTCGGCTTCCTGATGGTGATACCCACCTCCGATCAGATCGCGGAGGGCGAAACCATCTCCGGTGCGCACACGGTCGGCCTCACCGACGGTGGACCCGGGCTGCCCCTCCTCGGGTGGAGCACAGTCGGCGGTGACCTGCGGATCCCGCACTTCGTCGGGATGCACGCCCTGCAACTGATCCCCCTCGCGGCGATCGCCCTCGAACTCCTCGCGCGCTCATGGCCGTTACTACGCCGTCGGCGAGTCGCCGTCCGACTGGTCGCCGTGGCGGTGGCCGGCTACGCCGCCGTACTGGCCCTCCTCACCTGGCAGGCACTTCGCGGGCAGTCGATCGTGCATCCTGACGGGCTCACCCTCCTCACCATGGCCGGCATCCTCGTCGGCATGGGCGTGGGCGCGATCGCCGCCCTCCGGACGGCAGCGGAGCACCGAGAGCCACCGCTCCCCGAGGACGACCGTTCCGCCGACCTGCTGGCATCCTGACGGCGCCGTCATCGGCGTGCGGCGAGCCGTCCTCGGTAGCGCGCGTTCGGCGGTTCCAGGATGGCCCGCTGCCGCTCGGTGAGATCCGGATAGTCGTCGGCGTCGTAGTAACTGGCCGACCACGACACCGCCGCCGGGCTGTACTTGAAGAACGCCGTACGCCGCTCGTCGGCCCCGCGCCACGGAAGCGTGCCGTGCACGAGGGCCTCGGTGAAGATGATCGCAGTTCCGGCCGGACCGGTGATCCGGCGTACGCACGGATGCGGCTCGGACAGCTGCTTCCACCCCGCCGGGAACGGAAAGGAACTCCTGTGGCTCCCCGGTACGCAGGCGAACCCGCCGTCGTCGGGCCCGACGTCCTTGAGGTTGAACCCGATCGCGACCAGGCCGCTGCGGATCTCGCCCGCTGTCACCGTGTAGTACTCCGACGCGCGGAACGGCACAGCGCCGCCATGTAGCACCGTGCCGATCGGCCCGTCTCCAGAGCGGATCACGTCGGCGTAGGTGTGATCGAGCCGGAAGTCGGGCCCGAGGACTCCGGCAAGGACCCCGGTCACGGACGGTAGGTCGATCAGTTCGCGAAACGCCGCGTCCCGCTCCAGGAGCCGCCCGAACCGGTGCGTACGCATCCCCGGCTCGGCCTCCTGCTCGATCGCCTCGTCCATCGCCCCGTTGAGGCGGGCGAGCAACGCGGCGGGAATGGCGTCGGGGATCGTCAGGTAGCCCTGCAGGTCGAACAGGTAGCGGTCCTCGTCGTTCACGTGGTGCCTTCCGTCTCAGGCGATTCGGGCGTACGGACTTCCGACGATTCTGTCCACAGCGGCGAAAGTTTCGTCAACCACGGTGGCCGGATCTTCCCGGCCAGATCTACCGGCTCATGCCCGTCGGGATACGTCACCTGGCGTAGGCGCTACTCCGCCCGGGCGCGGCTGCGGAGATCGCCGGATGCGCCTGCCGGCCTAGCGCCAATGCCGTCACGCGAAGGATTCGGCACCCCCCTGATCCACGCCAGGCTTGACGTACTCGCCGTAGGAAA
Organism: Actinopolymorpha sp. B11F2; assembly: GCF_040195635.1. NCBI lineage: Bacteria > Bacillati > Actinomycetota > Actinomycetes > Propionibacteriales > Actinopolymorphaceae > Actinopolymorpha > Actinopolymorpha sp. B11F2. The sequence continues at coordinate 132,571 of NZ_JBEFTX010000002.1, read as the reverse complement.
AGGAAACGGAGCAAGGGAATGTCACAGCTATCTCTCACCTCGCGGTCCGGGCGACCGGGCATCCCCGCCGGGGTCCAGGCTGCTGCATCACGGGTGGCCGACTGGCTGAACGCACACAGCATCACCGTCCTGCGGGTCAGTCTCGGGCTGGTCTTCTGCCTCTTCGGCGCATTGAAGTTCGTACCCGGTCTGAGCCCCGCCGAGGACCTCGCGACCGCCACGATCGACCGGCTGACCTTCGGCATCGTGTCCGGCGGGGCCGCGCTCATGCTCACGGCAGTCACCGAGACCTTCATCGGTCTCACCATGGTGACCGGGCGGTTCCTTCGGTCGGGACTGCTGGTCCTGGGAGGGGCACTGGTCGGGATCATGTCGCCGCTGGTGATCTTCGCGGGCGAACTGTTCGGGAAGGGCCCGACCCTGGAGGCGCAGTACGTCATCAAGGACATCGTGCTCGCAGCCGCCGGTCTGGCGGTCGCCGGCAGGGTTCTCTCGAAGAGCCTCGATCGGGAAGGGCGTGCACACGGGTGAGTCCGGGTCCCGCCGCGAACAGCGTGGGGTGGTGGTTCCTCGCGAACCACCACCCCGATGGTGTGCATACACGGTGTCAGCGGTGTCAGCGGTGTCAGTCGTGTCAGTCATGTCGGGGCACGTCGGCGGCACGTCCTGCGTACCCTGTCGGAGGAGGGCCCGTCGCCGCGAACCGCTGCACTAGCGGGCTGGGTCAGCCGCGGTGTGGGCGACGATGTCTTCGTACACCCCGACCTTGAAGTTGATCAGGTCCAGGCACCTGCCGAGCTCGGCGAGCTGGGCGGTCACCCTGGTCTGGTGCAGGCGCAGCAGTTCGAGCCGTTCGTCTTCGTTGCCTTCGCCCTGCCTGACCAGCTCGGTGTACTGGCGGAGCGCGGGCAGCGGCATTCCGGACGCCCGGAGAATGATGCAGAGGGTCAGCCACTCCACATCGTCCTCGCTGTAGACCCGGCGCCCACCCGGTCCACGTCGAACGGGACTGAACATGATGCCTTCGCGTTCGTAGAACCGCAGCGCATGAACGCTCAGTCCGGTGCGTTCCGCGACCTGCCCGATGCTGAGGTTCGGGGTGACCTCGGTCATGGCTCCATGGGGTTTGTCGGACTTGATCTAGAGTCGACTCTAGATCCTACGATGCGGCGCATACCCCGGCCCTAGGGAGCATTGACCATGCGTTACCGCGTCCTCGGCGGCACCGGCATCGAGGTGAGCGCCCACTGTCTCGGCACCATGATGTTCGGTGCCGTCGGCAACCCCGACCACGACGACTGCGTCCGCATCAGCCACGCCGGTCTCGATCAGGGAATCAACTTCGTCGACACCGCCGACATGTACTCCGCCGGCGAGTCCGAACACATTGTGGGCAAGGCACTCAAAGGACGCCGTGACCATGTGGTCCTCGCCACCAAGGGCCACTTCCCGATGGGCGAGGGACCAAACCGCAGCGGCAACTCGCGGCGCTGGATTCTCACCGCCGTCGAAGAGAGCCTCCGACGACTCGACACCGACTGGATCGACCTTTACCAGATCCACCGTCCCGACGCTTCGACCGACATCGAAGAGACCCTCTGGGTGCTCAGCGACCTGGTCCAGCAGGGGAAGATCCGTGCCTTCGGTTGCTCGACCTTTCCTGGCGAGGAGATCGTCGAGGCGCATCACGTCGCCGAACGCCGTGGTCTGATGAGGTTCCGAACCGAACAACCGCCCTACTCCATCCTCGCCCGCGGGATCGAGTCGTCCATCCTTCCGGTCTGCCAGCGCTACCGGATGGGCGTGCTTACCTGGAGCCCACTCGCCTTCGGCTTCCTCACCGGCAAGTACCGCAGGAACCAGCCCATCGACCTTTCCACCGGCAGGCCGACGATCAGACCAGAACGCTTCGACCCCGCCATCGCCGAGAACGTCACCAAACTCGATGCCGTAGAAGCCCTCGTCGATCTCGCGGACGCCATCGGCTGCTCACTGCCGGAACTCGCCGTCGCCTTCACCCTCGCCCACCCCGGCGTCACCTCCACGATCATCGGACCGCGAACCATGCAACAGTTCGAGGGCATCACGAAAGGCGCCGGTCTCACCCTCGACGACGCCACGCTCGACCGCATCGACGAGATCGTGCCACCGGGAACCAATCTCTACGACCCGAACTCGGCATTCCCTCCTCCTGCGCTCACCGACACCGCCCGACGCCGACGTCCCCTCCGCGACCGCGCCGCCGCCGGCTGACCTGGCGCGACCTAGTCGTCGGCACCATCGGGCCGGACCTGGAAGATGGCCGACCGGATCTCCCGGTTGGTCTCGTCCAAGTCCGCGATGGTCGTCGTGATCCTCTGTCTGACCTGGGCCTGCGCACAGAGTCCCCGGGCGGACTCCAACGACAGACCCGCTGCGAAAAGGCGTTGGATCACAGCGTCGTTGAGCTCGAGGGCGATGCGGTTGCGTTCCTTGAGCAGGATCAGATGCTCACGGTCGCCTTGCGCGCGGACCCGCTGCAGTGCGATGGCAGCCAGATCGGCGAACGTCTGCACCTGGCCGGCTTCGTTCGCGGCTGCTTGTTCATGGGGTGAACCGCGCCTCCAGGCCGCGAAGAGGACGCCGAAGACCTCATCGTCCACGACAAGTGGCACAAGCATGCCGAGCCCGATGGTCGAGAGCGCCTCCGCCCATTCCGCGGGTGGCTGATAACCCGTCTGATGGGTCCAGTCCGTACTGACGAGGCGTTGTCTCGATTCGACCACCCTACCTACCAGATCTTCGCGAGGAACTCGTCGATCGGGAGAGGTGGCGACATCGAGTCCCTCGAAGACCACCACGAACGCCTGGCCTGCGTCGGTGGGATCGAGCAGGGTGATTCCTACGAAGTCCGCGCCCGAAAGTCCTCGCAACTGCTGGGCGACCACTCGCATGGCGTCGTCCCGGTCCACCTTGCTCAGCAACAGTCGGGCCATCTCCGAAGTGCCCTCGATCCACCGCTCATGGCGGACACGTGTGCTCTGTGCTCGCGCCTTGCCGAGGAGCAGCGCCGCCTGGTCGGCAACCATCTGCAGGAGCGGGATCTCACCGGCGCCGGGATCCGCCCCTGCCGAGGACTCTTGCCAACCGGCAACCAGGGTGCCGTAAACCTCGTCAGGACCCCGAAGCGGGACGCACACGGCACGCCCGAGGGTCGACAACGCCGCACTCCAGTCGGCCGGGATCGACACCGGCCAGTCGTCGCGGGCGACTGCCTCGACAAACCTCGGATCACCCGTATCGAGCACCGCGGCCGTGATCCCCTCGCGCGCCAGCCGCGCTCCGGAGTAGTGATCCAGACCGAGGCCGGAGACGGCCTCGCACACCACGCTCGCCGGATCGGACGGATCGACCACCTCGATTGCGGTGTAAGCGGCGCCAGAGAGCGCGCGAACCCGTTCGGCCACGAGCCTCATCGCCGCCGGTTGGTCGATGTCATGGCGCAGCAACCGAGTGATCTCGAGCGCGCTCTCGAACCAGTGACGATACCGGCGCTCCTGTTCGAGCAGGCCGTTTGTGTGACTGGTTTGGTGTGAAGGCATTCCGGTAAAAGCCGCTCTTGTCGTTCTATGGAAAGACTTCGCGGACCTAGGACAAAGCCGAGACTTCGTTCGCAAGCGCGGGCCTCGGCATACACATTAGTGCTGCTGCCGCTCGCCCGATACATCGCGGAGACCCTGACCAGGCAAGCCGACATTCGGTGACTCTCGGCATCGCGTCTCAGGACGTCTGTCGATTGCGCTGGGAACTGTCGGTGCAACGGTGGGAGGCAAAGGCCGCCGACGTACGCCTCCGCATCGTCGCATGGGCAATGACGCCGAGCCACCTGGCTTCCGGCCTCGCAAGTGGAGTGAAGGAGTTCCCATGGACATTGTCGAAAGCTTCCAGAACGTTCTCGACCGTATCATCGGGTTCCTCCCCCAACTGCTCGGATTCCTGGTCCTGCTCATCATCGGCTACATCGTTGCCAAGCTGGTGGCAGTCCTGGTCCGCAAGGTTCTCGAGCGGGCGGGCCTGGATCGGCGCGTGCACGAATCCCATTCGCGCAAGTACGTGGAGTCGGTGTTGGCAGGTGCCAGCACGGCAAGAGTTGTCGCCGGAGTGGTCTTCTGGGTGATCTTCGCGTTCTTCCTCTTCGCCGCCATCGGGGCGCTGAGGATCCCGACCCTCACCACCTTCATGAACCAGGTCGTGGCATACCTGCCGAACGTCATCGCTGCCATCCTGATCTTCGCCGTCGCGGCGATTGTCGCCGGCACGGCCGCCGCGGCCATCGGCAGGCTGATGGGTGACACTCCGACCGGCAGGGTCGCGGCAACAGTCGTCCCCGCGTTGGTCATGGTCATCGCCGGGTTCATGATCCTGCAGCAGCTGCGCATCGCGGAGCAGATCGTCCAGATCGCCTTCGCCGCCACCATGGGGGCACTCGCCCTCGGCCTCGCCCTGGCATTCGGACTGGGTGGTCGGCCGGTTGCGCAGCGCATGTTGGAGGACGCCTACCAAAAGAGCCAGGAAAGGACGGAACGGGACAGGGCGGACGCGAAGATCGGCCGGCAGCGGGCGGAAGAACACCCCACCGCAGAAGGCGATCGAGGCGAGAGGGAAAGGACGTCCCCGCCGCCCGCGAGCACGACGCCCCGTGCCGGGATGCGCGGTGACACGGACGAACCGCCGCCGCGCCGCCCGTGACACAGGTGCCGCGTCCCACGCTCTCGGGCCAGAGCCGTGGGATGCCGCTGAGCTCACCACGCGGCTGAGGCACCCGCTGAGGCACCTCGTACACGCGAACCAGGCCCTGACCACATGCGGACCGGGACCCGCACGGCCATTGCCGCCGCGGGCGCGGAACTTATCGTGTGCCGCATCGGCTCTTTCCAGATTCGCGGTACCCGTTCAGCTCGCGTGGCGCTCGGGTCGATCGTGCTGGCGCTGGTCGCCGGGACGATCATCCTTGCCTCGTGGGGGTCGCCGCGCTCGCTGGACGTGTCACCACGTGCGTGCGGCGGGCCACCTGGCGTGCGGAACGCTCCCGGCGACGTGACGATCACGCGCCTTCGTACCGAATATCTCACCAACCCACTCGGCATCGACGTACGCCGGCCCCGGCTGAGCTGGGTGCTGGAGTCCACCCGCAACGGACTCGCCCAGACGGCCTTCCAGGTGCAGGTCGCATCCTCGCAAGACGCCCTTGACACGGGAGCTCCGGACGTGTGGGACAGCGGCAGGATCGCCTCGTCCGGCTCAGTCAATGTCGAGTACGACGGACCGGCGTTGCGATCCGCGACCCGTTACCACTGGCGCGTCCGGGTGTGGGATGGGGACGGTGCTCGTTCGCCGTGGAGCGGGCGATCGTGGTGGGAGACCGGCCTGCTGGACACCGACGAGTGGACGGCTCGGTGGATCTCTCCCGGTGACCACGCCCCGGGCGGCAGCTACCTGCGCGAGGAGTTCTGGCTGCCGGCGCGACCTGTCCGGGCTCGTGCGTACATCTCGGCACGCGGCAGCTACGAGCGTGGGCCCGACGACCAGGGCTTCTGCTGCGAACAGGCCTTCAGCCTGGCCCGCGGCATCGCCGAGGTGACGACGAACGGTCACCGGGTCGGCACCGCCGTCCTCGACCCGCCTCCGGTCGACACCCGCGCGCGGGCGCTGTACCGCACCGAGGACGTGACATCGCTTGTGCGCAAGGGCCGCAACGTGGTCGGCGTCATGATCGGCGAGGACTCCGACGTCCTGGTCCAGGTCGATGTCGACCTCGCGGATGGGACGTCGGTGAGAGTGGGTACCGGACCGACCTGGCGGAGTGCTCCCGCACCGGTGAAACGCGCGCATCGCTACCACGGGGAGACCTACGACGCCCGGACCGAGCGAGTTGGCTGGGACCTGCCGGGATTCGACGCCCGCGGCTGGCGGCCCGCCAGTCTCGCCGACGGCACCCGCGGGACACTTTCCGCGGCGATGCTCCCGCCGATGCAGGTCGTCGCCACTCACCGCCCAGCGGAGATTCGCCAGGTGGGCAAGGGCGTCTGGCAGCTCGACTTCGGTACGAACCTCACCGGATGGACCCGGTTGCGGGTCGATGCTCCTGCCGGCACCGAGATAGGCCTGAAACACGGCGAGGTCCTCGACAGCGAGGGCAGGATCGACAACGGCACCCTCAAAGCGGACGGACAGCGCCTGGACAACAAGCGGATCGGCGCGCAGCAGACCAACCGCTACATCAGCGCCGGCAATGGCCCGAGTGTGTGGGAGCCGCGGTTCGTGTACGCCGGCTTCCGCTACGTGGAGGTCAGCGGCCTGCCCGCGGCGCCGGACACGACGACGGTCGAGGCGCGTGAAGTCCACAACGATCTCCGCCCGGTGGGCCACTTCGTCAGCTCCGACCCGATGCTGAACCGGCTGCACGCGGCGAGCGTCCAGACCCAACGCAACGGAATGCACGGCATACCCGAGGACACGCCCACTCGCGAGAAGCGTGGCTGGCTCGCCGACGCCCATGTCGCCGCGCCCGCGGTGATGACCAACCTCGACGCGGCCGCCTTCTACACGAAGTTCGTCCGCGACATCCGCGACGCCCAACAGGACTCCGGCCTCGTCCCGGACATCGTGCCGGTGGAGCCGACGCCCGTGTGGCAAGGGCGTTCGGACCCGGCGTGGGGCGTCGCCACCATCCTGGTCCCCTATCACGTCTACCGGCACGAGGGTGACATCCGGATTCTCGACGAGCACTATGCCGCGATGTCGGCCTGGTTCCGACACATGCGCACCACGACGACCGGTCTCATCGTCGACTCACCTTCACAGGCATGGGGAAACGACTGGGTGGCGATCGAGGAGACGCCGGGCCGGATGTACCGCACGGGTTACTACTTCCTGGCCACGAGCCTGATGTCCGAGATCGCCGCCACACTGGGCAGGGGCCAGGATGCCGCGAGCTATGCGGCATTCGCGGGTGAGATCCGCGAGGCGTTCAACGCGACATTCCTCGACGCCGAGACGTCGAGCTACGGCGACAGTCAGTTCGCTCAGGCGTTCCCGCTCGTCCTCGGCATCGTCCCCGCCGACGACGTGCCGGCCGTGCGGCACCACCTCGTTCGTGACGTGGTGACCGAGCACGACGGTCACTTCACCGGCGGGCTTCCCGGAATCGCCTCCATTCCGGACGCGCTCGCGGCCGCCGACCGGGCGGACGTGGTGCTCGACGTCCTTCGCAGGCGTGACTTCCCGAGCTGGGGCTACATGCTCGACCACGGCCCGGGTACCCTCTGGGAACGATGGGACGGATCAGGATCGCGTAACCATCACATGTTCACTTCCATCGACCAGTGGTTGTACCGGTACGTCGCCGGCATCGACCAGGCCGAGGACTCTGCCGGCTTCAGAGAGCTCGTCTTCGCACCCCGTCTCACCGACCGGTTGGAGAGCGCCGGGGCCTCGCTCGAAACGCCTTACGGTGAAGCGGTGAGCAGGTGGTGCCACATCGACGAGCGGCTCGTGTATGACGTCACCGTTCCCGCGAACACCACCGCGAAGGTGCATGTGCCCGCCACGTCCCCGGCGCATGTGCGGGTGCGTACGTTCGACGACGGCGCCCTGGCGACGGCCGACGTGTCCGGCGCCGTCGACTTTCGTGGCATGGCTGACCGATCCGCTGTCTATCACGTCCGGTCGGGTCGCTACCAGTTCGTGTCGCGGCCGTGAGGGACACCGGCCCTGACGCCATCAGCCGCCCGGCCACAGCCACGAGCCGGCGCGGCGTCACACCCGCGGGGACTGCTGCAGTCGATCCCGGAGAGCGGTCAACCGGTCGAGCAGGACCTGTCGGGTCTCGTCGCCGTCCACGAGCCTCGTCGTCTCCACATAGCGGCGCAGGCGTGCCAGTCTGGTGAGATATCCGCGGGAGGCCTTCGCCCGCAGGGCAGCGGTCGCCCCCTCCTGCCCGCCCGCATCGTCCCCGATCGCGGCGAGCCGCCGTTCATACGGCTCGCGCCAGGCGCTGGGTACGTCGTCGGTATCCATGATCTCTTCGAGGTCGCGGTGCCGCTCGAGCACCAGCCTCGACACCGCCGCCTGGAAGATCTTCGCCGCCGCGAACACGATCGCGGCGAACAACACGGTGAAGACCACCAGGCTGGTGAGGATCATGCCCGCTCCTCCGCCGTCGCCGCGCCGGTCAGGGTCAGCTCGGAGGCGAAGTGACACGCGGCCAACTGGTCGGGCTCGCTGCCCGTCGGCGCAAGCTCCGGTTCCTGCTCGGCACAGATGGCCTGCGCGTACGGACAGCGGGTACGGAAGGGACAGCCCTCGATCTGTTGTGACGCGTCAGGGACCTCTCCCGCGATGATCTTCATCTGGCCGCGGTAGCGAGGGTGCGGCCTCGGCGATGCCGAGAGAAGGGCCTCGGTGTAGGGGTGCCGTGGCCTGCTGAAGAGCTGTTCGGTGGGTGCGACCTCGACGAGTTTGCCGAGATACATGACCGCCACTCGGTCGCTGATGTGCTGAACGACGCCGAGGTCGTGGGAGATCACCAGGTAGGTGAGCCCGTACGCATCCTGGAGATCCTTGAGCAGGTTGAGGATCTGGGCCTGGATGGACATGTCCAGCGCGGAGACCGGCTCGTCACAGACGATCAGCCGCGGACTGAGAGACAAGGCCCGGGCGATGCCGATGCGTTGCCGTTGACCGCCGGAAAAGGCATGCGGGTAACGGATGGCGTACTCCGGACGTAGCCCGACCTGCTCCATGAGAGCGGCGACCCGCTCCTCCAGCTGAGTCCCGCTGGCCATGCGGTTGACGAGGAGCGGCTCGCCGATGATGTCGCGGATCCGGTGCCGAGGATTGAGCGAGGCGTACGGATCCTGGAAGATCATCTGGATGCTGCGCCTGGCCTTCAGGAGTTCCTCACCGCGCAGACCGGCGACGTCGACGGTCCCGGACTCACCGGAAAAGAGCATCTGTCCGTCCGTCGGGTCGATTGCGCGCACGATCATCTTGGCGACGGTGGTCTTGCCACACCCGGACTCGCCGACGAGGCCGAGGGTCTCCTGTTCGTACAGGTCGAAACTCACCCCGTCGACCGCTCGGACATGGCCGACGACGCGCCGCAGAAAGCCCTTCTTGACAGGGAAATGCTTCTTCAGGTCGCGTACGCCGAGCAGGACGTTGGCGCCTGCCACGCTGGTGCCTGCCGTGTTGGTGCCCGCTGGGTTGGTGCCTGCCGTGTTGGTGCCTGCCATGTTGGCGCCGCCTTCACTCATGCTCGACATCTCCCACCAGGAAGCAGGCCGCACGATGTTCCGGGCCGACCGGCATGAGGGCGGGCTCCCGGACGTCACAGGTGCCGGACATGAACGCGTCGCACCGGGGATGGAACCTGCACGCCTTCGGCATCGCGTACGGATTGGGCACGGAGCCCTTGATCGACCGCAGCCTGGACTGGACCGTCTCCTCGACCATCGGGATCGACTGGAGGAGGGCCTGCGTGTACGGATGTCGTGGCTCGTCGAAGAGGTCCCATGCCGGTGCCTCCTCGATCACCCGACCGAGATACATCACGGCCACGCTGTCCGCCATCTCGGCGATCACCCCCATGTTGTGGCTGATCAGCATGATGGACATCCCGGTCTCCTCCTGAATGCTCTTCAGGAGCGCCAGGATCTGGCCCTGGATGGTGACGTCGAGGGCGGTCGTCGGCTCGTCGGCGATCAGGATGTCCGGTTCGCACGAGAGCGCCATGGCGATCATCGCGCGCTGCAGCATGCCACCGGACAACTCGAACGGAAACTGGTCGACGGTGCGCTTCGGTTGGGGAATCCCTACGCGGGCCAGCAGATCCATGGTCCTGTCCCGCGCCGTCACCTTCGACGCGTCGGTGTGGACGCGGATCGCCTCGATGATCTGTTTGCCGATCGTGTAGACCGGCGAGAACGCCGCCATCGGCTCCTGGAAGATCATCGCGATCTCCCGCCCGCGCACCGACCGGATGTCCCGCCCGCGGGGCTCGAACGTCGCCAGGTCGACGACGCTTCCGTCGCGGTGGAGCAGGATCTCGCCGTCGACGATCTTTCCGCCGGCACCCACGATCTGCAGGACCGACCGGGCCGTGACGCTCTTGCCGCACCCGGACTCCCCCACCACACCGAGCGTGGCGCCCTTCTCCAGCGTCAGGCTGACGTCGTCGACCGCGCGCACGACCCCTTCATCGAGGACGAAGTGCGTCTTGAGGTTCCTGATCTCCAGGATCGGCTGCCGTCCGTTCGAGGGGCCCTCGTCCCGGCGGCGGCCGTCCTCCTGGTCAGGTCGAGTACGGGTCGGCAGCATCGCGCAGCCCATCTCCTAGGAAGTTGAACATCAACACCACGACGATGACGGGAACCGCGGGGATCAGCTGCCACGGATGCTGGGCGACGGACACGACGTTCTGAGCGTCCTGCAGCAGTGTTCCCCAACTGACCGCGGGTGGTTGCATGCCGAGGCCGAGGAAGCTCAGGGCAGTCTCGCCCAGGATCATCGCCGGTACCGACAGAGTGATCACCACGATCAGGTGGCTGGTGAACGAGGGAATCAGGTGCACCAGCATGATCCGGCTGCGACTCGCGCCCGCGATCCGGGCCGACGTCACGAAGTCCTCCTCCCGCAGGGCGAGGAGCTTCCCTCGGACCTCGCGGGCGAGACCTGACCATCCGACGAACGACAAGATGATCACGATGAAGAAGTACGTGCGTACGACCGACCAGTCTCTCGGTAACGCCGCCGACAACGCCATCCACAACGGGATGGTGGGCAGAGCGAGGATGAACTCCACCATTCGCTGGATCACCGTGTCGACCAGGCCGCCGAAGTAGCCGGAGACCGCGCCGAGCGTCACGCCGAGGACGAATCCGATCGCCACACCCACCAGGCCGATCGTGAGCGATATCCGGGATCCGTAGACGACCCGCGACAGGATGTCCCGGCCCAACCGGTCGGCACCGAACAGCATCGCCGGTGGTGCGCCGGGGCCGGTCGTGAACACGTGCCGGTCCGTCTCGATGAGGCCCCACAGCTTGTACGACGACCCCTTGGCGAAGAACTTGATCGGATGGACCTTCGACTTGTCCTCCACGTAGGTGTGGCGCAGCGTCTTCATCGACAGCTCACGCTTGCGGCCATAGACGTACGGCCCGACGAAGCTCCCCTCGTGCACGACGTGGATGTCCGTCGGCGGGGCGTCCTGGTTGCCCTCGAAACGCTCGCTCTGCCCGTACGGCGCGAAGAACTCGGCGAAGAGGGCCACGACATACATCGCCACCAACACGCCAAGGGCAAACCGGGCGACCTTGTGTTTGGAGAAGCGCCACCACACGAGGCGCCACTGGCTCGCCTGGTAATACTCCTCATCCCGCCGTTCTTCGCCCGCGGGGACCGGTGGGACCTCGACCGTGCCAGCGCTCATCTCGCCGCCCTCTCGAATCGGATCCGCGGATCGAGCCACGCCAGTAACAGGTCGGCGATGAGCGTCCCGATGACTGTGAGCGTGGAAAGGATCAGGATGATGCTCGCCGCGAGATAGAGGTCCTGCCCGGTCACCGCTTCCAGCAGCACCGGCCCGGTGGTCTGGAGGTTGAGCACGATCGACACGAGCACCTCGCCGCCGACGATCGCCGGGAGCAACCAGCCGATGGTGGAGACGATCGGGTTGATCGCGATCCGCACCGGGTAGCGGAACAGGATGGGGCGTTCGCCGAGGCCCTTCGCCCGGGCGGTGATGACGTACTGCTTCTGCAGCTCATCGAGCAAGTTGCCGCGCATCACCCGGATGATCCCCGCCGTACCACTCATGCCGATGATGATCATCGGGAACCAGATCCGGCTGAGCAGGTCGAGAATCTTGCCCACGCTCCATGGTGCGTCCACGAAGTTCTGTGAGAACAGCCCGCTCATGTTGGCGCCGAACAACGAGTAGAAGAGCCACAGCATTACCAGCGCGAGCAGGAATCCGGGCGTGGCGAGGCCGATGAAGCCGATGAAGGTGAAGAGATAGTCGAAGACCGAATACTTGCGTACGGCCGAATAGATGCCGATCGGTACCGCGACCACGAAGACGAAGATCGTCGTGAAGAGCGAGATGGCGACCGTGAGCGGGACTCGTTCGGCCAGCACCTCCGACACCGGCTTGTTCCAGCGGTAGGAACGCCCGAAGTCGCCTTCGACGACGATGTCCTTCAGCCAGATTCCGTAGCGGTGGGCGACGCTGTGGTCCAGCCCGTACTGCCGGATCAGTGCGTCCCGCTCCGATGGCGTGAGCTCGACGCCCCGTTGCCTCATCTGCGCGACCAGGGTGGAGACGTAGTCGCCCGGCGGGAGCTCGATGATCACGAAACTGACCAGGGAGATGGCGAAGAGTACCGGAATCAGGAGCAGGACCCTCCGCGCGATGTATCCCGCCACTACTCACACACCTTTCGCGTGATCAGATAGCTAGCTGGCAGCCCCGGCAGCGCGCGGTCATTCGTCGATGAACCAGCTCTCCATGCTGATGTTGACGACGATTCCGAACTCCTGCTCCTTGACGCCTTCGGGCACGTTCTTCACGCGCGTGGTCCAGAACGTCGGGTAGTAGGAGTTCTCGACCGGGTTGAACGTCCAGACGTTGTCGCGGTAGCTCTTGAGGATCCCGTCGAGGGCCGCCTTGCCGTCCGGTGAGCCGACTCCGGCCGCCATGAACTGACCGTGCAACTCGAAGAGTTCCTTGACCTCGGGAATGGGTTCCTCGCCATCCTCGCCCCTGGTGTTGTTCCACAGCGTCCAGAGGGGACCCCAGTAGGTCCCGGGAAGGTAGTCGTCCCACCCGGCGCTGGGCCATAGGTTGTGGTGCGCCCAGATCGCCGTGGCCTTGAGCTCGTTGGCTTCCTGCCGCTCGCCGGCCACCGTCGCGTCGAGCTTGCGGATGGTGGTGAAGACGCCGACCTTCTTCCAGAACTCGGCGATCAGCTCACCCATCGGGATGTGGTCCTCGGACAGGTCCTGGATCTCGAACGGGACCCGGAACCGCTTGCCGTCCGGTCCCAGCCGGAAGCCCTCGCCGTCCTTCTCAGACAGGCCCATGTCGTCCAGCAGCCGGTTCGCCTCTGCCACGTCGTAGGTTCCGTTGCTGGTCTCCTTCGGCACGCTGGCGAACTCACCGAGGTAGAAGTTCTCGATGATCTCCTCACGGTTGATGGCGAGGTCCAGCGCCCGGCGGAAGTTGACGTCGCGCACGACCTTGCGCCACACCTTGTCGGTGTGGGTCAGGTTCAGCGCGAAGCTGATCGGGAGGCGGTGCATCTGGGCGACGTGCATGTTGACCTCGCCCTTGTCCGCCTTCTCCGCGATCAGGGATATCTGCCGCAGCGACGCCCGCTCGCCGAGGTAGTCGAACTCACCGAACAGTGCACGCGAGGTCAGCGTCTCCTTGTCCTGCACCAGCTGCGAACGAAGCTCGTCGATGTACGGCAACTGACTCCCCGCCGAGTCGAGCTTGAAGTAGTACGGATTGCGTTCGAAGCCGAACACCCCGTCGCTGGCCTTCGACATCACCCAGGCGGTCAGCGTCGGATGTCCCATGTACTGCTCGTTCGAGACGTCGAGCCAGGCGCCCATCTGCTTGGCGGTGAACAGGTTGAACCACTGGTCGGCGGGAATCGACTCCTCCTTGAGCATCTCCCGCAACTTCGCCTTGTCGGCGTACTTCTCGTGGAACTGCTCCAGGTAGTGCCTCGGCTTGATGATGTCGCCGTAACTGCGCCACTGGGCAATGGCGATCTGGGCCGGGAACGTGCCATAGGCCGCGTCGAAGGTCAGGCTGAAGGTGAACTCGTCGATCACCTCCAACTTCGCCGGCGCGTTGTCGGTGCGCCGAGCCGCCATCAGATAGTCGGGAAAGATCGGCGTGATCTCTTTGTTGTAAAGGACATCGTCGAACGCGAACCGTACGTCCTCGGTCGTCACCGGCTCGCCGTCGGACCACTTCAAGCCTTCGCGCATGTGGAACGTGAACACGGTGTTGTCGTTGTTCGCCTCGTAGCCGGCGACGACGTTGCCCACAATGGTTTCGCCCTGTGCATAGCCAAATCCGTTGGGTGCCCAGAGCATGGGCTCGATGTTGCCGAGGAAGATGTGCGGGTCGAAGTTCGGCAACTCCTGAGGGAGTTGCAGGGTTCCGCCGTACTTGCCCTGTGCCAGCTTGACGAACTTCTCGTCCACCAGCGTGCCCGGCTGGATGACAAACGGCTCCTTCGGCAGCCGCTCCGCAAGTGGTGGCAGGTCGCCGGACTTCACCCGAGCGGCCAGAACAGGCGACTCCTTGTACTGACCCGGCTTGGGGGTGCCTCCTGCACCACTGCCGGCGTTCGAACCCGTGCCGTCCTGCCCGGAGCAGCCCCCGACTACAACGCCGGCCGCGACGACGCCGAGAAACCTCCTGCGCGAAAGATCCCGCATCTCCATAACCCCTCCTGGCAGTGACACTCTCGTCCGTCCCCGTGGGGCAAAAGCAGGGCAAGTCAAAGGCATGTCCCCAGGCGTGGCGTCTCGGTGGAGGTGCCTGCCGGCTCCCTACACGTCACAACACCGCGGGAACACTCAGATATCGCTCATGAAGGCCCTCCTGGTCCGTCGGGCCACTGACAAGGTTGAACCTGGTAAAGGTCCACCCATGAAACGATTCACAAAATTGTGCATTGATGCTCTTCCCTGCGTCTGGTGATGTCAAGGCTCCGCCAGCCCTTCGCCATGACCTGTTCCGGCAGGTCATAGGACCTGACCGGGACCGGTCGCGCAGGCACAGGTGCTCGTGGAGCCTCGACGTTTGCGACAGGGGGTTTCCTCGCCGCGCCGCTCCCGGCTCCGGAAAGCTGACCCAGGCAGCTCCGGGCCAGCCTCGTCATCAACCGCCGGAGGACCGGTCGCCGGAGAACCGGTCGCCGGAGATCACCAGAGGGTGTCCAGGTCGATGGCCTCGGCCATCGCCTTCGTGCCGGCGTCGTTGGGGTGCAGGTGGTCTCCGGCGTCGTAGGCCGGGAGTATTGAGTCCGGGTCGGCCGGGTCGGCGAGCGCGCGATCGAAGTCGACGACCGCGTCGTAGGCACCGCTGGTCCTGATCCAGTGGTTGACCGTGTCCCGGATCTCCTCGTTGTGCGGGGTGTCGTAGCCGAACTCGTTGCCCTTGATGGGCGTGAGCGTGGCGCCGATGATGCGTACGCCATGCTCGTGCGCGGCCCTGGTCAGCTCGAGGTGGGCGTCGATGAGCTGCTCGGCCGTGACCGCCGGGGACTCCCCGCAGCCGAAGTCCGGCTGTCCGGCGGAGCCGATGTCGTTGATCCCTTCCAGCACGATCACCGTACGGATCCTCGGCTGGCCGAGGACGTCGCGATCGAACCGGTTCAACGCGCTCTCGCCGAGGCACGTCGAGTCCGTACGCAGCTTGTTGCCGTTGATTCCGGCGTTGACGACCCCCGCGGGTCGGCCAGCTGCCGCCAGGCGCTCGGCCAGCTCGTCCGGATAGCGGTTGTCCGCGCCCGGTGTGGAGATCGCACCGTCGGTGATCGAGTCGCCGAGCGCCACGACCGTGCCGGTCGAGTCGCCGTGCCCGCCGGACTGGTGGGCTCGGTCGCGTCCACCGGCCACGTCCACGCCGGACAGGTAGTACCACGAGTGGCTGGTCTCGCCGGCGTATGGCTGCCCGCCGTGGTCGCGAAGGTGGTCACCGGTGGCGCGGTAGGTGGTGGTCAGGCCGCCCTCGTGGAACGTCGCAGGGCCGGTGGGGGTGGCGAAGTACAGCGTGACGGTCAGCTTCTCCAGTGCTCTCGTCTGCAGGAGCGTCGGGTCGAAAGCCAGCTCACCGCCGGTGGGCACGGTCGGCGAGAACGAACCTCGGAAGGTCAACGCGCGCACCGTGCCTGGCCTGACCGCGGCGCCGTCGCCGGACCTGGCGATCGTCGCACCGGTGAGTCGCAGCGGAGCGCTGCCGTAGCGATTGGACAACCGGACGCGGAGCGCCGTCCCGCCCTTGCTCACCCGCACGACCTGGCGGAGCGACTGGTCGGCGAACCCGTCCATCGACCAGTTCGGACCGAACCACTCGTTCCCCGGCATCGGATGTTGGACGGCCGTCCCCCAGCCGGCGATCCAGCGCAGACCCGCCGTCGTGGTGGCCGAGGCGGCGGCCGCACCGTCCGCTGTGCTGCCTGCGGTCGTCGCGGTCGTTGCGGTTGCGGCAGTCGTCGCGGTCGTTGCGGTTGCGGCCGCCGTTGCCGCGGTCGCTCCGGCCGGCCCGAGCACGGCAGCCATGGCAGCAAGCACGGTGAGCATTGCCCTGGCCAGGACGGCTGGGCGGGACGCGCCGGTCGTGGACATCAGGTGTCTCCTTCAAGAGCCGATCGCAGGCCCAGAGGAGGACCCGAGGTGTGAACACGTACGTACTGACCACGCGACGAGGTCGAACTCATCGGTCGGACTCCACCCGGGCTTGACGAGGCTTGTCGACGGCGAACCAGGCGGCCAACCCCCGCACGCACCTCGGGCCGCCATCCACTCAGCCGTTATATGCGGAGTCTGTTGTTGCGTTGGGGGTTTCGGTGGGGGTCGATCCAGTCGGGTGGGACGACTTCGGGGTGGCCGTCGACTGCGGGGCGGATCTGCCAGGTGCCTTGGTGGATGAGTCGGTGGTGGTATCTGCAGAGGAGGACGCCGTTTGGGCGATCACGTCGGCCTGCTCGACGTTGATCTCACCGGCGTTCAACAGGGTCTGGGTCAACACCAGAGAGCTGTCCAGATCCTTGGCGAGGTTGACTCGGCGGCTGGCCTGGGCGGGCCGGATCTTCAGTAGTCCGGACACCCAGGTGCCCGTGCTGGTCGGGCCGGCGGTTCTGCCCAGGTCGCGCCGGTCGACCTTCCGGATCGCGGCCAACAGGCCAAGACCGGCGCGGGCGCCAGTGCCGGTGTCGGCGCGGGTGGTGGTGACCGCTTCCATGATCCAACCATTGACGTGACCACCGACAACCGCGGACCCGAAAACCCTGCCCAGTAAGACGATTCCGAAGATCCCTCGGTTCGGCCGGCGTCGTCACCGCCCCGGAACCGGATGGCCATGATCCCGCAGTGCACGAGCCAACCCCACGGCGTTAACCACGCTGTCACACGTCGGAAATCGCCGGGTATCGCTCGCCGGCTTAGGTTGAGGTGACTGTGCGGCGTCGCCTGTCGCAGGCGCTCAGTCGACCATCCACCATCGACCTTACTGACCTGACAAGGCGGGAGCAGCGTGACCTACAAGGCTGAGTACATCTGGATCGACGGGACTCAACCCACCGCGCGGCTGCGGTCGAAGACGAAGGTGCTCGCCGACGGAGCGGAGCCACCCCTCTGGGGTTTCGACGGGTCGAGTACGAACCAGGCACCGGGCGACAACTCCGACTGCGTACTCCGCCCAGTCTTCTCGTGCCCCGACCCGGTGCGTGGCGGCAACGACGTACTCGTTCTCGCCGAAGTGCTTGGGATCGACCTGACCCCGCACCCGTCCAACACTCGCGCGGCCCTCGAGAACGTAGCCAGGAAGTATGCGGCCGCGGAGCCGCTGTTCGGTCTGGAGCAGGAGTACACCTTCTTCAAGGACGGCCGCCCGCTCGGGTTCCCCGCAGGAGGCTATCCCGCGCCGCAGGGCTTCTACTACTGCGGAGTGGGAGCGGACGAGGTGCACGGCCGCGACATCGTCGAAGCCCATCTCGACGCGTGTCTCGAGGCCGGGCTACTCATCTCCGGCATCAATGCGGAGGTCATGCCAGGGCAGTGGGAGTTCCAGGTCGGGCCGCTTTCTCCGCTGGCGGTGTCCGACCAGCTCTGGACGGCCCGCTGGCTGTTGTACCGGATCGCGGAGAACTACGACGTCGCGGCGACGCTCGACCCCAAGCCGGTGAAGGGCGACTGGAACGGTGCCGGGTGCCACACCAACTTTTCCACCAAGGCCATGCGTGAGGGATACGATCCGATCGTCGCCGCGTGTGAGGCGCTTGGGGCCAAGGCGGACGAGCATGTCCGCAACTACGGTGCCGGCATTGAGAACCGCCTCACCGGCATGCACGAGACCGCCATGTGGACGGAGTTCTCCTATGGCGTGTCCGACCGTGGCGCGTCGATCCGTATCCCCTGGCAGGTGGCCCAGGACAAGAAGGGCTACATCGAGGATCGCCGACCCAACGCGAACGCAGATCCGTACGTGGTCACGCGCCTCATCACCGAGACCGTCTGCAGCGCCCAGCTCTGAGTGGTCCGGCCGGCTCGGACGTCACTCAGAATGTCGCGACCGGCGGGATCCGCGCCCTACCGCCATTTGCTCTGGAGGATCAGCGCAGCTAGGCCGTGGCTCCCTAGTCATCGACGGGAGCGGCGGCGAACACGGTCTGGACGTGGGACGGCCACGCGCGCCAGGTCTTCGCCGGGACTCTGAGCGCGGGAGACCGCCATCCGAGCCAGCTCCGCTGGTAGACGATCGCCAGCATCGTGCGTGCGCCGTCGGACTGGTTCGGCGTGCCGCGATGCCAGAGGCGGAGGTCTCGCAGGGCGATCGCGCCCACGGGGATGTTGAACCTCGCCGACGCGAGGGCACGAGCCCGGTCGGTCAGCTCTGCGCCCGCGTCGTCCGGGTGGTCCACGATCAGGTGCGAGCCGGGCCAGACCTCGGTGCTCCCGTTCTCCTCGGTGAAGTCGCAGAGAGGGATGTTGAGGACGACACCGGTCGTCGGAGTCGGTACGCCGAGCCCGCTGCCGAAGACGGGACCCGCATCACGGTGGACCTGCTGGTGGGTCGAGCCCGGGAACGCGGTGTTGGAGTTGTACAGGCAGCAGCGGTAGTCGGTCCCGAGGACGGCGGCGAGGACCTGCGCGACGACCGGATGAGCCACGACGTCGACGTCGGCGAAGGGTGGGAGGAGCGGCATCTGCATCTGGATGTGGTTCTGGCCGTCTGTCGGCTGCACACTGCGACTGCCGTTCGGTGCTGACCGCTCTTGGGCGAGCAGGTCGTCGTAGCTGGCCCTCAGGGTGGCGATCCGGTCGGCGTCGTAGGCGTTCCTGATGATCACCATTCCGGAGTCGCGGAAGGTACGCAGAGTCGCGGAGAGACGGGCGTCGTCCAGGAGACCCTCGCCGTGGGCCTCGGCCCCGGGCGAGCTGGCCTCTGGTGTCGTGACGTTCACAGCCCTCCTCCACATCGCCCGGCACCTCGTCCGGAGAAAAGTCCAGTGAAACCTAGGCTGCCCCTTCGGACCTGGTCAACGTCACGATGCGCCTGGTCGGGCACGGCCAAAACCGGTCCACCCGGCTTCACCGTGGACGCTGCACGGCCGGCTGTCGACGACACCCACCAACGCCACTAGGCTCGGTGACGGCGACCTCCCACGCCCAACCTCCGTGATCCACCCCCAGCGGGATCTGCAAGGAGGCAAAGGGGATCCGACCTCGGGTATGGAACATCGCCCACCTGTCACCACGGCTGTGTTCGGTATTGCTGGGGATCCGGCGCAGGTCGCGAAGGGGACGGGACGGAGATGGCCAGACAAGCCGCGCCTGGTGCGGGTGACCTGCACGAAGTCGCCGAGCGCTCGAAGCTCAGCGGAGCAGCCCTGGTCACCTGGGGCGACCAAGCGTGGGAGCATGGCGACGTCGATGCGCACCATGTGATCTACAGCGTCACGAAGTCGGTCATCTCCGCAGCGATTCTGCTGCTCGCAGGCGAAGGCGTCATCAGCCTCCACACACCGATCGCCGCTGCCCTCGGCGACGATCGATTCGACGCAACACCTGCGCAGCTTCTGTCGCACGTGGGTGGGATTCCCGACTACGGACCTCTTCCCGCCTACCACGCCGCTGTGTACTCGCACCCGTCCCAGCCGTGGACGGACGAGATGTTGGTCGAGCAGGTCCTCGCGGCCGAACCGGACCTCAGGCCAGGCAGGGCCTGGGCCTACTCCAACCTCGGCTACATGCTTCTCCGCCGGATCCTCGACGACCATGGTGGCCTGACGTCCCTACTCCCGGCGCTGGGCTTCTCCGCCGCGTCGGTCGCAGCTGACCTGTCAGGATTCGATCACGCGATGCCGGCGGTGAGCGCGAGGATCGGCGATGGACTCCACGACGTCCGTGGCCGCTATCACCCCGCCTGGGTTGCGCACAGGACGATCGTGACGACAGCACGCGAGCTGCACCGCTTCTGGAACAGGCCCCTGGGCGCGTTTCACGATCCGGCCACCGTCGTGCCGATGGCCCGCAACGGCTTTGGTTTCGACCAGGTGAGCTGGGGCCTCGGCGTGATGGTCCTGACCGACCCGAAGAGTCCACTCGGACCGGTAGTCGGGCACGGTGGCGGCGGTCCTGGCTACTCCGCCGCGATGTTCGCAGCTCCCAGCAAGGATGCGCTCGTGATCGTTCTCGAGCCAACCGAAGACTTCCCCGCGCAGGAAACGGCGCTCGCCCTGCTGAGAGCTGCGACGACCTGAACCGTCTTGCCCTCCGGGCCGTAGATCACCCCTCGCGGTCACGCAGTCGTCGCAGGTGGGCGGCGGGTGGGCGGAGGGCAGCCGAGAGCGCGCAGCTCGGCATGCCCTTCGGGCTCGCGGTCGGGCAGCAGGAGCAGCGTGCACGCCCGCTCGAACCGCGCGTCGAGCCGTTCCCACGCCGCGAGGGCCTCGGCGATGGCGTCGGGGTCGCGCTCGAGTCGTCCCCGGGCGCGGTCCAAGCACGCCGCGGTCCACCGGTGTTCGGTCGCCAGATGCTCGAGCTGGGCGAGTCGCTCGGCGGCGTCCGGGAGGCCGGCGACGACGGCCAACTCGGCTCCGGCGGCGCGGGCGTACCCCTCCCACCAGCGCTCCGGGAAGGCCGCGTAGGCCCGCTCGACCAGCACTCCGGCGCCCCCGACGTCGCCTGCATGGATCGCGATCCGGGCGTCCACGAACGCCATGACGGCCATCAGGTCGGGACTTTCGGCCGGGTCGTCGCAGCCGGCGACCGTGAGCGCGCGGGACCGCCACAGCTCATACCGCCCGTCGCCGCGTAGGCCGTGCACGAGTGCGGACGTCGCGAAGGCGGACGACATCCACGTCATGGCGGGCGAGCCGTCGCGCACCCAGTTGTCCCACAGTGCCCGCGCGGCGTCGGCGGCCTCGTCGAACCGGCCGGACAGCGCGCGCACCCGGATGAGCCGTGGCGCCGACAGGTACGGATGGTCGCCGACCGGGTCGTGCCGGCGCGCTCGTTCCACGGCCTCGCAGGCTGCCGGCAGGTCGCCCGCCGCCAGCGTGACGGACGCAGCCATGTGGTAGCCATCGGTGATCTCGGCCGCATCGGTGGGCTCGTGGGCGACCAATCTGCCGAGGATCCACATCCGCTCGGCGAGGATGCGTTGCGACTCGCGGAACCGGCCCGCGCGGATGGCGGCGACACCGAGCAGGTCGAGGGCGGCAGCGATCAGGGCCGGTTCGCCGGTCTGCCGGGCCGCGTTCACGGCAGCGCGCGACAGCGTGAGTGGGTTCGTCGGGTCCGTCGGCGCAGTGGGCTCGGTCGGCTCGGTCGGCTCGGTCGGCCCAGTCGGCCCAGTCGGCTCGGTCGGCTCGGTGGGCGCGGTCGGCTCGTGCCAGGCCCGGGCAGCGGCGAGCAGTGCGCCCGCGGTCGGATCGGCGCCGGCCGCGGTCGCCTCCCGCAGCAGCTCCGACCGCTGCTCGGAGGTCACCGCGCCCCAGAAGCCGGTCGGGTTGCGAAGGTTGACGACGACTGCCTGGGCCAGGGCGGCCGCTCGGGCGTTGTCCTCACCTTCGACGCGCGCCCGCTCGGCGGCGTCCAGGAGGAGGTCGAACGCCGCCGGACCGGCGGAGACGATGACGGCGGCATCGGCCGCGGCGCGCAGGTCACGACCCGCCGCCACCGCGTCGGCGGCCCGGTCGGCGGCGGCGCGGTAGTGGCCGCGGGCCTCCACGAAGAACCGGCGCGCGAACGTCAGATGGGCCAGGGACCGGCCGAGGTTGTGGGCGGTGACGTCCGGGACCGGCTCCGTCCCGGCCAGCGCGGCGCGGAGGTCGTCCGCGACGGCATCGAAGTCCGCCTCCCACGCGGCGGAGATCCGGGGCTCCAGTGCAGCTGCGGTGCCTGCCGCCCACTCCAGATGCCGCCGCCGGGCCGCGTCCGCCTCGCCCGCGTCGGCGAGTTGTTCCAGACCGAACGCACGCACCATGTCCAGCAGGCGCCACCGGCTCGGACCGGTGCCGTCGTGGACGAGCAGGCTCTGGTCTGCCAGCCGTCCGATGAGGTCGGCCAGTTCGCCGCGGGTCGCGCCCGGTGTGGTCGCCTCCGCGGCGGCCAGGTCGAATCCTCCGACGAACACGGACAACCGGCGAAACAGGGCCCTCTCGTCCTGGTCGAGCAGGTCGTGGCTCCACGCGATGACCGCGCGAAGCGAGCGGTGCCGCTCGTCGGCCTGCCGACCGCCGGTGAGCAGGCGCAGCTGATCGTCCAGCGCCGCGAGCAGGCCCTCGATGCCCAGGGACGCCGATCGGGCCGCGGCGAGCTCGATCGCCAGTGGCATGCCGTCGAGCCGGGCGCAGATCCGCGTGACCGCCGACGGATCGGCCGTGAAGTCGGGCGACACGGCCAGAGCCCGGTCCAGGAACAGGCGCTCGGCGTCGGAGTCCAGCGGCAGCGGCCGTACCGGCGCGACGTGTTCCCCGCTCAGCCCCAGCCGCTGCCGGCTCGTGGCCAGGACCGTGGTGCCCGGACACTCCGACAGCACCCGCTCCACGAACGGGCCGACCTCCTCCACGAGGTGCTCGCAGTTGTCGAGGACGAGCAATGACCGCCCCACGCCAAGCCGTTCGACGACGGAGTCCTCCAACGACCGTGCCGGCCGTTCGGTGACGCCCAACCCACCCGCCACGGTTGGTACGAGGAAACCGGCGCGGACCGGCACCAGGTCGACGAACGCTCCGCCGCCTGGGTACGAAGGCGCGGCGGACTCGGCCACGACCGCGGCCAGCCGGGTCTTCCCCACGCCGCCGGGACCCAGCAGCGTCACGAGTCGCGCCTGGGCCAGCCGCTCCAGCGCGACGTCGAGGTCCCGCGACCGGCCGACGAACGAGGTGCGGCTGTCCGGGATGCCGGTCAACCGGCCGCCGGTGGCCGGTGGCTCCGCCCCTCGTGCGGCCAGAACGGCCAGCTCCCGGCGGTCGGCGACACCGAGCTTGCGCAGCAGTGACGAGACATGGCTCTCGACGGTGCGTACGGAGATGTGCAGCCGGCCGGCGATCTGTGCGTTGGACTGGTGTTCGCCGACGGCAGCCAACACCTCCGCCTCCCGGGGCGAGATCTCCATCGGCTCCACCACAACATGGTCCCCCACCCGGTGTTCCGAGCTCGTTCCGTGCCCGCGTTTGGCGGTGGATCCGTGGTGGATCCGTGGTGGATCCGTGGTGGATCCGTGGTGGATCCGTGGTGGATCCGTGCTGGCCACGGATGGCCCACCGCGGCCGCCGGGGCCATGCTCGACAGGCCGGCAGATCGCCGGACCGACGAGATAACAGGGGTACAGACATGAGCAAGACCGTCTTCGACATCAGCATGTCTCTGGACGGCTTCGTGACCGCGTCGAACCAGACACCGGAGGAGCCGATGGGCGACGAGGGCCTGCGGCTGGTCGCCTGGGCGTTCGACACGGACGAGACGAACCGGCACCTCCTGGAGCGGTCCGGCGTGGCCCTGGGTGCCGTGATCTGCGGCCGCCGGACCTACGACCACTCGCTGCCGTGGTGGGGCGCGGACGGTCCGAGCGGGCTAACCCGGCGGCCGGTGTTCGTCGTCACGCACAAGGCCCCGGCCCACAACCCGCCGGGCGGGGTGTACCAGTTCGTGACCGACGGCATAGAGGGCGCGCTCGAGCGGGCCCATACCGCCGCCGGTGACAAGGACGTGTGCGTCATGGGCGGCGCCGACCTCGGGCGGCAGTACATCGCGGCCGGCCTGGTCGACGAGATCTCGATCCACCTCGTGCCAGTCCTGTTCGGCAGCGGCACGCGGATGTTCGAGGACCCATACGAGAAACACGTACAGATGGAGGTGGTCGACGTGCTCTGCACGCCGTCCGCGACCCACCTCAGGTACCGGATCGTCACGTAGCGAAGGATGTTGCCCATGACAGACCACGACATCGCGGCCCACGCTCAGGCCATCATCGACACGAACCTCTACCTGACGCTGGGGACGGTCGATGCGGCCGGCCGCCCGTGGACCTCCCCGGTCTACTTCGCCTCGGCCGGGGGCCGGGAGTTCTACTGGCTCTCGGCCACCGACGCCCAGCACTCACGCAACCTCGCCGAGCGTCCGCACGTGAGCATCGTCATCTTCGACTCGACCGTTGCGCCGTACCACGGACGCGCCGTGTACGCCGCCGGCGAGGCGCGCGAACTGTCGGGGAGCGACCTGGACCGCGCGCTCGACATCTACCCCCGTCCCGATGGAGAAGGCGTGACTCGATTCAACCGGGACGAGGTGGCCGCGCCAGCCCCGTACCGCCTCTACCAGGCAACGGCGGCGGACCTGTGGGTCCTGTGTCCCCGACAGCCAAGGCAGCCTTGCCCGCTCCACGGCCTCGCCAAGGACCACCGGACCCACGTGGCGCCGCCCAGCCCGTAACGGCGCCATTGCACGATGGGTACGAGGGGTCGCGCTCGGCACTCTTCCCCGGCGGCAACTCTGCGGGGACGGTCCAGGCGAAGGATCGCCGGCCAAGATGGTGCGGGCGTCACATTTCGCACCTGCACTCTGGTCCGCAGTGGTTGTAGCGTGATCCTGTGCTTGGCGTTGGCCGCGCGACCAGTGGAAACAAGTCGCCTGCATTACTCGGAATGCAGGTCTTCGGTGTGGCTGCGGCATATTACGCCGGTACGTACCTGGGTGTTCTCACGACACCGCTCGGTTTGCCGGTTACCTCGCTCTGGGTATCGGCGGGAGTTGCCTTGGCTTGCCTTCTGCTGTTCGGCGTCAAGGTGTGGCCGGGCATATTCGTCGGATCCTTCCTGTCAAATATGACGGCGGTGCCCGCACTCGAGGCGGTATTGGTCGCTTCTGGCAATACGATCGCCCCGGTATGCGCCTACTTACTCCTACGCCGGGTGGGCTTCCGGATAGAGTTGGATCGGATCAAGGACGCGGTTTCGTTTGTGCTCCTGGGCGCGTTCGCGGCGATGTCACTGAGCGCCTCCATCGGCACTGCGGCTCTCGTAGCGGCGGACTCCTGGCCGGCGAGAGACTTCCTGCACCTGTGGTTCGCGTGGTGGTCGAGCGATGTGCTGGGCGTCCTGGTGGTGACGCCGCTCCTACTCCTTCTGCGCGAATTTCGCCTCGTCAGGCACGTCGGATGGTCGAGACGGATTGAGTTCGTCGCCCTTCTACTTGCCACCCTGACTCTTACAATAGTCGCAAATTTCACCTTCGGCCTGGTATTTCTCGGTTTCCCGCTCATTGTGTTTGCAGCGCTGCGGTTCCAGTTGAGTGGAGTGGCACCCTGTGCTTCATTAGTGGCCGCAGTCACCATTGAATCCGCGGGTCGCGGGTATCGACCTTTCGAGGGCCGCGGCCTGCTGGAGAGCGTCTTCATCCTTCAAGTTTTCAACGGTGCCCTCGTGCTCACCGGCCTCCTCCTTGCCGTGGTGATAACGCAGTGGCACCGCGCGCGGGTCGACGTACAGCTCACCTGCTTCCAGTTGGCCGACGCTGTAGGCCGGCTACAACGAAGCATGCTCCCGGACCTGGAAAAACACGGAGATGCGGGCAAAGTCCCTTCCCGGACAGTAGGTGAGGAGGGGAGTCCGCGCAGGCTGCGAGACTCTGGCCGTAAGTGGCGTGAAGCCAGCTGACAGTTCCGACCTTCCCAACGATCAGAGACTCCGGACGCGCCGCGGTGGATCATTGTTGCCCGCCAGCGGGTGGGTCGGGCGACGCTTGGGGCGTAGGACGGCGAAGAGGCCCGAGGCCAAGGCCATACCGACCAGCACGAGGAGGCCTCCAAGCACCTGACCGGTGGCGAGCTTCTCGCCGAGGACGGTCACGCCCAGCAGGGCCGCCGTGACAGGGTTGAGGAGAAGCAGCGAGGCCGAGGTTTCCGCGCGCACACGACGCACGCTGGCCATCACGAGGGTCTGTCCGGCCACCATCACGAAACCGAGCCACACCAGCGCTACCACCGCGTCGACGCGCCAGTGCGTGGGCATGATCATGCTGCGCTCGAACGTCGCCAGCCAGGCGAGCACCACGACAACCGTCAGCACGGCCGCCGAAAGGGCGGTCTGTTCTGGCCTGATACCGAATGGACTGAGCCACCGACGACCAAGGACCAGGTAACAGGCGTAGCTGACAGCCGCGCCCAGCCCCGCCGTCATCCCCGAGACACTCGTGTCTGCCAGGGAGAGCTGAGCGAGCAGGCCCGTGCCTACCAGCGCGCTGACGAGACCGGCGACGGCGCGGGCGCGGAGCGGTTCGCGCAGAAGCAGCGGGGCGATGGCCGCTGAGAGGATGGAGTAGAGCGCGACGACGAAGCCCGTGATGGTCGAACCGACGCCTGCGACGGCAATGTTCATCCCGACGATGAAGACCGGCCCGCTGAGCACACCGAGCACGAGTACGCGACAGCGGCGGCCCCAACGCGCCACTGGCTCCCTGTGCTCAGGTCGCGTCGCCCGACGCCTCCTGGTCCGCTGGACCAGGAGGAGGGCAGCGAGGAGAAGGGCGCCGACGCCGCCGCGCCACATCGCCGCCGACGTGGGCGTGAAGGAGCGCAACTGGAACGCCGTCGCCACGAAGGCACTGCCGAACAACACCGCGGCAGATGCCGCCGCACACGCGCCGACCCGCACGTGCTGAGAGCTGGGGGTGGCCTGATGATCCGCCGCCAGCGGGCGTTCGCTCCCCTCGCGATCGCTGACGGATGGATGAGTGGGACTCATGGGCCGGCCTCCCCATCCCTGCACGATCCACACCGGCTCACTGGCAGGCGCGGACGACCCACCTACAACACCCGGCCGGCCATGGCCCCGGTGACCTCGCCATGCGCGACCGCGTGCTGACCGTTGACGTAGACGGCCGAGATTCCCCGTGGATTGCGGGCGGGAGTTCGGTAACTCGAGTCGGTCGAGACCGCGTCCGCGTCGAAGACCACCAGATCGGCGGCATAGGACGTTCGGACGAGTCCTCGGCGTTCGAGGCCCAGACGTTCGGCTGACCGTCCCGTCATCTTGGCGATCGCCTGCTCGAGGGAGAGAACACCTTCCTCGCGGACGTAGTGACCGAGCACGAGGGGAACCCAGCCCCAACAGTTGGGGTGATGGGCGACTTCGCCCGGCCCGCCGTCCCTGGTGCCCCGCCAGCCATCCGATCCGATCGTGAAGAGCGGATGGGTCATGCAGTCGCGCACGTGCTGCTCGCTGAACAGGCGTCCGTTGACGGTGACACGGCCCATGCCCTCGCCTTCGTCCTCGAACAACTGCAGCAGGGCGTCGTACGCGTCGGTGCCCAGCCTTTGGCCAAGGACGTCGAGACTCTGGCCGACCCACTCCGGATGGGCGCTGGAGTAGGCCAGGGTCACCCGGTCCCAGGCGCCGGTCGCCGCGAACCTCCAGTACCGGTCGTTGTCGTCGTGGATCCGGGCTCGCAGCTTCGGATCCCTCAGCCGTCGCAGCGTGCCCGTAGCCCCGCCCTCGAGAGCCCAGCCAGGCAGAAACGCCGTGGCCAAGCCCGGTCCGGTGTCGAAGGGAATCATGTCCGCCTCGACGTCGAGACCGGCTCGACGTGCCTCCTGTAGCTGATCGAGGACCCGCTCGGTCGCACCTGGAGCGTGGCCAGGCTTCGCCATGAGATGCGAGAGTTGCAGTGTCGCCTGGGCATCGCGACAGGCGCGAAGAATCTCCGCCGTGGACTGCTCGTAGTGCTCGTCCCGGTTGCGCATGTGGCAACCGAGGAAGGCATCGTGGCGTCCAACGACCGTCGCGAGTGCGGACAGCTCACTCACGTCAGCACGGCGGGTGGGCGGGTATTCCAGCCCGAACGAAAGACCGCGTGCTCCATGGTCGAGAGCCTGCTCGGCGAACCCGACCATCGCCCTGACTTCCTCCGAGCGCGCGGGACGATCGTCGAACCCCATCACCGCACTGCGGATGGCGGCATGCCCGACGAGGTAGTAGCAGTTGGTGCCGGTACCTTCACGCACACGTTGCAGATACTGGTCGACGTTCTGCCAGTCCACCCGTACGCCTGGCTGCCAGGCAAGGGAGCGCTGGGTCAGGCCATCGGCGTTGAGGTCACTGATGGGAGCGTAGGACTGGCCGCAGTTGCCGACGACCTCGGTCGTCACGCCCTGCCGCAGAGCCGACCTGCCGTGGCGCTCCTCGAGCATGGTGAAGTCGGAATGCGTGTGGATGTCGATGATGCCGGGAGCGACGACCTGACCCGACACGTCGACAGTGGTCCTGGCGGCAACGCCTTCGTCTGTTCCGACATAGGCGATCACGTCACCCTGGATTCCGACATCGGCGCTGAACCGGGGCTGTCCGGTGCCGTCGACCACGACGCCGCCCTCGAGCAGGACGTCAAGCGGGCCAGCGGTCACGACTGATCACTCCCCGCCGGGATGGGCATCTGGAACCGCGCCATCTCGCACAGGACCGCGGTGAGCTTCTCGACGATCAGGTCGGCCGTTCCGCGGCCACGCTCCGCTGTGGACTTGCGTGGGTCGCCCATGACACCGGTGGTCGAGACGTCCTGCGAAAGCCAGGCGAAGGTGACCGGTCCTCGCAGGGTCAGGTGCTCGATTCCGTCGGCCATCTTGGGGAGTTGTCCCAGCGACTCCGTCCGCTCTGCCCGGACCAGTTCCGGCGCGAGATGGAGCAAGAGGGATGTCTCCCACTCACCCGCATGGGTTCCCCATCGGGCTTCGTCGTCATCGTGTTCTTCGTCGGGAAGACCCATGAGAAAGACCGTCAGGGGAAACACCATCAGTCCGGTCTTCTCCCGCACATCGCGGGCAACGTGACTGAGAACACCGGGATTTCCACCGTGACTGTTGAGGAGCACGAGCCGTCGAAAGCCGCTCCTCGCCACCCCGTCCGCGATGTCGTGGATGACGGCGGAGAGCGTGGACGCCGAGAGCGTGAATGTTCCGGGAAACGCCCTGTGCTCGTTGCTCTTGCCGTAGACCAGGGGCGGCAGCACCCACAGGCGTGCGTTCTGCGGTGCGCGCTCGAGCGCTCGGCCGAGCAGGACCTGGCCGATCAGCGTGTCGCTGACGATCGGCAGGTGCGGTCCATGCTGCTCGATGGAGGCCACCGGCAGAATCACCGCGGCGTCGGCTTTGGGCAACCCCTCGATATCGGTCGTCGTCAGGTACGGCAGGTATCTTTCCTTCGGGATCGGCCCATGAAGGTTCATGGTGTTCTTCCCCACACTGGGCCTCACTCCATCGGCCAAAGTGTGCGGACCTCGAGCCCGGTCCGCTCGTACAGGTTCCGGGAGTGCTCGGCCGCGTCGCGGAGCACTTCTTCCTCATCGATGTGAAGCAGGTGACGGCCTTCCATCACGATGTCTCCGTTGATGACTACCGTGTCCACGTCGGCACCAGTCGCTGAGTAGACGAGGTTGGAGACGGGGTAGTCCGCGGGCGTCCAGTGGGGGGCGTCCGTGCG
This sequence comes from Actinopolymorpha sp. B11F2, assembly GCF_040195635.1. Taxonomy (NCBI): domain Bacteria; kingdom Bacillati; phylum Actinomycetota; class Actinomycetes; order Propionibacteriales; family Actinopolymorphaceae; genus Actinopolymorpha; species Actinopolymorpha sp. B11F2. The sequence goes on along the minus strand of NZ_JBEFTX010000002.1, from coordinate 102,806 downwards.
TAGCACGATGAAGTCCGCTCGCTTTCCCACCTCGATGGAACCGATCAGATGGCCCATGGACAGGGCGCGTGCGCCACCGAGGGTGGCCATCTCGAGCACGGCCTCGCCCGGAACCACGGTGGGGTCGTGGTGACGGAGCTTCTGGAGATAGGAGACCCACTTGAAGTCCCGAATGAGATCGGCACCGTTGTTAGCGGCGTTCGCATCCGTCCCCAGCGCGACGTTGACGCCCGCGTCGACGAGCTCACGAACTGGCGTGATCCCGCTGCCCATCTTCGCGGGCCCGGTGGGGCAGTGGACCACGCTGGTACCAGTGCCCACCAGAGCGGGGATCTCCTCCGGGGGCAGGCCGCTGCAGTGTGCCAGAACGACGTCCGCGCCCACGAGGCCAACTCGGTGCAGATACTCCCCCGGCGTGGCGTCGAAGTTGTTCCTCAGATAAGCCAGCTCCCGGTCGGTCATCGCGTAGTGCTGGCAGATGCCCATGCCGCGTGACCGAGCGGTCTCGACGACCTCGCGGAGCAGGGGCTCGGGGCATCCGCCGGTCGAGCGCGGACCCAACCAGATCTTGATCTGTTCGGAATCCTTCCACTGATCGGCTACGGCGACGGCCTCCTCCATCGCGATGTCCGGCGGCTCCCGTAGCCCTTCGTGCAGCGGCGCCTCATCGAGGTAACCCCCGCCGTCTCCAACGGCGCGTGGCAGAACCGCCCGCATTCCGGTCTCGGCGACGACGTCGGCAAGTTCGCCCAGCGCGTGCCGGCCGAGCACCAGCGTCTCCAGGAAGGTGGTCGTCCCTGCCTTGAGCATCTCCACGATGGCCAGCCGGGCGGACACCTTTGCGTCCGCAGGTGTGAAGTTGCCTTCGAGGACGAAGATCCGCGAGGCCATCCACTGGTGGAGTGGGAGCTCGTCGGCCGATCCGCGAAGAAGTGCCTGGGGCAGGTGAACGTGCCCGTCGACGAGCCCAGGCATCACCAGCCAACCCCTCAGATCCTTGACCGGCTCGTCGGGGTACTGCGCTCGCACCGTCACGCGGTCACCAACCGCCACGATCGAGGACCCGACCACTGCGATCGCGCCGTCCCGCAGAATCCGCCGTCGCGGATCCATCGTGACGACCACACAATTGTCAAAGATCACGATATTATTTTATCTGCCGATAAGACTCCCATGCAATGCATGGTGGGTACGAGCCGTTTTTGGTGGGCCCGACCTATGGAGCAATCCGGACAATCTCTGAGCAGTCAGGCCAACGGTATGGGCCCCGAATGCGAAGGACCGTGATCAGCCCGCAGAGCGTTTTGTCCGCCCGGACCGCGGCTGTCGCATGCCGACCACGAAGCGTTCGAGCGGCTCGAGGTGGTCGTTGACCGCCTTCTCGATGATGTCGATGTCCCTGGTGATCAGGGCGTCCAGCAACTCCCTGTGCAGATCCAGCACGGCTTCGCGGCTCTCGATCCGTGTGACGTAGTCGCCGAACTGGATGACGAGCTGTTCGAGAATCTGGTGCTGGTATCCGGCAAGAGCTTCGCTCCGCGCACTTCGACCGATGAAGTAGTGAAAGCGGTGGTCGTAATGCGTCCAGCCGTGCTTCCCGACTCGTTTCTTCGTTCTCATTCCTTCCATGCGTGCGAGCGAATCCTCGAGCAAATCGAAGTCATGCTGAGTCGCACGGAGGCCGGCCAGTCGAGCCAACTCGAGTTCGATCGGACGGCGAGCCTCGACGAGTTCGGCCGGCGTGAGGTCCCACCGATTCGCCGTCAACCCCAGGACGTCGACCGGAATGATGTCGCTGATGACAATCACGCCCCCAGTCGCCCCACGTCGGGTCTCGATCACCTTCGCCTGCGACAGAACCTTCAGCGCCTCACCCACGGTCGGTTTGCTGACGCCCATGCTCAGGGCGAGTTCGTCCAGGTAGGGAAGGCTGTCGCCGGGTGCGAAGTAGCCAGCGCGGATCGCATGAGTGATCTGGTCGACGACCTCCTCATGCGCCCGGGAGTTCACGACCGGATGGAACCGTGCACGTGGCTCTTCAGAACGCATCACGTCTCCCCTGGCTATCGCCTCGCTGGTCCGCACCAAAGGGAGTGAACCGCCTCCCCTGCGTGAGGCGTCGTGTCCCTGCCCTGCGCGACACCTCGTCGGCTCGGGCCTGCGCTTCGCGCATGAGCGATCCCTCATCCACCCTGGTGGACACGCCATCCTGGATCACGATCTCGCCATTGACAAGCACCGTGTCCACGTTGGCCTGCGTCGCGCCGTACACGATGCTCGAGATGGGGTCGTGCACAGGCACTGTCTTCACGTGCCATTGGTCGAGGAGAAACAGATCGGCGTGCCGTCCGACCTCGAGTGCGCCCAGATGCTCAGACAGTCCGAGTGCCTTCGCCCCTCCCATGGTCGCCAGACGCAGCATGTCGCGGGCATTCAGGGCGCGCGGGTCACGCTGTTGGGTCTTCGCCAACACGGCGCCGAAGCGTAGCGCCTCGAGCATGTCCTGGGTGTTCCCGCACGCGCCGCCGTCGGTCGCCAGGCTCACGTCGATGCCATGCTCGAGCATCCGGACGACCGGTGCGATGCCGTTGCCCAGGTAGCAGTTGCTCACCGGGTTGTACGAAACCTGCACCCCCGTCCTGGCCATGATCTCCATCTCGGCCTCGTCTACCTGCACGCAGTGTGCGGCCACGACGCGGGGACTCAGGAATCCGATCTCCTCGCACTTCGCGAACGCGTTCATCCCCCAGCGATCGATCGCCAGGTCCCGCTCCTCGACGTACTCCCCCATGTGGATGGTGATCTGGGCGCCCTCGGCATCCGCGTACTCGGCGATGCGCACCAAGCCCTGCGTGGTGACCGTCCGGACCGTTCCCGGGGCCGGAAACACACTCGGAACAGGGAGCTCGCTGGGGAACTCGGCCGCGAGCTCGCGCATCTGGTCGAAGACCTCGTCCAGCGGGAGGTACCACGGATCGCGATAGCCACTGTCGGGATTGAGATCGCGGATGGCACGACCGAGGAACCCACGCAGTCCGCTGTCGCGGAAGGCACGCAGCACCGCTCGGTGATATTCCGGGTCGGGCAGTCCGAACATGAAGTCCAGCAACGACGTGCACCCACTCTTGAGCGCTTCGACGCAACCGAGCAGCGCGGCCGTGTAGACATCCTCGGGTCTCATCTCCTCGCTCGTGGTGAGGATGATCGCCTCGACCCACGGCAGGAGATACATCTCGTCGCCCAGACCCTTGACGAGGTTCTGGAACAGGTGGTTGTGCGTGTTGACCAGTCCCGGGACGGCCATCTTGCCGCGCGCGTCGAGCGTCCGTCGGCTCGTCAGGTGGCGCGCCTCGCTGGTGGGACCGATCCAGGCGATCCGGCCGTCGCGGATGCCGATCGCGCGTCCGTCGACGACGTGGTACTGGTCGCCGTCGAGGTCCCAGAACTCGCCCGTTCCACCGAGGACAGCGGTGGCATCCGTGAGGAGAAGGTCCAGCGGCGCGATCGGACGGGACTGCACTGGCGGAGACTCCGACTGGTGGGAATGGGACTGTGCCTCGGTCATGTCAACCTCTTCCACGGAAAACGTACGAGAACGAGAAGCCGCGCCCTCGTGGTTGATCCCTCGATGACGCGTCAGCCCGACGCCACCTCACATGTCCTCACCCTCGTCGACCCGGCGCCAACGGACAACTCGCCTCTCCATGTAGGTGACGACGGAGAAGAGCAGCACACTGGCAAGAGTTGCCACGAGGATGCCGGCCCACACGTTGTCGGAACGAAATCGGACGCTCTCGTTGATGATGTACTGCCCGAGGCCCTGCGAGGCGGTCAGCCACTCGGCGATCATCGCACCGGGGACGACGACACTGACGCCGACACGCAGCCCGACGAAGACGAACGGCAGGGATGCCGGCAATCGGAGCTTCCACAGCACCTGACGTTCGGACGCGGCCAGAACGTGCATCAACTCCCTGCCCTCGTCCGTCACCGAACGGAGACCCCGAATCATGTTCACCATGATCGGGAAGAACGAGATCATCCCCGCTACCAGAAGGGCGGTGAAGGTGTTCCTGCCCACGATGAGCGCGATGATGGGCGTGACAGCCACGATGGGTACCGCCTGTAGCGCCATCACCCAAGGCAGCAGACTCAGTTCGAACGTCCGCGAGCGCTGCACGCCGATTGCCAACAGGGCCGCCACGAGAATCGCGAGGACGAACCCACCGATCGCCTCCATCAAGGTGGCCAGTAACGCGCTTCCGAGAGTGGGCATCTCATGAATGACCGCCGCGGCGATGACTGACGGCGCGGGAAGGATGAACTCCCCCACGTCCAGGAGGTGAACCGCTGCCTCCCAGAACCCCACTACCAACGCGATGATGAAGAGACTGATCCCCCTCGCGACCAGCTTCGTGGGCGACCAGCTCGTCCTGGACCGTTCAGGCGAGCCGACGGTCTGGGCCATCACCCGCTCCTGCCGGAGGCGAGGGTCGTCGCCCGGGTGGCGGAGCGGCGCTTCGCTGCCACGTCTACGACTCCAGTCGGGAGGTCTTGACCGACTCGTGCCAGGGAATGAGGACCTTCTCCGCCAGTCCGAAGATTCCGTAGCCGGCCAGCGCCACCACCGTCGTCAGGATCATGGCGGTCCAGAGAATGTCGACCTGATACTGGAACAGCGAGTACAGCAGGACGACGCCGAGTCCCTCGTTGGCACCTACCCACTCACCGACGACCGCCCCGAAGACAGCGGCCGGTGCCGCGACCTTGAAGCCGTTGATGAGGTACGGAAGGGCTGACGGGACGCGAAGATATCGCAAGGTCTGCAGCGGACTCGCCGACACGACTCGCAGAAACTCGACTCGGTTGCGATCAACCGCCCGGAGCCCGCGGATCGCGTTGACGAGCACACCGAAGAACACGGCAAGGGCACTCAGCGCGACTCGCGGACGGGTACTACCCACCCCCAACCAGAGCACGAAGATCGGCGCGACAACGATGAGGGGCACTGCGTACAGTGCCAGTCCCAGACGAAGGACGGCGTGTTCGACTGACGGATGCACCAGCGACACGAGCGCCAGGATGATCGCCAGCGTGCAACCGATGACGAAGCCGAGGACGGCGACCGATCCGGTGCTCACCGTCGCCGACCAGAGTGACGCGGCACGATCGACCACCACCTGCACGATCTCCGATGGTGCGGGCAGGAACTCGAACACGGGGGCTCCGATGAACTGCCACCCGAGAAGTGCGCCCACTGTGATCGCCGCGGCCCGGGTGACAGGACTCCCGAGTCCGCCGGCGAGCCTCGGACCGTCCGATCGGGCAGCTCGTTCGGCGGCTGCTGTCGAGATCGGACCTGCCGGGTCATCGGCCATACGTCACCTCTGGGCTGCCGGCGGTCAGGTGCAACGCGTCGCTGATCCGCGTCTCGAGCGCGAAGAAGCGTTGCTCGCGATACATCTCGATCTGCCGTGGTCGCGGCAGGTCGATGCGTACATCGTCGGTGATGGTGCCTGGGCGCGGTGACATCACGAGGACGCGGTCGGAGAGGAAGACAGCTTCTGACAAGCTGTGCGTGATCAGCAGAGCCGACGTGTGTGCCTGCGTCCAGATCCTCAGCAGTTCGAGGTTCATCCGCTTGCGGGTGATCTCGTCGAGTGCGCCGAAAGGTTCGTCCAGCAGGAAGAGTCTGGGCTCGAGGACGAGCGCGCGTGCGATGGCGACTCGCTGTCTCATGCCACCGGAGAGTTGGTCAGGGCTGGCTTCGAGGAAATCGCCCAGGCCGACGAGGTGCAGCAGTTCCACACTCTGTCGGCGTGACTCTTCGTTCAGCCTGCCGGCGATCTCGAGGGGCAGCGACACGTTGTCGAGCACGTTCCGCCACGGGAAGAGCGCCGGGTCCTGGAACACCATCCCGAGCTCACGCCCCAGCCGCGCCTCGCGAGGTGACCGTCCGTTGACCGACAGCTGTCCGCTCGTGGGTTGGTAGATGTCGGCGATGAGTTTCAGCATCGTCGACTTGCCGCATCCAGACGGGCCGATGATGGAGACGAACTCACCCGGCTCGACCGCGAACGTCACGTCATCGACCGCGGTCAGGGCCTGCTTGCCGACGTTGAAGGTCTTCGTCACCGCATCCGCGTGGATCACGTGCACCATGGCGACATCCCCCGTCGCTCGTTCTCGATCTGACCGATCACTCAGACGTCCAACAGTGAGGTTGCCCCGTCCATGGCCTCGGCCTGAATCTCAGGCGTGAAGATGTCCGTGGCGGGAATGCTCTTCGGGAGGGAGCCGGCGTCGGCAAGGAAGTCGATCATGTCCTGCCACCTCTTCTCCCTCGTGTAGAACAGCCCGTTCTCGTCGGTGTCGGAGCTCGTCACGTCATCGACCTGGAACTCACTCTCCAGCTTCTGCTGCTCGAGTTGCAGCTCGTCGGTGCCGTACTTGTCGACGGTGAGCTCCGCGGCCTTGGCCGGGTTCGCGACCACCCACTCCCAGCCCTTGATCGTGGCCCGCATGAACCGGACGAGCAGATCCCGCTCCTTCTGCAGGGTCTCTTCCAGCACGAAGATCGGTGCATCGTAGGGGTCGAAGCCGAACTGCTCGTAGGTGATGTAGTTCATCTCCATGTCCTGGAGCTCCAGGGCCACGCCCTGGTCGGTTCGAAAGCCCTGGAAGAAGTCGATCTCGCCCTGAACGAGAGGCGAGGGGTCGAATCCGCTCTGGACGAACTTCCAGTCTTTGCGTGGCAGCCCCGCATTCGCCAGCAGGGCCTCGATGAGCGGCACGCCTTCAGGCGTTGTCCCGATGCGCTTGCCTACGAGGTCCGCGGGCTTGGTCCAGTTGTTCTGTCCCAGCGACATGAAGACGGCTGGCGTCTTCTGGTAGAGGCATCCGATGATCCTGAACTGGAGGTCCTGCTCGATCTTCCCCCGGATGATCCGGTCGGTGATCCCCTCACCTATCGGCACGCCACCACCGGCGACCACCTGCTGGACGTCGAGGTTCGGGCCGCCAGCAATGACGTTGAGGTCGATGCCCTCTTCGGTGAAGTAGCCGTTCTCTATCCCGGCCCACCAACCGCCGAAGGCGACGGTCTTCAACCAACGGATCTGGAAGTCGAGTTTCCGCACCTGCGTGGCCCCGCCACCGGAGTTCCTCGCGCAGGCCGCGGGACCGAAGGCTGTCACAGCCAGCAACGCCCCGGTGGCGCCGCGGATGAGCGTCCGCCGGTCGATGCCTCCGTTCGCGATGGTGATCTGGTCGAGCTGGTTCTTGTCACTCATCGTGGTCCCTCCACGCCGTGCCGATGGGCAGACACACCTGCGACGCACCTGCCCTGACCCGCCACGGCGATCCGCCGATGTGCCGGCCGAGATGGCGCAATTGAAGTCATGGCCAGAGAAAAAGTCAAGTAGCTTAAACTTTGGAACATTGTGGCGATATCGCGTGTCCTGCCCGGATATGCGTCGCGCATGGGGCGAGTCAACCTGCTCCGCCACGGCGGAGGAGAAGAATGAGCGACGTCTGGAAGAACCTGCGAACAATCTGAGGCTTGGCTACTTCCTCCGCGTCCTTGCCGTAGATAGGAATCATGAGGGCTCTGACCGACAGGGGACCTTGGCCCGTTCCTCACCATGGCCATCGCTGCACGCTTCTTGCCATTCGAGTGAGCCTTGCTACGCTCCCTCTATTGCCATCTGTGAGCAGATCGATGTGCGACAACCCGCGGCCCCCTGAGCCAGTTGCGCTGTTCATGCCGCATGTGTAGGGCGCTCCTCATGGAGGTGCGGCACAGCATCAGATGGGCCGTACGCGAAATGTGGCAATCAACAACTCGGTGGTCATATGGTCCTTCCGATCTCGTACGAAGTAGAGGATCGTTCGAGAAACTGGCTTATGGCGGCATCGGAGATCACTCGGGTGTTGCTGCGAGAAACCAATCTCCGAAAGTCGCTACGGGTGGTAGCTCGGAGGCTGCGGGAGGTCTCCGCGGCTGACTATGTGTCGATCAGCCTGGCGGACCCGAGGTATCCGAGAGGCACCGCGATCGTCGAAGCTGCCGACGGAATGGGTGCCGAGCACCTGGCCGGCCATATCCTGTTGAACAACAAGCAGGCATTGTGGACCCAGGTCGCCCAGTCGGGCAAAGGCATCATCAGCCGCGACATCACGAGTCATCCTGCCTACAACCCACCGAGCGAGTTGGCCGAGACCATGTCTGCCATCGGCCTTGCTATGTACCTTCCGCTGGTTGCGGGTGAAACCGTCCTCGGCGTCATGTGTGCCGGTTGGCGATGCGGCTCGCCGTATACCGATATTGCCGAGCAGGAAGTCCCTTGGATGGAGGTCTTCGCTGGCGAGGTGGCACTGGCCCTGCAGCAGGCCCGCGCCCAGATGCTGGTGATGGAGGATCGCGACCGAATCGCCAGAGAGCTGCACAACGTTGCTGTCACCCGGTTGTTCGCCATCGGCACACACCTGCACGTGCTCACTGGTATGGCCGGTCAAGCGGAGGTCCGCCGACGCCTGGGCCACGCCATCAACGACATCGACGAGACGATCCGCCGGATCGGACCTGCGGTCTTCGCCTGCGGTGAAGCCGGAGCCACGGACCAACAACCGGTGAGTGTGCAGTTGGTGGAGGAGGTCGACGCTGCCAGCAGTGTGCTGGGCTTCACGCCGCGCCTCGTGGTGTGCGGCCGACTGGATGACCGCCTGCCCGCGCACGTGGGATCTGAGCTCGTGCTCGCGGTCCGCGAGTCGCTTGCCGACGTCGCCACCCACACAGCCGTGAGCAGGATCGACGTGAACGTGCAGGTGGCGGCGGACCACCTCACTCTCACCGTCAACGACAACGGCCAGTCAGGGGAGCGCCTGGCCGGAGGCAGCACGCTTGGTTGGCTACGGGATAGAGCCGAGCGGCTGGGAGGAACCGTGGCGGTCCAGGCGGCAGCGCCGCCCGGAACGACGCTTTCCTGGTGCGTGCCCCTCGAACGGCAGTCGTAGACCGTGATCATGCCCGGCGTTGACGCATCGGGGAGGATGCGCGCGATCAGGTAGGAGCACGGTCGCTAGAGTGCGGTCTCGTGATCACGGTTGTCGACTATGACCCTGCATGGCCGCGGCGGTTCGAGGCCCTTCGACAGGAGTACGCCAAGGCGATGGCCGATGCTGGCGTACCTGTCATGGCGATCGAGCACGTCGGGAGTACCTCGGTGCCTGGCCTGGCCGCGAAGCCGGTGATCGACTGCGACATCATTGTCGTGGAAGCTGATGTCGCTGCCGCCTCAGATGTCCTGGTGTCTTTGGGCTTCAGCCCGCTGGGCGAACTCGGGATTCCGCAGAGGTGGGCCTTCAAGGAGCCTGATCGGTTCGCCGGCACCAACACCTACGTGGTCGTCGAGGGGTCGTTGTCGCTGCGCAACCACCTCGTCGTCCGGGACACGCTCCGCTCCGACGCGGACCTGCGGGACGAGTACGCCACGGTCAAGAAGCAGGTCGGGGCCACGGCGGCGACTATCGACGACTATGGCCGTGGAAAGAACGCCATGGTGCAGAAGATCCTCGCCGAAGGCGGTGTGAGTGACGTCGAACGCGCATCGATCGACGGTAACCAGGTGCCGTCGCACGAGGACGTTCCTCGGTAACTCCGGTCATGGATCCCCAGCGCAACGTCCCGTGACGAGTCACGGAACGACCCACAGTCACCTCGGTGGCCGTCGTCAGCCTCGCATCGCCTGACCACCGTCGACGGTCAGGGTTGATCCGGTCATGTACGACGCCAGATCGCTGAGCAGAAAGCACGTCGGCCCGGCGATGTCGTCGGGAAGCCCGGTCCGGCCCAGCGGACACCGCGACCGGATCGCCTCACGACCGAACTTGTCGATGAGGGCGGTCGCGGTCTCCGTTTCGGTCCATGCCGGCGCAATACAGTTGACCCGGATCTGGTCGGGTGCGAGTTCGCTGGCCGCCGAACGCATGAACGCGATCTGTGCGCCCTTGGACGTGGCATAGGCCGAGTTGCCGCCCGCGCCGGACTGGCCTGCTGTCGAGGTGTAGATCACCATGCTGCCGCCTCCGGCCGCGCGCATGTGCGGGGCGGCCAGTTGCACGGCGGTGAACGTCCCGCGCAGGTTGACCGCCATCACGAGGTCCCATGCCTCGGTCGTCAGGGTGTCGATGGGCAACCAGGTGTCGGCATAGATGCCTGCCGAGACGACGAGACCCTGCAACGGCCCGAGGGCGGCTACCGCGTCACCGAACGCGCGGGTCATCGCATCGGCGTCGGCGGCATCAGCACAGTAGGCACTCGCGCGTCCGCCCAGCTGCTCGATGTCCTTGACCACGGCGGCCGCCTGGTCGGCGTGCTGACGATAGGTCAACGACACCGCCGCTCCGGCGGAAGCCGCCATCCGTGCGGTGGCCGCGCCAATGCCGCGACTGCCGCCGACGATCATGACGTGGCGGCCAGAAAGATCGATCATCGTGTCTCCTGTCGAGCGCCAGTGCCGTTTCGTACCCCGGCCTAGGGATACACGATCGGGTTCCTGGCGCCATCGAGCGGAACCTTCTCGCTTCCCCAGTTCTTCGTGACGCCGTGCGGCCAGCGGGTGTCTGCGGGTGTGTAGGAGAAGATGTAGCTCCACCGTGCCCGGTCGCTCGTGTTCGGCGGCGCACCGTGAACCATGTAACCGTGATGGACGGTCGCGTCTCCGGGCTGGTAGTGGAACGGCGGCGACAGCTGATAGAGATCCAGCAGCTTCGGATACTGCTCGAGAAGGTCCCGCTCGTCCCGCAGCACAGCACCCAGCGGGCCAGCGCGATGGACGCCGGACAGGAACCGCATCGCACCCATCTCCGGAGTGACCTCGTCCAACGCAAGCCAGAACTGCAGCTCGCCGGCCCGATCCGAGCCATGTTCGACCGAGTCCTGGTGATATGGAGTTCCATGGATGCCGCCCGGGGGGCGACGGACGAAGTGGTCGGCCCGGTATCGCAACGGCACCTGCACGTCTGTCAGGCGCCTCCTGTTGATCAGTCGCTCAGCATTGCGACCCATGCGCTCGCTGAACATGAGCGCCCGAAACGGCTCGACGCCGGGATCGGTCGCGAGGGAGTTCCACGAACCCGGCGGATGGATGCCGTCTTCGTGCGCTTCGCCCACGCGCCGAAGTTCTCGTGCGTACTCAGGAGTGACCAGCCGGTCCAACTTCACCCAGCCGTTCTCCTCGTAGAACGCGACCTCCTCAGCCGTCACGTCGCGGATGACCGCTGCCATGTCGACGGCATCAACGCTCTCCGCCATCACCATCGTCCCTTCCGCCACTCGTGTCGTACTGATCGTCGACATCAGTCTCACCTGCCACAGCTCGGCCAGGCAATGGCGAGTGTGGGACAGCCTGATCTCCCCTGATCCGGGTCGAGCACGCCAGGTAGTCTCCGACGGCCACCTCCCAGGTGAGCGTCTATGTTGGGTGCCTTGACGAAAGAACGGGGGCACATGGCCGAAGCAGTCGTCTTTCCGCGGCCAGGCAAGGTCGAGTTGTGCGAGGTCGAGCTACCCGGTCTCGATCCTGGTCAGCTTCTGGTGCGCACTCGCGTATCTCTGATCAGTACGGGCACCGAGGGGATCGTGTACCACGGCAGCTTCGCACCCGGAACGCACTGGGACCGGTGGTTCAGCTATCCCCATCGACCCGGGTACTCGCTCGTGGGCGAGGTCATCGACGTCGGCAGCGACGTCACGGGCGACTTCGGTTCAGGTGACCGGGTTGTGGCGCTCCTCGGCCACGCGTCGCACCATGTCGCCGACGCCAGCTTGTGCACGCGGGTGCCTGACGACGTCTCAGACGAGGATGCCGCGTGGTTCGCGGTGGCCAAGGTCGGGTTCGTCGGCGCGGAAGCCTCGCACGCCCGTCTTGGCAGTTCGGCGCTGGTCGTCGGGGCCGGCCCGATCGGTCAGATGGCCGTACGTTGGCTGGCGTCTTCTGGAGCGGCCGAGGTTGTCGTGGTGCACCGCAGTGGGCGACTACGGCTCGACCTCGCCCAGGCGGGCGGCGCCACCACGGTCCTGCAGCAGGACCTGGCCGACGGCCTGTCGGGAATCGCGGCGCCGGACACCATCATCGACTGCACAGCCGACCCGAACGTTCTCACTCATGCGCTGGCTGCCGTGGCCGACCATGGCCGTGTGGTCGTCGTCGGCGACGTAGGTGATCCTTCCCAGCAGCGGCTCAGCTCCGACCTGATCGTTCGTGGCCTCACGGTGGTGGGCGCACATGGCCGCCACCTCCTGGGCGAACGTGAACACGAGGTACGCCGGCTGTTCTTCGGCCTCGTGGCGTCGGGGCGCTTCGCGGGAATGGCCACTCTCGTCACACACAGGTTCACGCCCCTCGACTGTGCCGATGCGTACGCACTGCTCGACGCCGACCGTTCAGCCACCATGGGCGTGATCTTCGACTGGCGGTAGAGGAAGCCGCGCGGGTGCCCTCTCGCCTTGATGACCGTCTAGGTCAGGCGGGTCCTTCGAACTCGGGTGGCTGTTGCCGGCCCTGGTAGGGGCGCACTGGAAGTGGATCGTCGGCGAGGAAGGCCCGGACGGTGGCGAGGAAGGCGTTCGGCCGCTCCTGATAGGCGTTGTGTCCAGCACCGCGGAGGTAGACCAGCCGGCCTTTTCGAAGCACGTCCAGATAGCCGATCGCGGACGACCACGACAGGTAGTCGCAGGATCCCTTGATCACCAGCCCTGGTACGCCGGCGCGGGCAAGGTCGGCTCGGCGGTCGCGGGCTCGTGACCGGACCGCCGACTGCGGATACAGGTTGGCGTAGGCGCCCAGGCCGTGCAGCTCAGGACCGGGCCGCCCGTCGCAACGCAACGCCGAGCGGGTCCGGTTGTAGTGGGCGTCGAAGCGGGCGTCCATGTCCGCGTCACCGGTCAACGTGTGTGCGGCTTTCGGATTGACCTGGACCAAGGTGTACGCCAGCAGGTCGCGCGGCCGCATCAGGTACGCGTACACCTGCAGCTTCCGGCCGAGGCTGAGCCGAGGGGTGAGGCTCGCACCTCCCGCCGCCGGGTCGAGGTCTCCGGGTGAGGAGTACACCGCCTTCACCACCCTGGACGGGTGGTCAGCGACATAGGCGGCGGCCAGGCTCGCGCCGAAGGAGTGCCCGATCAGCGTCACCTGGTCGGCGCCGATGTGGCGGCGGAATGCCTCGAGGTCGGCGAGGTGTCGGTCCATGGTGTACTCCGCCGGGTCGGCCAGCCGCGCCGACGCCCCCGAACCGATGTGGGCGTAGACGTAGACGTCGTGGCCGTCGCGGGTGAGCTGGCCGAAGTACGCCGTGTCGCCGGCGAGGTCGGGCACGCCAGGACCGCCGTGCAGGAAGATGATCGGCTCGGCGTGCTCCCGAGTTGTCGCCGGACGCCGCACGTAGGCGATCCGCGAACCCGTCGGCAGGAGGACGGATGCCTGGCCGGCCACCGGCTCGGGTGGGAGCGCCGGCTCGGCTGGAGGCACGACGACGGTGAAGGTGAAGCCGATGATCCCGGCAGTCGTGCCGATGAGGATCGCTCGGCGTCGCCTGCGGGTCCGGTCGGGCCAGCGTCGGGTCACCAGAACGACCAGGGCGATGCTCGCACCTACGAACACCACAAGCCCCGCGGACAGGAACAACGCTGGCGTCGCGCTGACCGCCGCGACCCCGACCAACGCACCGAGGCCGCCAAGACCGGAGACGCCGAACGCCAGAATGAGGGGAAGTAACCGCTTCATGGTGCCCGATCCTCGCCCGACGGCACCCGCCCGGCCATCTGCCGAAGGGCGGATCCACCCCCTGTTCATCGGCGGCCGCAGACGGCACATTGGCCGCGACGTCGCAGGTAGTAGGCGTACGTGGCGGCACCGAGCCCGATGCCCCAGAGTGGCCAGAGAGCGCCGGGAGCGACAGTCCCCCAGTCCTCGCCCATCGCCCCCTCCGGGAAGTAGCCGAGTACCGCCGAGCGGACCCAGCCCACTCCCGGCCCGGTGATCAGGAACGCGACCGCCGTCGCGGGAATGATGGCCGTACGCGGGCGTACGGGCTTGTTCCGCAGCCACGGTACCCAGCGCGGATACACCTCGCCCCACCGCCGCACGAGCCCGAGGGTCAACGTGGCTCCGCCCAGAGCCAGCGCGGCCATGAACGCTCCGGCGACGAAGATCTCGGGGGTGTCCGCGGCCTGCTCGGTGAGGAACCTCCGGGAGACACCGAGCGGGATACCTGCGGCCCACGCGAGGCGGGTGGCGGCGTACACGGCCGGCACCGCGATGGCGGCGCCCACCCCCCAGCGGCCCCACCGCGCGGCCGACTGTGGGGTCGTCCAACTCGCCGGAACCTGCGTACGACCGCATACGCTGCAGGCCCCCACGGCGCGGCGCCGGAAGATGACCGCCGATGCCGCCCAGGTCGCACCGAGGAACATCAGGATGAGCTGGTTGGCGACCGGCCATGACACCTGGCTGGAGATCGTCACCCCCGGCGGCCACCCGAACGGCTTTCCGGCCAGGAGAATCGGGATGTGCGCTGCCGCCACCAACGGTCGCCCGTCGGGGATGACGAGGGAGTACACAACTGCCTGGAGCCAGGCGGCGCCTAGGAGCAGCCGTCCGACGACTCCCATCGAGCGCAAGCGAACCATCGCCAGTGCGACGCAGACCCCGAACAGGCCGGCCGCCGCGACCCAGGGAGCGGCATTCGCGCGGGTCACGTGCTCGAGGACGGACTGATGGTGGGCCAACGGATCGTTCTCGGTTCCGAACGGAAATCCGTGACCTCCGCTGGTCCAGTACAACCCTGCCAGGGCGTAGCCCGCGCTCAGTGCCGCAGCGACATAGGGGACCATCCCCGCCCGGGCGCCACGCCAGTGGTGCCGGCCGGGTGAGTGGGGCCCGCCAAGCTGTTGATCAGGCAACCCTTGTCGATCGTCGAAATGCGCGGTTCCTGAGGAAACGTCGATGCTGTTCATGGCAGCCACTGTCCGCGTCGCGGCCGAAGGCCACCATCCCCCGATCGGCAGGTTCTCAAGGCATCTGCCGATCGGCCGATGCGGTCGGCCGCCTGCCAGGCCCTAATCTGACGGGCATGCAGGTCATCCGATGGCGACCCGATCTTGCTCGGCCGCGCCCGTGGGTCGTCATCCCCGCGGTCGTGGTCGCCGTCGCCTCCCTCGCCGCCACGGCGTACGTCGTGCACACCGGCTCCGCACCCAGTCAGGTCGCTGGTCTCATCGGCAGCGTCGAGGTGGTTGCCCTGCTGCTCCTGCTCGCCTTCGTCGTCCGGTGGGCGCCGGCCCGTACGGCCTACCTGGTCGGCGCGGTCATCGCGGCCGCGCAAACCCTGTGGATCGTGCGCTTCCTGCCGACGGAGGAGCTGACGCCGCTGAGCGTGATCGGTGGCTGCGCGTTGTGGTCACTTGCCTCGGTGGGTGCGGTGGTGACGGGTGGTTATCCGCGGATCGCGGCCGTACGACTGGACCGGTCGGTGACCGCTGCCCGGCAGGCGCAGCGGCTCGACCTCGCACACGACCTTCACGACTTCGTAGCACACGATGTCAGTGGAATTGTCGCGCAGGCGCAGGCCGCGCGGTTCGTCCACGCCGACGACCCCGCCCGACTCCGTGCGGCCCTCGAACGGATCGAGACGGCCGGCCTGCAGGCACTCTCCGCCATGGACGATCTGGTCGCGATGCTCGCCGACAGCCACGACTCCCACGACCACCGGCCGCCGTTGGCGAGGCTTTCGGACCTCCCCGACCTGGTGGAGCGCTTCCGGGTCGAACGCCCGCAGTGTCACGTGTCGCTGGCGCAGGACGAACGCAGCCAACGTCTGGTGCTACGACGACCGCAGGTGGAGATGACTGCGTACCGGATCGTGGTCGAGGCGCTGACCAACATCCGGCGGCACGCCCCGTCGACGGAGCAGGTCACCATCGAGGTGCGGGTCGATGACAAGGATGTCCTTCAGGTCCACGTCAGCAATGACGTCGGCCATGGCGTTCGGATCACCAGCGTCAGCCGTACCCTCGGGGGCAGAGGGCTGCTCAACCTCCGCGAACGGGCGCGCGCCCTCGGCGGCGACCTGAACGCCGGGCCAGACGAACACGGCAGGTGGACGGTTGCCGCCTGTATGCCCATCTCGCGCACGGGAGCGAACCGTGGTTGACAAACCGATCCGTGTCCTCCTGGCCGATGACCAACGCGACATCCGAGTGGCCTTCAAACTGATCGTCGACTCCCAACCGGACATGCTCGTCGTCGGCGAGGCAGCCGACGGCCGCGCCGCGCTTGACCTCGCCCGCCATGTACGACCGGACGTCGCCCTGATGGACATCCGGATGCCGCACCTCGACGGGCTGGAGGTCACCCGTACCTTGATGGAATCTCCTGCCAGCGCAGGGATCCGGGTGATCGTGGTGACCACGTTCGATCTCGATGAGTACGTCGCGAAAGCGCTCTCGCTCGGCGCCTGCGGATTTCTGCTGAAGCGGTCCGGACCCACGCTGCTCATCGAATCCATCCGCGCGGCGATGAGCGGTGACATGCTCATCAGTCCCGAGGTCACCGTACGCCTGCTCAGCCATCTTCTCGGCGGCACAGCCCGACCAGCTGGCGACACCGCACGAGCGACGTTGAGCAGCCGCGAGATCGAGGTCGCCCGCCATATCGCCATGGGAAAGACCAACAGCGAGATCGCGTCCGACCTCTACATCACGGCGGGAACGGTGAAGACCCACATCGCCAACATCGGCGACAAGCTCGGCATCCGCAACCGGGTCGGAATCGCCGCCTGGGCCTGGGAACACGGCATCGCCCAACCCCGCAGCGGCAACCGTTCCTGACGACGATGTACGTGCCGGCCCCGCAGCGTGCCGCCGCGGCTCCCGGTCACGACTCGCTGTCCCCTCGAGGAGACCCCGCGTCCGATGCGGGGACCGGCGCCGCGATCATGATGAGGTTGCCGCACGTGTCATCGAGGACCGCCGTCATCATCGGCCCCATCGCCGTGGGCGGCTGCACGAACGTCACTCCCTTCGCGGCGAGGTCGGCGTGGGCCTTCTCCAGGTTCTCGACGGCGAACGACGTCGCCGGAATCCCGTCCTCCACCAGGGCCCGCTGGTAGGCCTTGGCGGCCTCGTGGGCGTTCGGTTCGAGGAGCAGCTCCACTCCGTCGGGGTCGGACGGACTCACCACCGTGAGCCAGCGGTATTCGCCCGTCGGCACATCGTTCTTGGGCAGGAAGCCCAGTTTGTCGGTGTAGAACGCCAGAGCCTTGTCCTGGTCGTCCACGAAGACACTCGTCACGTTGATCTTGAGCACGCCGGCTCCCCTGTCTCGGTTGGGCTTCCATCGCTGGCCGATGAGATCCAGCTCGTCAGTACGCAGGAAGTGCAGTTTCGTGCGACCCTCGCGCTGCACCGCGAGCAGGCCGGCCTCCTCCAGCACACCCAAGTGATGGGAGACCCCTTGCCGGGTGATAGCGACGCCGTGTCGCGTGATCAGCCGCGTACACAACTCGAACAGCGCCTGACCGTCCCGGGCCGCGAGCTCGTCGAGGAGCAGGCGCCTTGTCGGATCGGCCAGCGCAGCAAAGACATCTACCATCAAGGACATGATAGGCAAGTTTCGGCTTGCATATCAAGTCTCCGGTCTCACCACCGTCGCCTGGGACGCGACATCGCTCTTGTCGGCCATGGGGCCGACTCGTGGGACCGATGAGTTTGTCGCTGATCTGAAGTCTTTCCCTGTGACACTCCCGTTCCTACCGAGGATCGGGAACGGTGCGTCCCACAGTCATGGAGGAGAGATGGAGACCAGGCTGAGCAATCCGATCCGGCTGTACATGTCGATGTCGCTCGACGGCTATATCGCTGGCCCGGACGATCGACCCGGCCAGGAGCTCGGACGCGACGGTGGACGCCTCTTCAACTGGCTTGACGATCGGGAGTCCGACGGCCCCAGCGGGCAGGTATACCGCGAAGCGATGGCCACCGGCGCGGTGATCTCCGGCCGTCGTACCTTCGAACTCGCCGGGCGTTGGCAGGGCGACCATCACGACGGCGTGCCGATCTTCGTCCTCACCCACCACGTGGACGACGAGGACGTGCCGCCCGGCCACGCGCGATTCGTCACCGATGTCGAGGACTGTGCCCGCGAGGCTCGTGCGGCCGCCGGGGACCGCGCGGTCATGGTCCACGGGGCGGGGGCCGCCCAAGCGCTTCTCCGAGCCGGGCAGATGGACGAGATGGAGATCCACCTGGTTCAGGTCCTCCTCGGGGACGGCCGGAGGCTGTTCGACCACCTCGGTAGTGCTCACATCGAGCTCGATCTCGTCCGCCGGCTCGAGGATCGAGACGTCACGCACCTCCGTTACCGCGTACGTCACACCAACTGAGACCGCATGAAGCCGATCTTCGTCGCCTACCGCCAACGCGGATGAGCTGAAAGTCAGGCCTGGTCGAGGCGCTCCATCTGGTCCGGAGTCAGCGTCAGCTCCGTCGATCCGAGCGACTCCTTCAACTGGGTGACCGAACTCGCGCTGAACAGCGGGAGGATCGACGGCGAGCTCGCCCGCATCCAGGCGAGCACCACCTGGTTCGGTGTTGCGCCCAGCTCGTCCGCGACCGAGCGAAGGGCCGCGAGTCGCGCGGACGCCCCGGGATGGTCGTACATCGGGTCGATCCGTTTGTCCGCACGGTCGGTGTACGCGCCGCCCATCAACGACCAGTACGCAACCAGCGTGACGTCTTCTTCTTCTCGTACGTAGTCGAGCAGTTCGCCGCTCGCGGCCGGCATGAACGCGTCGTAGGCACCGGGGCGCGGCTGCAGATACGTGTGGCGCTGCTGGACACAGACATAGGACGGCCATGCGTGCGAGGCGGCGATCCGCCGGGCGCGCTCGATCCGCCACGTCGGTTCGTTGCTGACGCCGAGCGCACGAGCCTTGCCGGACTCCGCCACCGACGCGAACGCGCCAACCGTCTCTTCGAGTGGGACTGTCCGGTCCTCGTGATGCGAGTAGTAGAGGTCGACGTAGTCCAGGCCCATTCGTCGCAGGCTGACGTCGACCTGGGATGTCACCACCTGGGTCGAGAGCCCCTCGATGTTGGCCGGCCACGAGTCCCCGCGCTCGCGATCGGGCCGGGCGCCGACCTTCGTCGCGATGACGATCTGCTCGCGTCCTGCGCCGGTGGCCAGTCCGCGGCTCTTCAGCCAGCGCCCGAGCAGCTCTTCGCTCTCATGCCCTTGCCCGTCGCCGGCCCAGAACTGATAGCAGTTCGCCGTGTCGATGAACGTCCCGCCTGCCTCGAAAAACGTGTCCAGCAAGGCGAACGAGGTGTCCTCGTCCACCGTTGTCCCGAACATCATCGCCCCGAGACACAACCCGCTGACCTCGATACCACCGATTACTCGCTTGTCCATGCTGCATGACTGTACGGGCCGAATGGCCCACCAGGACCGCCAATCCGATCCCAAGATTCCAGACCAATTCGCGTCACGCTAGCGCACCACGACGCACGCGAGTCCGGAGCGCGTTACCTGATGAGATGATCGCACGCCGCGAGTCCCCTGACCACCCGCTCGTTTGTGTCCACGCCAGCTCGCCGTAGGGCCAACAGTGCCGCGCCCGCAGCGGGCTTGAGCACCGGGTCGACAACGTCCATGCGTTTCCCTCGTGCGGCTGCCAGCTCGGCCTCGACACTCTTTGCAAAGGCAACGGACCGAGCTAGGCCTCCCTGCAGGGCTACTGAGACAACTGTCGATTCGAAATGCCCGGCGAGCAGGCGAATACCCACGCAGGTCGCCACGGCAAGTTGGCAGCACGCGGCAGCGGCAAGTGGAGACGTCTCCGCTGCGGCTGTTATCAGCTGAGCCATTCGGCCGTAGGAGTGTTTGACATCATTGCGGTCCGCAGACTCGTGGTCACGGACTATCTTGCGGAGCCCCTGCTTGTCGGATACTCCCCAGAACTGGAACACCTCACGCACCAGGTCCGCGTCCGCCTCGGTGTCCTCGTCAGTCAGAATGCGTGCCATGGCGTCGAAGGACAAGTGCCGAGCACCGCCGGCATAGTGGAAGTATCGGTCGTTACGAACCTGTTCTCCCGCTTCAGTAATTCCGAAGATCATGGAGCCTGTACCGGCCACCACGATAATCCCCGGGTTGCCGGCAAAAGCTCCAGCGTGGGCTACAACTGCGTCATTGACGATGTAGCGCGGGCACGCGAGGCCACTGACATCGAGATATTTCGAAGCCCAGCCCAGGTCACGCTCGCCATCGAAGCCAGCCATGCCGGATACCAGTCCAACGGCGTTGCCAACCTCAACGCCAGCTCGTTGTATCGCATCGTGAATGGCGGACTGAACATGGTCCCTAGCATTGACGTTGTGCGTAGGACTGCCCCCAGCAGCCTGCGACGACCCCCTCATTTGTCCGTCGAGGTCGACGCACACAACCCGAGTGTGGCTGCCGCCAGAGTCAACACCAATCACGTACTCGTCGCCCATTACCACCTGCCGTCGTCCTGCTGCGCTCGAGAGACTGTTGTCGTAGGCATCCCTCACACTACCGCGCGCCCGGCATTGAAGCGGTAGCAGATCGTCCGGAACATGGCCTACCGTGACACCCCATGACAGAGTTCCGCGACCAGGACCTCACCGGCGCACGCTTCGAGCGGGTGAGCCTTCGGGACGCCACCTTCACCGAGGCGTACCTCAACAACTCCAGGATGCGCGCGGTCGACTTCACCGGAGCCCAGATCCGCGGCGGCCGGTTCAGCGAGAGTCAGCTGCGCGGAGTCGAGTTGGTGAACGTGGAGATCTATGGAGAGCTTCAGAACGTCGTCGTGAACGGTGTCGACATCGCACCGCTCGTCGACGCCGAACTGAACCGTCGCATGCCCGACCGGGCGAAGATGCGCCCCGACGACGCCGACGGGTTCCGTACGGCGTGGGCAATCCTGGAACGGTTGTGGGAGGGCACCGTCGCAGCGGGCGAGGACATTCCCCGAGTCGGCGCTCCACCGCAGTGTCGACGACGAGTGGACGTTCATCCAGACGCTGCGGCACCTGAACTTCGCGAGCGCTGCGTGGGTGGGTCGGATGATCCTCGGCAACGCCTCGCCGTGGCACGCGTGGGACCTGCCGTGGGACGAGGCGCCCGGGTGGGACGGCATCCCGTGGGACCGCGAGGCACGACCCTCGCTCGACGAGGTGCTCACCGTCCGCCGCGAACGGCAGGCGATGGTCCGCCACGTCATGGACTCACTCACCGACGAGTTGCTCGGCTCCGAGGTGACGCGCACTGAGCCGGGCTGGCCCCGGCTGGAGAACTTCCCTCACGCAGAATGTCTGCGCATCGTCCTCAACGAGGAATGGGAACATCGGCTCTACGCCGAACGCGATCTGACCGCCCTGGAGAATGTGACCTGATCATGGACATCGTCCTCATTGCTGGTCTCTGGCTCGACGGATCCGTATGGAACGACGTCGTGCCTCCGCTCGAGAAACTCGGCCACCGCGCCGTGCCGCTCACGCTGCCGGGCCAGGGCGACGGATCCGCGTACGCCACGCTCGACGACCAGGTGGCATCGGTGCTCGCCGCGGTGGACTCATCGTCTGGAAAGGTCATGGTGGTGGGGCATTCCGCCGCCTGCACCCTGGCTTGGCTGGCCGCCGAGGCGCGACCGGACAGGGTCGCCAAAGTCGCCCTCATCGGCGGCTTCCCGTCTGCCGACGGGGAAACCTACGCCGACTTCTTCGAGTCGAAGGACGGCGCCATGCCCTTCCCGGGCTGGGAGCCATTCGACGGCCCGGACTCCGTTGACCTTGACGAGGAGGCCCGGCGCGGCATCGCCGCAGCCGCGGTCCCTGTCCCCGAGGGGGTGACCAAGGGCGTCGTACGCCTGGTGGACGAGCGACGATTCGACGTCCCGGTCGTACTCATCTGCCCCGAATTCACTCCCGCGGAAGCTCAGGAGTGGATCGGCGCCGGCCAGCTACCCGAGCTGGCCAGGGTCAAGCGCCTTGAATTCGTCGACATCGACTCGGGTCACTGGCCGATGGTCAGCAGGCCGATCGAGCTCGCCCAGCTCCTTGCCGCGGCGGCCGCCGAGAAGTGACCTGGCTGCTACCGGGTCTCGAACGATTCCTCAGAGTTTCTGCCGGGCGTTCACACGCTCACAGAGCTCACAGCCAGCCCTTGCTGGATACATCGCCCTCGTCATGGGCTCTTGCTGCCCACGGCGCGAGCGAGGTGCAGGCCGAGGGACGTGAGTTCAACGTCGGCCAACCGTCGTACGGCGTCGTCGTCTCCACGCAACCAGGCGCCAGCAGGATCCGGTGCGACCGGCCGAAGCTTCGAGACCGGCGCCCGCGACAATGCCCGGAAGGCGAGCAACTTCGTACCGCCGGCCGACGCGGAGAGGGCGTCGGCCTCCGTGGCCCGACGGACCCAGCGGATTCGTCGAGCCACCCACACCAGGACAACACTGAGCATCGCGGCGCCGACCCCGAGGGCGAGCAGGAGAGCGACGTCGCCTACGACACTCTGATGGCTGCGCCCGATCGCTGCGACCGTCTGCCCAGTTTGCGCGATGGCGTTCAGTGGCTTGCCGATCGCGTCTCCAACGCCGGGGACATCGTTCACGCTGCCCTGTGCGGCCGCCGACTGCCTGCGCAGAGCCTGGCCGGCGCCTTCCAGCCGGCGACCAGGAGCGGCCAACGCACCGACGCGCTCATGCACCGACGAAGCGATGTGCGCTGTGAGAACCAACCACGCCAGCGCGGTCATGTCTCCCACAACCTGTCCCAGCCGGCGACCAGCAGCGTCTGCGTACAACCTCATGCTGACTCCTTGGCATCACGGATCTCGCGGCTCCTCGAGGGTCGACGGGTCACCGACTTGGCGTCGGCGGGTGGAGTCCGCGCGGACGACGGGGTGTCGGTCAGCGTACGGACCGACCCGACACAGGCCGTGATTCAGTCCTATCGTGACGACGGTGAGCCAGACAAACGAACGAGAGCCAGTCCGACACGGGCCACTGCCACCCAACGGGAGGCGCACAGTGCCGCGTTCTTCGACGCCGAGGACCGGTTGCTCCTGGTGAGAGCCACTTACGGGGACGGCCGGTGGAGCTTCCCCGGCGGTTCAGCAGTCTCGGATGAGACGCCGCGCGCCACCGCCCGCCGCGAGGTCGAAGAGGAGATCGGCGTCGTCGTCCTTCTCCCCCTCGACCAGGCTGTCGAGCGCCTGGAACATCGTCGGCCGAAAACTTGTCTCTGCCACGGAGGAGTTCATGAGGAAGCTTGTGCAGACCCGGCACGACATCCCTTCGTTGCCGCAGACCGAGGGACGGATGTACATCGCCGACGAGCTTCCCCCGCTTGAACGATGCGCTACAGCCTTCGGCCTGACCTACGAGGGCGACAAGTTGCTTCTGACCCGGCTTCGGGACCGCGACTGGGACATCACGGGCGGAGTCATCGACCCAGGAGAGACGCCCGATCAGGCAGCCGTACGCGAGGTCTGGGAGGAGGCATCGGCAAAGGTGGAGATCATCGAACTGATCGGGTATCAGGAACTTGAAGCTTTCTTCCCCAAGCCGGCCAAGTACCGCTGGCCGTACCCGATCTCGACCCAGGTCTACTTCCGATGCAGGCTGATCGAGCTCAGCCTGTTCGAGCCCAACGCCGAGAGCTTCGACCGCGGGCTCTTCCCACCGCATCAGGTACGGCCTCTGCCCACGATGTCGGGATTCGAGCCCATCTACGAAGAAGGGCTCCGGCGGGCTCAAACCGGCTAGCCGACCGCCGGGGCGGACCAGGTGCCCTGCCCGTCTGCGGAGAGATCGGCTACCTCCCCCGCCTGTCCTGTGCACATGTGGCTCAGGTGGCCGTTGTCATGCGGTAGTCGTTGCCGTCCTCGCGCAGTCGTCGGAAGCCAAGCCGTGCGTAGAGCCGTTCGGCATTCGGGTTGTCCTTGTTCACGTCCAGCTCGACAAGACGACCAGTTGAGCAGGCCTCGTCAAGGACCTGTTTGATGACCGCGGTGCCGACACCCTGACTCTGCCACGCCGGGTCGATCTGGATGCCGGCGATCTCGATGTGTTGCTCCGTGCGAACGAGGCGAAGCCGCCCCACAGGTCGATCACCGACGCAGACGACATAGGTGATGCTGTTCTCGATCCGTCCTTGGATCTGATCGAGAGCGTCCGGGCGATGGCCGTCGCCGAGCAGGCCGACGAGGAAGTCAACGTCCGCCAAGGACGCGGCACGAGTCGTGATCTGCATGGGCGTCGTGTCTAGCACCTGGGAAACACCCCTTGCCAACGTTTTTCTGCTCATCAAGGTCACCAGCCCGCGTAACGCTGTGGTGATCACGAACGGACTGGAGTCCTGCGCGGCCGGGCGTGTGCCCGGCTCCTTCCTCATGAGGTGCCGATTGTTGTCGACCGACCGGCGACCGTCATATGATCTGCGGCCACGGCTGATCCTGGCCGGTGGACTCAACTTCACATCGTCGTACAGGGACAGAGGCGGGCACGCGTAGGAGGCATGCGTGCTCAACCGTCTCGATGGCCTGTGGCGACACCCTGACTTCCTCAAGTGCTGGTCCGCACAGAGCCTGTCATTGCTCGGTATCCAGTTCGGACGGATCGCACTACCTCTCGTCGCCATCCTGACGCTGCAGGCGACTGCGGCTCAGGTCGGACTCCTGCTGGCGATCGCGGGCTCACCCTGGCTCGTGTTCGGGTTGTTCACCGGCATCGTCATCGACCGACTGCCGCGACGACCAATCCTCATCATTGCCCACGCCGGTCGAGGCATCCTGGTCGGCTCGGTGCCAGCATGCGCCGCGCTTGGCATCCTCACCATGAACCAGCTCTACCTCGTGACGTTCCTTGCCGGAACCCTGGACGTCTGCTTCCAGGTTGCCTATCGCTCCTACCTGCCCTCGCTGGTTCCGGCCGTGCACCTCCCCGACGGATACGCCAAGCTGGCCGTTACCGACGGCGCCATGCGTACGGCGGGTCCGAGCTTGGCCGGCGGACTCGTGCAGATCCTCAACGCTGCGGCCGCCCTTGGCATCCAAGCGCTGACCTTCGTCCTCTCCGGCCTCCTTCTGTGGCGTGTCCGCCACCAGGAGCCAAGCCGCTCGGCGACCACCCGAGAGAGTGTCTGGCCCGCGCTTGTCGCCGGACTGCGATTCGCATGGCGTCAGCCACTGGTCCGCGCGTTCACCCTGTCCGACGCCACCTTCGTGTTCTCCTTCGCCATCGTCTACGCGGTCCAGATGGTCTTCTTCGCCCGCGACCTCAACCTGTCCCCCGCCATGATCGGTGTCATCTTCACCGTCGGAAGCCTCGGCGGACTGCTGGGTGGCCTGGCCGCTCGAGCAGTTGGCGTGCGGCTCACGACCGGACGAACCATCTTCACAGGATCGCTGCTCCGCGCGGCCGGCATCGCCCTGGTCCCGCTCGCCGCACTTGTCGGGCCGGCTGCCCTCCCGTTGCTGGTCCTCTCCCGCCTGGTGAACGCGTTCGGCTGGACCTTGTGGGAAGTCCACCAGGAGACGACACAACAACTCCTCACTCCGAGCACCCTTCGGGGAAGGGTCAATGGCAGCGTCCTGTTCATCGTCCAAGGCGTAGACGCACTCGGCGGATTCGTCGGCGCCGGATTGGCGCCGCTTCTTGGAGTCCTCCCCACGCTCGCAGTCGGCGCAATCGGCGCGCTGGCTGGGACTGCCTGGCTCGCCACGTCGAAGCTGTGGCGCCTACGAACGCCGCCGCCCCCAGCAGGCTGATCCCGTGGCGGACGTCTCATCGGAGCCTTTGCGCCCGACGCCGCGTGCATGCACGGTGAGGATGATGACCGCCGACACGAAGGCGAGCGCCGCCGAGACGAGGAAGGACGCCGCCAGCGACCCGAACGCGATCACGGCAGATGCGGTAATGAGGCCGACGGACTTCGACGTACGTAACAGAGCAAAGCCTTCGGCGCGTCGGGCCGGCGGGAGGACGTCGTCGATGAACAGCGAGAACGACATCCCGAGCGGGGCGAGAAACAAGCCGATGAGGACGACTCCGGCGATCACGGAGCCGATCCACGCGTCCCAAGCGACGGCGACCATGCCGACAACGGTCAGCAGAATCATTGCGACGACGGTCCGCTGCCGCAGGCGGCGGTTGCGGACACTGACCCAGACGCCTCCGAGCACCGATCCGACACACAGTGGAACCGTGAAAAGCAACGCTGCGCTTGGCGCGAGTTCGTGGCGCAGTGCCAGCGCCACGGCGCCGACCTCGACCGAAGCCACGCAGGCGGCAGCGCTGGCAGCCGCGAGCAACCAGACCATCGTGTCCAGGCGTATCAACTCCGGTGGCACGCGGGTCGACGCCGACGGTGTGCGATGCGCGATGCGAGGGAGCGCCACCAGGGGCAGTGCGCTGGTGATCGCCATGATGCCGACTGCTGCGACCACCGACGCGCCTCCGATCGTCGAGGCGAGAATCGGTCCGCTCACGAAGACGAGTTCGTTGGCGGTCGCGGCGACGCCGAGCGCGCGCGGCAGCTTGTTCGACGCCACCATGTCGTTCAGGAGCGCCCGCAGCAATCCGAAGATCGCCCCATTGACCAGCCCGGCGAGACTGGCGGCGACCACCAGGACGGCCACCGGCGCTCCGCCTGCGATGGCGAGAACGAGGCCGACGAATGCGAGCGTCCGGAACGCGGTGAGAACCCGGGCGTAGGCAGTCACGGAGAACCGTCGGCCCGCAGCGGCGATGGGTACTGCACCGATCACCTGTGCGACGGTCATAGCCGTCATCATCAGGGCACCCCCGTCGAGGTCCCCTTGCGACAGAGTCGCCAGCCCAAAGGTGATGGGTGCCATCGACTGAGGAACCGCCGAGCCGACATTCGCCGCGATCCAACGGGTGAAACCGCGCGGTCGATCGGGGCGCGCGGTCAGGGATGCAACCTCCGCGTTGGTACGCCCCTCTACGTCAGTCACCAGAACAGGGTCCCAGAGCCCATCCTTACCGGCCCGTTGATCTCGATCGCCGGCCGTCCCGGTCGTGTCATACGGTAGAACGCAACCGGACTCAGGCCACACTCCACCGGCCAGTTGCGCCGACGACTGGGCCCTTACCTCGGCCGGCCTGCGGCACAGTGGAAGGACGAGGACAGATCCAGGTCCCACGGCCGGTGTCCGATGTTCCGGTTCACGAAGCGTTGGGGGAGGAATGGTGACTTCCATGGGCGGCGGAGCGTTCAGGGATGGAACAGCCGTCGGCGTCGATATCGGCGGTACGGGGATCAAAGGTGCGCACGTGGATCTTGGTGCAGGCCGATTGGTCGCCGATCGCGTCCGGCTGCGCACGCCGTCTCCAGCCACTCCCGACGCGACCGCAGGTGTGGTGGTCGCGGTGCTCGACCAGGTCGGGGTCGGTGGGCCGATTGGGCTGACCCTGCCCAGCGTGATCCGGGCCGGCGTGGTGGAGACCGCGGCGAACATCGATCCGGCGTGGGTCGGAACGAACGCCGCGGAGTTGTTCGCACACGCCACTGGGCGGGCCGTTGCGGTGGTGAACGACGCTGACGCGGCGGGGATCGCGGAGATGCAGTTCGGTGCCGGCAGGGGCCAACGTGGTGTCGTCGTGGTTGTCACGCTTGGTACCGGCATCGGCAGTGCGCTCTTCTCCGACGGAACCCTGGTACCGAACAGCGAGCTGGGCCATCTGCCGCTGCATCACGGCGACGCCGAAGACTGGGCCGCCGAGTCGATCCGGGAGCGCGACAACCTTTCCTGGAAGAAGTACGCGCAGCGCCTGCAGGAGTACCTAGCCCTGCTGGAGAAGCTACTCTGGCCGCAGCTGATCATCATCGGCGGCGGGGTCAGCAAGAAGGCCGAAAAGTTTCTGCCACGCATCAAACTGCGCACCAAGGTCGTCCCCGCACAGCTACAGAACAACGCCGGCATCGTCGGCGCGGCGTTGTTCGCTCCCAGTCTCCCCACCCAGTCGCTCGCCCGGTGAACCGTGCGGCGTACACCGTCGTGCGCACGGGCATGGCTTGAAGGGGCCGCAGCGCAGGCGACTTCAGTCAACGATGCAGGTCCGAACTCAGGGACTGCAGGCCAAATTCAATTCCTCAAGAAGGAAATAGTTGGACTGCCCTCATGCCCGCTCGCCGGCCGAACCCGCTCACCAGCCCCGCGGCGGCGACCGTCTTCAGCATGGTGCTCACCCAGGGGCCAGTCTCGAGGGTCGAGATCGCCCGCCGCACCGGGCTTTCCTCGGCCGCTGTCACGAAGGTCGCCCGTCCTTCATCGAGGCCGGCTATCTCGAGGAACTGCAGGCGAGTGAGCGTACCGGGCCCGGGGCGGGGAGACCGGCGAGCCCACTCGCGATCCGGGGGGACCGAGAGTTCTTCGCCGGCGTGAAGATCACCGAGAACGAACTGATCGGCGTGGTCACGGACTTGCGCGCGCGAGTGCAGGCGTCCGCGCACAGGCAACTGACCGCTTCCGCGCCGGAGCATGCGGTTGCCGAGCTGGCTGGACTGGTGGCCGACCTGCTCGCGACCTCACCCACGTTCGGCGACCGCTGCCACTCCCTCGGCCTCGCGGTCTCTGGGGACGTCGACCCGGGGGGCAGGCCTGGTCCGCTATTCGCCGTTCCTCGGCTGGCACCAGGTCCCGCTGGCGAAGCTGGCTGCGGAGGCAACGGGCCTCGACGTGACCGTGGAGAACGACGTCAAGTCCCTCACCGTCGCAGAGCAATGGTTCGGTGAGGGCATCGGCGCCTCCTCCTTCGCCCTGGTCACGGTCGGCATCGGGATCGGCTGCGGCCTGGTCGTGGGTGACCGCCTCGTGGCGGGCTCGCACGGTGTAGCCGGAGAGATCGGGCACATCCCCGTCGGCGGCGACGAAGCGCTCTGCCATTGCGGCGGGAAGGGCTGCGTGGAGGCGGTCGCCGGAACAGGCCCCATTGTCGAGGCGGTACGCAGGGACATGGGAGACGAGTCGCTGGACATCGACGCAGCCATCAGGATCGCGCATGCGGGCGACCGGAATGCACTGGCAGTCTTCGCGCGGGCCGGGTCGGCGATCGGGTTGGCCATGGCGGCGATGGCGAACCTCTTCGGCCCCGAGCGGATCATCGTGACCGGCGACGTCGCGGGGCTGTCGGCGTTCGACCTGTTCGAAGACCCGCTCAGAAGCGCCTTCGCCAGCCAGGCGTTCGGCGCGGCCGCGGAATGCGAGGTGATCCTGCGTCCGAGACCCTTCGAGCAGTGGGCTCGCGGTGCCGCCGCGGTAGCCATCGAGTCGATGTTCACTCTGTAGAGCCCCGACGGTAGGAAAGGTGAATGACACGCCCACCATCCGCCACCCCGTCGCGAGGAACCCCCTCGCCCGCGACGGCTTCGCCGGGTCCGAACACCCTGTACCGCCAGCGCCACCGTCCTGGACTGTCAGGGACGACCTGCCAGTGACCGAACCATCGAGCTGGCATCTGGCGTCCACCTGATCGAGGTACCGACCGGCGGGCTGCTCACCCTTGCCGACCTCCCGAAAGAAGCGGCCCGCGACTGCTGAGGTCGTGGCTCATGCGGTTGCCTCCGAACCGCCACGCCGCAGGCGGAGCGTGAAGCCGCCGTTGGCGGCGACCGGAACGTCGACCTTGCCGCCGACGTCGACGGTGATGGTCTCGGCGATGATCCGGTCGACCGGGCCGTCCCGGTAGACGTCTGCCGTCCACGTGCCATCGCCCAGGAAGTCGAGCGACACAGTGGCGACGCGCGCGTTCCCGGAGAAGCCAGCGCCGACGTACCACTCATCGCCGCGACGCCTGGCGAGCACGACGTGACTGGTGGGGTCGCCGGACAGCAGCTTGGTGTCGTCCCATGCTGTGGGGACCTCGGCGAGCAGGCGCCGCACCTCCGGCCTGGAGTCGTACGCCTCGATGCTGTCGGCGAAGTGCTGGACGCCGGATTCGAAGAGCACAGCCAGCGCGAGCTCGAACCCTGCAGAGATCTCGCGGACAGCCGTGAACGTACATGGCGTGAAGTCCATCGGGCCCTGGACGTTGCGGGTGAAGACGAGCGACAGGTAGTGCGTTGGCGGATAGAGCGGTTCCTTGCCGGGCTTCGGCTTGATCCACTCCGCTCCCTTGACCGCCTCCGCGGTCATGAAATGGGGCCACGTACGCTCGGTGCCGCGCGGGATCGTGCCGCCGTGGAAGACGACCATCAGTTCCAGCCGGGCGGTGGCGGCGAGGATCGAGTCGAACCATCTCATACGGTCCTGTCCGTCGGACTCGGTGAAGTCGATCTTGACCCCGACCGCGCCCCATTCCTTCCAGAGCGCGAGTTTCTCGCGGTGCTCGATCTCGCTGTCGACGTGCTGCCAGTGCGACCACAGCCAGATGCCCACCCCCCGTTCGGTGGCGTACGAGATCAGCTCGGGTATCCAGTCCGCGCGCCAACCCGCGTCGACCAGGAGGTACGGCCAACCTTGCGCCGCGGCGAAGTCGACCCATCTCCGCTGGGCCTCTGCGTCGCTCGCGGACGCGCCGTCGGACCACCATGACCAGGCCGCCGCTCCCGGGTTGATCCACGAGGTGTCCTCGACCTCCGACGGCTCGGCCAGGCTGGTGACGAGGTCGCTCTCTACGATCGTGGCGAGGTCGCCCGTGATCACCGTGCGCCACGGCGTCACGAGTGGACTTGCGGTGGTGACGTACGAATCCGGCAGGTCCACCCGGAACGCGGCTCCGTCGAACCGTAGCCGGGATCCCGCATAGGTGGCGTCGAGATTCGACTCGGTGACCAGCACCCAGACGTCGCCGACCTCGAACAGCGCCGGGCAGCCGTACACCATCTCTTCCGCGTCAGCGACAGACGTGTGGTGGTGGATCTCCTCGTAGTCGCATCGCCCGTTGTCGTACGGCAACAGCACGGCGCGGGCGCTTGACGAAAAGACGTACTCGGAGACCTCCTCGCAGACGGTCACCGGGCCGGTCCACGGCACGGAGTACCGATAGGCCACGCCCTGCTCGCTGATGCGTACCTGGAGGTCGAGGCGATGGCCGCGCTTGGTGAACGACAGCGTCCACTCCTTGGCGACGTAGCGATGCTCCCGTCGCTTGCCCGTCACCGTGGCGTAGGAGTCGTCGATCTCCTTGGTCGTGATCGCCTCGAAGGCAAGTCCCTGACTGAGATCCTCATGGGCCGCCCGGAGTCCCAGCCTGGACGGTGCGATGACGTCGCGGCCGCGGTGCCGTAACGCCAGCGAGAGTTCGCCCGCGTCCGAGAGCGTGACCTCGGCCTCCAGGTCATCCGCGGCGAGGGTCCAGTTCGGCATGCGGGCAGTCCTTCCACACGAGGAACGTCACACGGCAGGAACACGGGAAGGCGTGCCCGGCACCTCCCGTGGCCGTGCCGCGGCGGCCGCGTTGAGGTTTCCCCTGCGCCAGCCGGCGGTCCGAAGCGTACTCGTCGGTGCCCACCTTCCCGGCCAGATCCGCGCCAACATGAACGCGTTCGCGCGTGATATTCCCGACGAGTTCTGGGCCGACCTCGAACGCGTGCTGCCCTGAGCACCGAGAGAGCGCCCTGGGTCGCGAGGCACTCAGCCGTCGGGGTCCAGCAAGGTTGACCAGCCGGGCACGCGGCGGGCCGTCGCCCTCGTTTCGCCTCAGTACCGCAAGGCCCGCAGGTTCGCGTAGCTGGCCCTCGCCGAGGTGATGCCGTCTGGCTTCGGACTGTCGTTCTCGACGAAGTAGTACTCCACACCAGCCAGCTCGCTGTGGGCGAAGATCCGCCCGAAGTCGATCGTGCCTGTCCCCACGTCGGCGATGGAGCCGTCGGGCGCGCGGTCCTTCACGTGGAGCAGCGGGAACCGGCCGGGGTACTCCGTGAAGAGCTCCACCGGGTCGACGCCGCCGACGACGGACCAGTACAGGTCGAGCTCCAGGTCGACGAGGTCCGGGTCGGTCTCGCGCACGAGGATGTCGTACAAGCGTCCGCCGTTCTCGGCCTCGAACTCGAAGGCGTGGTTGTGGTACGCGAGCGTGATGCCCTCGGCATGGGTGCGGGCACCGGCGTCGTTGAGGACGCCGGCCACGCGCGAGTACTCCGCGGCGTCCCACGAGCGGGAGCCGGAGATCCGCACGTAGCGGGCGTCGAGCGCCTCCGCGGTGGCGAGGACGCCGTCGAGGTCGTCCTCGATCTCACCGAGGCCAAGACCGACCGACGGTGCTTTCATGCCGGCGGCGTCGATCAGCGCACCTAGCTCCGCCCCGGTATAGCCGTAGAGCCCGCTCGACGGCTCGATGTTCACGTATCCGCACGACGCCAGTGCCGCGAGCGTCGCCTCGGTGTCCGGTGCCGGCATGGCGGCACGCACCGTGTAGCCGACGACACCGATCCGCTCGTTCGGCACAGCGCGGTCACCCGGCTCCGACCGCGTGCCGCTCCCGGATTCCGCGGCGTTCATGATCCTCACCCGCTCCCTCGAATGTCGGTCCCTGCGAGCCTACCGACGCACTCGCGTGTCCAGCCGAGGGTGAGCGGTAGCGGACAAGTTTGTTGACGGCCGAAAATAACGAACCTACGGTCGCCTGAGTCGCCTCGTCCACGCCGTCCATGTACGCGCTCGCGTTCCCGATCCGGCACGTGCACGTCCGCGACAGCCAGGACACGAGGCGCGCCAACGAGTCGAACACCCTCGGCTTCGTCGACCACCTGCAGTTCACCCGCGTCACCGTCCACGGGGACCAAGCCTGACGCCGTCGGTCGAGCGCCAGACAGGAGAGCGAAAGGAACGCCTCATGGGCAACCGTGGTCCCCGTCGTCGTGACCTCCTGCGGATGGCAGGTGGCGGTCTCGTGGGTGCGGCCACCCTGGGCGGTTCCGCCCGCGCGGCGGTCGCCCAGCCGGCACCGCCGTACCTGGCACCTGCGCCCCACCCGGCACCGGCTCAACTCTGGCAGGAGTACCTCGCCGCACCCGACACCCATCCCCAGATCCCGAACGTGTCGTACGCCGGCTACCGCCGCGGCGAGCGGGACATCCCGCGGCTGCCCGAACGGGTCAACGCAAAGACGTTCGGCGCGGCGGGCGACGGCAACACCGACGACACCGTGGCGATCAACGCGGCCATCGACGCGACCGCGGCGGCCGGCGGCGGTGCGGTCCTGCTGCCGCCCGGCACCTACAAGACGTCGGGGCTGATCCGGATGCACCACTCCGGTGTGGTCCTGCGCGGACTCGGTACGAGCAGGACTGTGATCTTCTGCGACAAGTCCCTGGAAGAGGGGTACGCGTTCAACCGCAGGGAAGGCGATCTGAGCCAGTGGTCGTGGAGCGGCGGCCTGGTCTGGTTCGTGCCGAAGCGCCTGCTCGAGTCGATGCGGGACGCCGAGTTCCTCGGCAACGAGGGCTGGATGGACAACGAGACGCTCACCCCGGTCGTCGCCGACGCTTCCCGAGGTGCGCGCACGCTCACCGTCGAGGACGCCGGGGACATCCGCGCCGGGGACCATGTCCTCCTCGCCGTCCGCAACCTCCCGGACTCCAGCCTCCTGGCCCATCTGGCCGGAGACGTCGACGGCACCGCTGCCTACGACTGGAACTCGCGGGCCACCCGACTGCGCCCGGAGATCAGTACGTGGGCGGGCGCACCCAACTTCGTCGACTATAGGTGGCCGGTCGAGGTGATCCACGTGTCAGGGGACCAGGTGACGCTGGCACAGCCGCTGAAGTTCGACCTCCGTACTGTGTGGGAGCCGCGCCTGCAGACGCTCGGCCCGGTGGTGCGGGAGTCCGGGATCGAGGACCTCACCCTCCGGATGCGGCTCACCCAGCAGCAACCGCACAACCGCGACTTCGGCTTCAACGGCCCCGCCTTCTCGGCTGCCCTGAACTGCTGGGCGCGCAACGTCCACGTGGAGAACGCGGACAACGGCTTCGGCCTGCACTCGTGCAAGGGCGTCACCCTACGGGACGTGTCGGTCGGCGGCCGGCAGCGCCACCACTCCTACATCTGCCGGGTGCAGGCCCACGACAACCTCGTCACCCGGTTCCGGATCGACCGGGCCACCGTGCCGCTGCCGTCGGGCTCGACGCATCACGGCATCAACGTCGAGGGACTCGCGTCCGGGAACGTCTGGTCGGACGGCGTGATGGAGAACGGCACCTTCGACTCCCACCGGGCACTGCCGTTCGAGAACGTGCGTACCGACATCACCGTGACCAACGACGCCTTCGTCGGCGGCGCGGGCGACGCGGGTCCGCGGTTCGGCGCCCGGTTCGCGCACTGGAACGTCCGGGTCACCAACGGCCGTACGTACGCGATCGCGATCCACGACATGGCACCACGGGCTGCCGTCGTCGGCATCGCCGGCGCCACCACCTTCGCCAGTGGGCTCCCCCGCGACTTCACCGGCGATCTGGGGTCGGTGTCGGAGGCGCTCGGCTCGGGAGTCGTCCCCGCGGATCTGCACGCTGCCCAACTCCGCGCGCGGTTGTGAGGCGGGCACTTGCCGCGGCGGCATTGCCGGTGTGCGTCGTCGTGGCGATGACACTCTGCGGAACCGGCGCGGCGCCGTCCCCGCGGTCGGGGGACCACCGTCGACCAGGGACGGTACTGACCGCGAAGATCCATCAGGCGGTCGCCACCGTGTACTTCGGCTACTGGCTCTACGTACGCGGCGCACCGGCGGACGACGAGAAGGAGCTGGCCCGCACGATCTGGACCGGATTGGACGAGGCGCACGCGGGGGCCGAGCAGATCCGCGCCTACCCCTGCCCGGTGTCGGAGGGGCAGTGGACCTGGAGGGTCGACGCCGACCAGGCCGACCTCTACATCGACCGGATCGCGAACGGCTGGGACAAGTACGGCGGCATCGCCGTGCCCCGGCCGGCATCGACAAGCTCATACGGGGTCGGACCTGAAGGAGGACTTCGATGAACGCTGCAGACGGTGCCGCGGCTGGTCGGTCGCGGCGGTGCCGGATGGCGGTGGCTCTCGCCGGCCTCGCGGTCGGCGCCCTGGTGATGGGCATGGTGGCGCCGCCCGTCGCGGCCGCCGAGCGCTGGACGGTACGGGCGCCCGATCCGGGTGGTCCCGTCGCGGACCTGACCTACGACGCGGTCGCTGGGACCGTGGCGCTCTCGGTGTCCCGGGGCGGGACGACGGTGCTGGAGCCGTCGCCGGTCGGGATCGTCACCGAGCAGGCCAACCTGGCCGCCGGGTTGCGATTCACCGGACGGTCCGACGGCGTGGTCCTGGAACGCTATGCCACGACGGTGGGCAAGCGGATCCAGCGCCAGACTCCGATGACGGAGGCGAGGTTCGGCTTCGAAGGTGAGGGCGGCGCCAAGCTGTCGTTGGTCGTACGCGTGTCTGCCGACGGGGTCGCTTACCGGTACATCCTGCCGGCCGACTACGGCGCGGTGACCGGTGAGGCGTCTGCGTTCACCGTGCCCGCGGATGCGTCGGCGTGGCTGGCCCGACACCGGCGCGACTACGAGAACCCGTTCCTCGAGTACACCGCGGCATCCGCGCCCTTGGCGGACTTCCAGGTTCCGGCACTGTTCGAGGTCGACAGCACGTATCTGCTGCTCACCGAGTCAGCCTTGGACGGTTCGTACTCCGGTCCGAGGTTGCTACACGAGGCAGCAACTGGCACGTACCGCCTCGACGTGTCGTTCTGGGATCCGCAGATCGCGGTGGACGGGCCGCTGGCCACGCCGTGGCGGGTGATGGTGGTCGGCGACCTCGCGACCGTGACCGAGTCGACGATGGTCGACGACGTGGCACCGGCGTCACGGCTGGCCGACACGTCCTGGATCCGGCCAGGAAACGCGATGTGGACGTGGCTGGCCGGCGGCCGGTCCGCCCAGCAGAGCCTCGAACGCCAGCAGGGATTCGTCGACTACGCCGCCGCGCGCGGCTGGCCGTACGTCGTGGTCGACGCGGGCTGGTACGACGACCTGGAGACCGGCGAGCGGGCCTGGACTGACCGGGTTCCGGAGTTCACCTGGATGCCGGACCTCGTCGACTACGCCAATGCGCGCGGTGTCGACATCATGACGTGGCTGCGGTTCTCCGACTTCGACACCGCCCCCGAACGCGCCGAGCGGTTCGCGCTGCTGGAGCAGTGGGGCGTCAAGGGTGTCAAGCTCGACTTCATGGACTCGGAGTCGCAGGAACGGCTGCGGTGGTACGACGACGCCCTGGCCGACATGGCCGAGCACCACCTGCTGGTGAACTTCCACGGTTCCACCGTCCCCAAGGGCTGGCACCGCACCTGGCCGCACCTCATGACGATGGAGGGTGTCCACGGCGCGGAGAAGTCGAGCAACCTCACGACGAGCCACCTTACCGCCCTGCCTTTCACGCGGAACCAGGTCGGCTCGATGGACTACACGCCGATGGCGTTCCAGCGCGAGAGTCGGCCGACCTCCGACGCGCACGAACTGGGACTGTCGGTGGTGTTCGAGTCGGGCGTCCAGAACCTCGCGGGCAGCCCGGAGGCGTACGACGCGCGGCCGGAGGCGCGGCGGTTCCTCGAACAGGTGCCGACCGTGTGGGACGACACCAGGCTGCTCGCCGGCCGGCCCGGCGATCACGTGGTGATGGCTCGGCGCAGCGGTGAACGGTGGTTCCTCGGTGCGGGGACATCGGGAGCCGCGCGCACTCTTGAGGTGGCGTTGGACCTCCCCGACGGGCTCTGGCTGGTCGAGGTCGTCAACGACGGCGCTGCCGGGCTGGTCCGCGACCGGCAAGTGCTGAACGCGGGCGAGATGCTGTCGGTCGATGTCGTGGCCGAGGGCGGGTTCGCCGGTCTCGCCTGCCGGTGGACACCGCAGCGCACCACGTGCGACTCCACGGGCTGAGCGACGGCCCTCCGCCACTCCCAGCCTCGATACGCGCGGTCGCGGGCCAGCATGGCCACGAGGAGCTCACCCTGAAGCTGGGATCGGAACTGGAGGGAGCCAGGATGAGCAGCGTGAGGGACATAGACGTCGACCGCGGCCGGGAGGTTGCCGACGTGCTGGCCGGTGTTTACGGCCTCAGCGTGCGGCGACTGCGCCCGGGCCCGGACGGCACCCACACCCGAAACTACCTCGCCGACGCCCACGACGGGAGCGTGTGGTTCGTCAAGACCTACCCCGGAGCCGACCGGGCGGAGCTCGATCGCCAGCGCGCCGCCGTGGCGTTGGCGGCGTTCGCCGCCAACGGCAACGTGCCCGTACCCGTTGTGCTGCCCGCCGAGAACGGCGAGCTGCTGCACACCTCGCCGCCCGATCCGGCCATGTCGGTATGGGAGCACGTGGGCGCCGTGGAGACCGCGGAAGGCGGTCTATCCGGGGGACGCTGGGAGGCCGTCGGGCAGGTGGTCGGCCGGCTGCACCACCACCTCGCCCGCCATCCCGTCGCCGTACCCGGCCGTGTCCCCGGCAACCGCCTACGCGACCTCGACCGCGCCCGGCACCGCCTCCAGGCGCTGGCTGCCGCCTACACCACGCGGCCCCATGCTGACGGCTTCATGGGCTGGGCAAGGCAGGCGATCGAGGAGCGGCTGACCTGGTGGCCGACCTTGGCGCGGCTTCTCGACGGCGTGCCGCCGCTGACGGTCCAGGTGGTGCACGGGGACCTGGCCTCGCCGAACCTGTTGCTGGACGGGGATCGGGTGGCGGGCATCATCGACTTCAGCCCTCCGACCCCGCGGCCGGCGGCGTGGGAGCTGGCGCGCATCGGCTGCGACCCGCGCACCGTGCTCGCCTGCGAGGACTGGCCGCACGGCGTTGCCCGGCTGGTCGCCGCGTACCGGCACGCCTACCCCGCGGTCCCCGCCGCCGAGTTGGTGGCGTGCGTCCGGGTCGGGCTCGTCTACTCCGCCACCTCGTCCTATCCGCTCGCCGAACCGCTGGTGAACCCGACCGCCGTCACCTCCTCGCTGCAGACCTACGCCCGCGCCCGCCACCGCGCCGCGGAGTTGATGCTCGAACGACTTGCGGAGGCCGAAGCCGTGCTGCGCATGGAGACTGGAGAGATGCCGAGGTAGCCGGTTGTCAGGGCCAGGCGTGTTGTGACACGCTCGGCTCGTTGTCGAAGAGTCGTCTCGTGGCGTTCCGCCGTCGAGATGGCAGTTGCTCGCAGCTGCCCACTACCCGATCGAGGGGTGTGTGGGATGCTGCGCTCGTTTTCTCAGCCGGCAGTTGGCCGTGCGCACCGCCGTCGTCTTGGCGAGTTGCAGGCGGCGCTCGAGGCCCATCAGGCGTACTGGCACCCCTCGCCGTTCCACGTGCGCCGCCCGGACTGGTGTGCGGCCCGACCTGAGTTGGCCGACGCGGTGCTCGGCATCGACAGCCTCACGGTCGAAAGGCTGTCCCACGACCCCGACGCCTGCCGCGACTGGCTCACACCCTGGCTTCCGGTCGCCGACACACTCGGCCGGCTGGTGAACCTCCCGCCTCTGCCTGTCCGTGATCTGCCGGCCATGCCCCCTCGCCTCGACCGACGTATCCGCGGCCGCAAACGCGACCAGATCGATGCCTTCGCCGCGCACACACCGCCTGCACAAGGGCCCCTGCTGGAGTGGTGCGCCGGGAAGGGGCACCTGGGGCGGCGGCTCGCAATCGCCGACCGAGTACCCGTGCAATCGCTGGAGATCGACCCCAAGCTGTGCGCCGACGCCACCCAGCTCGCCGAGCGCGCCGGCATCGACCAGACAGTGCTCTGCGCCGACGCCCTGGACGACTACTCCCATGCCCTCGTGAAAGGCCGTACGGTACTCGCCCTGCATGCCTGCGGCGAACTGCACCGCGCTCTGGTACGCGGTGCGGCACGCGCTGGCGCCAACGGCTACGTCATTGCCCCGTGCTGCTACCACCGCGGGATTGCTGACGCCTATCGTCCGCTCGCCCGCGACGCCTCGCTGCCTCTTGACGCCGACCTCATCCGGCTGGCCGTGACTGAAACCGTGACGGCTCCGCGTCACGACCGCCGGCGCCTTGCCCGTGACCAGGCCTGGAAGTTGGGGTTCATCGCCTTGCGCAACGAGCTCGAAGGAGAGGCGGCCCGCACCTTCCGCCCAGTGCCTTCGCGCTGGCTGTCAGGCGACTTCACCGACTTTTGCCGCGCGCTGGCACAGCGCGAGGGTGTAGACCTGCCGGCCGCAGTTCAGTGGGCGCATTGGCTCGCCGTCGGTGAGCAGCGCCGTGCCGAGATCCGCCGCCTCGAGCTTGTCCGCCACGCGTTTCGCCGCGCATTGGAGTTGTGGCTCGTCATGGATCTCGTCGTTGGACTCGAAGAGGCCGGTTTCGACGTGCAGGTCGGCGACTTCTGCGATCGCTCGATCACCCCACGCAACCTGCTCGTGCTTGCGCAACGCCAACTGTCACTGCCAGTTGTCGGGCTCAGTTGCGTACACCGACGTCTGGCCAGCCTCGATGGGCGGCCCAGTCGTCAGCCAGGATTGCCATGATGTCAGCGTCGATCCAGGCTCCGTCCCAGCGCAGAGCATGGCGCTTGGTTCCCTCGTGGACGAAGCCGACCTTCTGATAGACGTGCCGGGCTCGGGGGTTGAACGCGAAGACTTCCAGGCCGACTCGGTGCACACCGACCGTCTCGAAGGCGTACGCCAACACCAGCCGAGTCGCTTCGGTGCCCATCCCGCGTCCGACCGCGCGAGCGCCGATCAGCGCGATCCGGAACGAGCACGATCGATTGTCCTGATCGAGCTGCATCAGGACTACCTCGCCGACATACTGCTCCGTGGCCCGCTCCACGACCGCCAGATCGAGGCGGTCATCCTGCTCACTCCGCGTCGCGTACCACCGTTCCAGCCGCTCCCGATCCAACGCCGCATGCGTGCCGGTGAGCCGGACCGTCTCCGGATCGGTGACCAACTCGGCCGCGCCATCGACGTCGGCCACATCGACCGGCCGCAGCAGTACGAGATCGCCGAACAAGGTCGGTTTGGCAGCGAGCGTGATGCCGTTCACCATGACCACGATCCTGCCCTCCTCGATGATCCGAGCGCGAACTGTGCAGCGGTCCTTTGCGCTCTGGGTCGTAGCGATCGGTGCCGGTCGCGATGATCACCTCAGCCAGCCAGTCGTGGGTGTGGCCGGGGTGGTCGGTCAAGCTGATGCCGCGGACAGCAACCTCGCGTTCTTCGTCCTGGCCGAAGTTCTTGCAGACGGCATCATCGATGACCGGATCCTGCAGGTTCTCGCTCGGAGCGCGGAGACCACACACCTGGATCTTTGCTGTAAGGCACCGAGTGCCCGCAGGGGTCCAGTTGGGCGATCAGGTCGTCGAGGTTTGCTGGGCCTGCGTGGCGTGCGAGCCTGCGCCGAGTTCGGTGTCTGGCTCGCCGTCGAGTGAGAGTACGCCGGTGACTCCTGCGGGGAGTTCGGTCTCGACCGTCAGTGTGCTGTCGTCGGTGCGCCAGCTGACCCGGATTGGGCCGTGTGGCGTGTCGAGACTGGTCTTGGCCCAGGTGAGGCCGCCGCCCGGTCGTGGTGCGATCAGCACCCGCGAGTAGCCCGGCTCGAGCGGCGCGATGCCGCCGATCACCCGGTGCATCCAGTCCGCGACCGCGCCGAGTGCGTAGTGGTTGAAGCTGGTCATCTCACCGGGGTTGATGGTGCCGTCGGGCAGCATCGAGTCCCAGCGTTCCCAGACCGTGGTGGCGCCCATCGTCACCGGGTACAGCCATGACGGGCACTCGCGCTGCATGAGCAGCGCGTAGGCGGCGTCGAGGTGACCGGTCTTCGTCAACGCGTCGGTGATGAACGGAGTGCCGGCAAACCCGGTCGAGATCCGGTAGCCACTCTCTGCCACCAGCTCGGTCAACCGCTTGCCCGCGAGCTGCTCGATCTGCTCGTCAAGCAACCCGAAGGTGATCGCCAGGGTATAGACCGTGGTGCAGTCCGAGACGATGATGCCGTCGGCCGAGACGTAATGGGTGTTGAACGCCGTGCGGGTCCGGTCGGCCAGCGCCTGGAACTCCGCCGCGTCCCCCGTACGCCCCAGCAGCGCCGCGGTCTCGGCGACGATCCGGGCGGAGCGGAACAGGCACGCGGTGGCGACCACGCCCCTGTCAGCCTTGGCGTTCCACGGCTCGTGCGGCGAGGCGTCCGGGTCGAGCCAGTCGCCGAACTGGAAGCCCGTGTCCCACAACCCGTTCGGCGACGTGAGCGTGCCGACCCGCCGCACGTGCGCGGCCATCGAGTCGTACTGCCGCTGCAGCACGCTGCGATCGCCATAGGCCTGGTAGAGCGTCCAGGGCACCCACACCGCGGCATCGCTCCAGACCGCCGTGCTGTCAGGCTTGGGAAACTCCGCCGGGCTGGGCAGGAGTTTCAGCACGTCCGGGATCACGAACGGCACCACGCCCTCGTGGTGGCGCTGCTCCAGGGCCAGGTCGACCAGCCAGTCCGACAGGAACGCCTCCACATCGAACAGGTACGCCGCCGACGGGGCGAACGCGGCGATGTCGCCAGTCCAGCCGAGCCGCTCGTTGCGCTGCGGGCAGTCGGTCGGCAGATCGAGGAAGTTGCCCTTGGTCCCCCACACGACGTTGCGGTGCAGCTGGTTGAGCAGCGGCTCAGAGCACTCGAAGAATCCGGTACGCCGCAGCTCGGAATGCACCACGACCGCCTCGACCGAGTCGGCGGTCAGCTCCCCAGGCCAGCCGGTGATCTCGGCGTACCGGAACCCGTGGAAGGTCTTGGTGGGCTCGAAGAAGTCGTCTCCGCCGCTGAGGATGAACCGGTCGGTCGCCTGGGCGTCCCGCAGCGGCCGCACCCCGAGCTCACCGTCCTCGAGGACCTCGGCATGCCGGATCCGGATCTCGGCGCCGCGCGGGCCGCGGACCGTGAAGCGCAGCCAGCCGACCAGGTTCTGGCCGAAGTCGACCAGCGTCCGCCCCGATGGTGAGCTCCAGACCCTCACCGGCGCGAGCACATCGTGCCGCTTCACCGGCGGACCGACGTACGGCACCAGCCGGGCCACCTCGAAGTCGAGCGTGCGCGCGTTCAGAACCCCCCACTGCTGCTTCGCACCGAAGGTGTACCAGTCCGGGTCCCGCCGGCGGGCGTCGATGATCTGCCCGTCATAGAGGTCATCAAACAGGACATCGGACCCGACGGCGGTCCAGGACTCGTCGCTCACAACCACCTGCCGGTGCCCGTCGGCGAAGCCGATCTCCAGCTGAGCGATGACGCCAAGCCGGTCACCGTACAGCTCGCGCATCCCGGAGAAGCCGAGCCGGCCGCGGTACCAGCCGTTACCCACAGAAACCGTGAGCACACTGCGCTCCTCGAGCTGCGTCGTGACGTCGTAGGAGCGGTAACGCAGCCGCCACTCATAGCTGCTCCAACCAGGGCTCAGCACATCGTCACCGACCGGGCGGCCATTGATCGCCGCCTCGAAGACACCGAGACTGCTGATATGCAGCACCGCCGACTCAACCCCACCATGACCGGCGTCGAGCTCAACCTCCTTGCGGAACAACGGAGCCGAACCAAGATCGGCATACGGAGTGATCATCGCGGCGGACCAGGAAGCAGACATGTTCACCTTTCGGCCAGGCGGTCGCGGCGCGGGCTCAGCCCTCACGACTGTGCGCTCGCGACCGCGAGTGCGAGGTCCGCTGTGTAGGCGGCCTCGAGGTCGTCGTCCCATGGCTCGGACTCTGCCGCCAGCGAGTCGAGAACAGTCTCGGGTCGGGTAGCACCCGAGACCACTGACAGCACGGGCGACGATGCCAGAAGGGCGCGTAGTTGCAGGCGTTGGAGTGAGACACCACGCGCGTTCGCCATGTCCGCGAGACGTGGTGCCTGGGCCGCGGCCGAGGACCGCACGGGCGAGTATGCGAAGAACGGCACGTCGTTGGCTTCGCACCAAGCAAGCACGTCAGCTGACTCACGCCCCATCGAACTGTGGTGATTCTGTACGGCGTCGATGCGAGCGACTGCCGTAGCCCGCTCGAGCGCGCCGATGCTGACGTTCGAGAGTCCGATCCGGGCCAGCTTTCCCTCGTCGCGAAGCGATGCGAGAGCTGAGACGCCTTCCTCTACGGGTTGTTCGGCGAGATCGACTCTGTGCAGGTAATAGAGATCGAGGTACTCGCCGCCGAACACGCGCAGGCTTGTCTCGACATCAGATCGGATCCGACGTTCGCTGATGTCCGCGTCCCAGGAGGTCGCACCGGTTCGCGAATGACCTCCCTTCGTCCCGACGATGACGCTCGTACCCCGGGCGGCTTCCGCGGCCAGCTCTTCGCCGTACCAGGGCGCATCGACGTGGGCGTACGCACGCGCGGTGTCGAGGATCGCAGTCCCCGCATCGATGCCGGATCGGATCGTGGCGAGGTCAGCCGACCGGTCACGCGGAGCGAACGAGAAGCCGGCAACCCCGAGAGCCACGCGGCCGACAAGTGCCGTCATTCGGCCCCCTCCCCTCACCGCCGATCTTGGTCTGCGATGGGTCTTGACCTGACACTTCGCGATGCCTGCCGCAGCAGCCTGGTTGGCGAACCAAGTCCCGGCACCTGGGCTTGGCGTTGGAGTCGGAGGTGACGACCTTGGCGCCGCCCTGCCAGGCCTGCTTGAGGGCACCATAGATCGCGTTCGGATCGTTGGCGGGACACGACGATGACGTCGGAGCCTGCTGGGACGGGTGTTGATGTACTGCACCTGCGAGGAGGCCGACGCCGCAGACGGGCCGACCTCTGCGCTGGGAAACGTTACCTCAGTGGGACTGATGTCCGCGACGGCTGACCGCCGACACGGTGAGTCGTAGGACTATTCAAGGTGCGACGCGACACAAAGTCCCTGTCGCGTCGC
Source organism: Actinopolymorpha sp. B11F2 (assembly GCF_040195635.1). Classification (NCBI taxonomy): domain Bacteria; kingdom Bacillati; phylum Actinomycetota; class Actinomycetes; order Propionibacteriales; family Actinopolymorphaceae; genus Actinopolymorpha; species Actinopolymorpha sp. B11F2. The sequence continues at coordinate 58,885 of NZ_JBEFTX010000002.1, read as the reverse complement.
ACACAGCCATTTACGCGGACGCTAGATGACGATGCCTGGTCCCTGGGCAGGCGCGGCGCTTCAGCCTCGGACTGAGGCGTCATGCTGCGGATGAGGCTCGATAGACCACACTCCCCCATGTCGTCCTTCGGGTAGTTGGCCGTGTTCGACCGGTTCGGGACAAGCTTCGGGCCAGCGGGGATGCTTGAGCGGCTCCCGGTTGCCATCGTGGTGTTATGAGATGCCTTCTGGTTGACGACAGCGCGCGATTTGTCCGGGCTGCCAAGGACTTTCTCGAGCGCGAGGGCATAGCTGTGGTCGGTGTCGCGGCCACTCACGCGGAGGCCGTTCGCCAGGCAGAGGAGTCCTGGCCCGACGTCGCGTTGGTCGACATAAACCTGGGTGGGGAGAGCGGCTTCGAGCTCGCCCGCGCCCTGGCTGAGACCGCTCGGCTGTCTCGAAAGTACGCTCCGCCGAAGATCATCCTGATCTCCAGTCATCCCGAGAAGGACTTCGAGGAGCTGGTCGAGGACAGCCCCGCGCTGGGATTCCTGGACAAATCCGTGCTGTCCGGGAATGCGATTCGGCGAATCCTTGGCGATGCCGTCGATGAGACCTAACGGTTCTCGAGGAAGGCGACGACCGCGAGCACCCGACGATGGTCGTCACTGGTCTCGGGGAGCTCCAGCTTGGTCATGATGTGTTGGATGTGCTTTTCCACCGTGCCCTCGGTCACCCAGAGTTGCTTGGCGATTCCGGCGTTCGAGCGGCCTTCGGCCATCAGGCCGAGGACCTCGCGTTCGCGCAGGCTGAGTTCGCCGAGTGGATCGGCCCGGCGCTGGGCCACAACGAGTTCGCGTACGAGGACCGGATCGACGACAGCGCCACCCTTGCATATCCGTTCGAGGGCGTCTGTGAGTTCTGTTATGTCGGTGACACGGTTTTTGAGGAGGTAGCCGACTGGCCGCCCACTGGCCAGCAGCTCTATCGCGTGTTCGACCTCGACGTAGGCTGAAAGAACGAGGATTCCGACCTGCGGAAACGCCGCGCGGATCTCTCGCGCCGCCTCCAATCCCTCGACGCTGTGGGTCGGCGGCATCCGAATGTCGATGATGACCAGGTCAGGGACGAGTTCGCGGACCAGCGCGACGAGTAGGTCGGCGTCGCCCGCCTGGCCCACGACATCCCAACCGGACCGGTCGAGGAGGCCGACTACTCCTTCCCGGAAGAGGACGTCATCGTCCGCCACGATCACCCGGGCCTTCTTTGCCCACGGTGTCTCGTCACTCTCGAGGCTGGGGCGATGGGTGCCCTCGGGAACGTCCATGCTGACCTACGTGCCGGCCGGCTCCGCCTTGGCTGTATCCAAGTGGCGCTCCGGTCATCTCGGGTTCAGCGTAACCTCCGGCCTGCGGATGGCTTCGCGCAGATCGCCTGGATCCTGCTCACGGAGGGCACCGTGATGCCTGGGCGGCTGAGGACTCGCTTGGCCGTGGCGAGCGGGCTGCTCGCCCTGGTCGTGGCCGCCGCGTTCGTCGTCGTTCTGGTCGCGTCCGAACACCGAGCCGACGCCGGGCGGCTCACCCGCCACGCTCTGCAGGTGGTCGCGGCCGCCCACGAGTTCGAGCGGGTCGTCGTCGATCTGGAGACGGGACAGCGCGGCTACCTCCTCACCGGCGACAAGCAGTTCCTCCAACCGTGGAACGCCGCGCGTCGCGAGCTGCCACGGACGAGCATGCGGCTCGAGCAGCTCACCGACGGAACGCCGCTGGCGGCCACAGCTGACCAGCTGGTCAGGTCTGGAGAGTCGTACGTCTCGGACTATTCGGTCCCCCTCGTCGAGGCCGCACAAGGCGACCCCGGCGTTGGCACCCAGGGCGGAGGTGGCGCCTTGGACGCGGCCGCGACGGCCGAGGGCAAGCGTCGCGTGGACGCGATCCGGGCCGACGTCGACCGGCTGTCGACGAACGCCGACGAACTCGCCAGGCAGGGCGAGGCCAGCTGGAACCGAAGCGCACGCGCCACGAACGTTGCCATCGCAGCCGGAATCGCCGGATCGGTCGCCCTCGTCGTGGTGTTCGGGATGTACCTGTCGCGTACCCTCATCCGGCCGGTCCGCCAAACAGCGGGGACGGCCAACCGGTTGGCGGCTGGCGACCTGGCGGCGCGCACGCCGACAAGCGGTGTCGGCGAGGTCGGCACTCTTCAACGGGCATTCAACACGATGGCCGAGTCACTGGAACGCAACCGCGACGAGCTCGGCCGGGTAGTGGACGAACAGACCGTGCTGCGCCGCCTCGCCACTCTCGTCGCCCGTGGTGAGCCACCTGAGGTTGTGTTCGCCGCAGTTGCCGAAGAGGTGGGCGAGGTCCTCGGCGCGGACGGCACGCGCCTGCTCCGATACGAAGCCGACCAGACAGCGATGGTCGTCACCATGTGGGGTACCCCCGTCCCGAACAGCCCCGTCGGGAGCCGCCTGAGTCTCGAGGGCCGGAATGTTGCCGCCCTCGCCCTGGAGACCGGACAAGGCGTTCGCATCACCAGCTTCACCGACGCTCCTGGAAGCATCGCCCGGTCGATGCGAGAGATGGATGTGCATTCGGCCGTGGGCGCACCGGTGGTGGTGGCTGGCCAGCTGTGGGGCGTGCTTTCGGCGTACTCGACGCACGAAGACAGGTTCGCGCCGGGGACCGAGACGCGATTCGCCGAGTTCACCGACCTGGTCGCCATCGCGATCGCCAACACCCAGGCCCGGACCGACCTCTTGGCGTCCCGCGCCCGAGTCGTCGCGGCCACCGATCAGGCGCGACGGCGGATCGAGCGCGACCTGCATGACGGAACCCAACAGCGCCTGGTCTCCCTCATGCTTGACCTGCGCTCGGTGGCGACCGGCGTGTTTCCCGGGCAGCCTGACCTGCGTTCCTCGCTGGAGGGCATGACGCGGGAGCTGGGCGACACCATCGAGGAGTTGCGGGAGGTGGCGCGCGGAATCCACCCTGCGCTGCTCTCGGACGCTGGATTGGTTCCCGCATTGAGGTCGCTGGCTCGTCGTTCTGCCATCGCGGTGGATCTGGACGTCGACATCACGACACGACTGCGCCAGGCTGTCGAGGTAGCTGCGTACTACGTCGTGGCAGAGGCGCTGACGAATGCCAGCAAGTACGCGAACGCCTCCGTGGTCCACATCACCGGAGCTGTCGCGGATGGCCACCTCCACCTGTCCGTCTGCGACGACGGGGTCGGTGGAGCTGACCCATCGCGTGGCTCCGGCCTCGTCGGCCTCATCGACCGGATTGAGGCGCTCGGCGGCACACTCACGATTTCCAGCCCGCCACGTCAGGGCACGACGATCGAGCTCAGCCTGCCAGTCGAAGGCGACTGAGCCGACCAGCCGTCACCGCACCTGGATGGCCTAGATCGTCAGGGGCTTGTGGCCTGGCGCCGGCATACCTGCTAGCTGGTACGCCGAGACCCCTGCCGCCTGCACGCACGGTTTGGGGGCTCGCCATGACGACGCTGCGGCCCCGCCGGACGGATGCTTTCTCACATCCGCTCGACACGTTCCGATCGTGGTGATGCGGGACCAGTCCGGAACAGGTTGATAGCCGGGCGGTACAGGTCGACAGGACGAAACAGGTACGGAATGGGCGAACGCCACTCCACCACGACGGCAGCCGGCGATCCACGCAACGGACCGGAGAACCTGCGCCTGCGGCCGCCGTTCCGGACGTTCTCCGTGTCCGTACCCAAGAGCGGGTCGTCGATGGACGGTGGCGACGATCTCACCGGCTACGAGCCGCTCAGCCGCGCCCGTCAGCGGCGGCCTGGTACGCCGAACTCGCAGTCGACCAGCAGCAGAGAACTGGTACCTGTACGCTGCACCTTTGCCGCGAAGCCCTGGCCTTGCGGCAGCGTCTTCCCGCGTTCTCCTCCCCCGAGTTCCGTGGCTGCCAGCTGTACCTGGCGTCCTCGCGTTCACCCGCGGCGACGGACTCCTTTGCGTCATCAGCCTGGTGGCTGCTACCACACGCAGCAACCTCCGCAGACATCTGTACGCAATGACGGGAGGCGAGATGTTTGACAACGGCCACGCCCAGAATCTCAGCCGAAACGAATGTCTGCGCCTGCTCTCGCACGCACGGCTCGGGCGTCTCGTCGTCATCGCCGACGCACTCCCAGCCGTCCATCCCGTCCTCTTCCGGGTTGACGACACGGACGACGACGCCGTCGTCGTTCGTCTGAGCGCGGAGTCCCCCTGGATACCTGCCATCCACAACCAGGTCGTGGCGTTCCATGTCGACGACATCGACATCGACACGCAGACTGGCTGGTCCGTCTCCGGTGTGGGCCAAGCCACGCTGATCACTGACGTGGCCGACCTGGCGAGGGTCTCGAGCCTGTACCCGACCACCGCCGCACCACCTGGTGCCAGCCTGATCCGCATCCCACTGTGCTTGATCCACGGCCAACGCATTCGCTCCTACCCACGAGACCTTGCCCCAGAAGCGTCCTCGACCGGACCCTTTCGGGACTGTAAGGAATTTCGTGGCTGAGCCGATGATCCGGAATGCTGGCCAGGCCGTGTTCCACCTCACTGGAACGCTCGCGCTCCCCACTGGTGCACGGTTGGGCTCTCGAGCCGTTCATCGACGCGCGTTGACACAGCAGCCGTCGTCGTTCACGGGATCGACCGGTGACCAAGTCCGGCGCCGACTCCGGTCACAGCTTGCAAGGCAATCCAACTGCGGGCGGTGCGGCGTCACTCAGGTCGAGGACTTCACCTGGAGTGGTGCGTGCTCGGCGATGGTGTCGATCAGCCTCGGTTGATCGAGCTTGGGGACCACCCGATGCACGGTGGACAGGACCACGGCCATCACCAGGAAGGTGGCACCGGTGACGCCGGTGGCACCGGCGACATAGGCACCGAGCAGTCGGCTGGTATCGAGGTCGACCGGCGGTGTCAGTTCACCCTGGTCGGTGAGGCCGGTGGCGAGCACCGCAACAGCAAGCAGACTGCCACCCACCAGAGCCAGGATGGCGACCGTTCGGTGATGAGAATCGGCAGGTTCGCTGACCGGTTGGTTTCTCTGAGCAACAACCAGCAGATAGCCACCCCCGGCCGCCCACGACCCCACGATGAGCAGAGAAGCCAGCGCATCGCTGGGCCTGTGCCAGCCAGCCGACAACGTGGCGATACCCGTCAGCGCCGTGTACGCCGCGCCGACCACCGCGGTCGGACCGCTCAGCCGCGACGGCAACACCAGCACAGCCGCAACGGTAATTGCAGCCGCCACCGTCACATGACCACTCGGCATACTGTTCGGTGCACCGATGTTGGTCCCTGCGATATCGAAATCCGGGCGCTCGATCAAGAAACGCTTCAACACCTGGCTGGTGACATTGGCACCGACGACCAGCAATGTGGCCACCACCGCGAGCCGATAGCGACGGCGAGCAACCGCAACAAAGCCGATAGCCACCGTCGCCACGACCAGCGAAACGACCGTCACCGCGTTGAGTATCAGGTTGACCAGATCCTCGACCTGGCTCCGACCAATGGTGCTGGCCCGCAACACGCTGGCATCAAGCACCTGGCCACGGGGCGTACGGATGAAGATCCACCAGACCAACGCCAGCCCGACGACCTGCGCAAACGCCAACAGCAGCAACCAGCCGGCAACCAGCCCACGCACAAGACGCATCATGGGCGCACGTTACCCGGGCATTCGTCGGAATACCCCACAAAACGTGGCACAATCCGGCACGCCGGGCCTGGATACCTGCCCGGTTTCTCCTCAGTCAACGACAGTTCACTACTGGCGACCGCGCCAGGAGGATGGCCGCGAGCGACCCTAGGACCTCGGGAGGCGTCGCGGAAAGTCAACGGACGCTGCTGTTGGACGGACTCAGCCGGCCGGGCGGATCACCGGTCGTGCGGCTTCGGGCCTGGGACCTCCGAACCGCCGGGCGGCCGGTGCCGGTCATGTCCGTGGGTCTGCTGTGGAGCCTGGGTATGGACTCCGGGCGGGGAGGGGCCGAGGGTGAGCGGTCGCGCTGATCGTGCCGTCAACGGATGGCGGCGGACGGTGGGTCAACGAAAGGGGAGGGGCGGGTGGATGCTGTTCAAGCGGCGTCTCGTGACGATCTCGTGGTGGGCGAACGATACGTCGTTCGCGACCAGCTGGGGACCGGCGGTTGCGCTGTCGTCCATCTCGCCGACGACCTGCGACTCGGCCGTCGCGTCGCGGTCAAGATGCTTCACCCACACCTCGCTGCCGACGCGGAGATCGCTTCGGCGTTCGTACGTGAGGCGTGGACAGCCGCGTCGCTGAACCATCCAGGCATCGTGGCTGTCTACGACGTCTGCGATCCGGAAATCATCGACCAGGATGTGCCGTGGATGGCGTTGGAACTCGTCGACGGTCAAACGGTCCGGGAGATCCTCGAGACGAGCGGGCCGATGAGTCCCCGAGAAGCCTTGACAGTGACCGCGCACGTCCTGGACGCGCTCGGGCACAGCCATGCCAGCGGGATCGTCCACCGCGACGTAAGCCCCGGGAACGTCATGATCACGGTGTCTGGTCAGGTGAAGGTGACCGACTTCGGTATCGCCGCCGCGGTCAGTTCGACGACAGGTGCCGGTTCACGAGCTGACGACAGCCAGGTGGTACTCGGTACGCCTTCCAGCATCTCTCCCGAACAGGCACGTGGTGCCGAGATCGACGCGCGTAGCGATCTGTACTCGGTCGGATGCCTGCTCTTCGCACTGCTCACCGGAACGTCGCCGTTCACCGGCGAGTCGGCGCACGCCACCGTGTGGGCCCACGTCCACCAGGAGCCGCCATCTCCCTCGGCGATCAATCCGGATGTTCCGCGCTCCCTCGACCCACCGGTCCTACGGGCACTCGCCAAGGATCCCGCCGACCGCTTTCCGGACGCTGCGGCGATGCGAGCGGCGATCATCGCCGCCGCTCACGACCTGCCTGTCGACGACCACTCGCGGCCCCTCGCCGCCGACCTGCTACCAGACACCCAGGATCCTCCCGCGCGTCAGCAAAGCCGGCTCGTGCTCGCCATGACAGGCGCCGCCCTGGTGTTGTGTCTGCTCTCGGGGTGGTCACTCTGGTGGTCCACGCTGGATCGACAGGCGCCGGACGGGAATGGCGAACTCGCCTCAGTCGTCGTTCCGGATCTCGCGGGTCTGACGGTCGCGGAGGCCAAACACCGCTTACGTGCCAGGGGGTTGCGTACCGGCGAGCACCATGTTGTGGAGAGCCATGCTGTGCGGTCAGGGCTGGTGATTCGTTCCGAACCGCCGGCCGGTGCACTGGTCGCGCGGAGGGATACGGTCCGGCTGGTGGTGTCCTCCGGCGCCGCAGAGGTGACAATGCCGCAGCTGGCGGGTCTCTCCCTCAACGAGGCCAGCATCACCTTGGACCGAGCTGGGCTACGGCTCGGCGCGACCACCGAACGGGACGCATCCGACAGGGCACGAACGGTGCTGGATACTACGCCGGTGGGCGGCGCCACCGTGCTGGCCGGCACCAAGGTCGAGCTCACCGTCGCCAGTGGGTGGTCGTCTGTACCAGACGTGACCGGATACTCCGTGGCGGACGCTCGCGGCGCGCTGGAGCTGGCCGGCTTCCGGCCAAACCTGACCAGTGAGGGAAGGTCATCATCGTCGGTTGCCAACCAGCGAACGGTCCTGAGCACCCGCCCGCAAGCCGGCACCAGGTCACGAGTGGAAAGCGCGGTACTCATGCTGTTGGCTGGCACGGAGGTGTCGCCCACTCCTCGCGCATCGGCGAACAGTCCGAAGTCGACCCCCACGCCGTCCCCCGCTCCGCCGAGACCGACTCCAGAGCCGACGCCAAGCACGCGCCCAACCACTACGAGGCCGACAGAGACGCCCGTGGCCACTCCCACACCCACACCCAGTCCGAGTCCCTCACCGACACCCACATCCGAACCCTGACAGCGCTCCTTGTGGTTGCCGCCGCTACTGCATCGGGTGGGCACGTACGGTGACACCCCACAGACGCCTTTGGTGCCAGATGACCGTCAGCTGAGCTGAACCCAGATGGACTTGCCGCCGGCAGTATCGGTCGTGACCCCCCACCGAGCGGCGAGCTTGTCCACGATGTGCAGGCCTCGGCCACCCTCGGAATCACTCGTCAAGTCCCTCATGGCCGGAGCAACTGCAGATCCGTCGGAGATTGCCAGGTAGACGCCGCCACTCTGATCCGCGCGGAGGAGGAGATGCAGGACCCCTCCGTCACTCGCATGCCGAACTGAGTTGGTGACGAGTTCAGAAACGACCAGGCGCGCAACTTCCACCGCATCGTCAAGATAGGGCCGCCCCCAGGCGAGCAGGAGTTCCTCGACAAGGCGTCGGGCAGCCCCGGGCGAATGAACTGTAGCGGGAAGGTCGATCTCGGCCCACCACTCTGTGTCCGCCATGGACTTCACCATTTTCCGTCCCCGATTGCTACCGAGGAGTCACCTTCCCGGAGACGGACGACAACGACCCAGATGTCCGGTACAGGCCGTCATAGCCCCCAATCGTGACCGGGCAACTGCGCTCTGGAGACAGCCCCACAGTTCACCCGAACCAGTCCAGGCACACGGCCGTGGCGTCGTCCTGCAGCTTGCCGTCGCAGTAGTCCATCACGCGTGAGGTGATCTGCCGCACGAGTTCTGTCGGGGCGTGCGCCTGGGAGTCGGTGAGGACGGCGGCGACTCGCGAGCTGCCGAAATGATCAGAGCTGTCCCCTGCTCTTCCATCAAGGATGCCGTCGCTGAGCAGGAGCAACCTGTCATCGGGCTGAATGTCCACTCGATGAAGGGTGTAGTCGTAACCAGGCTCGACTCCAAGCGGTGGGTCTGGCGGAAGGGCTAGGGGCACCACCTCCCCCTTCCGCAGGATGAGAGCTGCCGGATGTCCGGCGTTGATGGCGGACGCCTCGCCGGTGGCCGTGTTCAGGTGCACCATGAGGCTGGTGACGAAGGCGTCCTCGCCAAACTGCTCCACCAGGCGATCTGAGGCCGCTTCGGCCTGTTGCCGAATCCCGCCGTTGCACCGGCGGACGTTGCGCTGGGTCGACACCGTGAGGCTCGCCATCAGTGCCGCGCGAAGCCCGTGGCCCATCGCGTCGTTGACGGTGGTGGTGACGAAACCCCTGTCGACCGCGTAGTCGAAGCTGTCCCCGCCGATCTCATAGGCAGGCTCGAGGTTCCCGGCGATGGACAGGGTTCGATCCTGATAGGCCAGTACAGGAAGCAACTCCCACTGGATCTCGGCAGGGAGTTGGAGGTCCCGACGCCGGCGTACCCGCTCGAATCGATCCGTGTACCGGCGCGCTTCGGCTATGACATAGCCCAGCAGTTGGGCCATCAGCCGCAGCTCACTCCAGCAGTCCGTCTGTTCACGATCGAGTCTCACCGCAAGGACTCCGAGGCGTTCCCGCCGAACGGAGACCGGGACGAACACCAACGTTCCCGACCCATCGTCGACGCTCACGGGTCGTTGAGTCCTGAACGCCTTGCCCGCGGTCGGCCCATCCACCTGATGGACCTCGGCTGCCAGCGGACCCCACTGCCCAGGAACGGGTTCCAGGGTGGTTTCCGCGTAGTCGGCGAGAAGTAGGACGCCTGCGCTGGCACCTGTGGTGTCGCGGAGACGATGGAAGAGAACATCCATGAGCTCGAAAGGAGGAGAAGCATCCAGCTCCACCAGCAGGTCGCCGAAGTGACGGCCAAAGCCAGCTCCCGCCGTATCCGGTTGACCGTTTGCGCTGACGCCGTCCTGAGGGTGGCTCGGACCAATCGGGCCGTTGCGGCTCATTCCCATCCCACCGACTGCCGGCGCCCCCGCGGCCCGCCCTGGGCCCGCCGCCACCCTACGTTGCGACCCGAGACAGGTTCGCTGTCAGTCGCGACGATAGCGGGCGTCGTAGAGGCAGTAGGTGCCGAAGCAGGCCAGGCCCGCCGCCACCAGTCCTAGGAGCACCCGTCCGTACGGCTGGCCGGCCAGCGTCTGCAGAGCGGCATCAAGACCGAGGGGCTTGGCGGGATCGTGGGTAACGGCTGCGACGATGACCAGGCCGCCGAGTGTGCCGTACGCGACGCCGAGGGCCGGGTAGCCGATCTGTCCGAGCCGGACGGCAACCTTGCGGGCAACGGGTCCGGTGCCGGACAGGTCGAGGTCCTCGGTGAAGCGCCGCGTCAGTCCTCGGTGGACGAGGAAGACCGCGATGACGACCACGGCCGCGCCCACCGTCCCGACCAGCAGCGGACCGTACGGAAGTGCGAGGACCTGAGCGGTCACGGTCGTGTCGACGCCGGAAGAGCTGTGGCCGCTCGTGGCGACCTTGCCGGCGGTGTAGGCAAGGACGCCGAACACCACCGCTTCGCCGACGCTTGTCAGGCGCTTGCGGATCCGCGTCGTCCTGGACCTGGTGCCGCGGTAGCCCCAGACGGCCTCGGCGACCTGCCAGAGAGCCAGCGAGCTCAGGCCGACCACGACGGCCCAGAGGATGAAGGGACCGCCGGGCTGGGACGCCAGCGCCTGCAGGGCACCTGACTTGTCGGTCTTGGCGCCGCTGCCGGCCTCGCCGGTGGCGACTTTCACCGCAAGGAAGGCGATCAGCAGATGGACGAGCCCGTAGGCGATGATTCCGATGCGGCCCAGCAACCGCACCGAAGAGCTACGTGCGGCGCGCCTGGTGGCGTCCTCGGCCTCGGCGGCCGTGTTCAACGGAGCCGTCCGTTCTCAGCGACGGCCGCGGCGGCCGCGGACCGCGCGCCAGACCAGCAGGACCAGGACCGACCCGGCGATCGCGGTCAGCCACGATGACGCATCCCAGAACCCGTCCATCGGGTCGGACTTCAACAAGGCGGTGGCCAGGAAACCCCCGACGAGGGCGCCGATGACACCGATCACGAGTGTGACGAGAAGGCCGCCAGGATCGCGGCCTGGTAACAGGAACTTCGCGATGATGCCGCAGAGCAGGCCGAGGATCAGAAACGCAACGATACCCATCGATGCTCCCAAGGTCTTGGGGTGTGGTCGGCGCCGGTCAGCGACCGATGTGGGGCTCGACTCGACGAACCGGGGTCAACGCGCCGTTGCGCCGACCCCGGATCATTCGTTGTACGGCTCGAAAGTCCCCCGCGAAAGGCGTAGTCAAACCGTAACTATTCGCTGTCGCGTGTGCTGCGGTACGAGGTGAGCAGCAACGACCTGCTGATGTAGTGGCACCGTGACGACACCACAGACCTCACAGTCGTCTACGTCGAGTCTTTCGTCCTCCACACCCGGAAAGGGACGACCGCTCACCACGCGGGGCGTGCGAGGCTCCCCCCACGGTTGTGGTCGGTTTCGCATGCGCGCATACTCGGCCTTGTGGAGACTCCGCCGACGCGGGGGGCAGCACCGCAAATTGTGCCGTCTCGGGACGGGTTGTACCTGGCGGGGGACATCGACCGGTCGGCCATAGAGGAGCTACGCAGCTGCCTGGCTTCGCTGGGTCAAGCCAAGGGCGACGTACACCTCCACCTCGGCGACGTGACATTCATCGACGTTGCCGGTGCGACGGAGATCGCGCGTTTGGCTTCACGCCTGGGGCCAGACAACGGGCTGGTGTTGCATAGTCCGCCGGACGAACTTCGGCGAGTCCTCAACTTGATGTTCGGAGTGCCCAAGAACATCCGGGTGATTTCATCATGAACAGCCTGAATGGCCAAACGAAACCGTTTCTCCACGATGCAATGTTCTACCATGCCACGTCTGGCTTCTTGGCAGGCGTCATGCGATTCATTCGACATGGCTTGAGCTCGGGCTCCGCGGTACTGGTCGCGGTTGCACCACGCAAGATCGACCTGCTGCGCTCCGAGCTGGGACCGACTTGGCCCCGGGTGCGATTCGTCGACATGGAGGAGGCGGGCAGAAATCCGACTCGGATCATCGCAGAGGTCCTGTATGCATTTGCCGACGAACACACCGGCCAGCGCGTGGCCATCGTCGGCGAGCCGATCTGGCCCGGCCGCACCGACGACGAGTACGTGACGGCTGTTCAGCATGAGGCACTGATCAATATCGCGTTCGCGCATCGACCCGTCGAAATTATCTGCCCCTACGATTTGGACGGCCTGGATTCGAGGGCAATCCGGGATGCGATGCGTAGCCACCCGACTTTGCGCTCCGAGGGCGGAACACGATGGGATAGCTGCCTATACGCGGACCCGACTACGCTGGCACGTGAATGCCTCAAATCGTTGCCGGAGCCAGCTTCTACACCCGAGACACTTATCTTCTCCGACGGTGCGCTTGACAGCGTCCGACACCTCGTGGCTGCAGTGGCCGGACGGGCCCACCTGCGGCCTGATCTGCTCACAGACCTCAGGCTGGCGGTGAACGAAGTCGCCACCAACACGGTCGCCCACACCGACGGTCCCGGCATCCTCCGTGTCTGGCACGAGCACGACGAAGTGGTGTGTGAGGTCAGGGACGCAGGTCACATCTCCGACCCACTCGTCGGACGGCACCCCGTAGCAACCGACGCTGACAGCGGCCGCGGCCTCGTTCTGGTCAACAGGATCTGCCACCTGGTGCAGATCGACCGAGGCGCAGTAACGACCACGATCCGCCTGCACATGCACCTCGCATCGGCGGCCTAGAGAGGCCAGTGGTCATACGGGCACCCGCTGGACGCTGCCCAGGGCGAGAATCACTACGAGGCATGCGTGTAACGAGCCACGCGGCGGACCGGCAATCCCTCGGCGGACTCGCTCCTGACCAAGCCATCGTCGTGAGCCAGGGTCGGCGCCGGCACCCACTGGACAGATCCCGGCCATGACACCCGCGAGGGGTCAGACGATTCAGGAGTCACAACGGGCCCCGAGTGACCGGCGCTCACCCTGCCAGCCAGCCCGAGGCCAGCCGCCACAAACTCTTACAGACGACTCAGCCGAACTGGCGGACCAGGACGATCTTGACCCCGCCTGAGCTGGGCAGACGCAACCCAACGCTGCGCGCTCCACGGTTGGACACACGCCCGATCGCCGGCCCCACACGCGTTCCCGCAGGCCAACCCCCGAACTCGGCCGCCTCATGTGTCCATCAACTGCGAAACCAGGGTCCGTCGCCTTCCCGTTACAACGGTGGAAACAGGATGTGGGCAGGACCCTTGCGCAATCTTTACAAGGATGCAAAAGTGCCGTCGGTCATGTCGGACAGCTTCGGCGTCACCGGGGGCGGGGCCTGCAACCGATCGGGTATGACTTCGAGGAGGAAGTCCATGAACCGTCCATTCTCTGTCGCTCCAGAGCCCGATCGGACTGGACGCGCGGCGGCGTCGCAGCTCGGTCGGCGGGCTCTGCTCGGCGGTGCGGTCGCGGCCGGAGTCGGACTGGTCGCTGCATGTAGTCCGGGATCCTCGGGGCGTCCGGGACAGACCGCGCCGAAGGGCGACGGCGGCGCCGAGGGCTACGACGGTCCGGCAGTCGAACTTGCCTTCTGGCACGGCCTGACCGGCGGTGACGGCCCGATCATGAAGGACCTCACCGCCAGGTTCTCCAAAGAGTTCCCCAAGATCACCATCAAACAGCAGGCGATCGCGTGGGAGCAGTACTACGAGAAGTTGCCGGCGGCGGTCAGCCAAGGCAAGGGTCCGGACATCGCGATCATGCACATCGACCGGGTGCCGACGAATGCCGCCCGGCGGGTGATCCAGCCACTTGACGACGTCAATGACGCGCTCGGGCTCGGCGAGGGCGACTACGTGCCGATCGCCTGGCAGGCCGGCCAGTACGACGGCCAGCACTGGAGCGTCCCGCTGGACATCCACTGTGCCGGGCTCTACTACAACAAGAAGACGATGGAGCAGGTCGGGCTCGATCCGGAGACGCCGCCGACCAACGAGGAGGAGTACCTCTCCGCGCTGGACGCGGCGAAGTCCAAGGGTATGCAGGGCATGTGGGTGTCCGCGCTGAGTGCTCCCGGGCTCCTCTGCCAGACCCTGCTGTACCAGTTCGGCGGCCAGATGGTGGCCAAGGACGGCTCAGCGGTCGAGTTCGGGTCGGAGGCCGGAGTCAAGGCTGTCGAGTGGCTGAAGATGTTGATCAAGGAGGGTTACAGCCCGCCGAAGGCGGCCGCCGACGGCGACGTGGTGTCGTTCCAGAACGACAAGTCGTTGTTCATGTTCAACGGCTCGTGGATGGTCACGCCGCTGAATGATGTCAAGGAGCTGGAGTGGGGTGCCGCGATCGTGCCGAACATCGGCGGCACCGAGGCGGTCTGGTCCGGCTCGCATCAGATGGTGTTGCCGGACAACCGGGGCGGTGCAGACGAGAACCGGTCGAAGGCGGGCCGGGTGTTCCTGAACTGGCTGTCCAAGCACTCACTCGACTGGGCCGATGCCGGCCAGGTTCCGGCTCGCAACGACGTCCGCGAGGATCCCAAGTTCGACGAGAAGGGTCCGGTGGTCGAGTTCGCCAAGCAACTGGACTACATCAACTTCACTCCGCCGATCCCTGGCATCACCGACTGCCTGGTGGACTGGGCACCGGCGGTCAGCTCGGCGATGCTCGGTCAGAAGGACACCGCGACCGCATTGGGTGAGGCGCAGGAGAAGGGCAACAGAATTCTCCAGCAGAACATGGAGAAGTACGGATGAGCACCGCCACCACGCCCGGGTCGGTGACAGGGGTAGGTCCGGGCGCGCGTGGCCAATCAGCGCCCAGGAAGGTCCGCTACCACCATCCGGTGACGCCGTATCTGTTCATCCTGCCGTTCGTGATCTTGCTGGTTACGTTCGTCATCGGGCCGGCGTTCTTCGGCGTGTGGATCAGTCTGCACAGCTGGGACTACATGCTTCCGCAGAAGCCGTTCGTCGGGCTGAAGAACTACACAGACCTGTTCAGTCCGGGGTCGTTGACCTTCGAGAGCTTCTGGAACGGGATGCGGGCAACCGCGATCTTCACCGTGATCAGCGTCCCGTTCCTGGTGATCTGCCCGCTGGTCGTCGCGTTGATCCTGAACCGTAAATTTCCCGCACGCAACGTCTTCCGGGCGATCATCTTCGCGCCGTTCGTGTTGGGGATCGCCATCGTCGGCCTGCTGTGGAACTACCTGCTCGACACCCAGTTCGGGTTGATCAACGCCTTTCTCGGCCTGTTCGGGGTGCCACCGATCGGCTGGACGCAGGAGCAGCCGGCCGCCTGGGTTGCCTTGGTGGGGATGACGGTCTGGTGGACCCTCGGCTTCAACTGCGTGATCTACCTGGCCGGACTGCAGTCGCTCCCTGACGAGCATTACGAAGCCGCCGAACTCGACGGCGCAGGAGCCTGGGGGAAGTTCCGCCACATCACCATTCCCGGCCTCCGGAACATCTTCGTGTTCGTGGTCACGATCACGATCCTGGCCAGTGCGAACATGTTCGGCCAGTCCTACCTGGTCACGGGCGGCGGTCCCGGTGACAGCACCAGGACGGCGTTGATGGTGATGACCGAGGAAGGCCTGCGACGGTTCCAGATGGGCACCGCGTCGGCGATGTCGTACGTGCTGGCGTTCTTCCTCGCCCTGATCGCGATCGCCAACTTCCTGTTGCAGAGGGAGCGGAAACCGTGACGGCCATCCATGAGACGTCGGAGGCGACGACGCCGGACTCGCGGTCGGCCTTCGGCAGGACGCGACGCCGCAGGGCGTACCGGAGGGATCGCAACGGGCCGTTGTTCTGGGTCGCGATCGTGATCCTGGCGTTGGTCTTCGTCGTCCCGATCCTGTGGATGTATCTGACGTCGTTCCGGACCGAGGCGGATGCCCGGACGATCCCGGTCACGTTCATCCCTGATGCGCTGACCTTGCAGGCGTACCGGTTCGTGTTCCTCGACAGCGAGAATCCGGTGCTGCTGTGGACACTCAACTCGTTCGTCGCCGCCACCCTGCACTGCGTCCTGGTGCTCGTGGTGTCGTCGTTCGCGGCGTACGCACTGGCGAGGATGCAGTTCCGGGGCAAGAACCTGCTGTTCGCGGTACTGATCGCGACGCTGTTCCTGCCCGGTTTCGTGTTCCTGATGCCGAACTACCTGTTGGTCGACACCCTCCGGTGGACCGACACCATCTGGGCGCTGGTGGTCCCCGGTGCGGCCGGGGCGTTCAGCGTGTTCTTCCTGCGGCAGTTCTTCCTGTCCATTCCTCGTGAGCTGGAGGAGACAGCGCTGATCGACGGCGCGAACCAGTGGATCATCTTCACCCGGATCATCCTGCCGTTGTCCAAGCCGGCATTGGTAACCCTGACGGTGCTGGCATTCCTCAGCAACTGGAACGACTTCATCTGGCCGATCTTCGTGCTGTTCTCACCGGAACGCCTCACCCTGGCGCCAGGGCTTGCGACCCTGCAAGGTGCGGAATCGACGAACTACCCAGTCGTGATGGCCGGCGCGACCATCGCTTCCATCCCAGTGTTGATCCTGTACGTCGTCCTGCAGCGCTACATCATCGAAGGCGTCGCCAACTCCGGCATCAAGGGGTAACCGACCCGCACTCACCCACCAAGACCGTCCATCTCCCAGAGGGCTGGTCGTAGGACGCGCCAGATGCCCAAGTCCGAAAACCCCTGCCGCGCTGAGTCGGAGAGATCGGATCGTCCGTGTGAGTCCACGGCTGCATGAGCGTTCCGGGACTTCCGAATGCCCGCGGCCATGGCCGTCTGTTGGGCGCCTTCGGGATCGATGCCCTAGGCAGTGGGCTGTTTCTGCTCTTCCCCAGCGGGCGCCCCGCCGACGAGGTCTGCCCCCACCGCTGGGTTTGCAACAGGTTGGCCTGGCGCTTTCGATCGCAGCGATCGTGCGTCTGCCCGCAACTGGTGGCGCGGGAATACTCACAGATCGTATCGGCTCCAAGAGTGCAGTGATCATCTCCAACATTGCCCAAGCGATGGGGTTCGCGAGTTACCTCTTCGTCGATTCATTCACCCCGATGCTCTTCGCGGCCATCGGCGTCCAAGTAGGAAACTCGCTGTTCTGGGTCGCCTACCCCGCTCTTGTGCATGAAGTCGCCGACAAGGACGGGCAGGAGCGTTGGTTCGCTCTCATCAATGCCATGCGCAACGCGGGCCTTGCCGTCGGCGCCCTTGGCGCAAGTGTCGCCGTCGCCCTCGGAGGCACCCTCGGCTACCGCATGATCGTGGCTGTCAACGCTGCCTCCTTCATCGTGGCTGCGGTCTTGACCCGACTCGACCCCAGCCCGGGCCAACTCCCTCGCCAGAGGACTCCAGACCGCTCACCAGCCGCGGGTTGGTCTGCTGTGCTCCACGACCGACCATTCCTAGGGTTCGTCTGCGTCAATCTCGGATTCGTGCTGCTGTCGCTGTCATTCGTGATCGCCGTTCCAGTCTTTCTCGTGGAGTTCGCCGACCTACCTGGCTGGACACCGGGCACACTTCTCGCCCTCAACGCCATCCTCGGCGCGCTCGGAGCCGCACCCGTCGTCGCGGCCATCACAGGCCGGCGGCGCGATCATGTCCTGTTCAGTTCACAGCTGATCATCGGAGTCGGATACGGATGCATACTCCTCGCAGGACTCGCTCCAATGGCCCTGAGCCTCACGTTCGCCCTGCTAGCCGCGGTCCTCGTGACCACGACCGAACTGATCCAAGGCCCTGCGATTTCCGCCATCGTCAACGAGTCCGCAGACGACCAGAATCGAGGACGCTACATCCGTCTACCAGATGACCTTCAGCATCGTCGACATCATCGCCAAGGGCCGCGTAGGAGGCTCACGATCATGCGCTTGGAAGACTGCGAACGGTCCACCTCGGACTCGATGTCCTGATCCGCCGTGGTCGATGGAAGCGGGGACTGTTAGCGTTCTGCGGTGCATCGCAGCCGATTCTCAACCCTCCTGATCGATGTGCCGAGTGATGAAGTGCCCGCCGCCACTACATTCTGGTCGGCCGCTCTGGGAGTTCCGGCACGACCAGTCCCAGGTGAAGAGCAGTTCACCTCGCTCCCTGAGTCGTTCCCCGGACTCGTGATGGCAGTTCAGGCGGTTGATGATCAAGCTCGCTACCACCTGGACATTGAAACTGATGATGTAGAGGCAGAAACGGCGCGGCTCGTTGGCCTTGGGGCAGTCGAGATCAACCGGTGGCTCGACTGTCGAATCCTCCGGGCTCCGGGGGGTCACCTCCTCTGCGTCATTCCTCAACACAGTGAGACCGAGACCTTCGAGAAGTACTCCCGGGTCTGGGAGTAGAGCGTCAGCGAGAGGGTCGCTTCTACTCGTCGTAGATCACGCGAGCTCCGGCTCTGGCCACGAGACTTCGCGCGCGGCTTGCGGGCCCGGACTGATCAACGCGTACAACGAGCGGATTGCTGGTAGCCCCGTCGTGTACCGCGCCTGTTGACTCTCAGCCAACCTGAGGCCTCACCATGGTGGGCATGGGTAACGACGACCTGATGACTATCGGCAGCTTCTCGTTCCGTACTGGGCTGTCGATCCCCGCGCTGCGGCACTATGACGAGATCGACCTGCTGCGTCCCTGGTACGTCGATCCGTCGACCGGCTATCGCCGTTACCACCCCGATCAGGTCCGCACTGCCCGACTGATCTGCCGAATGCGTTCCATCGATCTCCCCATCGACGAGATCCGGGACGCGATCCACGCCGACGACGCGGCCATCGAACGCGTCCTCGCGCGACACCATGACCGACTTCTCAACCGGGCACGCGCGGTCAACGAGTACTTGGAGAAAGGAGTCCCGATGCAGGAGAGCACGGCTGCAGCCAGGCCGGTTCAGATCACCATCCACGCGGACGACATACCGAAGGCGGTGGAGTTCTACTCCGCGATCCTTCCCGACGTGGAGTACAACGAGTCGATCACCTCGTTCACCTTCGGGGCGTGGGACACCGACTCGTTCTTCCTGCTGACGATCGAACAGCAATGCGACAGTGGCTACCCCGGCAAGCGCACCTGCTTCACCCTCTGGGTGGACGATCTGGACACGGCCCACCAGGCCGCCCTTGACGCCGGAGCGACCGAGGTCCACCCACCCAAAGAGTTCGAATGGAAGCCGCGTACGTCGATCGTGGACGACCCGAGCGGCAACCGGATCGCCCTGAGCCAACGCTAGGGCTACCGTCGTACGTCCGCAGGTCGACCAGCACAGGAGGTGACCCTCTCCAGGTCACCCCTCGATTTGGGGCGTGGCTGACCGTGGACTGGTCCTGGCAGGTGTGGGTTGTCGATGGCTGGTGACGGCCGTCCGGGACAGGTCAGGGGCGGGCACGGTGGTATCAGCGACTCCCGTTCAAACGTGTCGCCTTGGTGGTCGCCCGGCTCGTACCATGCGGCGGTGGACGTGTTGGGGATCGAGGTCGAAACGTCACTCGTGCGACGCTGGGCCGGCTGGCTGGCGCCAGCCTGTCAGCCGTTCTTCTTGACCGCCGCCGAAGCGGCCGAACTCGGGCTCACATCCGAAGGTCGCGCAGACGACCTGTCGCCCGAGCTTCGTGACACCTACGAGGTGTGGAATCTCGCCAAGGATCTGGAAACCGTCTGGTTTGACGAGGGCGCGTTCCGTGCTCAGCCACGCGATGTGCGTGCCAGGCTCGTCCGAACGCAGGCCAGACATGGGCGAGGTGCAGTGCCCTCCGTCAGCGATTGGACGGACATCCTCGATGCACGGGTGCTGCGCGAGCAGGCTGACGGGCATCGGTTCGTCTGGTGGCCGACCCTGGTCGAGCCTCATCTCGATGACGTCCTCCAGCGCGTTGCCAGTGAGTGGCAGCTGCCATGTCAGCGCAGGTCGGTACCGGAGGAGATCTGGCGGGCGGCCTCGTCCATACTTCCCCGTGCCCGAGAACTCAGCGGAACCTTCGCCAGAGGGAGCAGAGGAAGTTCATTTGCCCGCGGAAGCGCAACAAACTGCTTCGCCACCGTCATGGCGGCAGCAGGTGCCCCCAACGCCGACGATGAGCCCTTCGAAGCGTGGCTAGCCGCCAACTGCGCCGTGGGAGGCAGTGACGACCTGCCGGGCACCGTGCTGGTATGGCGTGACGCCGACGGCAACAACACGCATGCGGCGGTCACTCTTGGAGGCGGCTGGGTGCTGCAGAAGCCAGGTCAGGAATGGCTTAGCGCTCACCAGGTTCTCACCGTGGGCGACGTCATCCGCCTCGCTCCACCGGGCGTCACACTTCACCGGTACTCACTGCAGGACGCCGGCGTCCGCTCCACTTCGGACGAGCCAGCCTGAGAAGCGGAAGGTCGGCAGTTCGATCCCGTCCCTGGCCCACCACCCTGCCTCATGCGGACGCCGGCGACCGATGTTGGTTCCACGTGAGCGCTTCAGCTGGGGGTCGGCGGCCGGCACGCGCTCCTTGCGATGGGCTCGGGCAGCTCAGCCGATGCCGATGGTCTGTCGTTCGGGTTCGATCACGAGCACGACGCGTTCCTGTTCTCGGGGGTAGGGCGTACCGGTGTACTTCGTGGCCAGCTGGTCGATGATCTCCCACGCCGCATCGCCTTCGATCCATTCGACGACCCGCCATCGGATGACGACGGGCGTGAACGGGTTGTCGACGGGCGCGATGGACAACGCGATCCGGGGGTCGCGGCGCAGGTTGCGTGCTTTGCGCATGCCCGGGCCGGTGAAGAAGACGATGCGGTCGCCGTGGGCGCCGACATAGACGGGAACGGTATGGGGCGAGCCGTCCGGCAGGACGGTGGCCAGGTGGGCGATCGAGGTGCCGTCGAGGACGCGGCGTACGTCGGGGTCGAGCGACCTTGCTCATATCTCTCCTTCAGATGGCTTGGGGGAAGTCGAAGAACCGGTGCGGGTCGTAGGCGTTCTTGACCGCTCTCAGCCGGGCGTAGTTGCCCGCGTGGTACGCCGTGGCCCAGTCGTCCAGAGCCGGGTCGGGGAAGTTGGGGTAGACACGCCCAGACCCGTCCGTGTGGGCGGTCGCCCATGAACGGTCGACCCAGGGATCGGCTGCCTCGGCGATGTGCGCGAGCAGGAAGCGTTCGCCGCGATGGGCGAACGCGGTGGCGTCCTCGGCGACCCTGTTGTAGGCACCGCCCATCGCGGTGAAGGCGATCTCCCGTCGACCCATGGACGTTCGGTCGTCGAGCTGGGTCAGGAGCGACGCGAGGGTGCCGTTGGCCAACGAGTGGGAGAAGAACTCCGACCTCATCCGCAAGGCGCGTTCGGGTACGTCCTCCGGTTCGGCAAACGTGCTCTTCAGAAAGTGGTAGGGCAAGCCGGCGCGCAACTCGATCTCGGGGGGCACGGTCGATGAACTCCTGCAGCAGCTCCCGGGTCGACCCCTGCTCGAGGGTGGAGGCGCCGAACAGGGTGGCCTGGGCAGGTCCTCCGGGCTCGGACACAAGGCTGAGTTCGACAGTGAGTTCGTCCGGGGCGTCCGGTGCCCAGGCTTGCCAGGCCGAGACCAGTTCCTCGAGAGCGATGCCCGACCAGTGCGCCTCGATCCGGGTGGTCATCGGCTCCGGGACCGTGTCGAACCGCAGTGCCGTGACCACACCGAACTGGCCGCCCCCCGCACCGCGCAGACCCCAGAACAAGTCTGGTTCGTGGTCGTGGTCGCACTCCACGACGCTGCCGTCCGGGAGCACGACCTGTGCGCCGACGAGGCGATCGCAGGTCAGCCCGTACTGACGCCCGAGCAGCCCGAGCCCGCCGCCGAGGGTGAGGCCGGTGATGCCGACGGTGGGACCGCACCCGGCTGGCAGGGTTCGGCCGTGGGCGTGGAGCGCCGCGTACACCTGTTCCAGGCGGGCGCCAGCTCCGATTGTGGCGATCCGGTCAGCTGCCACGGAGATGCCATGGAGGCCAGACAGGTCGAGCACGATCCCGTCCGTCGACGATCGGCCCGCGAAGCAGTGCCCCCCGCCACGAGTGGCGATACGGTCCCCGGTGGCTGTCGCGTACGCCATGGCGCGGGCGACGTCCGAGACCGAGCGGCACAGAACGACGTGCCGGGGACGCACCTCCCGGTAGACGAGGTTGACCCGGCCGCGGATCGCTTCGTAACCCGACGAGTCAGGGCTGAACAACTCGCCGTCGAGCGAATTGGCGAACTCGGCCAGGTCGGGCATGAGCTTGAAGCTATGAGCTGCCAGCCGACGGGTCTTGAACGAATCGCGCAGAGTCAGCCTCGTAGGAGCGGCCTGCTCCGGATGGCAAGGAAGGGCCCGTAGGAGGCGGAGTGGTCATGGACACAGGCGCACCGGTCGAGGTCGCCGCCGAGGAGCGCCCTCGGGGTGAGGCCAGTCAGCCGGAGGCATTCTCGGCTGAGGTGTGCCTGGTCGGCGTACCCCACGTCGATCGCAAGTCCTGCCATGCCATCGGCACCACGCCGACCCGTGGCTGTGGCGCCGGCCTGGGCCAGCGCCAGAAACCCCTGAAATCGCAACGTCCGCTGGAGAACCTTGGGGCTCACCCCCACCGCGTGCAGGCAGCGGCGGCGCAGCTGGCTCGCGGAGAGTGCCAGGTGGGTGGCCACGGTGTCGATGTTGACCGGGTGCCAGGGCATCAGCGCCTTCACGGCGTCGCCCACCAGCGGATCCACGCGGACCGTACGTCGAAACTCCTGCAGGAGATGGGCCTGCACAACCATGAGCGCCCGCTCGGGGTCCCCGGCCCGGGCGACCGCCTCCACGAGGCGTTCCACCGAACCTCGCCACAGCTCCGACAAGCCCAGGCGCTGGTCCACCAGGTCGTCGAGCACCGTCGGAAGAGGCGGCGCGGTCCCCGGATGGAACCTCACACCGACGATGGTGGTGTGCGCCGGAATGACCTCGATCTCCGGACGGGTCAGCGGGCCAACCAGCTGGGGATGGCCACCGAGCGGAAAGTGAATCTCGACGCCGCCCGTGGGCAGGTGCCGTTGCACGTACGCCGCCTCACCGGTGCGCTGGATCCAAACTGTCCGCACGACGCCCGCCAGTCCCGGCAACGGCGGGCGCTCCACGTAACACTCCATGGTCATCCTCGCCTGGGCGTGGCTCCCGGCATGACCATCTTCTAGGGATAGGGGTCGACCGGTGTCACGACGTGGCGGTGGATGACCACGTCGTACCACTCCGCCAGCGTGCCCCCGGTCGCGGACGAGGCTTCGCCGGCCTCGGGGTAGCCGCGGGTTCGAAACGGGGCCGACAGCCAGTCCCGGACTGGGCCGGGTGCGCCCCGGCGCCGCAGGTCGAGGGCGGATTGCTCGTAGGTGAGGTCATGGAACCGTCGTTCGTACCACTCAGGCAGCGGTGCGGGCAGCGTGATGGTCCCGTCGTTGGTCGGATAGGTTCCGTGGTCGAACGCGAATCCGATCACCCGATAGCGATCGCCGTACCATCGGGCGAGGTGTGACCCGACCGGGACGTAGGCTGTCGTACCTGCCGGCGCCGTGAGCTGCACCTCGGCCGCGCGAGACGTGTGTGGCGCGGCGGCCCAATAGGCAGTCCGAGTGCCGGAGTGTGCGAGCCACCAGCGAATCGTCTGGGCCGATCCGGCGTCCCGGTAAGACGGGATCTCGGTCTCGTCGAGGCTGTAGTGGGTGTAGAACGCCTCGATCTGCCGTGCCGTCTGGTAGGCGAGCGAGTAGTCGCGGTCGCCAGCGGAGCCGTGGATTCGGTTCACCAGAGCCCTGAGCCGTGCGGCTCGGCGCAGATAGGCTTGCTGCACGTCTTGGCCTGCCTCCTCGAAGAACCACCAGGCGTGCTGTCCGATCGGCTTCGCCGGATCGGGCCGCAATGCCTGGATAAGGCCCGCGGCTTCGGCGTGGAGCTCAGGTGCGGTCTCGGCGATGTACCGGGAGAGCCGGTCGTACACGAACGCCCGGGTGCCGTAATGCTCGGCACCCACGAAGTGCACCCGGTTGTGCGGGTGGGTGATGTTGTAGCCGCGTAGCCAGGTCAACACCTCGACCACCTCGCGGTTCCGCCAGGCGCCGTAGCT
This sequence comes from Actinopolymorpha sp. B11F2, assembly GCF_040195635.1. Classification (NCBI taxonomy): domain Bacteria; kingdom Bacillati; phylum Actinomycetota; class Actinomycetes; order Propionibacteriales; family Actinopolymorphaceae; genus Actinopolymorpha; species Actinopolymorpha sp. B11F2. The sequence goes on along the minus strand of NZ_JBEFTX010000002.1, from coordinate 34,927 downwards.
CATCTCCTGGACCAGGGCGTCGAGGTCGCCCTCACCGGTGCGTAGGTAGTCATCGATCAGCAGGCCGAGGGACCAGTCGTCCTCCCAGACCACGGTACGGAAGCCGAGCTGCTGGACCAGCATCCGCAGCACGCGGTGCTTCAGCGTGGTGATCTCCGCGAGGTTGTGGGCCGGTTCACCGAGCCCGACGATCCGCACTCCGTCGATGTTGCTCTTCAACACCCGCAGGTCGGCCAGCGGCGCCTGCGGGTCAACGGTGTCGAGACCGGCCGCGTTCGCGGCGATCCATGCTTCGATGCTCCCTGAGTCGGCCCGGGCGGTCGCGGGTGCGGCGGCGGCCGCGAGGCCGCCCGCGACGATCAGCAAACGCCGGCGGGTGATCATCATGGCTCGTCAGTCCTTTCCAGGGCCGGAATCGTGTGCGGGGTGCGCGTACACGGTGGGCCGAGCGTTCACCAACACGTTCCAGCCTGGCGTTCTGGGGCGAGCCGGGGCATCGCCACCTGAACGTATCTCCGGCTACGCCACGGGGCGTATACCGGAGTTTCCAGCCGGATCGTCATCTCCGCTGAGCCCCACGCCCGCCTCGTCCTGACCACCTCAACCGGGACTCCGACGCCCGTGAGGGCGAGATCGAGCTCGGGTACCGCCTGCGCAGGTCAGCGTGGGGCCAGGGGTACGCAACCGAGGGCTCGGTCGCGCTGATCCGCAAGGGTTTCACCGAGCTCGGTGTGGAGCGGGTCTTTGCCGAAGCGATGGCGGTCAATGACGGCTCCCGGCGCGTCATGGAAAAGGCCGGTCTGACCCTCGTCCAGACCTTCCAGCGTCTGGACGATGTCGACGGAGCCGAGCACGACCTGGTCGAGTACGCCCTGAGTCGTGCCGAGTGGCAGTCCGCACCGTCCTACCGGCAGTAGGGCGGCGCTGCGGACTTCGCTGCGCATCCCACCGTTTCACTTTCGGACTGAGGTGCCCACATCACCGGTCGGAAGTCGTCGGGCGTCACTCGGTGGCCTAGCATGCGCGGTCCGCCGAGTTCGCCGTCGGCAGCATCGACCAACGCCAATGGGCGGCGATCGAGTCGGCGCGCTGAACCGGCGCCCCCTGGGCTAAGTGTTCTTGAGCAACTCGACCACCGGCGCGAAGGAGTCGACGTAGCCGGCGTTGATGGTGATGTAGGAGATCCCGAGCTCGTCCCGCCAACGCAGCAACGTGTCCGCGCCATGCCGGGCCGCCCCGGGCAGGACCGTCACAGCCCCACCGGCGACGAGCTCGGCAACTCCTACGCCCGTAAACCGCTCCAGCCAGGGCGCCGGGGCATCGCCGACCGCCAGCAGGTTCGCCGCGAGCTCGATCTCACTCATCCGGGCGCCAGCGGCCTCGCGGAACCGGTCTATGAAAACCCTAGCCTCTCCTTCGGTCGTGCGAGGCCTCCACGCCATGGTGACGGTGTCGGCTTCCCGGGCCGCGAGAGTGAGCATCCTGGGCCCGGACGCAGCGGCCAACAGCTTCGGTCTTCCAGGCTGCTGACGTAGATAGGCAAGCGTCCTGCCCAGGCGCTCGACCCGTGCCCCGACGGAGCCGAATTCTCGGCCCATCTCGGCGCTGCGTGTCGCGGCGTCAGGCCGCCCCGTGCCGAGTCCGAGTTCGAACCGCCCATCGGTCAGGGAAGTCAGCGAGCGCGCTTGCCACGCGAGCATCCGGCGCTCACGGAACCGTTCCACCGCGACGAAGGTGCCGACGTGCAGGGTGGTGGTGACGGCCGCGGCAGCGGCCAGCGTGGTCATCGGGTCGAGTTCACCCTGTGGGTCGGGCGACACCAGAGTGTCGTAGCCGAGGCCCTCGACACGGCGAGCGAGCGATGTCATAGACGGCAGGTCAGCCGGTACGCCGACGATGCCGAAACGAAAGGGACGGTCTGTCATGACATGACCATGACGCACCCCATCTGCGAGCGCATTCCTCGGACGACGCAGCATGCACTACGTTCTCCGGCGTACACGATTCCGCCGGCCAAGGCAGGCCCTTGCACCCGCCGTGACCGCCGGAGCCAAAGCCACCGGGCGGAGGAAATCGCATACACAATGGCCGCATGTGTATACAGTTTCCCCCGTGAGGTCAGCCGATCAAGCTACGGAGAAGGCCCTCGCTGGCCTTCCGACCACGTTCTCGTACACCGAGGCGCGCGCGGGCGGACTGTCCGACCGGCGCCTGTACGCGTTGCGTGACGCGGGGGTGATCGAACAACTCGGACGCGGGTTGTTCCGTCGGGCCGACTCAGCAGGCGAGGCTGATCCGGACCTGCTGGAGATCGCGCATCGCGCACCACGCGCGACGCTGTGCCTGACGACCGCCCTAGCCCGACACGGGCTGAGCGACACCATCCCAGCCCGCATCGACGTCGCCCTCCCACGGGGGCAGCGCCGACCGCGCACGCAGGCTCCGGTCATGTGGCATGCCTTCGCCCCGGACACCTTCGACATCGGCCGCGACGAACTGACATTGACCGAGCAAACAACCATCGGCATGTACAGCCCGGAGCGGTGCATCATCGACGCCTTCCGGCTGCGCCACCTCGAGGGATCCGACGTGGCTGTCGAGGCGTTACGCCGCTGGCTACGCCGCCGTGGCGCCCAGCCCGCGACGCTGCTGCGGATGGCTCGGGCGTTCCCGAAGGCCGAGCCGGCGCTCCGTGCCGCACTGGAGATCCTGCAATGACCGCGAACCGTCGACCCACGCGAACCACCGTCGAGGGCCGCGCTTACCTGGATCTGCAGCACCTGGCCCGCAGCCAGCATCGTCCCACCGACGAACTGCACCAGCTTTACGCGCTCGAGGGCTTCCTCGCTCGCCTCGCAACCTCCCAGCAGGGCGACAAGTTGGTGCTCAAAGGCGGCGTGCTTCTCGCCGCCTACGACGCCCGCCGACCGACCCGAGACGTGGACATGCAGGCCCGCGCGATCGTTGGTGAGCGCGAGGAGGTGCTGCGGCTCGTGCGTGACATCGCCGCCGTTCCCGTGAACGACGGGATTGTCTTTGATACCGGTGCGGCAACTGCAGAGATCATCCGGGATGACGACGAGTACAGCGGCGTCCGTGTCACGCTGACCGCGAGGCTGGCCAGCGCAAGGCTCAGCCTGCACGTCGACATCAACATCGGTGACCCGATCTACCCACCCCCGAGAATCGTGGACCTGCCCAGGCTCCTCGGCGGAACGATCAGCCTGCCCGGCTACCCGCTGCCGATGGTGTACGCGGAGAAGATCACCACCGCACTACAAAAGGGCACCATCAACACCCGCTGGCGCGACTTCGCAGACGTCTATCTCCTCACCGGACGTCACACCGTCGACGGGGCCGAACTACAGCGTGCGCTAGCCGAGGTGGCCGGTTACCGCCACGTGGAGTTGTGGCCGCTCGCGGATGCCCTCGATGGGTACGCCACACTGGCGCAAGCACGGTGGGCTTCCTGGCGACACAAACAGCGCCTGGACGACCGCCTGCCGTCGATATTTCTCGACGTGCTCAACGAGGTCACTGCGTTTGCCGATCCCGCACTGACAGCGACCGTCGCCAGCCGCCAGTGGGACCCCAAGACACGGACATGGGGCTAGCGGTGGCACAACGCCACTCACCGCACCTGCGCCTGAGCTGGACGCGACGGTCTCATCTCTCGTCGCCTCAGACCTCTGCGGGAGAGTCGCTGCTACCCAGGTGGCTGCGCAGCGAGCGGCCGGTGAACGACGTGGAGTGGGCCGCGATCTCCTCGGGCGTGCCTGCGGCCACCACCCGGCCGCCCAGGTGCCCGCCCTCGGGGCCGAGGTCGATGACGTGGTCGGCATGCTTCACCACGTCCATGTGATGCTCGATCACGAGGACCGTGTGCCCCGTGTCGACCAGCCGGTTGAGGCACTCGAGAAGGCGCGCGATGTCGGCCAGGTGGAGGCCGGTGGTGGGCTCGTCGAGGATGTACAGGGTGTGTCGGCCACGCTGCAGCTTGGACAGCTCCAGGGCAAGCTTGAGCCGCTGCGCCTCGCCTCCGGAGAGGGTGGTGGCGGACTGGCCCAACGTCAGGTAGCCGAGGCCGAGCTGGTCCAGCAGCGCCAGCTTGCGCACGATCGGGCGGTGGCCGGCGAAGAAGTCCAGCACCTCCTCGACGGACAGGTCCAGCACCTCTGCGATCGACTTTCCCTCGTGCGTCACCTCCAGCGTCTCGGCGTTGAAGCGGGTGCCGCGGCAGGCCTCGCACGGGGTCTCGGTGTCGGGCATGAAGTGCAGCTGGGTGAGCACGGTGCCGGTACCCGCGCAGTCGGGGCAGCGGCCTCCCTTGACGTTGAAGCTGAAGTGGCCGGGTCCGTACTCGCGGTGACGCGCTTCGGGCGTCGCCGCGAACAGCTCACGGATGGCGGTGTAGAAACCGAGATACGTGGCCGGGTTGGAGCGCGGGGTGCGCCCGATCGGCGACTGGTCGATGTCGACCACGCCCGAGAGATGCTCGAGCCCGTCGATGCGGTCGTGGAGGCCGTAGAGCTGTCGGGGATCGATCATCAGGTTACGCAGGCGCTGGTAGAGGATGTCGTTGACCAGGGTGCTCTTGCCTGACCCGGAGACCCCGGTCACGCACACGAGGAGGCCGAGGGGGAACTCCACGTCGATGCCTCGGAGGTTGTTCTCGCGGGCGTCGCGGACCACAAGCCGGCGCCCATCCGGCCGCCGCCGCGAGCTCGGCGTCGGGATCGAGCGGCCGCCAGAGAGGAACTGCCCGGTCGGGGACCGCTCGCACTCGAGGAGGTCATCCAAAGTGCCCTGAGCGACGACCTCCCCTCCGTGTACGCCCGCCCCGGGCCCCAGCTCGACCAGGTGGTCGGCGGCTCGGATCATGTCCTCGTCATGCTCGACGACGACCACCGTGTTGCCCAGGTCGCGCAGCCGGCGGAGCATGGCCACCATCCTCCCGGCGTCACGAGGATGGAGGCCGATGGTGGGCTCGTCGAGCACGTAGAGCATGCCCATCAGGCCCGATCCGATCTGGGTCGAGAGCCGGATGCGCTGCGACTCCCCGCCCGAAAGGGTGCTCGATCGGCGGTTGAAGTCGAGGTAGTCGAGACCGATGCCGACGAGGAGCTCGAGGCGGCCGGTGATCTCGTCCAGCACGTGCCCGGCCGCGCTACCACCCCGACGCGGCGGCGGCAGGGAGCGCAACGCCTGCAGCAGCTCGACGAAGTTCAGGCCGCCGAGCTCGTGCAGCGTACGCCCCCCGACTTCGAACAGCTGGCGTGAGGGACGCAGGCGGGTGCCCCGGCAATCGGGGCAGGTCATCTCCACCATCACCCGGCGCAGCCACTCGTCCATCTCCCTGCGTGTGTCGGAGCGCTGGCGGTAGGCGCGATAGGCGCGCTCGATGTGGCCCTGGACACCGTCGAACGCCATCTCCAGCCCGTCGCGGTCGAAGCCCCGGTCCCGGCGCAGCGCCTCGGGAGGGCGCAGCAGCGGGATGCGGACACCGCGGGTGCCGTGGAGAAGTACGTCCTGGGTCGGCCCGGGCAGGTCGGCGAAGGGGGTGTCGAGATCGAAGCCGTAGCGCACGGCCAGGCTGTAGAGCATGCGCGAGAACCATGTCTCGGCGTCGTAGGTGATGGTCGAGAAGCAGCCCTTGCGGATGCTCCTGCCGGGGTCGGGTATGAGCAGGTCCCGGTGCACCTGAAGGTACGTACCAAGCCCGGAGCAGGTGCGGCAGGCGACGGCCGGGTTGTTGAACATGAACAGCTGATGGGCCAGGTCGGAGGCGACGAACCCGTGCTCCGGGCAGCCAAGCTCGAGCGCCGCCGGAGCGGTGGGCACAATCCGAACGAAGTTCTCGCCCGTGACCAGGGCATCGCGCACGGCGGTGAGCAGCTGCCGCTCCGCCCCACGGTGCACGCTGAGACGGTCGCAGACGACCTCGAGAGCAGCGAACTCCTGGTCGGGCAGCTCGAGGTCCTCGGCCAGGTCCAGCTCGCGGCCGTCGGCGACGAGGTGGCGGTAGCCCTTGCGCCGCAGCTCGGTGAGGACGAAGCGCTGGTCCTCCCCGTAGACCGGATAGACGGGCGCGCGCAGGTCAACGGGCGTGCCCGCCGGCAGAGCCAGAACGCGCTCCACGACACGGCCCGGGGAGAGCACCGGCACCTCCCGAGCGCAGCGCGGGCAGTGGGCGTCGGCTGCGGTCGCGTAGAGGAGGTTGAGGTAGTTGCTGACGTCGGTCATGGTGCCCACGGTCGAGCGCGGGTTGGCGGTCGACGTCCGCTGCTCGATCGAGATGACGGGCGAGAGCCCGAGGACGAAGTCGACCTCGGGCTTGCGTACCTGGGCGATGAAGCGCTTGGCGAAGGTGGACAGCGACTCCATATAGCGGCGCTGCCCCTCCGCGTAGAGCGTGTCGAAGGCGAGCGAAGACTTACCCGATCCGGAAAGCCCGGTCAGCACCACCAGCTGGTCGCGGGGGATGTCGACGGTGATGTTCTTGAGGTTGTGCTCGCGCGCACCCCGGATCGAGATCTCGGTGCGTGGGGAAGCGTCCATCAGCCGGGGATCAGGTAGGCCTGGGCGTCGAGCTCGACCCGGCTGTGCTCGGTCAGGTGATAGGGCACCGAGGCCGGCACCAGCACCCCGTGGGCGGCAAGCCAGGGGCAGGCGAGGTAGGCGGCGGTGCCGATCCCGTACTCACGCTCGAAAGTGGCGCTGATCTCGGTCAGGGAGCGGATCGTCGCCTCCTCGCGGAAGTAGTCGAGTAGGAGCCCGAACAGCTCTTCCTGCCGCGAGACCAGATAGTCGTCGACGCGGTCCAGTTCCGTACGCACCGAGCCGCGCGTCGGCGGTGCGCCCAGGAAGCGGGTGTAGGCGCTCTCGAAGAAGGCGGGGTTCAGCTCCAGAGCCCGGACCAGCGCCTCCCGGTTGGGAATCTCGCCCCGGAGGAGCACCTCGACGACGGCCAGCGCCCGCACCGCGTCCATCAGCCACACGGCCGCGTAATGCGGATCGTCCGCGACCTCCAGCCACTTCTCCGTCTTGTCCAGCAACGGAACCACGCCGGCGGCGCTGCGCAGCAGGGCAACCCGCCGGTCGTGCTCACCGAGGACGCGCGCGTCCTCGAACACGCGGCTCAGGCCCTCGTCGCGTGTGAACAGGATCCGGCCCAGGGAATTCATCGACATGAAGGCCCCCGTAGCTGATTGGATCCTGCGCCGGAACTCGGCGCGAGTCATGACGGAAGCGTTGATGAGCACGCCCTGCTCGGTCAAGGGCACGCTCTCGGAGCCGCTCCGCGCCTTCCGGTCATCGCGGACGATGACCAAGTCGATGTCGGAACGCTCCCACACCGTGGCATAGGCCAGGCTGCCGAAGAGCATCGCAGCCACGACCGTGGGGTCGGACTCGAGCTTGCGGACCAGCGAGGCGAGGGCAGACTCGAAATGCTCTCGCACGGGGCCGGAAACCACCACTGGCATTCGAAGCATATTGCCACGCGGCATCCACCCATGCAATGGCGATCGGCCGCAGAACCTTGTCGACGAGCTTGGGAGCGCCGCCCCACCATTGTTCGGCGTGTGGGGCATGTGGGAGGTCGGCGGCACAAGTCGTTCGCGGCCGCCAGTGCAATATGCTTGAGTATTGACATAAATGCATGATCGGTGCACAGTGCTGACATGAGTGAGGACCGTCCCACGGTGCTGCGGCTGCTCCGGGAGAGCCACGAGGAGCGAGTTCTTGCAGCCCTGCGCACGCGTGGCGCGCTCGGACGGGCACAGCTCGAGGACATCACCGGCTTGTCTCGAACCACCCTGTCGGCAATCGTCCGGCACCTGATTGCCATCGGCGCGGTAGTCGAGGTCACCGACGTCACCGCTTCCCAGCCCAGGCGTGGACGCCCCGCCGGCGTACTGGCGTTGAACAAGTCCGGCGGACTGGCGGTCGGAATCGACCTCGGCCACCGGCGTACGCACGTCGTCATCGTGAACGTTGCGCACGAGGTTGTCGCCTCACGCGGAGCACCCTGCGCCGAGAAGACATCCTGGCGGCGCAGAGTGGAGCTCGCACTCAGGCTGGTCGATGACCTCACGTCGAACTCCGCGATATCGCTCGCCGCCCTGGGCGGTGTCGGGGTCGGCGTCGTCGGTCCGGTGGCCGGGTCAGCAGCAGGCGCGGCCCGATCGCGACCGGGCCGCACGGACCTGGTTCACCGCATGCTTGCCGAACGGTTCGACGTCCCCATCTTTGTCGACAACAACACGCGCCTTGCCGCACTCGCAGAGGCCATCTGGGGCAGCGCCACGGGCATCCAGAACGTCCTCTACGTGCGGCTGTCGTACGGCGTCGGCGGTGGACTCATCCTCGGTGGGCACCTCTTCGCTGGTGCCGACGGCGGCGCTGGCGAGGTTGGGCATGTGTCGGTCGATCCGCAGGGACTTGCCTGTTGGTGCGGGGGCCGCGGATGCCTGGAGCGCTACGTGTCGCTCGGTGCGGTGCTGGAGCAGTGCCACTCTCGCGATCTCGACGGAGTGCTCGGACGACTACGTGTAGGCGACTCCGACGTCAATGCCGTCTTCGCCACAGCGGGCGAGCGGATCGGGCGGGTCCTCGCGGCCTCCTGCAATGTCCTCAACCCGGAAGCCATCGTCATCGGAGGGGAGCTCGCTGCCGCGGGGCAGCCGCTCCTCGACCCTGCCTGGGAGGCAATCCAGGCATACGCCCACCGCCAGGTGCGCCGCCGGCTGTCCTTTCGGACCGCCAGCCTCGGCGAGCTGGGAGCAGCACGTGGAGGGGTCGCGCTGGTTCTCCGCCAATCCGAGCTGCTCGCCGGGTATCCGAGCGGAGGCCCGGCCGGGACGACGAAGCAACGAAAGAGAGTCACCAGCAAACGCTGCTCGTAGCCGATGGAGGGATCATGCATCATCCATCTCGAAGCGACGGTCTCACCGAGCAAGGCGCACTACACCACGAACGAGAGCACACGCGATCACTCTCACGTCGCCGCATGCTGACCCTCCTGGGCGTTGCCGGCACCGGCATCGGCGCCGCATCATGCGTCGACACCTCCGGAACCACCAGCGGCACGGGCGGTTCGCCGGATTCTCAAAGGCCGACCGGGACGATTCGAATCCCCGACCCGGCGGGCACGCTGCCAACGGGTGACGTCGAGCTGCGCTGGATGGACTCCGGCGACATGAAGGCACGGTTCTTCGAAGACTTCTTCCCGGTGTACGAAGAGAAGCACAAGAACATCAGCGTCCGCTACGAAGGGACGAACTGGAACCAGATCACCGAGGTGGTCACCCTCGGCGTGCGCAACGGCACGGCACCCGACGTGTTCCAGTTGCCGGTCCAGATCACCATGGGCATGGCCGTGTCGAATCGTTGGATCGGTGCGTACGACGACATCGTTCCCGACTTCTCGGCTGTCAAGGAGCGCTTTCCGCCGGGTGCGTTCGCCGACGGCGTCACCGACTTCGGTGGAAAGACGTACGCCCTGCCGCTGACCGGGCAGCAACGGATCAACACCCTGCTGCTCTTCAACGCCGACCTGGCCAGGGGACTCGACGTCGACCTGGGTACGGAAGTCCTCACCTGGCAGCAGTTCCGCGAGGTCACCAAGCAAATCACCAAGCAGGGCGCCGGAAGCTACTACGGCACCATCTTTGGGCTCGCCCAACCAGGAGGCCTCTCCACCCCGATCAACGCGATGTGTGAAATGGCTGGTGTGCACGGTGGCGCCGAAGGTGTCGACCTGCGCACCGGCAAATTCAACGTCACCAACCCGGCAGTGATCGAGGCGATCGAGCTGATATTGGCGATCAAGTCCGACGGCAGCGCCCATCCGGACTCGATCAACCTCGACGCACCAGGCGCCAGGGCGCGGATGCCCCTGGGACAGGCCGGGATCATGATGCAAGGCCCCTGGAACATCGTCCCCTGGCAGGAGGAGAACCCGGAGTTCCGGCTCGGCCTCAACCTGCCTCCGCAACAGGACCCGAATGACATCTGGCCGTCGACTCACGGTCCTGGCGGTTCGAACAACTACGTCTACTCGAGCAAGTCCAAGCTCACCGCGGTCATCGGCGACATCATGGCCTATCTCACCACGGCCGCCGGGCAGGTGCAGATCGGTCTACGCATCGGTGCGGCCGACCCGCCCGCGCTCCCCGATGCCATCCACGAACTCGATCCCGATCCCCTGCAGCGTAAGGCACTCGAGCTCGGGACAAAGCACACCGTGTTGCGCCCCGAACCCGCCGCGCGGAACCCCGACGTGGCGAAGGTGTACGAAGCCCAGGTCCCGGCCACACCGACCTTCAGTGACACCCTCGTCGGTCTCTACACCGGCCAGATCAAGGACGGTGTCGAAGCCGCGATGCGGCAGATGGAAGACCGGCTGGAAAAGTCACTGGACGATGCGATCGCGAAGGCCAGGTCGCGCGGTGCGGACGTCGACCGGGACGACTGGGTCTTCTCCGACTGGGATCCACGCAAGCCCTACACCGCGTTGTACGAACAATGAGCAGGTCCTCGCTCACACAGCGGATCCGGGCCGCGTGGGCGGTCTACCTGCTGATGGTTCCTGGGTTCATCCTCATTGCGATGTTCTCCTTCTATCCGCTTGTCATGTCGTGGTACTACGCGTTCTTCGACTGGAGCGGAGTCGACGCGGCGAAGTACTTTGTCGGCTTGCAGAACTTCCGCGACCTGATGGCCGACGAGTACTTCTGGAACGCCTTCGCCCGCTCGCTGTGGTTCGCCGGCGTAGCGACGCCGATCGAGTTGTTCCTGTCACTCCTACTCGCGATCGTCCTCAACGACCGGGCGCTCCGGCTGGCACCGTTGTTCCGGACGCTCTTCTTCATTCCGGTGGTCACCACGACCGCGATCGTCAGCATCGTCATGAGCATGGTGTTCTCCAGCTTCAACGGGCCGGCGAACCAGGCGCTGCGGGCGCTCGGCGCGATCGAGGAACCGATCGGCTTCCTCGCCGACACCCGGACGGTGATGTGGACGGCGATCGGGCTGTTCGTGTGGAAGTGGCTCGGGCAGCCGATGATCTACTGGCTGGCCGGGTTGCAGACCATCCCGAACGAGTTGTACGAAGCCGCACAGGTCGACGGGGCTGGGTGGTGGCGGCGCACGATCTCGATCACCGCACCGATGCTGACGCCGTTCGCGGTCGTCATCGCGCTCATTGTGCTGGTGGGGAACATGCAGGTGTTCGCGTTCATGCAGGCGCTGACCCATGGCGGGCCGTACTTCTCCACCGAGGTGATGGAGCTCTACATCTACCGAATGGCCTTTGGCGCCCAGGGGCAGGTGTCGATTCAGCGTCTCGGATACGCCTCGGCTGCCGGCGTGCTGTTCGGAATCCTGCTGATCGTCCTCGCCGTTGCACAGATCTTCACCGCACGCAAGTTCCGTCGCGGCGCCGGCCTGGCGGGAGCGTCATGACAACGACACGAGACGTCTGGGCCCGTTCTTCGCCGGACACACGTTCGGATCCGTCGACGAAGCGCTGGTGGCACATGCCCCGCGGCGGCGTGTCCCGGGGGCGCGGCCAGAGGCTGCTGACCTACGCGATCCTCACACCCATCGCGCTGGTGTGGATCTATCCGTTTCTGTGGATGATGTCGGCGTCGGTGCGTCCGAACGGCAAGGTGTTCGCCGGGCTCGGACTCTTCCCTACCAAGTGGTTCTGGAACAACTACACCGAGGCCTGGGTCGACGCGGAGATCGGAAGGTACTTCATCAACACGGTCATCGTGTCGGTCTCGGGGGTGGCCATCGTGGTGTTCACCACCGCAACCATGGGCTATGCCTTGGGCAGGTACGCCTTTCCCGGCCGCAAGATACTGTTCGCGGCCCTGGCCGCGCTGGTGTTCCTCCCCCAGGGCTACACGATCATCCCGATCTTCGACCTGATCACGAAGCTGAACCTCGACGGCACGCTGTTCGGCATCATCCTCGCCGAGAGTGGGCAGGCCCACATCATCCAGCTGCTGCTCTATGCCGGCTATTTCCGGCAGCTTCCCAAAGAGTTGGAGGAGTCGGCCACGATAGACGGCGCCGGCTTCTTCACAGTGTTCTTCCGGATCTTCCTGCCACTGGCAAAGCCGGTGACGGCCACCGTGATCATCCTGCAGTTCATCGCCAGCTGGAACGACTTCCTCCTGCCGCTTGTGCTCACGTTGAGCCAGCCAGAGCTGCGCACCCTCGCAGTGGCGGTCTACTCCTTCCAGGGCGAGAACTTCACCAACTATGCCCAGATGAACGCCGCCAGCACGATCAGCCTGCTGCCCGTCATCGTCGTCTTCCTGTTGCTCCAACGCTATTTCGTCGAAGGGATCGCAGGCGCCGTCAAACAGTGACCTGCGAAAGCGCACAGCACCCGAGCACCTCCGCACCTCGGGCTCGGGCCGCGCCACGCAGAAGGGACCGGAAGAGATGGCCGAGCCGAGCAAGGTCGACAGTCGTCATTCCCCCACGGGCCTGTCACGTAACCTCCGGAGGGCGGCCGGCATCGCCGCTGTCGCCGTCGTGCTCCTGGCCTCCACCGCCCATGCAGTGGTCGGCGTGGGCGAGCGAAAAGCCCCCACCGGCGACGCCACGGTCGACGCCAACCAAGACCCGCGGACCCGGATCGTCGTCGAACCGGCACGGGCCAGGGGTGCGATCAGCCCGCTGCTCTACGGCGTCAACCACCGCTACGCCTACGACGGCTTCGGGATGTGGGACAGCGGCCAGCACCGCGCTTATCCAGGGCTCGTCGCCCAGACGCGCGCGGCCGGAGTGACAGCGGTCCGCTACCCGGGCGGCACGATCGCGAACACCTTCCGCTGGAAGCGCGCAGTCGGCCCCGTCGGGCAACGCGAGCGGAGCCCTCACGGCACGGCGTCCTTCGGTGAGCCACTAGCCGCGGAGTTCGGCCCCGACGAGTTCGGCCAGTTCCTCGAACAGCTCGACGCCGCCGGCAGCATCGTGGTGAACTTCGCCACCGGCGACGCCCGGGAGGCCGCCGATTGGGTGGAGTACATGACCGCGCCGGCCGGGTCCAACCCTCGTGGTGGCACGGCCTGGGCCGACGTGCGCGCCGACAACGGTCATCCCGCGCCGTACGACATTCCGTACTGGGAGGTCGCCAACGAGCCTGATCTCGCCGCTCAGGAGTACTGGCGCTCCGGCGAGAGTGAGGCGTCGACGCACGAGCTCTATGCGTTCGGCGGCTCGACGCGGTTCGAACGCCAACCGGTCGCGACCTACGACGATCACGGCCCTAACGCCGCCGTCAGCAACGGCGCCGCCGGACAGGTGAAGTACGCGAAGTACCCACCGGTCGCGCCGTCCGGCCAGACCGTTCTTGTCGATGGTCAGGAGTGGCGTCAGGTCACCGACCTCGACTCGGCCGGCACGGAGGACGTCTACGAGCTGGACCGCGACACCGGAAAGATCACCTTCGGCGACGGCGCGCACGGCAACATCCCCGCCGAGGATGCCGTCATCACGCTCACCTACACCTCCGGCCCGCACGACGGCTTCGTCGACTTCTACCGCGAGATGAAGGCGGTCAACCCCGACATCCAGGTGTGCTCGGCGATGCCGACGGTCGGATTCCTTGCCGCGATGGGGTCCGAGCATGCGTACGACTGCGTGGTGCAACACCCCTACGTCGGCCCCAACCAGCTGTCGAACGACCTGCCCGTCGAGGAGTTTCGTGCACAGTTCCTCGCGCAGGCGGACAACCGATCCGCGGTGGTCGCTGCTGCGCAGGAACGGATCAGGACGCACGCCGGTGAACGGTCCGAGGACGTCTCGATCGTGGTGTCGGAGTACGGCCATCTCGCACGAAGTAACCCACAGGGAGTGGAGCACTACCACCGCTCGCTCGACCAGGGTCTCTACAACGCCGAACTGCTGCGCGAGCTCATCGACCTCGGCGGAGTGTCGGTCGCGATGCGGCACACCCTCGTCGACTACGTCTTCGCCGAACCACCGGAGGGCTCGACGGCGGTCGGCGCCCCCGACAACGCGATCATCGCGGGCCCCGGGCCCGAGACGGTTCCGCAGGGACAGGCCCACGTCTTCACCCTGTTCACCCAGATGATGGGCGACACGCTCGTGGCGAGCCAGGTGGTCGACTCGCCGGTACACATGCTGCAGAACGGTGACCACCTGCAGGCGGTGACCGCGCTCGCCGGCACGGACGACCGGCGACAGCTGTACCTGATCGTCATCAACCGCGACGCCCGTCAGGACGTGACGGCCCGCGTCGATCCGGTCGGCTACCGGCACGGTTCCGCAGCCGAGGTGTGGACGGTCAACGGTCCAAGCTACCTGTCGTACAACACCCCGACCCGGCCCGACACGGTCCGGCTCACCACCCGGACGGTCGCCGTCGGGCATGGAGGGTTCGACCACACGTTCCCCGCGCACTCGGTGACCGCGATCAAGCTCAGTGAAAGGAGCTAGGCGTGACAGGCAACCCCGGGTTTGCTCAGCTCGATCGCCGGCGTTTCCTCGAGGCGACGCTCGCCGGAGGTGGCGCTCTTGCAGGTTGGTCGCTTCTCGGCGGTGCCGAGACTCGGCCGGCTTCCGCGACGTCCACGTCCTACCAAACCTACGGCGGAGCCGCGCGGATCCTGTCGATGAACCGGAACTGGCTGTTCGGCGGCCGTCTCACGCCAGGGAGCACTAGCCCTGGCTTCGACGACACGCGGTTCGCGCGGGTAGCCGTCCCCCACACGGTGGTCGATCTCTCCTGGCGCAGATGGGAAAGCTCACCGTGGGAGGAGGTCTTCGTCTACCGCCGCCACTTCGACGTACCTCCCGACCTGCTCGGCCATCGACTGTTCCTCGACTTCGAGGCGGTCAACGTAGTCGCGACGCCGTACCTCAACGGCAGCGAACTCGAGCGACACTCTGGCGGCTACCTTCCGTTCAGCCGTGAGATCACAGATCACGTGAAACAGCGCGGAAACGTGCTGGCACTGGCCGTCGACTCACGCTGGCTCCAGGTGCCGCCCTCGGGCGACCCAGCCGGCGCCCCGAGCCCGGACTTTCTCCAACCCGGTGGAGTCGTCCGTCCCGTCACCCTGCGGGCGGTACCGCAGATCTTCGTCAAGGACGTGTTCGCCAAGCCCGTGAATGTCCTTGACGCCGATCGTCGCGTCGACGTGATCTGCACGATCGACGCTGCAGTAGCTCCCGCGCGGCCCGTGCGCGTGGACGTCACCTTGCGGCAGGGTTCACGCGTCGTCGCCCGCGACTCCACCGCAGTCGAGATCGCACGCCCCGGTGAGGCCACGGTGCACCTCACGCTCCCCGACCTCGGGACCATCGCGCTGTGGGATGTCGACGCCCCGCACCTGCATGACGTCGAGACCGTGCTCTCGATTCCTCCGCAGCCGGTGCACGAGCACCGAGCCCGTCTCGGATTCCGCGACGCGCGATTCGAGATGGATGGATTCTTCCTCAACGGTCGCAGGCTCCCGCTGTTCGGACTGAACCGCCACGAGCTCCACCCGTACAGGGGTTTCGCGATGCCCGCGCGGGTCCAACGACGCGACGCCGAGATACTCCGACACGAACTGAACTGCATCATGGTGCGCTGCTCCCACTACCCGCAGTCCGCGGCCTTTCTCGACGCCTGCGACGAACTGGGACTGCTGGTCTGGGAGGAGATGCCGGGCTGGCACTACATCGGTGACGAGGCATGGCAGGACCTCGCGGTGCGCGACGTGGAACAGATGGTGCTCCGCGACCGGAACCGTCCCTCGGTGGTGGTCTGGGGTGTACGCATCAACGAGTCCGTCGATGATCCGGCCTTCTACGCCCGAACCGAGCAGGCCGCGAAGACGTACGACGGAACGCGTCCCACCTCGGGTGCGGTGAATGGACCGCGGTACCTTTCCGAGAACTTCCAGCACGACGTCTTCGGTTTCAACGACTATTCGGGCACCGCGACCTTGCGTCCGCCGCGCGAGGACCGTCCGTACCTCGTTACCGAGGCGGTCGGCCAGTGGCCGCGCTTCCAGCAGTTCTACCGGCGTACGGATCCACCAGATGTCCAGCAGCAGCAGGCGCTCTACCACGCCGAGGTGCACAACCACGCGAACTCGAACGACCGCTACTGCGGCGTGCTCGCCTGGGCGGCTTTCGACTACAGCTCGGCCCGGTCCAATACGTACGACCGGCTGAAGTGGTCGGGGGTGGTCGATGTCTTCCGCGTCCCCAAGCCGGGCGCGGCGATCTACCAGGCACAGGTCGATCCGGCTACTCGACCGGTGATCCAGCCCGCCTTCTTCTGGCACTTCGGTGACCTCATGCCGGAGGGCCCGGGTGCCGAGGCGTTGGTGGCGTCGAACTGTGACCGCCTCGAGGTCCTCCTCGACGACCGCCACCACGCCACTGTCGTCCCGGATCGGGAGCGGTTCCCCCATCTTCGGTATCCACCGTCGCTCGTCGACCTCGGGGGCGTCGCCGCCGAACGACCGCCGGAGCTACGGATCGACGGCTACGTCGGCGACCAGCGCGTCGTGTCCCGTTCCTTCTCCGCCGATCGGACGCGTGACCGGCTGCTCCTCGCGGCCGACGACGACAATCTCGCGGGCGACGGCTCGGACGCCACCCGCGTGGTGTTTCGCGCGGTGGACCGTTACGGGGCACCGCGGCCCTACGCCGGGGGCACGGTCACCCTGCGACTCACTGGTCCGGCGGATCTGATCGGAGACAACCCCTTCCCGTTCGCCGACGCGGGAGGTGTGGGCGCGGTCTGGGTCCGGTCGGTCGACGGTGGCGCCGGGCCGGTGCGCGTGACCGCCACCCATCCCGACCTCGGATCCCCGGCGATCACGATCCTGGTCCGCGGCGTCGCACCAGAGTGGGAGGGATGAACCATGGAATCCAGGCGATTCGGTGTGTGCGCCGCACTGACGACGACAGTGTTCTTGGCCCTGCTCGCAATGTCCGCCGCGGTCGTACCACCGAGGTCTCACGCGGAGAGCGTCAGCACGGACGTGGCCCAGGACGACCGGCCCTGGTTGGACTCGTCCCTGCCGATCGGGCAACGCGTCGAGCTCCTGCTCTCGCGTCTGACGTTGGAGGAGAAGACCCAACAGATGTACGGCGTCGGCCGGCCACGCGGCGTGCACTCGGTCGGCTACGTCCCCGGTGTGCCACGCCTGGGTATACCGCCCCTGCAGTTGGCCGATGGCCCTCTCGGCGTCAAGGACAGTTGCTTCGGAGAGATCTATCCGGACAACTGCAAGCTGGGGCCGTCCACGGCGTTGCCGGCCACCGTGTCCCTCGCCGCGTCGTTCGATCCTGACCTGGCCTATGCGTACGGACGAATGATTGGCGAGGAGGCCCGCGCCCGCGGCGTCGACGTACTCTACGGCCCGGCGATGAACATCGTCCGGGTGGCACAGGGCGGGCGGAACTTCGAGTACTTCAGCGAGGATCCCTACCTCACCGGACACCTGGCTGCCGCCTGGTCCCGCGGCCTCCAGAGCCAGGACGTCGCGGCCCAGCTCAAGCACTACGCGCTGAACAACCAGGAGCTCGACCGACACAGCACCACGTCGAATGTCGACGAGCAGACGATGCGGGAGATCTACCTGCCGGCCTGGCAGATCGCCGCCACAGACGGGCAGGCGTACTCGGTGATGTGCGCCAACAACATGGTCAACGGTGTTCACAACTGTGAGAACGCCTATCTGATCCGCGAGATCCTCGAAGGAGAATGGGGCTTTGACGGAGTGGTCGGCTCCGACTATGCCGCCACCACCAGTGCGATCGGCTCGGTCAACGGCGGCCTTGACCAGTCGTTCACCGGCCGCGAGTGGGGAAAGTGGTACGACCAACTGGCCGAACTGGTGCGGCAGGGCGAGGTCAGCGAGGCACTGATCGACGAGCGGGTGCGTCGGATCCTCACCATGAGGTTCCGCCTGAAGATGTTCGACGCCGACCGCGTGCCGGCAAGGCCGGTCGCGGTCGAGCGCAATGGCGCGTTCTCCCGCACGGTGGCCGAGCAGGGTGCTGTCCTGCTGAAGAACGACCGGAGTGTCCTACCGCTGGACGCGTCGTCGCTGCGTTCGATCGCGGTGATTGGTGACTATGCGGCCGTCGCACACCCGGGTGGCGGCGGAAGTTCGCGGGTAGTTCCGTACTACACGGTCAGCCCACTGAAAGGGATCCGGGATCGGGTCAGTGACGACGTGCAGGTGACCACCACGACCGGTGGCGACCTCGACCAGGCCGCGGAGGTCGCACGCGACGCGGACGTCGCGGTGGTCATCGCCCACGCCGATCAGAGGGAAGGCGAGGACCGCGCCGACATCGACCTGCCCGGCGACCAGGACCAGCTCATCGAGAGGGTCCACGCGGCTAACCCGCGCACCGTCGTCGTCTTGAACACCGGAGGCGCTGTGCGGATGCCATGGGTCTCAGACGTCCACGCCCTGTTGCAGATGTGGTATCCCGGTGAGGAGAACGGCAACGCCTTGGCCGCCTTGTTGTTCGGCGACGCAGACCCGTCTGGCAGGTTGCCAGTGACGTTCCCGGTGAACCTCGAGCAGGACTGCTGCCACAGCCCGCCGCGCTACCCGCACACCGACGGTGCGTACGAATATTCCGAACAGCTGCAGGTCGGCTACCGGTGGTACGACGCGCAACGCATCGAGCCGCTGTTTCCGTTCGGTTTCGGCCTGTCGTACACCACTTTCGACTACGCCGATCTGGAGGTCACACCCACATCCGTCACCCCGGGCCGAGCCGTCAAGGTCAGCTTGCAGGTGACCAACACCGGGCCGCGCGCCGGAACCGCGACACCGCAGGTCTACCTCGGGTTCCCTGACACTGTGAGCCAGCCACCCCGCAGACTGGTCGCGACCGAGAAGGTCCGCCTGGCCCCCGGCCAGAGCGAACGCGTGACCATGACCCTGCCGGCCTCGGCGCTTTCGTACTGGAACACCGCAGCGCACAATTGGGACGTCGCGCCCGGCACGTACACAGTGTTCGCAGGCGCGTCGTCACGCGACCTCCCACTGCAGAAGACGTTCCAGGCCCACCACGCCGACGGCGCCCAGGGCCTCACCGTCACCGCGCCGGACCTGGTGGCAGGCGGCACGACTGCCGAGGTCTCCGTGACCCTCAACAACACCGGAAGCCAGGTTCTCGCCACTCCTCACATCGGTCTCACTGCGCCTGCCGGCTGGGATGTCGCGTTGGCCTCTCCGCCGCCGGCCGTGGTGCCACTGCATGACAGTGTTCGGGTCAGCTACCGGGTGCGCGTTCCGCACGATGCTGGACCGGCGCTGTACGTACTCACTGCGAGGGCACGATGGAGTGGCCTGGTTGCCGGCTCCGCAGCCCGGGCGATCAGCCTGAACGCGATCCAATGACAAGGAGGAGACGTTTGCCCAGCCGTCGCCGGCTCAACGGTCGCTTGACCAACATGGAAGCGTCATTGGTATACACCAACGGTCCTTGACGACGGACTAGCGCTCCAGGCGGACCGGGGCGCCGGGACCGCGGCGGCGGAGAAGCCAAGCTTTCGTGATGTGTGCGAACATCGCCTCCGCCGCACAAGCGAGTTATCCGTCGTGCCGCCGTTCGTTTGGAGGTTGCGAAGACCGCAGACAGCTGCACAAGGAGGACGAGCCTCCTCATGAGAGCGCTGCTGCGGGGCCGGGCGTCTGTAGCTCGCTTACCGTGTATCGATGTGGGTCGACCTGGTAGATGACCCGGTGGGGGTGGTTGAGCGCCAGCCCTTCGGCACCGGGGAGGTCTAGGAGGCGGGCGAGGAGCATTCGGCCGATCATTTCGTGGGACACCAGGAGCGGCCTTGTCGTCCCATGGCGGGTGATCGTTGCCAGCGCGGCTGTGGCGCGTTGGTAGGCATCGGCGTAACTCTCCCCGCCTGGAAACCGCCAGTGGTACTTGTCGGCGTCGCGAGCTTCCAGCGCTCCGGGGTAGCGGGTGTGGGTTTCGCCTGTGGTCAACCCAGCGAAGTCGCCGTGATGAACTTCGGCGAGTTCGTCGATGATGGTGATCGGAAGCTCAAGGTGATCGGCGAACACCTGGGCGGTTGTGGTCGCGCGGCCACGGGGACTGCTGAAGATGGCGTCGATGTGGTGGCCGTCGAGGGCGGCCGTGTTGCGATGCGCTTCCCGGAGGCCCTCAGCGGTCAGAGGCGAGTCGAGCTGGCCCTGCCGGCGGCCGGCCAGGTTCCACTCGGTCTGTCCGTGCCTGGCGAGGAAGACCTGCTCGGGCGGTTGGCTGGCTCACCCTCCCGTCCCAGGCGTGCGCCGCTCCCCGCCCGTGTCAACAAATGATCGCTTCCTGACGACACCGGCCGAGAACCGCGAGAGACCGTGCAGCAGAGAGTGCCGCAATCACACACCCAAATCGAGTTGGGATAAACGGAATGCGGGTGGCGAGCGCCCGTTGGGCTCAGAGTTGGTCGCTGTACTTGTCGAGCGTGTCGTCGAGCGCCTCTCGCAGCAGGGATGCTTCCGTGCGGCCCGTCGCCGCAGAAAGCTTGGCGAGCCTGTCGAGGCCTGCACGGCTGTAGTAGTTGCTCTTGAGGACCATCTTCTCCTCGACGTAGATGGCGATCTGGTCCCGCCCTCCGCGCTTGGCACGCATGAGCGCTTGGCTCGCGCTGCGCCAGAGATCTTCAGCCGTCGTGCCGTGTGGCGGGTTGGCGGCGACGCCGACTGAAGCGGAGCTCCGCAATTCGTCGCTGCCGATGTCCAAGGAGGCGAAGTGGGAACGCATCTCGTCGAGGAAGGTGAGGGCGTTCTCTGCCGACAGTCCGGGGAGCAGGACCAGATACTCGTCGCCGCCGACCCGAACGGCCTGCGCATCGGACGGCAGGTTGCGGTCGAGCGTGGCCTCCCACGCGACCAGGACCTCATCGCCTGCCTGCTGCCCATGACGTTCATTGAGAGTTGCGAAGTCGTCAAGGTCGGTCATCGCCACCGCGATGGCAGCGCTTCCGTGGTGGAGCGCCTTCTCGAGCGTGCTGAGGGCGGTGGATCGGTCGATGATCGACTTCCTCTTCGTCGTAGTAGCCATCACATATATATGTCACGCGTACTACGCCGCGTCAAGCCGGATGGTGCCTAATGCTTCCGACCGGCTCGACCCGCCGACCCCCGCGACGCCGACCCGTTCACCCTGCAGGCACGTACCTACTCCTAAAGCGCGCCACCGCCAAGAAACGCGACGATGCGTTCGGACTTTGCCTCAACTGGCTGCCGAGTCCGTCCGGGCAGAGGCCGGAGCCGGCCACGACGAATCGAACAGCTGCGCCAGAACCTGCCGCCACGCTCAGCCGACAACCGCCGTCCGCCGTGCCGGCCGGCACCGGAGCCGTCCACGGCCGCATTCGCACGTATTGGCAACAGGCATGTATTCGGATCGTGCGGTATTCCTCGCTCGATCGCCGAACCGGGCAGGATGGACGAGGCTGCGCCGACAGTTGGTCAACGACGATGTGAAGATCATTCGCGGAGGTTGTGAACGAGCCGCGCGCTCCAAAGATCGCCTTGCCGGGATTCGAGTTCGGCCAGGATGGTGCGGCCTTGGGCGTACTCGGCGAGTGCATCTGAGACGAGCCTGGCGAACGTCCAGGCCTTTACGCGTTCGGGGTCGAGGTCAAGACGGACGCAGAACTGGGCAATCGCCGGTGCCCATTCGGTCGTGGGATCTGCAAGGTCGCCCATGCGGAACAGGAGATACTGCACCGCGTCGTAGGCACGGTCACCAACCATTGGCAATGGGTCGATGGCCAACCACGGTTCCCGCCCGGCGGACAGGATGTTCTCAAGGTGGAAGTCGCCGTGCAGCAAGACTTCGGACGGACCAGCTTGGCAGAGGTGACCGAGTGACTCGACCGCGGTGTCGAGCAACCATTGCTCGAACGGTGCGCCGGCCATCACGTACCGCGCAGGCAGCGCGTGCGCGAGCTGGATAGCGCGATCGGCAAGACGATCGAACTGCGGCCCGTGCGGGCCAGTCCGGTGCAGTCGGCCGAGGATCTCGGCAGCTACCCGATCGGCGTCATCATGGTTGTCGAGGTGGTCCAGGCTCGCGCCGGGCACGCAGCGCTCAATCAGCATGGCGCCGGTAGCGGGATCATGCTCTACCAGCTCGACCGCCCCGTCGCCCGCCCATTCCCGCAATGCATCGGCCTCAGCGGCGCGAGCACCAGCGGGCAGGGTGCCCAACTCAACAGTCGACGGCATCGGCACCTTCAACACCAGCCGACGCGGACCTCGGCTCGCCGTGACCACCAGTGACACGTGACACCCGACATACGGCGAGCCAAGGTCCAACGACCACTCGTCGCCGAGCCGGCGGCACACCTCGGGAAGGTCCGCAAGCCACTCACGGCTGCCCTGGCCCACGTTCGACGCCTTCGTGCGCAACCGCTCTGGGATCGTGATCATGTCGCTCCTGAGCGCACGGTTGCGCAGATGCTGGCCGCACGACTCTTGCAGTCGGGTCACACGAGGGCAACCCAGTCCGATGACGCGGGATGCTGGCAACACGTCGGTGTTCGAAGTGTGGTACTCCGTCGATCAGTTGCCGAGCATTCCCTGATGCCTACGTTCAGCTAGCGAATGCCGGGAAGAGCGGTGGTGCTGGGTCAGCGGCGTCCGACCATCGGTCGATCATGGCTGTTTCTAGCTTTCCGAGCCAGCCGATGAAGCCCGAGTACCCTTCGGCCCGCTCGGCCAGCTGGGTATATGTCCGAATCTGCTGCACGATCTGCCCGCGTCGGCGCCAGCTGTCGTGCCGGGACTGGCCCGAACTGGCGACCAACGGCAGTCGGCTGATCCGTCCGATCAGAGTGATCGCCGCGCCGTCAGCCAGCATCTGGTCGTAGTCGTGGAGCACCAGATCGGCACCGCCGAGAGCGAGAGCGGATCGATACGCCACGTCGGCAGACTCGATGACCGCCTCTGGCAGCAGTCCCCAGGGGTTGCTGTGGTGCGGGAACGGGTAGTGCAGGAAAGCTGCGTCGATCCCAGGGTGCCCGAACCGGCAACCCTCGAAGTCGACCAGGCAGGCGCCGCAATCTGTGATCAAGACGTTGGTCGGATTGAGGTCCATGTGCGCGAGTGCAGCAATTGCGCCTGGATCGTTGACACGCTTGAGCAGCTGCACCACATCGTCTCGTGCTGACCGCGCCGCTGGCAGGCCCAGCTCCGTGCAGGCCCGCTCGATGGCATCCCAGCGTCCCGCATCAAGGTTGTAGGGCAAACCGGAGTCCACGTCGGCACCGAACGCGTCAAGCGTTCGCTGATGATCGCGGCCGAGAGTCGACGCATGCAGTCGGCCCACCGCCGTAGCAAGCTCGACCATGCCTGCTGTCGCCGCTTCCGGATCGTTCGCCAACAGTCGATCCTGCAGGCTCGGCCAATCACCAAGATCGGTCTGGATCACCATGCCCACTGCATCATCGGCGTGAACCAGCCGCGCGGACACACCGCTCGCCGTGGCCGTTCGTAGACCTGCCGTCTCCCGTCGCAGGAACGCCGGACCCCCGTGGCCGTCGCCGTCTACTCGGCAGGTCTTGACCACGACCGACGAACCGACCCCGGGCACATCGCGATCGAGAACCAGGCGGGTGACCGGAGCCCACTCGTGGCCGAGGGGCTGCTCGGAGACCACTCGACAAGTCCGACCCGCGATCGCCGTCAGCACAGCCATAACGTGCTCACGGCGCACAGACGTAAGAGGGTAGACGGGCACCGCATCAGGCTACTTGCCAACGACTGGCTGGAGAATCTGAGTACACACTCACCGCGCCAATCCACTCCGCACTTTAGGTAACTGTCCCATCGGCACGGCCAGGAGCGCGCCGGGGGGTCCAGTCTCCCCAGTGCTCGGACGGCTCCTCTCGAGCTTGATGCCCCTGCGGCTAGGCCCTTCGCGGAGGCGTCTCATCCACAGAGCGACCTCGCCGCTAGATCCCGCGGTTCTCGAGCGGGGTGTTCGCGGGGCCCTGCAGGATCGCACCGTCGATGGCGAACCGAGATCCGTGACACGGACATTCCCATGCCCTCTCCGCGTCGTTGAACGCCACGATGCAGCCGAGGTGCGTGCAGGTGGCGGAGACCGCATGGGTGCGACCTGACTCGTCCCGGTAGACAGCACATCGTTCGCCGCGCACCCTCACCACTGCGCCCGAACCTGGCTCGATGTCGTCGACACTGTCCCGGAACGAGCGGGCTCTGTCGCCCACGAAGTGACGAGCAACTGATGCCTGCTGAGTGAGCAGCGCACCTGCTTCGCTAAGAGGGCGCAGGCGACGCGGATCGTACAGCTCGGCTTCGGGACCCACCTCCGCACCGGTGATCAGTGCGGTGAGCAACCGACCGGCCATGACGCCGCCGCTCATCCCCCAACCGCCGAATCCGGTGGCGACGAAGACATGGCGGGAGCCGGGGTGAAACAGTCCGACGTACGGGATTTTGTCGGTCGTCGTGTTGTCCTGCGTCGCCCACCGATAGGCGGTCGGCCCGACATCGAACCGTTCGCGTAGCCAAGCCTCGAGTCGCTCCATACGGGAGGAGACACCGGGTGCCCCCGGCTTGAACTTCTCCCCCGTGACGATCAGGAGACGCGTGCCGCTCGTATACGGTGCGCTCCGCACCGACCGGGTGTTGTCCTCGGGCGAGATGAAGACGCCACGAGGGTCCTGATCGGCCGAGATCGGGGCGGCCACCGCCAGTTCCCGTTGAGGTTCGAGCCGGGCGAACAGCAAGGCACGGTCGAACACCGGATAGTGGGTCGCCACGACCACATCCTGCACCGTGACAGTGCGCCCGTTCTCCATCTCGAGCCGACATGGTTCTCCCTCGGACAGTCCGACGACGCGCGTCTGCTCGAAGATGTCGACACCACGCCGGGTCATCTCCTCCGCCAGCGCGAGGAGGTACTTGCGCGGGTGGAACTGAGCCTGATCCTCGACCCTGACCGCGGCAGCAATCGGGAACGGCAAGGGGGCCTCGGTAACCAATGTCGCCGAAAATCCTGCCTCGCGGGCGGCCTCTGCCTCGGCATGGATCTCGCCCACCCGGTCGGCCGAGTCGGCCCACGTGAACGCTGGACGACGTTCGAGTTCGCAGTCGATGCCGAGTTCGGCGACGATCCCCGCCACATGCTCGACCGCGTTCTGCTGGGACCTCGCATAGGTGCGGGCCCCGTCGGCACCGACCGACCGCGTGAGTTGCGTGTAGATCAGCGTGTGCAGCGCGGAGAGCTTGGCGGTCGTGTAGCCAGTCACGCCGGCGGCGATCCGGTCCGCTTCCAGTACCACGACCGAGCGGCCCGCCCGAAGCAGCTCCCACGCGGCCGACAATCCCGCGATGCCGCCGCCGATCACGGCGACGTCCGCGGTCTGGTCGCCCGCAAGCCATGGATACCGGGTCGGGCCGGTCGAATCCATCCAGTAGGACTCGCCGCCCATCGCTCGCGAGGAAGACATGGAGGGCCTATACCCACGGGGCGAACCGCATCACACAACCCGCTACCTGCTGATCGCCTCAGTTGGCCTTCTCGAGCTGGCATGCTGAACGTTGCCGTGAGCTGGAGCTGGACCTGGGCCTCGGGACCGGCCACTCATGAACGCTCTGGTCGTTGAGAACCGCATCCCTGAGCCTGGACACTGGTCTGGTCGATCAACCGCGACACGGTAGAGGCCGGTGCCTTGGCGGGATGACACCCACGTTCCTCAGGCGAGTGGTTTGCCGCCGGTGACGCCGAGGATCTCGGCGTTGACGAAACTGGACTCGCCCGACGCCAGGAACACGAACGCCGGTGCAAGCTCCGCCGGTTGGCCGGGTCGGCCCGTCGGTGAGCTGCCGCCGAACTTCGCGGTCTTCTCCGCATCCATCGAGGCCGGGATGATCGGCGTCCACACCGGGCCCGGCGCGACGGCGTTCACCCGGATGCCGCGCTCGATGAGCTCCAGTGCCAAACCCTTGGTGAAGGTCACGATGGCGCCCTTGGTCGTGGCGTACGGCAACAGCGGCGGTGAGGGCTGATAGGCCTGGATCGAGGCGACGTTGATGATCGACGCGCCCGGTTCCAGGTGCGGCAGTGCCTCCTGGCACATCCAGAACATCGCGATGATGTTGGTCTTGAACGTGTGCAGCAACAGGTCGTCCGGAATCGACTCGATGCCGTCGAACGTCATCTGGTACGCCGCGTTGTTCACCACGATGTCCAGCCGGCCGAACTCCTCGACCGCCCGGCTGACCACGCGTCCGCACTGGGCGCGCTCGCTGATGTCGCCCGGAATTCTGACCGCGCGCCGGCCCGCCTCCTCGACCACCCGGGCGGTCTCCGCCGCGTCGGACTCCTCAGCCTCCAGGTAGGACAACGCCACGTCGGCGCCCTCACGGGCGAACGCCAGCGCGACCGCTCGGCCGATGCCGGAGTCACCGCCGGTGATGACCGCCGACCGACCCTCCAGTCGTCCGAAGCCGCGGTAGGTGTCGTACCCGTAGTCCGGCTTCGGCTCCATCTCCGAGTCCAGACCGGGATGCTCCTGTACCTGCTCTGGAAAGCCCGGACGCGGGTAGCGTTCCCGCGGATCCTGCGGCCTTGTCTGATCACCGCTCACGGTGCCGCTCCCTCCTGTACTCCATCCACACTCCATCCGAGAACCAGCTCAGGCCGGCTG
Organism: Actinopolymorpha sp. B11F2; assembly: GCF_040195635.1. Classification (NCBI taxonomy): domain Bacteria; kingdom Bacillati; phylum Actinomycetota; class Actinomycetes; order Propionibacteriales; family Actinopolymorphaceae; genus Actinopolymorpha; species Actinopolymorpha sp. B11F2. The sequence goes on along the minus strand of NZ_JBEFTX010000002.1, from coordinate 8,214 downwards.
GTGGCACATATGTCCCCGCTTGCTGGAAGGACAGGCAGATGCCGGAATGGCTGCGCAAGGGCCACCCATTCCGGGTCGCTCGTCACCACCTCCCAGTCGAAATGCCGCGACAGAAGTCCGCGAGCTTCTGGGCAGGCCGTCTTGGGAGGCATCTCACACCCAGCTTCCGGCGCGCACCATCCCAGGACGTTCGGGTCACGCAGGAGCGCCAAGATCTAGGGCTGTGGGCGGTCGACTTCTTCGCGCCAGGCGCCAGTTTCGGTGCCACGGGCTTCGATGAACGCCTTGAACTTTCGCAGGTCAGCCGACGTCTGTTTGCCTACCACGTCCAGCTTCTCCGCAACCGCTTCGGCAACCCCTTCGGGCTCCATGTCGAGCTGGACCATCACCTTGGTGTGCGTCTCGTCCAGTCGATGGAAAGTTACGATGCCGGCCTGGCGAACCTCGCCCTCCTCGGTCGTCCACGCTATCCGCTCATCAGGACGTTGCTCGGTGACGCGAGTGTCGAACTCTCGCCGTACTCCACCGATATTCGTAACCCAGTGATTGTGTGTGTCGTCCACTTGGACAACCCGCTCGACTCCAGACATGAACCGCGGGAAGTCCTCGAATTGAGTCCATTGGTTATAGACCGCCCGCACCGGAACGTCTACGACGATCGACTCTTCTGTCGTCATCCTCAACCACACCACCCTCCACTGGGTAAACAGTCGTCTATATTCACGGCCCGCCCGGCAGTGACGAGCTACATGGGGGAGCTTTTCTTCCTGCCGCGGGCTTGTCTCCAGCCTCACACCAGAGCGATTCCAGGGCAGGGGATGACGTCCTGTCACGAAGCGACATCCGTCACGGGCACCGCAATCCAGGCGCACTGCGACAGCCCGCGCATGGTCACTCGCTCCCGCATTGCCGGGTCTCATTCGACCGGTCCTTCGCCGCATGATCTTCCGCCAGGGCTCGGAGTCCTTCCTACACCGGCGCGCCGGTGAAGGAAGTCGAAGACCTGAAGGACACCGGCCGGGGTGGTCGGTTGTATCTTCGTAAAGGAAGTCCGGTCTTCTGGAGTGGGCTCCGGCTGGGCTCGTGCACGGCCGGCAACCGGACCCCATCAGAGGTAGGGCTTGGAGCTGTCCGCGCGGGATCCCTCTGACGTGTGTCGTGGACCGCTCCATCGAACGGTCTAGCCTCGGGATTTCACGTCGTCGGGTGAGCGGCGTGAAATCCCGAGGCTAGACGAGGACGGCGGTGAGGTGTGCCCGGCTCCTATGCGGCTGGCCGTGCGGCTGGCATTGTCACCGGCTTCGGACTTGGTGGATTCGTCGACGGGATCGTCGCTCACCAGATCCTGGGCTGGCACCACATGCTGTCGGGGTGGGTCACCATCGAGACCGAGCAAGGCATGCGAACGAACATGATCGGGGACGGCATCTTCCACCTCTTGTGCCTGACTGTCGTCGTGATCGGGCTCTTCCTGGTCCGAAGCAACGGACAAGCATCGAACGGCACGCAGTTCATCGGTGCGCTACTCGCAGGGTGGGGTTTGTTCAACCTGCTCGAAGGAATCGTCGACCATCAGATCCTCGGGGTGCACCACGTCCGCCCAGGACCGAACGAACTCTTGTTCGACCTCGGATTTCTCACGGTAGGTGCAATCCTGCTCATCGCCGGTCTGGCGCTGTCCAGGCCGACACCCACGCGGCCGGCTGTTGCGGGAGCCAGCGGGAGGTGATCGCCACCAAGCCGCCGCTGCCGTGGTCATGCAGTCCTCGCAGGTCAGGGTCCGAGCTGCAGATTGCGCTTGAGTCCTGGAGGCTCATGCAAGGTCGAGGCGGGCATGGAGTCATTGTGCTCTCGGCTGCTCGAGCAAGTCGGCCAAAGGAGATGAGAAGGTCTCCACCGACGACAGGCCGACCAGCTCCGGGGGCGCCCGCGTGGCGGGCGATGTTGGAGAAGGTGGGGCCACTGCCAACGCGGCAGGCACCGGTCAGGTACGCCCGCCTCGGGTACCTGGACGAGCCCGAGGCGGGCGCAGCGTGCCTATGCGCTGTGTCCACTCTTCGTTAAGTCTCACCCTGACGTCGAAGTCGTCATGGTGCCGATAGAACTCACCGAGCCCACGCGCCGGCTCGTACAAGGAGTGCACCTGTTCTCGGATGGCCTCTAGCACCGCGTCAGGATCATCCTCCTGAGCATTGACCCACTCCCGCAATGACGCCAGCCTCATCCACCAGTTTCGGGCCGCAACGTCACCGTTGCCTGCCTCGACCTTCAGGACCTCGATGACCCAACCAAGGTTCTCCATCACCTGGCGGTACCTAGCAGCCGTTGCCTCCATGAGCCCCTACTACAGCACCGCCAGGTCGGTACACGTGATCCCATCCGCGACGGGCTTGTTTCGACACTTCAAGCTGATCGTCAGCTAGAAGACGGGGACCATATAGAGACCAACGGCACGCGCGGTCACGCTCTGAGGACGCACGTACTCCCGTTCATTGTCAGAGCTATTGACATCCGCCGTGGCCGGGTGAGCCCTCAACGTCCTGCCTCTTGCCCGGGTTGTCGCCGGACTGCACGTTGCCTGGCGACCGCCCCTCTTCGCCGCGACGCGCGCGTGGCCGGCGTCTTCAGCGCCTTAGATCTCGGCGGCTGCGGTCCGCGTGCGCGGGAGCCACGAGCAGGTTCGCGGCGCAGAGATGGCTGGCCGATCTGATTTACAACGTGAGAGATCGTCAATATCGTGATTCAGTCCGTTCGCCCTCAGTGGGCGTACCCATGCCAAGGGTCACAGGAGAAGCATTGAAACCGACCTCCGCATCGCGTTCCTTCGAGCCATTCCGTCCCGCCAGGTCCGTCAGCCGGCGAGCGCTGCTGGGCGCCACCGGCGGCGCCGCGGCCATCGCAGCCCTGGGCGACACGATCCCGGCCCGCGCCCAGGGCACCGGCGGGTATCAGAATCCCGTTGAACCGACGAACCACCCCGATCCGGCGGTGCTGTACGCCGACGGAGCATTCTGGCTGTACTCGACCGCAGGTCAGATGGGCGCGATGCCGGTGCTGACGTCTCCCGATCTGGTCAACTGGACCGAGGTCGGCAACGGGATGCCGGTGATCGCGCCGTGGTCTGTGCCAGGTCGACATTGGGCGCCCGAGGTCATCCAGGTCGGACAGAGCTACCTGTCCTACTACACCGCTCGCCGCGCCGACATGAACCAGCAGGCAATCTCGGTTTCCCTGGCCGAATCTCCGGCCGGGCCGTTCGTGGACGAGCGCACAACGCCCTTGATCGGTCAGGTCGACGAGGGCGGGAGCATCGATGCGTCACCCTTCCGAGACGCTGACGGCTCGCTGTGGTTGCTGTGGAAGAACGACGGGAACTCTCGTGGCCTGCCGTCCTACATCTACCTCCAGCGGCTCACCGACGACGGATTGGAGTTGGTCGGCGAGCCGAAGCGCATCATCGGCATGGACCAGCCTTACGAGATCTACACGATCGAGGGCGCGTCCGTGATCATCCACAAGGGCGTCTATTACTGCTTCTATTCGACCGGCGAGTACTGGAGGAACACCTACGGCGTCTGCTGGGCAACGGCGCCCGGGATCACCGGGCCGTGGACCAAACAGGGCAACGGTCCGATCCTTGCCGGCAACGACGTCGCCGCCGGCCCTGGCCACGGCATGCCGATCAAGGTCGGGCCGCACTGGTGGTACGTCTACCACGCCTGGCAGCCTGACGCCGTCGGGTCGCCTCCCGGCCGCCTGGTCTGGCTGTCCCGGCTGAAGTTCACCGACGAAGGGCCAGTGATCGACGGACCGAACGAGGAGAACCCGTTCGAGCCGATCCTCTTCTGAGCCCTCGCCTTACACACAGGCTGCCCGACCCGCCGAACACTGGTCAGAAGTCGGCTGGCACCGACCTGGCGAGTTGTCGTGACCGTGGTTGACCGTTGCAGACAGTGATCGTCCATGGCTTGGGGCACGGAGTCTGTCCGACTGCGTTTCGTTTCATCACGGCCGTGCGGTGGCACGGCGTCCGGGTCTTGGGGACCACCCACCTGCGCTCATCACTTGCAGGTCATCCATGGGCTTCGTCTGTCGGCGGCGGTGTTCCCCAGGGGTTCCATTGTGGAGCGGCCGGCGGCTGCCATTCGGGACCACGCAGCTTGAGCCAGGTCTGTGTGACGAGGTGATAGGCATCCTCAACCTCGCGGACTCCGATCCGGGAGATTGTCCGGGGGGCGGGCAGAGGCCGCCTCTTGCCTGATACGTGCAGGGTGATGAACCGTTCGCCGAGTTCACGCTCCAACGTGATGGCGCTGATCTGGCTCCATGCCACATTTCGTTCGATGAACCAGCAAATGGAGATCCCTTCGCTGGTCACGATGGTTCGTTGCCAGTACCTGACGAGGACAGCGGTCGCGGACATGATCGCGAAGGCGACCCACCGATCCCGGCCGATGGTGTCGCCAAGGAGCGCGTCAATGACTGTGGTGGCGACAAGTGGGATGGAGAAGATCAGCGCCCATCAGCCCGTCGATGAACGTGCCAAGCAGCTGCCGCAGCAGATCCGGCGACGCGGACGCCAGCTGCTCGTGCAGAAACCGGTCAGGTGTACTACTCGGGTTCGCGGTCATCGCGTTGATCTTCTTTGATATGAGCGGGAACTCAGATCGAAGGATCACGCGATGACCGCACTACACATCTACGACACGCCCATCACCGAGTGCTGCCGTCCCTGCCCACCACCTTGACCAGGCCACATGGCGGAGCGTGACTGCCCGCAGTTGCCCGTTCATGACCCTCATTGACCGCCCGTTGTTGCACGTGGGATGGCACGCGCCGACCCACGCGCTATGAGTCCGTTCTCGGGCGCAGCGACTTCCTGCCGTCCCGGTCTCGGACGATGAGTCGAGCCCTTGGGGGCGCGTACGGTATGGATCGCGAGATCGACGGATGGCGCTGGCAACTACACCGCGCAGGGAGAATGGATGAACTCTCACGACCGGGCAGGTGCGATGGATGACCTTGTTCGTATGGTGGCGACCGAGTACGACGTCGGTATCCCAACCGGCTGTCGGCTGATGGAGTCAGGGCTCAACGACACCTACGCGGTCGAGGTCGATGGATCCTGCTACGCGCTCAGGCTGCACGGACAGAACAAGCCATGGATTGCCGGCGAAGGTGACCTTCGATTTGAACTCAGCCTGCTGGACCACCTCCACGCTGAAGGCGTGCCGGTGTCGGTCTCGGTACGACGTCGCGACGGCGACTCCCTGGGCTTGATCGAGACGGCGACCGGGAACCGCTACTGCGTACTCTTCACCTGGGCTCCGGGTCGCGCCGGTGCCGACACCGAGGAGCACGCTCGCCGGGTAGGCCAGACGCTTGCCGCGATCCATGTCGCGAGCGATGGGTTTCGGACCATGTACAACCGGTATGCGCTCGACGAACGACATCTTCTGGATCGCCCTTTGAAGAGATTGGAAGCCTCAGCCAGGGAGTCCGATTCGGGCGCCGTCGAGTTCATCCGGGGTCACGTTTCGGAAATCAGGCGCCGGCTGCAGGCGTTCAAGCCTGGGCCGGGCGGTTGGGGTGTCATCCACGCCGATCCGCAGGTTCTCAACATTCACTTCACCGACGGCGGACAGGTCACTTGGTTCGACTTCGACCTGTGCGGATACGGCTGGCGCGCCTATGACCTCGCCTACTACTACACCCGGATTCCCGAACGTTTTAGAGCGGCCGTTCTCTACGGCTACCAGGCGGTCCGCCCGCTCTCAGACGCCGAGCTCAACATGCTTCCCACGCTTGGACGGGCAGCGTGGGTCTGGGAATGCATTCCCCCCGCTGACCTCGTGGAGAAGCTGAAGAATCCGTATGACGTCGAGTGAGGCGTCGGCAGTGGTGGCTCCCTGCACTGGCCCTCACATGCTGGCGGGCCCCATGTGTACGGCGTGCGCATCGACGGCTCGATCTCGGCGTACCTGGTCTGATCACGTGTATGGCATGACGACGGTCAGCTCGACCCCTCACGTGAGGGAGGCTCCCAGGTCGGGCGCCTGTAGCTCGCCCACGCGTGTTCATGTGGGGTCGACCCGGTGGTGGTGGTTGACTGCATCACGCCGCCCCTGCCGGCCGCAGGGAACAATGGCTGCTGACAGTAGATGTCAGGGTGACCCTCGTAGCCTCGTCTGCCTATAGCCGACGTCATCGCATTGGGAGGCTTCGATGAATGTACGTGGATTCTTGGCTGGAGTCGTGCTCGACTCGACGGATCCTCAGCGACTCGCACGCTTCTATGCCGACGTACTCGGCTATGTCGTGGTGGAGGATTCGCCGGGATGGGTCGAGCTCAATGATCCGAGCGGTGGCTGGCCGCGTCTTTCCTGTCAGGGGATCAACCAGCATGTCCAGCACGGCGCCGGTACGTCGAAGGGCAACAGGTTCCATCTCGACCTTGGTATGGCTCCACCTGGGCCCGGCGTCCTGCCCACGGCGGATCAGGTTAAGGCGGAGGTCTCACGGCTGGAGCGGCTTGGCGCTCGCCGGGTCGAGAGAATCACCCAGCCCGAAGAGGCGTCGTCCATCCATTGGGTTTGGGCGGACCCGGAAGGAAATGTATTTTGCGGTCCTGGAGTGTAGGGGTAAGTCTTCCGTCGGCGTCGTCCTCGCCGTCGGCGGCAGGTTCGGAATCGTCGAGGGAGATGCCGGCGCACTCATGGCGACGACGTACGCCTCCTCTGCTGCAGCAGCTGTTGTAGCCGCCATCCGTTGCCGACTACACCGCTGAATTGATCTGGCACGCTCATGACGTGCCGTCTGAACGAGTTAGGTTGTTCGCGGTCGTGGTGCGGATGGCAAGTGCTGGTATTGCGCGCTTCGCGATGAGGACAGTCACCAAGGCCGTCGTATCGGTCGCTCAGGCCGACCTGAGCGTTGAGTGTCCCTGCGTCGGGGTCGGTTGTCGTGACCGTCACTGATTGCTGTCACCATGCTCGGCTCCCGGCTTGGGACACGAGGGTGGCACGACGGGCCACGCGCTACACGGCGGAACCCATGCTCACCTGTCCTCACGGGCCCAGTCGATGACCCGCTTTGCAGCCGCGTGCGGAGGCATCGTGGAGGTGTCGAGGACCAATGCGTCTGGCGGAGCGGGAAACAGACCCTTGGTGCGTAGCGTTTGAAGCAGGCTGTCGGGGTCGATCATCTTCTGCCGCTCGGCCCTTGCCGGTAGCGCGACACGCCTGACAAGCTCTTCCTCCGGGCAGGTCAGCCATACCGGAAAGAAGTGAGCCTGTCGTTCCTCGGCGATCGAACGGAGCTGTGTGAGCTATGAAGGGAGCCATCGTGAGTGAGACCGACAGCCCGAGGCCCGACGCAATCTTATTCGACCTCGGCGGCGTGCTGATGAATTTCGGCGGGGCTTCAACGGCTAGCCGAACTGTCCGGCGAAGAGGATGGCCCGGCGCTGCGCTCGAAATGGGTTACGTCGAAGTGGGTACAGGCCTTCGAACGTGGGCAGTGCGATGCCGACGCCTTTGGTGAAGGTGTTGTGAGGGATTGGGGACTCGATCTCACGCCCGCCGAGTTTGTGGATGACTTTGCTCGATGGTCCGCCGGACCGTTTGCGGGATCGGTCGAGTTGGTTCGCAGCCTTCACGGGACCATCCGGATGGGATGCCTGAGCAACACTAACCCGGCGCACTGGCAACAGCATCTCGACCGTTGGGGGATCGTCGATTACTTCGACTGGACCTTTGTATCGCACGAGCTAGGGATGATGAAACCTGATCCGGAGATGTACCACCACGTAATTCGCACGATCGGCATGACTGCCGACCGGCTTCTCTTCTTTGACGACTGCAACGACCATGTCCTGGCGGCTAGAAAGTTGGGGATACGTGCAGAGCAGACCCGAGGCGTGAGCGAGGTGCAGGACGCACTGGTCTCGCTTCTACCTGCGGATTCGACCGCCGGTCGCGCACTCCGATCTCTACCGTCGCGGCCACCGGGCGACTGAGTTCGATGCGAGCTCGACATCGCGTTTGGCTGGTGCCGTCGTGTCGCGTCTTGTTTGCGCCCGTACTCTAAGCCCGGATCCACCGATCGGCTTGGTAGTCGGGGCTTGAGGAGTGGTGGGTGTCTTGGCGGGTGTGAGGGCGTGGTGATTCCCCGGACCTCGCTGTCCGGGGTGTTCCAACTGGGTCTCCGGTCGGG